>NZ_JTJB01000001.1 GCF_000794385.1 Thermus sp. 2.9
GGGCCTCGGTTCTCGCCGGGGAAAGCCGCGCTTGCCCATGGCGCTGAGATGCATACTGCAGGCGAAGTTTGCAAGGTAAGCCCGGTCTGGGTTCCCGGACCAGGGAAGCCCGAGAAGGCTAAGGGTCGCCTTGCTAGGCTAGAGGCATGCGCGGGCTTTTGGTGAGGCTACTCCTCAACACCCTGGCCCTTTGGCTCGTGACCCTCCTTTACCCGGGGGTCCGGTTTGACCCGGGGGCGGGGCTTTTGGACTACCTGGTGGCGGGGGCTATCTGGGGGTTGGCCAACGCTCTTCTAAGGCCCATTCTTCTCTTCCTCACCCTGCCTTTGAACCTCCTCACCTTGGGGCTTTTCACCCTGGTGGTGAACGGGGCGGTGCTCTACTTGGTGGCGGAGGTCACGGCGCTTTCCGTGCAGGGCTTCGGCGGGGCCTTGGTGGGAGCTTTGATCCTCTCCTTGGTAAGCCTCCTCCTCAACTGGCTCTTCCGGGACTAGCGGTTTTCCGTCACGTAGCGGGATAGCTCCCCGATGAGCACCTCCTGCTCGCTGATGATGGCCTTCACCACGTCCCCGATGGACACCACGCCCACCACCTTGCCCGCTTCCACCACGGGCAGGTGGCGCACCCGGTGCTCGGTCATGAGGCGCATGGCCTGGGACAAGTCCGCCTCAGGGGGGATGGTGATGGGGTCTTGGGTCATCACCTCCCCCACCCGGGTGTCCTTGGAGAAGCGGCCCAGAAGAACCAGCTTGCGGGCGTAGTCCCGCTCGGAGAAGATGCCCAGAAGCCGCTCGCCTTCCATGACCAAAAGGGCCCCGATGTCGTGCTCGGCGAGCTTCCGCAAAGCCTCCAGCACCGTGGCCTCGGGGTGGATGGCGTAGACCTGGCTCCCCTTGTGGAGCAACACCTGGCGTACCGTCATGAACCCCCCTTTCCCTTTAGGGGTTCATTATACCAAGGGGGCCTAAACCTTATCGCACGGTGAGGACGGGGCCCACGGCGTGGCGCACCACGTACTCCGCCGTGCTCCCCAAGACAAGGCGCCGCACCGGGGCCCCGAGGGCCAAAAGGTCCTCCGGGCCCTGGAGGGCGAGGAGGTGCTCCGCCGGGTCACCGGAGAAGGCCAAGGCCTCCGTGGGAAGGCCCTGGTCCTTGAGGTACGCCTCGGCCTCGAGGGCCCAGGCCGAGGCCTGCACCGGGTCGTCGTGCACGCTCACCACCCGCACCGCTAGCCCCAAGGGCTTGGCCAAGGCCGCCAGGGTGTGGAGAGCGCGCACGGCGCTTTCCGAGGCGTTGTAGCCCAAAAGGGCCCCCGTGAGCTCCACGTATTCCACGGGAGCCACCAAGACCGGGGTGGGGGAAGCCCTCAGCACCCGGTCCACGGTGCTCCCTAGGCCGGCGAAGCTTCCCCCGTGGGCCTCCCCGCTCCGCCCCAAGACCAGGAGATCCGCGGTTCGGGCGTGGCGCAGGATCACCTCGTGGGGAAGCCCGGTTTCCATCAGGGTTTCCACGGGGATCCCCGCCTCCTTGGCGCTTTTCGCCAGGCGCGAGAGAAGGGCTTCCCCTTTGGCGGTGAGGGCCTTTTCCAGCTCCTCCCGGTAAGCGGGAACCGGGATGGTCAGGGCGCCGAAGTCCAAAAGCTCCGGCACCCGCACCAGCCGCACGTCCCGCACGAAGAGGATCAGGAGCTTGGCGCCAAGCTTGTAGGATAGCCACTCCGCCAGCACCTCCGCCCCCCGGGCCTGGGGGGAACCATCCGTGGCCAAGAGGATTCTCATAAAGCCATCTTACGCTTCCTGAGTCCTCACCCCCCGCACCCTCCGGGCGAGCTCCCAAGCGGGCAGGAGCAAAGCCCCCAAGGCCAAAAGAACCGGCATCACCCCCAGGCGCTCAATCAGGTGGCCGATGGGGGCGTAAAAAAGCCCGGCGAAGCCCCAGGTGAAGCCCATGAGGAGGCCGGAAACCGTGGCGGTCTGGGTGGGCTCCAGCTCCTGGGCCAGGGCCACCGCCACGGGGATGCCGGCGTTCATCAAGGCCCCCGTGACGGCCAGAAGGAGGAGGTAGAGGGGGTTTTCCGGGGGCAAGAGAAGCAGAGCCAGGTAAAGGGGAAGGCCGAAGCTCAAGGTGCCCACCAGCACCCTTTTGCGCCCGAAGCGGTCGGATAGGGTGCCGCCCAGGAAGGCCCCTAAGGTGGCGGAAAGACTATACGCGGAAAGGCTGAAGGCGGTGTAGGCGTCGGAAAGCCCCCGGGTGGCGTACCAGTAGGGCAAGGTGGTGGAAAAACTCATGAAGACCAGGCTCCGCAAGGTGGCCATGCCCCAAAGCCGGGCCACGTCCCCCCGGAAGACCCGGAGGAAGTCCTTAAGCCCGGCGGGCTTCCCCCGCCCCTTGACCGGGGGCAGGCGGAGGAGGAAAAGGGCCGGGATAAGGGCCAAAGGGGTGAGGAGGATGAGCCCTTTGAGCCCCAAGGCACCCACGGCGAAGAGGGCCACCATGGGCCCCAGGGAAAGCCCCAGGTAGCCGGCGGAGCCGAAAAAGGATAGCCAAAACCCCCGCCTTTGGGCCGGGGCGAACTCCCCCACCAGGCTGGCCCCCGAGGCGTGGAAGAGGGCCGAGCCGAGCCCCGCCACGCCCAGAACCAAGAGCAAAACCTCAAACCTAGGCCAAAGCCCTAAGGAGCCCATTCCCAAGGCCACCAGCACCGGGCCCAAGGCGGCGAGGAGCCTCCGGTCCACCCGGTCGGCCACCAGGCCGGCGAAGGGCTGGAGGAGGCTTCCCGTGAGGGAGTAAGCGGAAACCAAAAGCCCCGCGGTGCCCAGGCCCACCCCGAAGTGGGCCATGAGCTTGGGCAAGAGGGGGGTGAGGAAGTTGGAGAAGAGGTCGTTCACCGTGTGAAGCCAGGCAAGGAGGAGGGGCAACACCCCTCCATCCTAAACCGGTTTCTCACGGGGAGTGTGCTAAAATCCCTTCGTGCTACGGGCTTTCCGGGGTCTAAAAAGAAAAATGGCGCGCCCGAGAGGACTCGAACCTCTGACCTTCGGCTCCGGAGGCCGACGCTCTATCCAGCTGAGCTACGGGCGCACTCAGCGGGAGCTATCCTAGCACGCACAGGAGGAGGCGGTCAAGTGTTTGGCATCAACAGACGGATCATCACCATCCTCTTCGGTTTACTGGCCTTGGCCTTCGCCGTGGGGGCCATCCTCCTCTTCACCCCAAAGGCGGGGCAGCAGGCGCGGGGCAAACCTGTGCTCTGGGTAAACGGGAAGGCGGTCTACGAGCTGGACCTCCTTAGGCTCCAGGGGAACGACCCCCTCTACGCCGCTAACCCCCAAGGGCTCTTGAAGACCCTGGTGGACACCCACTTCCTGGAGCAGGTGATCCTCACCGAGGCCCTGAAGCAGGATGCTGCCCGCGTCCGGGTGGGGAGCGCCGAGGTGCGCAAGGAGGTGGACCGGATCCGGGAGCAGTACGGCCTGAAGGATAAGAAGGCCTACGAGCAGTTCCTGAACCAGATCGGCTTCACGGACGCGGAGCTCAGGGGAGAGATCAAGACGCAACTCCAGATCCAAAAGCGCCTGGAGCAGATCCGGTCCAGCGCCAAGCCCACCCCAGAAGAGGCACGTTTCTACTTTGAGGTCCACCAGGAAAACTACAAGGGCGAGCCCCGGGTGAGGGCGCGGCAGATCGTTTTGGACGACAAGAAGCTGGCGGAGGAGGTGGCCGCCAAGGCCAAGTCCGGGGAGGACTTCGCCGCCTTGGCCAAGCAGTACTCCAAGGTGGGGGCGGAGCAGGGGGGCGCCTTGGGGGCAGGCCCCGGGGAAAGCGAGCCCAAGCCCGTGACCAAGGTGGTCTTCCCCGAGAAGGTGGCCGAGGCGGTCTTCGCCCTCAAGGGCCCGGGTCTGGTGGGGCCCATGGAAGCCGGGGGGCGCTACTACCTGGTGAAGGTGGAGGAATACCTCCCCGCCAAGGCCCCGAGCTTTGAAGAGGTCAAGGATCAGGTGGAGAAGGACGCGGCGCAGGCCAAGGGGAACGGGGCCCTCGAGGCCTACCTGGAAGAGCTCCGCAAGAAAGCCCAGGTACGCTTCGCCGAGGACAGCCCCTACACCTACCAAAACCCCGTGGTGGCCACGGTGAACGGGAAGGAGATCCTCCTTTCCCAGGTGCTCCAGCCCGTCTTTTCCAACCAGCAGACGGCGGCGCTCATTCAGCAGGGCCTGGGGGAGCTGGCGGTGCAGTTCTTCCTGCCCCAGACCCTGGAGAGCCTCATTGACCGGGAACTCCTGGTGGAAGAGGCCAAGAAAAGCGGCCAGCCCTTCATCGGCAGCAAGGACGAGATCGCCCAGGCCTACGTCCTTTACGCCACCCGGGACGTGACCGCCACGGAGGAGGAGGCCAGGCGCTACTATGCGGAAAACCCCGCCCTCTTCACCGTGCCCGCCAGCGCCGAGGTGGTGGGGGTGGTCTTCCAGAACGAGGCCAAGGCCAAGGCCTTCCGCGAGGCCGCCCTGAGGGGCGGGGACCTCCAGGCCCTGGCCAAAGCCCAGGAGGGAACGGTGACGGAGTACGGCACCGTAAACCCCAACCAGCTTCCCGCCGTCCTGGACCGCCTGGTCTTCAAGGTGAAGGAAACCTTCCCCAAGGGGCCTTTGGGCGAGGTGAGCGAGGTGGTGAAGCTGGAGGACGGCACCTTCGCCGTGCTCCTCGTTAAGAACCGCCAGGCGGAGGTCCTAAAGCCCTACCCCCAGGTGGCGGAGGAGGCCCGGGAAGGGATCATCGCCCGGAAGCGGCAGGCCAAGGCCCAGGCCCTCATCCAGGACCTGAGGAAGGGGGCTAAGGTGGAAAACCGCCTGAGCCAGGTCCTGGCGGAACTCACCCCCAAAATGGAGGAAAAGCCCAAGGAGGCTCCCCAGGAAACCCCCGCCAAGCCCTAGGCCCTTGGGCACGGCATGGGGGGAGGCCTTTGGCCTCCCCCTTTAAGATGGGGCCATGGACCTTGTGCAACTCCTCACCCTGTATTATGAGGAAATCCCCGACCCGCAAGACCCCCTAAAGCGGGTGGCCTTCGGCACCAGCGGCCACCGGGGAAGCAGCCTCAAGGGCACCTTCACCGAGGCCCATGTCCTCGCCATCGCCCAGGCCATCGCCGACCTCAGGGCCTCCTTTGGGGCCACGGGGCCCCTCTTCCTGGCCAAGGACACCCACGCCCTCTCCACCCCCGCCTGGGCCACGGCCCTGGAGGTCTTCGCCGCCAACGGGGTGGAGGTGTTCGTGGAGGTGGGGGAGGGCTACACCCCCACGCCCTTGGTTTCCTTGGCCATCCTGGAGCACAACGCCCGCCACACGGCCAAGGCCGACGGGGTCCTCCTCACCCCAAGCCACAACCCCCCCGAGGACGGGGGCTTCAAGTACAACCCCCCCACGGGCGGCCCCGCCGACACCCGCCTCACCAAGGCCATTGAGGCCCGGGCCAACGCCCTTTTGGCGGAGGGGCTTAAAGGGGTGAAGCGGATCCCCCTCAAAGCGGCCAAGGAACGGGCCAAGCCCTTTGACTTCGCCGGCCTTTACGTGGAGAAGGTGAAGGAGGCGGTGGACCTCGAGGCCATCCGGGCAAGCGGCCTCAGGATCGGGGTGGACCCCCTGGGAGGGGCAAGCCTCCAGGTGTGGGAACGCCTGGCGGAGGCCTACCGCCTGAACCTGGAGGTGGTGAACCCCACCCTGGACCCCACGTTCCGCTTCATGCCGCCCGACCACGACGGCAAAATCCGCATGGACTGCTCCAGCCCCTACGCCATGGCGGGGCTTTTGGCGCTGAAGGAGCGGTTTGACCTGGCCATCGGCAACGACCCCGACGCCGACCGCCACGGCATCGTCACGCCCCGGGGCCTCATGAACCCCAACCACTACCTGGCGGCCGCCGTCCACCACCTCTACACCACCCGCACCTGGCCGGGGGCCAAGGTGGGCAAGACCGCCGTGACCAGCGCCCTTCTGGACCGGGTGGCCCAAGCCCTGGGCCGGGAGGTCTACGAAACCCCCGTGGGCTTCAAGCACTTCGTGGAGGGGCTTTTGGCGGGCTGGCTCGGCTTTGGCGGGGAGGAAAGCGCCGGGGCGAGCTTCCTGCGCTTTGACGGGAGGCCCTTCACCACCGATAAGGACGGGATCCTCTTGGGGCTTCTCGCCGCCGAGCTCCAGGCCAAGCGGGGCGAGGCCCCCGACCTCGTCTACGAGGCCCTCGCTCGTTCCTTGGGCCGCCCCTTCTACGCCCGCAAGGACATTCCCATGAGCCCGGAGGCCAAGGCCCGGCTGGCCCGGCTATCCCCGGAAGCTCTTGGGGAAAGGATCCTGGCGGGGGAGCCCATCCTCGAGGTCCTCACCCGCGCCAAAGGCAACGGCGAGCCCCTGGGGGGCCTCAAGGTGGTGACCCAAAGCGCCTGGTTCGCCGTGCGGCCGAGCGGCACCGAGGACGTGGCCAAGGTCTACGCGGAAAGCTTCAAGGATGAGGCCCACCTGGAGGAGGTCCTCCGCTCGGCCCTCGCCCTTTTGGAGCGGGCCCTGGCCTCCTAGCCCTTCACCGCCCCCGCGGTGAGGCCCGCCACGATGCGCCCCTGGAAGATGAGGACCAGAACCACCAAGGGGACCGTGACCACCACGCTGGCCGCCATGATGGAGCCCCAGGGGATCTCAAAGGGGGTGGCCCCGCCGAAGCTGGCGATGGCGGGGGGAACGGTCTTCACCGCGTCCCCCACGGTGAAGGTGAGGGCGAAGAGGTACTCGTTCCAGGCGGCGATGAAGGCCAAAAGCCCCGTGGTCACCAGCCCAGGCCCGGTGAGGGGGAGCATCACCTTTAGGAGGGTCTGCAAGGGGGTGGCCCCGTCCACGTAGGCCGCCTCCTCCAGCTCCCGGGGAAGCCCCCGGAAGTAGCCCACCAGCACCCAGACCGTGAAGGGCAGGGTGAAGAGGAGGTAGGTGAGGATGAGGCCCAGGTGGGTGTTGAAAAGCCCCGTCTGCCTCAGGAGCATGAAAAGCCCCCCCAGCACGGAGATCTGGGGAAACATGGTCATGGCCAAGACCAAGTACAAGACGGCGTTCTTGGGGGGGAAGGGAAGCCGGCCCAGGGCGTAGGCGGCCAGAACCCCCAGGACCAAGGAGAGCAGGGTGGCACCCCCGGCCACGATGAGGGAGTTCAGCAGGTTGCGGCCGAAGTTGGCCTGAAGGAAGACGTTCTTGTTGTGATCCAAGGTGAAGGGAATGGGCAAAAAGCTGGGGTCGGGGGAAAAGAGGGCATCCGAGGGTTTAAAGCTAGAGATCACCGCCCAGTAGAAGGGAAAGACGCTATACACCACCACGAAGACCACCAGGAGGTAGAAAAGCCCCCGGTTGGCCGCGCGCCAAAAGGCCTTCACTTGAGGGCCTCCTTTCCGATGGTGCGCATGTAGAGGATCACGAAGACGAAGATGAGGGCCAAAATGGCCACGCTGATGGCCGAGCCGTAGCCTAGGTCCTGGAAGTCAATGAGGGTCTGGCGGTTGTAGATGGCCAGGGAGCGGGTGGCGGGGTTGGCCCCGCTCATGACGAAGATCACGTCAAAGACCCGAAGCGCATCCAGGGTGCGGAAGATGAGGGCCACCACCAGGGCGGGGGTGAGGAGGGGCAGGGTGATGGTCCAAAACTGCTGCCAGCGGGTGGCCCCGTCTATGCTGGCCGCCTCGTAGAGCTCCTCGGGGATGAGCTGGAGGCCCGCCAGGAGGAGGAGGGCCATGAAGGGGGTGGTCTTCCACACGTCCACGGCGATGATGGAGGGGAGGATGAGCTCGGGGCGGGCCAAGAAGGCCACCTTCTGCGACAGGAGGCCAAGCTTGACCCCGATCACGTTGATGACCCCGTACACGTCGTGGAGCATCCACTGCCACATCTTGGCGGAAACCACCGTGGGGATGGCCCAGGGGATGAGGATGGCGGTGCGCACCAGGCCCCGGCCCCGGAAGTTGGAGTGGATGACGAGGGCGATGGCCAGGCCCAAGAGGGTTTCCAGGCCCACGGAGATCACGGTGAACTTCAGGGTGTTCCAAAGGGACTGGCGGAAATCGGGGTCCTGGAGGAGGAATCGGTAGTTTTCCAGGCCCACGAACACGGGGGGCTCCACGAAGGCGATGTCGGCCTTGAAGAAGGACCAGTAAAAGACCTGGGCCAAGGGGTAGCCCGCCACCAGGACCACCACCAACAAGGTGGGAAGGACCAGGAGCCAGGCCAGGCGGACCTGCCTTTGGGTGAGCATGGCTTTAGGGTAAACCCGGGGGGCTCACCGCCCCCCGGGAAAGGGGTTTTTTACCGCAGGATGCGGCGCAGGCGGGCCTCGAGGTCCCGCACCGCCACCTCGCCCGTCTTCCGCCCGGTGAGGGCGCTATGCACCTCGGTCCAGATGGCCTCGGAAACCTGGTTGTACCTGGCCCCGGCCACATCGGAGGGGCGGGAGACGGCGTTTTGGAAGACGGGAAGGAGGCTACGGAACCAGGGGTTTTTGGCCAAAACGTCCCGGTCGGTGTAGAGGGCGGGCCGGGTGGGAAGCCGGGAAAGGCGCACGGCGTTGTCCTTCTGCACCTCGTAGGAGGCCAGGTACTTGACCAAGTCCGCGGCCTCCTTGGGGTAGCGGCTGTAGGCGGAGACCATAAGCTGCCAGCCGCCAGGGTGGCGGCGTTGGGGGCGTCGGCGGCGCCTTGGGCAGCACGGTCACGGCGAACTTGCCCCGGATGGGGCTCCCCTCCGCCTGGCCCAGGGCGTAGGCGTAGGGCCAGTTGCGCATGAAGAGGGCGTTGCCCTGCTGCCAAACGTTCCTGGCTTCCTCCTCGGCGTAGGAGGTGACCCCCTGGGGGGCGATGGTGCCCACGTAGCGCCGGACGGTGTTCAAGGCCAAGGCGGCCCGGCCGTTGTTCACGCTGATGGTGCCGTCGGGCTCTATGATGCGCCCGCCCTTGTGGGAGTAAATCCACTCTAGGGCGTCGCAGGTGAGGCCCTCGTAGGGCTTGCCCTGGAAGACGAAGCCAAAGAAGTCCCGGTTGCCCGCCCGCCGCTCGCCCTCCATGACCTTCTGGGCCATCTGCTCCAGCTCGGCCCAGGTGCGGGGCGGGCTTTTGTAGCCGTATTTCTGCAAGAGGTCGGTGCGGTAGTAGAGGATGCCGGCGTCGGTGAAAAAGGGGATGGAGGTGAGCTTGCCGCGGATGGTGTTGTTCTGGACGATGCGGGGGAAGAACTCCTTGAGCTCGGCCTCGCTGAAGTACCCCTTCAGGTCCAGGGCGTGGGGGGCCACGATGCCCGGCCAGATGACGTCAATCATGTAGACGTCCACGTCGGGGCTTTTGGCCGCCCAGTACTGCTGGTAAAGGGCCAGGCGGTCGTTGGTGTCCGCGGGGGAGTCAATGTACTCCACCCGGGTGCCCGTCTTCTTCCCCCAGGCCTCCACCATCTCCTTCATCCAGCGGCCGCCCTCCCCCACGGCGGTGGAGTCGCCCGCCACCCGGATGACGGGCCCGGCCTGGGCCCGCACCACCGCCGGGCCCAGCACCAGGCTCGCCGCCAGGCCCACCCCTGCCTTCTTAAGAAACTCCCTGCGCCTCATACGAAACCTCCTATGGAAGCTTTTCCAGGGTGGATTTTACCCCCCACCCCCTGCCCCTGTCAACCAGCTGTGGGCTTGCCTAGTAAATCGCCTTGTACCCCGGAGGAGGGGGGAGGAGGGAAAAGAGAACCCTGAGGCCATAAGCCAAAAGCTCCAAGAACGCCCGCACCATCGCCGTCTTGGGCTTCCTTTCCGCCAAATACCCACCCCTAAGCCCCGTCTTCATCCCCCGCTCCCACCGCACCAGGGCCAGGAGCCGGCTATGCCCCCGCACCCGCCGCACCTCCTCCCCCCTGCGGTACCGCAGTACCTGGTCCTTGCTCCGGTAGCTCAGGCCGGTGGTGTCCATGAGGTAAAGGGGGGGTCGGGGTCTTGGTGTGCGAGGTGGGCCTCCACCTCCTGGGCGAGGCGGAGGCGGTGGGTGAGGACCTCTTTGGGGCTTGGTTCTCGCCGGGGAAAGCCGCGCTTGCCCATGGTGCTAGGATGTATACCGTAGACGAGGTTTGCAAGGCAAGCCCACCAGCTGTGGGCTTGCCCCAGACTTGACCGCTATACAAGCCTTGAGGTAGCCCTAACCCCGCGCGAGGTACTGGCCCAAGTCCCCGACCCCGGGGCAAGAATCGGCAATACCCCCTGTGGAGCCCGTTGGCCCTCATCACTCCTGGCCTTCCTTCGCCGCGTGGACTCACTTCGCGGCGTGGCCTGCTTCGCCCGCGCCAACCCCCCGGGGCACCACGCCATCGCCTCCCTCCTCCCCCGCCTGGGCCCCAAAGGCCTGCAAAAGACCCTCCTCTCCCTCTTCCCCAAAGCCCAACTGGATGCAGTGTGGGTGGTGGACGGGAAGACCCTAAGGGGGAGCCGGGAGGGACAATCCCCCCAGGTGCGGCTCTTGCGGGTCTTGGCTCCGCACCCGCGGACCACCCTGGCTTAGGCCCAGGTGGAGGGACGGGCGATCTGCCGGGATGGTCGTTTCCTGGCGAGGAAGGATCAGAGCGAGAACTCCTAGACAGATAGACAGAATCGGGGTAGGGGGATAAGGGGGTGCTATCCTGAACCTTAATGCGGCCGGGGCTTTCCGCAAAAAGGCTGGTGGTCAAGGTGGGAAGCGCGGTCCTGGCGGGGCCTGGGGGGCTGGACCTAGGCGTCATGGCCGAGCTCGCCCGCCAGGTCTTGGCCCTGAAGGCGGCGGGGCGGGAGGTGGTCCTGGTTTCCTCCGGGGCGGTGGCGGCGGGGATGTCGGCCACGGGGCTTCCCCGCCCCCAGGACATGCCCTTAAAGCAGGCCCTCGCCGCCATCGGCCAACCCCTTCTCATGGCCGCCTGGAGGGAGGCCTTTCGGGGGGTTCCCGTGGCCCAGGTTCTGCTGACGGCGGAGGACTTGGCCTCCCGGGAACGCTACCTGAGCGCCAAGGCCACCCTGAAGGCCCTTTTGGACCTGGGGGCCATCCCCGTCATCAACGAGAACGACACCGTGGCCTTCCAGGAGATCCGCTTTGGCGACAACGACCAGCTTTCCGCCCGGGTGGCGGCTTTGGTGGAGGCGGGGCTTCTTCTCCTCCTTTCCGACGTGGACGCCCTATACGAGGAGGACCCGAAGCAAAACCCCGAGGCCAAGCCCATCCTCGAGGTGCTAGACCCCACTTCCGTTCTGCGGCACGCTGGGGAGGGAAACCCCTTGGGAAGTGGCGGCATGCGCTCCAAGCTCCTCGCCGCCCGGCTTGCGGGGTGGGTGGGCATCCCCACCCTTCTTCTGCCCGGGAGGCGGCCCGGGGTCGTCGTGGAGGCCTTGGAAGGGAGGGCGCTTGGCACCTACTTCCACGCCCAAAGGCGCTACCGGGGGCAAAGGGCCTGGCTTTACGGCCTCCTGCGCCCCAAGGGGGAGCTCGTTTTGGACCAAGGGGCGGTGCGGGCCCTGAAGGAGCGGGGGGCAAGCCTCCTTCCCGCCGGGATCAAGGAGGTGCGGGGGCGGTTCGGCCGGGGCGAGGCGGTGCGCCTCCTCGCCGAAGGGGGGGAGGAGGTGGGGGTGGGGCTTGCCAACTACGCCGCCGAGGAGATCGCCCGGATCAAGGGGCGAAAGAGCAGCGAGATTGAGGCCATCTTGGGCTACCGCTACACCGAGGAGGTGGTCCACCGGGACCACCTGGCTCTAAAGGAGGAAGCATGACCTTGGGGTTGAGGGAACTGGCGGAAAGGGCGAAGGCCAAGTTGCCCCTCCTCGCCAAGGGGAGGCGGGACGAGGCCCTTTTGCGCATGGCGGCGCTTCTTTCCGAGCGCTGGCCGGAGGTGCTACGGGCCAACCAGATGGACCTGGAGGAGGCGGAAAGGGCGGGGCTTCCCAAGGCCAAGCTGGACCGGCTCGCCTTAAAGGAGAAAGACCTCAAGACCCTCACGGAGGGCCTCAGGCAGATCGCCGCCCTGCCCGACCCCTTGGGCCGGATTGAGGGCTTAAGCAAGCGGCCCAATGGCCTTAGGGTGGGCCGGATCCGGGTGCCCTTGGGCCTTATCGGCTTCATCTACGAGGCGCGCCCGGGGGCCACGGTGGAGGCGGTGGCCGTGGCCTTGAAGGCGGGAAACGCCATGCTCCTAAGGGGCGGCAAGGAGGCCTTCCGCTCCAACCGGGCCTTGGTGAGCCTCTGGCACGAGGCCTTGCGGGAAGCGGGGCTTCCCGAGGAGGCGGTCTCCCTGGTGCCCACCACGGACCGGGAGGCCATTTTGGAGATGTGCCGCCTGGAGCTTTTGGACCTCCTCATCCCGAGGGGAGGGGAGGAGCTCATCCGCCTGGTGCAGAAAGAGGCCCGGGTGCCCGTCCTAGCCCACGCCAAGGGGGTGAACCACCTCTACGTGGACGAGAAGGCGGACCTTTCCATGGCCCTCCGCCTGGCCCTGAACGGCAAGACCCAGCGCCCCGCCGTGTGCAACGCCCTCGAGGCCCTCCTGGTCCACGAGAAGGTGGCGGAGGCCTTCCTGCCCCTTCTGGAAGGGGCCATGCGGGAAAGGGGGTGGAGCTTCGGGCCTGCCCCCGGGCCCTTCCCCTCCTCAAGGAGGCGGTGCCCGCCCGGGAGGACGAGTGGGACCGGGAGTACCTGGACCTCATCCTCCGGGTCAAGGTGGTCTCGGGCCTGGAGGAGGCCTTGGCCCACATCGCCCGCTACGGCTCCCGGCACACGGAGGCCATCTGCACGGAGGACCCCAAGGCGGCTTGGCGCTTTTTGGAGGAGGTGGACGCCTCCTTGGTCCTTTGGAACGCCTCCACCCGCTTCAACGACGGCTTTGAGCTAGGCCTGGGGGCGGAGATCGGCATCAGCACCTCCAAGCTCCACGCCTACGGCCCCATGGGCCCCCTAGAGCTCACCACCTTGAAGTGGGTGGCCCTGGGGGAGGGGCAGGAGAGGGCTTAGGCGTTCCCATGGGCGGGGAAAGGGGGTGGGCGGTCCGGGCCCTTGGGGAGGTGGGCCGTTACGGGGAGGTCCAAGCTGCGGTCTACCGGGGCCTTGGGGCGCTGGACCCGGAGGGGGTGGTGTTCCCTGTTTAGGCGGCTCTTGGCCCTCTACACCGAGGCCCACGTTCCTTTCTTCGCCGCCGCCCTCGCCTACTACGCCCTTCTCTCCCTCATGCCCCTTCTTTTCCTCCTGGTGGGGGTTTTTGGCCTGGTATTGGCGGGGAACCCCCTTTGGCAAAAGGAGCTCCAGGAAGCCCTGGAGGGGCTCACCTTGTCCCTTTTCCCCGCCCGGCCCGAGCTCGCCCAGGACCTCCTCCGCTTCCTTTCGCAAAGCGCCTTTCCCCTCACCCTGGGAAGCGGCCTCCTTTTCCTTTGGTCCGGGAGCAACTTCTTCGCCGCCCTGAGCTACGCCTTGGGCCTCCTCTTCGGCCGGCCCCCGGGGGTGCGTCACCGGCTTTTAGGCCTTTTCATGCCCTTTCTCCTCGGCCTCGCCCTCATCCTCCTCTCCCTTTTGGGGTTGGCCCTAGGCTTTTTCCTCCGCTACCTGCCCCCGGCCTGGCGGGGCCTTTTGGGGCCTTTGGAGCTCCTCCTACCCCTCTTTGCCGCCTTTTGCCTCTTCCTTCTGACCTACGCCTTTTTCCGCGGGGTGCGGGGCCTACGGGACCTCCTTCCCTTAAGCGTGGGGGCGGGGATGGCGGCCCTCCTCTTTGAGGGGGTGCGGCTTGGGCTTCCCGCGCTCCTTCCCCGCTCCCAGTACGAGCTCCTCTACGGCCCCCTGGCGGGGTTCGTCCTGGCCCTCCTCGGGCTTTACCTGCTCCTCCTTTCCCTTCTCCTTGGGGCCTTGGCGGCCCGGGTCCTGGAAGACTAGCGCCTTTTCCCCAGGAAGCAAAAAGGGGTAAGATGGGGGCATGCGCCCGGCCAGGCTAGCCCCCTAAAGGGAAGGGGCCTGGCCGTCCCCTTCCCTTACCGGGAAGGGTTTTTTTTGAGGAGGCGAACATGGAGAAGTACAACCCCCACGCCATAGAGCCCAAGTGGCAACGCTTCTGGAAAGAGAAGGGCTTCATGAAGGCCAAGGAGGAGCCGGGGAAGCGGGGCAAGCAGTACGTCCTGGTCATGTTCCCCTACCCCTCCGGGGACCTGCACATGGGCCACCTGAAGAACTACACCATGGGGGACGTCTTGGCCCGCTTCCGGAAGGTGCAGGGCTACGAGGTCCTTCACCCCATGGGCTGGGACGCCTTCGGCCTGCCGGCGGAAAACGCCGCCTTGAAGTTTGGGGTCCACCCCAAGGAGTGGACCTACCAGAACATCCGCCAGGCCAAGGAGAGCCTGGAGCTCATGGGCATCCTCTACGACTGGGACCGGGAGGTCACCACCTGCGAGCCCGACTACTACCGCTGGAACCAGTGGATCTTCCTCAAGATGTGGGAGAAGGGCCTGGCCTACCGGGCCAAGGGCCTTGTGAACTGGTGCCCCAAGTGCCAGACGGTCCTCGCCAACGAACAGGTGGTGGAGGCGGCGTTGCTGGCGGCACGAGGACACTTTGGTGGAAAAGCGGGAGCTGGAGCAGTGGTACCTGCGCATCACCGCCTACGCCGACCGGCTCCTTCGGGACCTCGAGGGCCTGGACTGGCCCGAGAAGGTGAAGGCCATGCAACGGGCCTGGATCGGCCGCTCGGAAGGGGCGGAGATCCACTTCCCCGTGGAGGGGCGCGAGGAGAGGATCACCGTCTTCACCACCCGCCCCGACACCCTCTTCGGGGCCACCTTCATGGTCCTGGCCCCCGAGCACCCCTTGACCCTGGAGCTTGCCGCCCCCGAGCGCCGGGAGGAGGTCTTGGCCTACGTGGAGGCGGCCAAGCGCAAGACGGAGATTGAGCGCCAGGCGGAAGGGCGGGAGAAGACGGGGGTTTTCCTGGGGGCCTACGCCCTTAACCCCGCCACCGGGGAGCGGATCCCCATCTGGACCGCCGACTACGTGCTCTATGGCTACGGCACCGGGGCCATCATGGCCGTGCCCGCCCACGACAGCCGGGACTACGAGTTCGCCAAGAAGTACGGCCTCCCCATCAAGAAGGTGATTGAACGCCCCGGCGAGCCCCTTCCCGAGCCCCTGGAGGGGGCCTACGAGGAGCCGGGCATCATGGTGAACTCCGGCCCCTTTGACGGCACGGAGAGCGAGGAGGGCAAGCGGAAGGTCATCGCCTGGCTGGAGGAAAAGGGCTTGGGTAAGGCCCGCATCACCTACCGCCTGCGGGACTGGCTCATCAGCCGCCAGCGCTACTGGGGCACCCCCATCCCCATGGTCCACTGCCCCGCCTGCGGCGTGGTGCCCGTGCCCGAGGAGGAGCTTCCCGTCCTCCTGCCCGACCTCAAGGACGTGGAGGACATCCGCCCCAAGGGAAAAAGCCCCCTGGAGGCCCACCCCGAGTTTTACGAGACCACCTGCCCCCGGTGCGGAGGCCCCGCCAAGCGGGACACCGACACCATGGACACCTTCTTTGACAGCTCCTGGTACTACCTGCGCTACACCGACCCCAAAAACGAGCGCCTACCCTTCGCCCGGGAGAAGGCGGACTTCTGGATGCCGGTGGACCAGTACATCGGCGGGGTGGAGCACG
This sequence comes from Thermus sp. 2.9, assembly GCF_000794385.1. Classification (GTDB taxonomy): domain Bacteria; phylum Deinococcota; class Deinococci; order Deinococcales; family Thermaceae; genus Thermus; species Thermus thalpophilus. Next base: position 15,673 of record NZ_JTJB01000001.1, read on the forward strand.
CCGTGCTGCACCTCCTCTACAGCCGCTTCTTCACCAAGTTCCTCCACGACCTGGGCATGGTGGGGGTGGAGGAGCCCTTTAAGGGCCTCTTCACCCAGGGCATGGTCATGGCCTGGACGGACTTCGGCCCGGTGGAGGTGGAAGGGGATCGGGTGCGCCTGCCCGAGCCCACCCGCATCCAGCTGGAGATGGCCGAAAGCGAGCTCTCCCTGGAGGACGTGAAGAAGATGGGGGCCGAGCTCAGGCCCCACAAGGACGGCACCCTCCACCTCTGGAAGCCCGCGGTGATGAGTAAGTCCAAGGGCAATGGGGTCATGGTGGGGCCCTTCGTGAAGGAGGAGGGGGCGGACATCGCCCGCATCACCATCCTCTTCGCCGCCCCGCCCGAGAACGAGATGGTCTGGACCGAGGAGGGGGTGCAAGGGGCCTGGCGCTTCCTGAACCGGGTGTGGCGGCGGGTGATGGAGGACAAGGAGGCTCTTTTGGCCACCACGGGGAAGTTCCGGAAGGAGGACCTGGAGGGGGAGGACAAGGCCCTTTATGGGAAGCTCCACGAAACCCTGAAGAAGGTGACGCAGGACCTCGAGGCCCTCCGCTTCAACACCGCCATCGCCGCCCTCATGGAGCTCCTGAACGCCCTTTACGAGTACCGCCGCCAGCGGCCCGTGACCCCGGTGTACCGCACCGCCGTCCGCTACTACCTGCAGATGCTCTTCCCCTTCGCCCCCCACATCGCCGAGGAGCTTTGGCACCAGTTCTGGCCCGATAGCCTCTTTGAGGCGGGCTGGCCTGAGCTGGACGAAAGCGCCCTGGAGAAGGACGTGGTGGAGGTGGCGGTGCAGGTGAACGGGCGGGTGCGGGGCACCATCCGGATCCCCAAGGACGCCCCCCTGGAGGTGGCCTTGACGGAGGCCAAAAAGGTCCCCAACGTCCAGGCCCACCTGGAGGGTAAGGAGGTGGTGAAGGAGATCTACGTGCCGGGGAAGATCCTCAACCTGGTAGCGCGCTAAGGGTAAGGCCTAGGCGGGTGGGCACCACCTGGGCCACCTCGCCCTGGGCGGGGGTGAGGAAGAGGCCCTCGCCCTGGGCAGAGGCTAAAAGCCGCCCGTAGCCCAGGAAAAACCCCTCAGCGTCCAGGAGGCCGTAAAGCCCTTCCGGCTCTAGGGAGTGGGAGAGGGGCAGGACCCTGGGCCTCGCCTCCTGGAAGTGGGCAAGGAGGCGCTCCAAGCGGTTTTGCCGCCTGGCTTTGGCGCTTTTCCGGCGGGCTTCGGGCAAGGGGGGAACGAGGCGCACCTTCAGGTCCTTGCGCCAGGCGAAGGCCCGGTAAAGCGCTTCCGAACCCAGGACGAGGACTTCCGCCGGGCTTAGGGCCTCCGCTTGGAGGAGGCGGAACTCCGGGTCCAGAAGCCCGTCCGTGTCCGCCACCGCCGGGCTTCCCCGGGGGATGAGGCGGGCTAGGCGTAAAGCCCCCACCACCGCCCGGGCCGTGGCCCCGGCGGGGGAAGTGGCCCCCAGGAGGTAGCGGCGCACGGGGGTGAGGACGCCTTCGCGGTAGCGGAAGAGGGTGAAGGTTCCCGGAAGCGCTCCTTGCCCCGGGTCCAGGTCCAGGAAGTAGGCCTCCCCGAGCCTTTCCAGGAGCCGATGGGCCAAGGTGGTCTTGCCCACGTCCGTGGGGCCTACGAGGAGGAGCACGAGGAAAACTCTAGCACCCCTTTGTGGTCTGACGCCTTTTTGCGGATTCGCAAGAAAGTGATATACTTGGCGCACCATGGAGCTCTGGTTTGAGGAAACGGGGGAGGAGCGGCAGGTCCTGGGGCCCTTCCGGGAGTTCCTGAAGGCGGAGGTAGCCCCGGGGGCGGCGGAAAGGGACCGCACCGGGGCTTTTCCCTGGGAGCTGGTGCGCAAGCTGGCGGCCTTTGGCGTCTTCGGGGCGGTGGTGCCCGAGGCCTATGGGGGGGCGGGGCTCTCCACCCGCCTGTTCGCCCGCATGGTGGAGGAGATCGCCTACCACGATGGCTCCCTGGCCCTCACCGTGGCGAGCCACAACTCCTTGGCCACGGGGCACATTCTCCTGGCGGGGGACGAGCGGCAAAAGGAGACCTTCCTTCCCAAGCTGGCCTCGGGGGAGCTCCTTGGGGCCTGGGGCCTCACCGAACCCGGCTCGGGTTCGGACGCGGCGGCGCTCAAGACGCAGGCAAGGAAGGTGGAGGGGGGCTTTGTCCTCAACGGCACCAAGCAGTTCATCACCCAGGGGAGCGTGGCCGGGGTCTACGTGGTCATGGCCCGCACCGACCCCGCCCCAAGCCCCGAGAAGAAGCACCTGGGCATCTCCGCCTTCGCCTTTTTCCGCCCGGAGAAGGGCCTGAAGGTGGGGCGCAGGGAGGAGAAGCTGGGCCTAAACGCCTCGGACACGGCGCAACTCCTTTTGGAGGACCTGTTTGTGCCCGAGGAGGGGCTTTTGGGGGAGCGGGGTAAGGGCTTTTACCACGTGCTCCAGGTGCTGGACGGGGGGCGGATCGGCATCGCCGCCATGGCGGTGGGCCTGGGGCGGGCCGCCTTGGACTACGCCCTGCGCTACGCCAAGGAGCGGGAGGCCTTCGGCCGGCCCATCGCTGAATACCAGGGGGTTTCCTTCAAGCTGGCGGAGGCGGCCACGGAGCTGGAGGCGGCGAGGCTTCTTTACCTGAAGGCGGCGGCCCTCAAGGACGCTGGGCGGCCCTTTACCCTCGAGGCCGCCCAGGCCAAGCTCTTCGCCAGCGAGGTGGCGGTGAAGGCCTGCGACGAGGCCATCCAGATCCTGGGGGGCTACGGCTACATCAAGGACTACCCCGTGGAGCGCTACTGGCGGGACGCCCGCCTCACCCGCATCGGCGAGGGGACGAGCGAGATCTTGAAGCTCGTCATCGCCCGGCGTCTTCTAGAAGCGGTGTGAAGGTGAGGGACTGGGGGGCCTTGAGGGCGAGCTGTCCGCAGGCCGCCCCCACGTCCTGCCCGCGGCTGAAGCGGATGGAGGTGGGCACCCCCAGGCGCTTTAGCTCCTCGGCGAAGGCCAAAATCCCCGCCTTGGGCGTCCCCTCCACCGGGGCCCCTTCCCAAGGGTTAAAGGGGATGAGGTTCACGTGGGCGCTGATCCCCTTGAGGAGCTTGGCGAGGAGCCTGGCCTGCCAGGGGTGGTCGTTGAGGCCCTTCAGGAGGGTGTACTCAAAGGTCACCCGGCGCTTGGTCTTGGCGTAGTAGTGGCGCACCGCCTCCATGATTTCGGCGATGGGGTAGCGGTGGGCCGTGGGGATGATTTTCCGCCGCGTCTCGTCGTCGGGGGCGTGGAGGGAAAGGGCAAGCCGCACCCCCAAATCCTCCTCCGCCAGGCGGTAAATCCCCCGGGGGATGCCCACGGTGGAGAGGGTGATGCGCCTTGGGCTCATGGCGAGGCCCTTGGGGTGGAGCATGACCCGCACCGCTTTTAGGACGTTTTTGAGGTTCAGAAGGGGCTCCCCCATGCCCATGAGGACCACGTTGCGGATCTCCCGGGGGGAGATGCCCTGGTGGTGAGCGATGGCGAGGAGCTGGTCCAGGATTTCCGCCGCGGTGAGGTTGCGGCCAAAGCCCAAGGCCCCGGTGGCGCAGAAGGTGCACCCGGCGGGGCAGCCCACCATGCTGGAGAGGCAGACGGTCTTGCGGTTCTTGTAGGGCATGTAGACCGCCTCGGTCTTCTTCCCGTCCAGGAGGGTGAAGAGGTACTTCACGCTCCCGTCACGGCTCGGGTAGGCCTCCACCAAGGCGAACTCCGAGAGGCGCCACTCCCTGGCTAGGGCTTCCCGCAGGGCCTTGGGCAGGTCCGTTATCTCGGCGAAGTCCCGCACGCCCCGGGCATAAAGCCAGTGGGCGATCTGGGCCTTGCGAAATCCCTCGCCGGGGAGTTCTTCCGGGGACAATTCTAGGATTGGCTTCATGCGACTCCCTCGTAGATGGCCTCGAGGCCGAGGGTTCCCTCCAAGCAAGGAAGGGTGAAGGCCTCCTTGAGGGTTTCTTCCCGGAAACCCTCCGGGGTTCTTCGGTAGAGGACACCTCCCCGTCCCTCGCTTTCCAGGATCAGGTAACCCTGGAGGCTTGGCAGGCTGAGGTAGCGGGAGCGCTTTTCCCTTTTGTCTTGGGCTTCCGTGCCCCGGGAGAGCACCTCCACAACCAGGCAGGGGGCGGTCTCGTAAAGGGGGTGGGCTTTGGGGCCGCACACCACCATGACGTCCGGGTAGTAGAAAGTGTCTTCGGAAAGCTTAAGCCGGGCGGTTTCGCTATAGACCCTGCAGCCCTTGGCCCGGGCCAGCGGCTTTAGAAGGGCTACCAGATTGGTGACGATGAGGTTGTGGTCCAGGCTGGCCCCGGCCATGGCGTAGGGGTAGCCCCCCAGGAGTTCATGCCGGATGGGGCTCTCTTCCTCCAGGGCCAGGTACTCCTCCTCGGTGAGGGGGTGCAGGGCCCGCTCGGTCATCCCCCCATTATAGCTAGCGGAGGCGGCCGTAGCCCAAAAGGAGCCCAACCAGAAGGAGGAGGAGTCCCAAGGGCCTGGGCCTGGCCAGAAGGCCCAGGAAGCCACCAAAGAGGAGAAGACCAAGCCCCACCCGGCCCCTTCCTTCCCGGAAGGCCCTCCCCGCCAAGAAGCCCAGGAGGAGGGGAAGGGCGAAGAGGACGAGGAGGAGAAAGCCCGCCAGGAGGGTGAAGGAGGTCAAAGGCGGTGCTCCTCCGGGGCGGAGCCCTCCACCCAGAAGCTCCCGTCCTGGCGGTACTCTTTTTTCCAGACGGGGAGGATCTCCTTCACCCGGTCAATGGCGTACTGGCAGGCGGCGAAGGCCTCCTTGCGGTGCCGGGCCGAGACCACGATGGCGATGGAGGCTTCCCCCGGGCCCACCCGGCCCAGGCGGTGCCAGAGGGCCACCCGGCCCAAGGGCCACCGCTCCCGCATCTCGGCGACCACCTGGGCCATGACCTTTTCCGCCATCCCCGGGTAGGCCTCGTACTCTAGGTAGGCCACCTCCTCCCCCCGGTTGGGGCTCCGGGTGGTGCCCAGGAAGCTCACCACCGCCCCGTACTCGGGGGCCGTGGCCCAGTCCACCAGGGCCTTTAGGTCCAAGGGGCCCTGGGTGAGGCCGAAGGAGTCCTGGCCCCCGGACACGGGGGGCAAAAAGGCCACCTCGTCCCCTTCTTTTAAAGGGGTTTCCGCCCCGGCGAGGGCCTGGTTCACCGCCGCCATGCCCCCGGAGAGGGAAAGGCCGGGGAAAAGCCTTTCTAAAGCCTCCTTCGCCTCCTGGACCCGGGCCCCTTCCGGCAGGTCCAAGGGAAGGCGGTCCGTTCCCGCCCGTTCCCGGTACAGGGCGAAGAGCCTCACCTCAACCCGCATGGCCCCCAGTATAGACCTGGGAAAGGCCCAGGGCCACGGAGAGGGCCTCGGGGTAGCGCATGCGCATGGGACCGATGAGGGTGAGCTCCCCAAGCCACTCCCCCTTCTGGAAGCCCGCCTGCACCTGGGCCAGCCCCTCCACCTCCCCCACGCGCACGTCCACCCGGCCCGGGGGGGTGAGGACCTCCCCGTCCTCGGCCTCGTAGAGCCTAACTAGGCGTTCCAGAAAGCCCGGGTCTTGGGCCTCGGGCTCCTTTAGGGCCTCGGCGAGGCCTTCCCGGTAGGAGAGGGAAAGCCCCACGTTTAAGGCCCGGACCAGGTGGGCGAAGAGGTCTTCTAAACCTCTGGGAGGCGGGGGGAGCTCGGAAAAGGGCCCCGCCAAGACCGTCTCCGCCTCCCTAAGCCGCTCGGGGGAAAGAGCGAGGGGAAACCGCGCCTCCCTTACCCGCCCCCCCTCCAGAACGAAGACGGCCAAGGTGCCCTCGCCCAAGGAGGAGAGGTGGACCTGGAGCACCTTGGGGGTCTTGCGGGGCCGGAGGCGCAGGAGGGCAGGGTAGCCGGAAAGCCCCACCGCCACCTTCACCAAGAAGGCCTCGGGCTCCTTGGCCCCAGAAAGGGCCCGCTCCAGGCGCTCCCGGACGCTTTCGGGCAGGGGTTTGGGGGGGAGGAGGGAGAGGGAGTACTGGCGGAAGCCCTGCCGGGTGGGCACGCGGCCGGCGGAGGCGTGGGGCTTGGTGAGGTAGCCCATCTCCTCGAGGGCGATGAGCTCGTAGCGGGCCAGGGCGGGGGAAAGCCCAAGCCCCTCGGCCAGCCTGGCCGAGGGCACCGGGGCTTGGGTCTTGATGTATTCCTCCACCAAGAGGTGAAGGATGGCCCGCTGCCGCGCCGTCACACCCTTATTTTACCGGGGTGACCGCCGCCTCGTCCTCTTCCCCGGTGCGGATGCGGTAGACCTTCTCCACCGGGATCACGAAGACCTTGCCGTCCCCCACCTCCCCGGTGCGGGCCGCCTTGAGGATGGCCTCCACCGTGGGCTTGACGAAGGGTTCGGAAACCCCGATCTCCAGGCGCACCTTCTCGTGGAGCTCCATCTTCACCGTGGTGCCCCGGTAGGTTTCCACCTTTTCCGTTTCCCCGCCGTGCCCCTGGACCCGGCTCAGGGAAAGCCCCCGCACCTCGGCCCGGAAGAGGGCTTCTAGGACCTCTCCCAGCTTCTCCGGGCGGATGATGGCCACGATGAGCTTCATGCTTTACCTCCCAGGGGCTTGAGGGCGGGCGGGGAAGCCTCGGAGAGCACCAGAATGGCCCCTTCCCCGCTGGCGTAAGCCTCTTCCCCGTGTTGGGTCACGTCCAGACCCAAGCCCTCCTCCTTGGGGCTTGCCCGCAAGGGGGTGAGGAGGGCCACCAGCTTCAAGAGGACAAAGGTGCCCAAGGCGGAGTAGCCCACCGCGGCCAGGACCGCCAACGCCTGGACGCCGAGCTGGGCGGGGTTGCCGAAGAGGAGGCCATCCGCCACCCCGTTCCAGGCCTTTTCCGCCAGGACCCCCGTGAGGAGGGCGCCGGTGATGCCCGCCAGGCCATGGGCTCCGAAGACGTCCAGGGAGTCGTCCAGCCGGGTTCTAGGCCGGTAGAGGAGGAAGAAGTAGCTGGGTAAGGCGGAAACCGCCCCCAGGAGCAAGGCGGAAAGGGGCGAAATGAGGCCCGCCGCTGGGGTGATGGCCACCAGGCCCACCACGATGGCCGTGGCCAGGCCCACCGCCGTGGCCTTGCCCGTGCGCAGGAGGTCTAGAAGGGTCCAGACGGCCAGGGTGGCCGCGGGGGCCAAGAGGGTGTTGACGAAGGCCAAGGCCGCCGCCTCCCCCGAGGCGAGGGCGCTACCCCCGTTGAAGCCGAACCAGCCAAACCAGAGGAGCGCCGCCCCCAGGAGGACGAAGGGCACGTTGTGGGGCAGGATGGCCTGCCGCCCGTAATCCTTGCGGGACCCCAGGACCAAGGCTCCCACCAAGGCGGCGATCCCGGCGTTGATGTGCACCACGGTTCCCCCGGCGAAGTCCAGGGCCCCCAAGGCTCCCAAAAACCCCCCACCCCAGACCCAGTGGGCCAAGGGGGCGTAGACCAAAAGCCCCCACAGGGTGAGGAAGAGGAGGAGGGCGGGAAAGCGCATCCGCTCCACCAAGCCTCCCGTTAAGAGGGCGGCGGTGATGATGGCGAAGGTGCCCTGGAAGGCCATGAAGAGGAGGTGGGGGATCTCCCCCTTGGCCGCCAGGTCCACGCCCCTTAGCAGGGCGTGCCCCAAGCCTCCAAGCCAGGGGCTTCCCTCGGCGAAGGCCAGGCTGTAGCCCAAAAGGGCCCAGCCCACCCCCACGAAGCCCAAGGCGGCGAAGCTCATCATCATGGTGTTCAAGGCGTTCTTGGAGCGCACCAGCCCCCCGTAGAAGAAGGCCAAGGCCGGGGTCATGAGGAGGACCAGGGCGGTGGACACCAGCATCCACGCCGTGGCCGCCTTGTCCACGCCTTCCGCCCAAGCCAGCCCTGAAAGCCCGATCACCACCAATCCCCAGAAGGTCCTGTGCCTTTGCATGGCCACCCCCTCGAGGGTGAGGCTAGCACCCGGGATGCATATTGTCAAGTAAGAGCTGTACATTTAGCCAAGACTTTTGGTACAAGAAACGCAAAAGAGAGCCAATACGCGCGTGATGTCAATCTAAAGATGCGCATATGTCAAGAGAATGTTTTACACTATGCAATCCCGCATCCCTGCCCCCGGTTCCCGTCCCGCTAAACTGGGCCCCGTGACGTGGGAAGAGCTACTTGAGCGCCTGGCGCAGGGGCAAGACGAGCGCACGGTGTTCTTGCCCCCAGACCTTTCCCCCGAGGAGCTCGCCCGCCACGCCGCGGGCCTGGCCAACCACAAGGGCGGCACCCTTTTCCTGGGGGTCAGCCGGGAGGGGAACGTCCTTGGAGCCTCGGACATCCACCCCCTCCAGGTCACCCACGCCCTCTTTGAGCTCACCCAGGGCCTTCTTTTGCCCTACGTGGAGGCGGTGGAGGGGCCTATGGGAAGGGTTTTGGCCCTGCACGTGCCGCAAAGCCCAGCGGCCATCGCCGTGGGGGCGGGGCGGGTGCCCTTTTGGAACGGGCAGCGCCTCACCGAGCTCCGCATGGGCCAGGCCCTGCCCGAGCCCGACTTCACGGCCCAGGTCCTGCCAGCGGCGAGCCTTTCCGATCTGGACCCGGTGGAGGTCTTGCGCCTGCGGCGCATCCTGGAGGAGCGGGGAAGCGCCTTGGCCGCCCTGCCCGATCTGGAGCTCCTCTTTGCCCTTGGGCTTTTGGAGCGGGTGGAGGGGGAGGCGAGGCCCACGGTGGCGGGGCTTCTCCTGGCGGGGACCCCCCTGGCCTTAAGGCGGCTTCTGCCCCAGGCGGAGGTGAGTTACTACTTCCACGAGGAGGAGGAGGGGTATAGCTTCCGGGAAGACCTCCTCAGGCCCATCCCCGCCCTATTGGAGCGGCTTCGGGACCTCATCCAGGCCCGGAACCGGGTGCGCTACCTCACCGTGGGCCTATTCCGCATAGAGGTTTGGGACTTTGACCAGGAGGTCTACCGGGAAGCCCTCCTGAACGCCCTAGTCCACCGGGACTGGCAGAGCAGGGACGCCATCCAGGTCCACCACCACCGGGACCGGTTGGAGATCTCCAACCCCGGGGGCTTCCCCCCGGGCATCACCCCGGAAAACGTCCTGCGCCACCCCCCCAAGCGGCGCAACCCCCGCCTGGCGGAGGCCCTGTACCGCCTGGGCTACGTGGAGCGGGCGGGAAGCGGGGTGGACAAGATGTACCGCCTCCTCCTCAAGCACGGCAAGGAGCCCCCGGAGTACCGGCTTTTCCCCGAGGCCCTAACCCTCATCCTCTACAACCCCGAACTGGACGAAGCCTTTGTGCGGGAGCTCGCCGAGGCCCAGGAGCGCTTCGGGGCCTTCAGCCTGGACCACCTCATCGCCGTGGGCCACCTGAGGCGGGTGGGGGAGGCCACCTTGGCGGAGCTCGCCCGGGCCTTGCAGCTTTCCGAGGAGGCGAGCAAGAAGGTGCTCGCCCGCATGGAGCGCATGGGCCTTTTGCGCAAGGAAGGGGGGCGGTACCACCTGGCCCGGCGGGACCCCTTGGCGGAGCGGGCCCTGGCGTTTTTGGCCACCCCTCGGTCCAGGCGGGAGGTGGAGGCCCACCTGGGCCTGCGCCCTAGGGCCGCCTTGGCCTTGCTGAACCGGCTCCTCCGCGAGGGGCAGGCGGAGCGGGTGGGCCGGGGTACGGCCACCCGGTACCGGAGGCGGTGATGGTCCACCTGGTCCTTTACCAGCCGGAAATCCCCCAGAACGTGGGGAACATCGCCCGCACCGCCGCCGCCTTGGGGTGGCCCCTGCACCTCATCCGCCCCTTGGGCTTTCTCCTTTCCAGCCCTAAGCTCAGGCGGGCGGGGCTGGACTACTGGCCCCATGTGGACCTCCGGGTCCACGACGATTGGGCGGCCTTCCTCGCCTCCCTCCCCCCTTCCGCCCGGGTGTGGGCCTTCAGCGCCCGGGCTGGGAAGGACCTTTACCATGCCCGTTTTCAGGAGGGGGACTACCTCCTCTTCGGACCCGAAACCCGGGGGCTTCCGGATGCGGTGCTGGCCCAGTTTCCCTCCCTCAAAATCCCCATGCCGGGGCCGGTGCGCTCCCTCAACCTGGCAGTGGCCGTGGGGGTGGCGGCCTACGAGGCCTACCGCCAGCTCCAGAGCCCTTAGGGGAGGAGGCGGCCTTGCAAAAAGGCTTGGGTCCTAGGGTCCTTGGGGTTTTGGAAGAAGGCCTTGGCCTCCCCTTCCTCCACCACCTGGCCCAGGTAGAGGAAGACCACCCGCTTTGCCAGCCGCTTAGCCTGGAAGAGGTCGTGGGTGGCGAGGATCACCGCCCGCCCCTCCAGCGCCGCCTCGGCGAGGAGGGCCTCCACCTGGGCGACGTTGGCCGGGTCCAGGCTGGCGGTGGGTTCGTCCAGAAGGAGGACCTCGGTCTCCACCAAAAGGGTGCGGGCCAGGGCTAAGCGCACCGCTTCCCCGCCCGAGAGGAGGTGGGCGGGCTGGCGCGCCTTTTCCGCCAAGCCCACCCGCGCCAACAACCTTCGCGCCCGCTCCCAGGCCTCCCGCTTGGCCACGCCCTGGAGGCGGAGGCCAAAGGCGGCGTTTTCCAAAACGCTCCGCCGCAGGAGGGGCGGGGCCTGGGGCAGGTAGGCGGCACGCCCCCCCTCCACCCGGCCTCGCTCGGGTTGGAAGAGGCCCGCAAGAAGGCGGAGCAGGGTGGTCTTGCCGCTACCCGAGGGGCCTAGGACCGCCAGGATCTCCCCGGGGTAGACCTTAAGGTCTTCCACCTCCAGGCGAAACGTCCCGTGGCGGTGGAAAAGCCCCTTGGCCCAAAGCACTGGCCTCATTCCCGCTCCAGGATAACGAGAAGCCCGGTGACCAAAAGGGCAATGCCCATAAGGACCATCCCCAAGGCCAACGCCGCCTCCAACTCCCCTTTGCGGGTTTCCACCACAATGGCGGTGGTGAGAACCCGGGTGTGGTGGCGGATGTCCCCACCCACCAGGGTGGCCGCCCCCACCTCGCTGATGGCCCCGCCAAAGCCCGCGGCCAAGGCAGCGGCCAGGGTGCGGCGGCTTTCCCAAAAGAGGGTGGGGAAGACCTGGGCCTCCGTGCCGCCCAGGCTCCGCACCAAAAGGCGCACCTCCTCCACCCGGGCCCGGGCCCCGGAAAGGACAAAGGCGGCGATGAGGGGGAAGGCCAGGATGGCCTCCGCCAGGACCATGGCGTAGGGGGTGTAGAGGAGGCCGAGGAAGCCCAAGGGCCCGGAGCGGGATAGGAGGAGGTAGAGGAAAAGCCCCACCACCACAGGGGGCAGGGCCATGCCCGCATAGAGGAGCATCCGTCCCCAGGCCCCGCCCCCGCCCCGGAGGGCGAGCCAAAGCCCCAGGGGGACGGCGGGGAGCGCCGCAAGGAGCGTGGCCACCCCCGCCACCCAGAGGCTCCGCCAGGCGATCTCCCAAAGCTCAGCGGCTTCCACCTGGAGGAAGGATACACCGCCCCCGGAGGGGCTGGAAAAGGCTTTGCCCCTCCACCTTTAGGCCTGCGGTGAGCCGGGCCGCCTCCTCGGAGGCCAAGAAGGCCCGAAGCCGCCTGGCCTCCTCAGGGTTTTTCCCCTTGAGGGCCACATAGTAGCTGTACTGGTTGATAAGTAGAGGGTCGCCCCGTTCGTAAAGGGCAACCAGGCCCCTCTTTTTCCCCACGGTGAGGTAGGTGGCCAAATCGGAGAGGGTGTAGGCTCCTTTTTCCGCCGCCAGGACCAAGGTCTGGCCCATGCCCGCCCCCGACTCCAGGTACCAGGGGGGGGTCGGGGTGACGCCTGCCTCCTTCCAGAGGGCGAGTTCCTTGACGTGGGTGCCCGAGCGGTCCCCCCGGGAAACGAAGGGGGCTTGGGTCTTGGCGATCTGCCGCAGGGCCTCCAGGACGGTGGGGGCTTCCCGCACCCGGGCGGGGTCTTCCGGTGGCCCCACCAGGAGGAAACGGTTTTGCGCTAGGCAGAACCCTTCGGCCAGGTGGCCTTGCCGCACCGCCTCCGCCTCGAGGTCCGGGGCGTGGACCAAGACGGCATCCACGTCCCCGCGGGCCGCCAAGGTCAGGGCTTGGCCCGTGCCCACCGCCAAGACCTCCACCTGGATCCCCGTGGCCTTCTGGAAGGGGGGAAGAAGCTGGTCCAAAAGCCCGGAATCGTAGACGCTGGTGGTGGTGGCCAGGCGCAGGGCCACCGCCAGGATAAAAAGGGGAGGAGAAAGGCTCCGAGTCGCATAGACCTAAATATAGCTTAACCCAAGTTGCTACCCAGCCATCTTCTGGGTCAGGAGACTGATGTTATGGGCCAGGACGAAGGTGAGAACTTTGATGACGAAACCCTCCTGGGTCACGGCGTGGATGCGCCTGGGGAAGAGGTGATGGAGCATGCTCCCCACCGTCTCCACCACCCTCCGCCCCACGATGGCCAGGTACTGCATCCAAGGGAGATACCGCCGGCTGTTCCTCCTGCGGATGACCATGGGAACAACCTCCTGGGCCTCCCGGAGGAGGTCCTCGTACAGATGGCTCTCGTACCCCCGGTCCAGGTAGAGCTCCGCCCCCTCGGGAAGGTCCAGGGGAAGGAGGAGAAGCGAAGCGAGGTCGTGGAAGCTCCCCGGGGTCAGGTTCACCTCGTGGACGAACTTCCCGTCGTCCACCAGGAGGTGGAGCTTGAGGCCGTGGAAGTAGACCCGCTTGCTGGGGATGAAGCCGCGGTAGGCCTTGTCCGGGAAGAGGCGGGAGCGGGGGGCGCGGATGTTCTCGCAGGCGGGGAGGGGGAAGGTGTCCAAGGCATACGCCTGGGCCTGGTGGAGGTGCTTCCAGACCTGGGCCAGGAGGTGGAGGAGGGGGAGAAGGAGGGGGTAGAGGGCGTGGAGCCTGCGGTTGAAGCGGCTTGGGGAGGGGACGTGGGTGAAGAGGCCGAGGTCTTTGGCGAGGGCCAGGGCCTTGTTGTGCTTGCCGCCGAACTCTAGGGCGGCAAGGAGGGCGAGGGTGAGGATGGCGGAGGCGGGCGTTTTGGCTTGGGGGTCATCCTTGTAGCCCATGGCTTGCAGGGCGTCGTCTATAATGCAAAAGGCCGCTATGAGACGGGAAAGCATAGCGGCCACTATTTTTTCAGATCCAGGGGATAGGTAGCAACTTGGGTTAGCTTAAGCTTTAAGAGGGGAGGATGTTGGAGGAGGCCTTGGCCCTTTGGCGGGAGGGGCGCTACTTGAGGTGCACGAGGTTTGGAAGCGGCCTGGCTTCGGGCAGAAGGGGAAGAAAAACGCTTTCTCCAGGGGCTTATCCTCCTCGCCGCCGCCCTGCACCAAAGGTCCTTGGGCAAAAGCGGCCAAAGAAACCTCAAGAAGGCGGAAGCCCGGCTAAAGGGCCTGCCAAACCCCTATGGGGGCGTGGACTGGCAGGCGCTTTTGGCGGAGGCCCGGCGTAGACTTGGGGCGTGAACGCTTGGGTCTACGCCTACCGCGGCGGGCTGGTGGAAAACCGCCACCGGGCTTCCCTGGTGGTCTTCGGCCGGGAAGGGGTTTTGGCCTATGCTGGGGAGCCGGACCTTTGGGCCTACATGCGCTCCTCCGCTAAGCCCTTCCAGGCTTTGGCCCTTTACCTCACGGGGGCCGTGGAGCGCTTCGGCCTTGGGGAGGAGGAGGTGGCCTTGGCCACGGCGAGCCACGACGGCACCGAGGCCCACGTGGCGGTGGCCGCCCGCTTTCTCGCCAGGCTCGGCCTGGGTCCGGAGCACCTGGTCTGCGGGGTCCACCCTCCCTTTTCCAGGGAGGCCCGGAAGGCTCTGGAAGGGGCAGGGCTTTCCCCAACCCCCCTCCACCACAACTGCTCGGGCAAGCACGCCGGCATGCTGGCCGCCGCCTTGGCCATGGGGGCGCTTCCGGAGGGCTACCACCTGCCCGACCACCCGGTGCAGCTTCTGAACCGCAAAACCCTTAAAGACCTTTCGGGGACCGAGCCCCTTTACGCCACCGACGGCTGCAGCGTCCCCACCTTCGCCCTGCCCCTTTCCCGGGCGGCGCGAGCCTTTTATTTTTTGGCGGCCCCGGAAGAGGCCCCCGAAGGGTATGTGGAGCCTTTGAGGAAGGTGCGGGAGGCCATGCGCCGCCACCCCCACCTGGTGGCGGGGCCCGGAAGCATTGACACCTGGCTCATGGAGCGGCTTCCGGTGGTGGCCAAGCGGGGGGCGGACGGCTACTATGGCTTGGCTCTCTTGGAAAGCCCCAAGGGGCCTTTGGGCGTCGCCCTCAAGGTGGAGGACGGGGCTACCCAGGCCCGGGAGGTGCTGGTGGTGGCCCTTCTCCGGGCCTTGGGCCTGGACCCCGGCCCCACCCCCTGGGACCAACCCGAGATCCGGAACCACCGGGGCCTGGTGGTGGGCCGCCTCGAGGCCCATCTGGCCTTAACCTGGCTCTGACCGGCGGAGGAGGCTTTGTACGCCTTCGGGTAAAGGCTCCTCCGGGAAAAGGGTCTTATGGCGCTGGGCTAAGTCTTGGAGCAAGGGGATAAGGCTCCTTTCCCGCAGGGCCTCGGGGTAAAGCTCCCGCATTTCGGCCAAAAGCCTTTCCCGGGCCAGGTGCTGCGCCACGAGGAGCGCTTCCCCTTCCAGCCGGGCGGCCTGCCCCCGGCGTAGCCTTTCCGCCTCCTTACGCACGGCGGGGCTTTCCAGGAGGCGGCGGCAGGTGGGGCAGGGGTGGCGTTCGCTCGGGGCGCCGCAGATGGGGCAGGGGCTTCCCGTCTGGCGGGCGAAGAGGGCCAAGGCGGCCCGGGCCACCTTTTCCCGAAGCTCGGGCGGGGCTTCTTGGGCCAGCCTGATGGCCTGGCGCGCCGCCTCGGGGTTTTCCGGGGGCTTGGGGGGAGGCGGGGGCGGGGTTTGCAAGGGCCCCACCAGGAAGCGGATTTCCTCCACCACCCCAGGAAAGCGCTCCTGGTAGCGGCGGAGGAGGGCGAGGCGGCTATAGGCGAGGTGGTGGGCGGTGAGGGGGTCGGCCACCCGCACCAGCAGCGTGCCCCCCTCCAGGCCCACCGCCTCCGTGAGCCGGGCGAGCTCTTTGCCCACCACCTCCTTCCAGGCGGCGAGCACAAGCCCGCGCCGGAGCTTTTCCTTGCCCCCCGCCTTCTTCAGGGCCTCGGGCACCAGGTCCTTTAGCCGCCAGGGCATAGCACCACCCCTCCTTCCATGGTGCACACAAGGACGCCTTCCGGGGCCCAAAGCCCCGCCAAAACCGCCTGGGGAAGCCCTTGGGCGTAGGCCAGGACCGCCCGCCTTCGCGCCTCGTCCAGCTCCTCGCTCCACTCGTCCACCAGGAGGAGGGGCGCCTCCCCGTGGTGCTCCCAAAGGAGGCGGTGCTCCGCTAGCCGCAGGGCCAGGGCCAGGGCCTTGGCCTCCCCCCGGCTGGCGAAGCGGTGGGCGGGGCGGCCCGCCAGGAGGAAGACGAGGTCGTCCCGGTGGGGGCCCACCAGGGTCTGCCCCCGCTCACGCTCCTCTTCCCGCCGCTCGGCCAGCGCCTCCAGGAAGTTCCCCCGCACCGTTTCCTCCAGGGTAAGGCCCGCCTCGAGGGAAGCCAGGCTTCGGTGCACCTCCTGGAAAGTGGGCAGAAAACGCCGCAAAAAGCGGCGCCGCAAGGCCATGATCTCCTCCCCGTAGCGGGCGAGCTCCCGGTCCCAGGCCTGAAGGCCCTCCCCTCCCGCCTTAAGCAGGGCGTTCCGCTGCCTCAGGGCCTTCTCGTAGGCGGAAAGGAGGGCGGTGTAGCGGCGGGAAAAGCGCCCGATGAGCCGGTCCAGGAAGCCCCGACGCTCCTCCTTGGCTCCCAGGACCACCTCCACGTCCTCGGGGGAAACCAGCACCGAGCCGGGAAGCTCCCAAAGCGCCTTCAGGCTCACGGCTTTCTCGTTCAGGAAAACCATCCTTCCCTCGGGGGCAAGGCGCTGCTCCACCCGGAAGACCCCCAGCTCGGTTTCCACCTCGGCGAAGAGCCAGGCCTCCTCCTCCCCAAAGCGCACCAGGTCCCCCAAGGTGGCCCGCACCTCCCCCCCGAGCACGAGGTGGATGCCCCAAAGAAGCCCCGTCTTCCCCTGGGCGTTTCCCCCCACCAGGGCGAAGAGGCCCTGGGGCGGCCGGAAGGCGGAAAAGGCCAGGTTGCGGAAGTTCTTCTGCCGAAGGAGGAGAAGGCGCATCAGAGCTTTACCCGCCGGAAAAGGGCGGGAAGGAGGAGAAGGGAAAGCCCCAAAAGCCCCGCCCCAAGGAGGTAAGGGGCCTCGGGGGCCGTGCGGTATAGCCCGGTGCCTAAAATGGGTCCAAGCATCCGCCCCAGGGCCTGGGCGGCGCTATTTAACCCCGCCACGAGCCCCTGCTCCCCCTCCCCCACCGCCAGGGAAAGGGCCGCGGTCACCCCCGGTCCCGCCAGGGCCGCCCCCGCCCCCTGCAGGGCAAGGCCTAGAGCGAGGAGGGGAAAGGTGTGGGCCACCGCCAATAGGGAAAACCCCAAAATCCCCACGGGAAGCCCCAAAAGGAGGAGCGTCCTTGGGGGCCAAGCGAGCTTCCGCACCAAAACCCCCTGGATGAAGACCGCCACAAGCCCGTAGAGCACCAAGGCCATCCCCACCTTGCGGGCGGTTTCCACCCCACCCAGGCCCAAGCGGTCCTGGAAGTAAAAGGCGATGGTCTGCTCCAGGGCCACGCTGGAAAGGCTCAGGGCGAAGCCCAAGAGCAAAAGCGGGAAAACCCTCCCGTCCCATGGGGAAAGCCGCCCTTTGGGCGCTTCCCCTTGGGGGCGGGACTCGGGCAGGACCAGGGCCACGAAGAGGGCGTTGAAAAGGGCCAGGCCGCTAGCGAAGAAGACCGGGGCCAAGAGCCCAAAAACCGCAGCGAGCCCCGCCCCCAAGGCCGGCCCCAGGATCACCGCCAGGCCGAAGGCCGCCCCCAGAAGGGCCATGCCGGCGGTGCGGTCTTCCCGCTCCGTCACGTCCGCCACGTAGGCCTGGGCCGTGGGCAAGGTGGCGGAGCTAAAGGCCCCGCCCAGAAGCCGGGCCAGGAGGAGGAGGGGAAAGAGGAGGCCTGGGGAGAGGAGGCCCTTCTGCCCCAAGAGGGCGAAGAGGCCGAAGAGGAGGAAGCTTAGGGCGAAGCCCAGGATCCCCAAAAGGAGCACCGGCTTTCGGCCCCTTTCGCTTCGCCTACCCCAGTAGGGGGAAAGGAGGAACTGCATGAGGGCGTAGCCCGTGGAGAAGAGCCCCACCTGGACCTCGCTCAGCCCCAGCTCCCGGCCCAAGGGCCCCAGGATGGGGAAAAGGAGGGAAAGCCCCAGGACGCTGTTGAAGAGGGTGAGGAAGAGGAGGGTGAGGGTGGACATGCCCTAAAGTTTAGCCGAAGCGGCCGGTGATGTAGGCCTCGGTGCGGGGGTCCTTGGGTTTGGTGAAGAGGTTCTCCGTGGGGCCGAATTCCACCATTTCCCCATTTAGAAAAAATGCAGTAAAATCGGATATTCGGGCAGCTTGTTGCATGTTGTGGGTGACGATTACGATGGTCACATGGTCTTTAAGGGAGAGGAGGAGGTCCTCAATGGCCTGTGTAGAGATGGGGTCCAGGCTGGCTGTGGGTTCGTCCATTAAGAGAACTTCTGGTCCCACCGCCAAAGCCCGGGCGATGGTAAGCCGCTGCTGTTGTCCCCCCGACAAACTGCTAGCTGGGGTGCGAAGGCGGTCCTTAACCTCGTCCCATAGGGCGGCGGCCCGGAGGGCTTTCTCCACCGCCTCGTCCAGGCGGGCCTTGTCCCGGACCCCCACCAGCTTGAGCCCAGCGGCCACGTTGTCGTATATCGAAAGGGTGGGAAAAGCCGTGGGTTTCTGAAAGACCATCCCCACGCGACGCCGCACCAGCACAGGGTCTACCCCCGGCGCGTAGATGTTTTCTCCGTCCAGGAGAACCTCACCATCCACTTTGGCGATGGGGGTGAGATCGTGCATGCGGTTCAAGGCTCGGAGAAAGGTGGTTTTGCCGCATCCTGAGGGCCCAATAAGGGCCGTGATCTTGTGGCGGTAGATGGGCAAGGTGACCCCACCCCCTAGACCCACGCCCACCCGCTGGCCGTAGCGAACCACCAACCTTCTGGACTCCATGTGTACGTCTAGGGCTTCCGTGACCATTTAGAACCTCCTCGAGGCCCAGCGAGCGAGAAGACTGGTTAGGGCGATGAGGGCGAAGAGCACAAGGCCTGCAGCCCAAGCCTGGCGATGCCAGTCCTCGTAGGGGCTGATGGCAAAGTTGAAGAGCCGTAAGGGCAGGGTGTCCATGGGCTTGAATGGGTTCAGTTCTAGGAAGGGGTTTCCGAAAGCGGTGAAGAGGAGAGGTGCCGCCTCGCCCGCCGCGCGGGCAAAGGCCAGGAGCGTACCGGTGATGAGCCCGGAGCGAGCGGCGGGTAGCACCAGGGATAGGATAACCCGCCAGCGGGGTAAGCCTAGGGCGAGTCCAGCCTCGCGAATTTCTTTGGGCACCAGACTTAGGACGCCTTCAGTGCTCCGGGCCAGGATGGGGATCATGAGAAAGCCCAGGGCAAAGGCTCCGGAAAGGCCCGAGAACCCGCCCATGGGTTTGACCACCAGGACGAAGGCCAAAAGGCCGAAGAGTATGGCGGGCATGCCGTTTAGGGTATCGGAAAGGAGACGGAGGTAGGGGTTGATGGGGTGGTCCGGGTATTCGGCCAGGAGGATACCGGCGGCGAGGCCAAAGGGCAGGGCGATGAGAAGCCCAAGGCTGTCCACGATAAGGGTCCCCACGATGGCCTGACGCAAGCCCCCACCCCTTTCCCCGGGGGGACGCATGTCCTGGAGGAAGAAGTCTGGGTTTAAGGCTCCCACCCCTTGGACAAGGGCGTAGACGAGAACCAGAAGGAGGACCAAAAACGCAAGGAGGGTGCCGAAGGCCACCAAAGCCTTCATTAAGCGCTCCACTCGGTAACGCCGCTTCAAAACGATCCCCTCTTCCCGGTTCATAAGGCTCCCTTCACTAAGCGTTCCTGGCGCCTTAGCACGTAGGCGGCGGTGAAGTTAACCAGCATTGCCACCAAGAACAGCAGGAAACCCACGGCGATCAGGGCAGATAGGTGCAGGTCTTCCACCGCCTCCGTGAATTCATTGGCAATCACGCTGGGCATGGTGGCCGCGCCGCCGAAAATCGTGTAGGGGAGCTTGTGGGAGTTTCCAATCACCATGGTCACCGCCATTGTCTCCCCCACCGCCCGGCCCAGGGCCAAAAAGGCCCCAGCCAGGATGCCGCCCCGGGCCAAGGGGAGGATGGCCAAGCGCAACACCTCCCAATGGGTGGCTCCTAGGGCATAAGCGGCTTCCCGATGTTCCTTGGGTACCAAGGCGATGGCGTCTCGGGCTAGGGCGGCCGTGTAGGGCACCACCATGGAGGCCAGGATCAAGATGGCGGACATAAGGCCATACCCTGTGGGTACGCCGAGAAGGGGAAGAAGGGCTGGGGCGTGCTCCGACGCCCAGAAGTACAGGGGAAGCTGGACCTTGTCTCTAAGCCAAGGGGCAAGGACAAAGATGCCCCAAAGTCCGTAGACCACACTCGGTACGGCCGCCATCAGGTCCAAAAGAAAGTTAATGATCTGGGCAAGCCACTTGGGGGCGTACTCGGCCACGAAGATGGCTGTTGCTAGGGCGGGGAAAAAGGATAGGAAGAGGGCGGAAAGGCTGACGATCAGCGTACCCAAGATGTATGGCCAAGCCCCAAATTTTCCCCTAACCGGATCCCACTGTGTGTCCAGGGCGAACCCGAGGAGCCCGAAGCCGTGTAAAACGGGGCTACCCCCTCGGTAGAGCTCGTAGGCCATGAGGAGGGCTAGGGCCATCACCCCCGTGGCCAGCAGGAGGAGGATAAAGGCAAAAATCCGGTCGCCGAAATGGGTGTAGAGCCAGCGCATCCTTACCCTTCTACAAAGATAAGGGGTGGCCTGCGAGAAGACCACCCCTGTTAGGCCCGCTTTAGCGGTTCACGATCTCCTTGCCAATAGACTTGCCCTTGTAGGTTACCCGGGAAAGGAGGGCCAAAGCCCGCTGTTGGGCAACGGGGGAAAGGGCCCCGTAATTCAGGGACTCGTTGTACCTCTGCCCTTCGGTGAGGATCCAGTTCACAAACTGCACCAGGGCGCGGGCCTCCTCCTCCGACGCCACTGCTTTGTTAGCAGAAAGCTCCTCGTAGAGGAGGAGGTAAGTAAAGCTGGCAATGGGGTAGCCCTCCGGGGCGGCCGTGTTGGTGAGGGAGACCCGCATGTCCCCGGGTAGGGGAACGTTGGCCGCCGCTTTAATGGAGGCGAGATCCGCTAGAACAAAGCGCCCCGCTTTGTTCTGCACTGCGCCATAGGCGAGGCCGTTCTGCTTGGCGTAGGTGAGCTCCACGTAGCCCAAGGCCCCGGGAGTTTGCCGCACCACCCCGGCTACCCCCTCGTTTCCTTTGGCCCCGACTCCCACAGGCCAGGCCAAGCTGGTGCCCCGGCCCACCTTCTGTGCCCATTCGGGACTTACTTTGGAAAGATAGTCTGCCCAAACGTAGGTGGTGCCGGATCCGTCGGAACGGTGGACCACGGTGATGGGCAAGGGCGGGAGCTTGACTCCAGGGTTCAGCTCCTGGATGGCGGGATCGTTCCAGGTCTTTATCTTGCCCAAGAAGATGTTGGCTAAAACCTGACCGGTGAAGCGCAGGGGCTCCTGGACCCCGGGTAGGTTGTAGGTGGGTACCACCGCCCCCAGGGCATAACCGATATTTAGGGCGTTGGTCTTGAAGCGTCCTCTTATCTCCTTCATGCGCTGGTCATCCAGGGGGGCGTCGCTTGCTCCGAAGTGTACGGTTTGCTCCAGAAACTGCCGGATCCCGCCGCCGGAGCCGATGGACTGGTAGTTGATGCGCACCTTACCCCCCGTGAGCCGAACGTACGCATCGGCGTACTTGGCTACCAGCGGATAGGGAAAGGTGGCGCCGGCGCCCACCAACGTGACGCTTTGCTGGGCCCAAGTGAGGCCCAAAAGAACCAAAACCCCAATAAAACCGCGTTTCCTCATCGCGCTACCTCCCACGGAACACTGTGCACGCCCCATGTCAGGAGACGGTCAGGACCTTGGAGCTTACCTCGTCCAGTCCCGCCAGGTTGTAAAGCCCCCGGCGGATCACCGCTCCACCCAAAAGCCTTTCCCCCTGGTAGAAGACAGCGCTTTGCCCGGGGGTGACGGCGAAGACGGGCTCTTGGAAGCGGAGGCGCAAGGGGCTCAGGGACTCCACCCGGGCCCGCACGGGGGGGGTGCGGTAGCGCACCTGCACCTCCACCTCCTCGGGGAGCTCGGCCAGGAGGTTCAGGCCTTCCCCTTCCAAGCCCTGCCAGAAGGTGGCCTCCTTAGGTCCCACGTAGACGATGTTGGCTTCGGGGTTTAGTCCCACCACGTACCGCTCCAGGTGGGGCTTGAAGAGCCCAAGCCCCTTGCGCTGCCCCAGGGTGTAGAGGCTAGCCCCCTGGTGCTCCCCCACCACCTCCCCCGTGAGGGCGTCCACCACGGGGCCGGGGCGGGTCTGGAGCCGGCTTTGCAGGAACTCCCTTATGTCCCCGGCCACGAAGCAGAGGTTCTGGCTTTCCGGCTTCCTGGCCGTGGGGAGGCCCGCCCGCTCCGCCAGGGCCCGCACCTCGGGCTTGGTGAGGTGCCCCACGGGGAAGAGGAGGTGGGGGATGGCCTCCTTGGGGGTGCCCCAAAGGAAGTAGGTCTGGTCCTTCCTGGGGTCCAGCCCCCGGAGGAGGGCTTGCCCCTCTTTACGCACGTAATGCCCGGTGGCCACGTAGTCCAGGCCGAGCCGCCTCGCCTGCTGGAGGAGGGCCCCGAACTTCACGTGGGTGTTGCAGCGGGCGCAGGGGTTGGGGGTGCGCCCCTGGGCGTAGTCCTGGAGGAAGGGCCCGATGATCTCCTCCTCAAAGACCTCGCGGTAGTCCAGGAGGTAGAAGGGGATGCCAAGAAGCTCCGCCACCCGCCTCGCCTCGTAGGCGGCGTCGGGGCTGCAGCAGCTTTCCCAGGCCCTGGGCTTTCCCCCCTCCAGGCGCACGGGGGGCAGGTCGGGCCAGAAGCGCATCATGGCCCCCACCACCTCGTAGCCCGCCTCCTTGAGGAGGAGGGCGGCCACGGAGGAGTCCACCCCCCCGGACATGGCCACCAGGACCCGCTTCATGCCACCACCTTCTCCTTAAGCGCCGCCTCCGTGCTCCGGATGGCCACCTCCACCATCTCGGGGGGGGGCTCGGCCACGGTGAGGGCCTGGAAGCGGAAGCCAAGCTCCCTTAGGAGGCGGGAGAGGGGATCGTGGTGCCGGGCGGAGAAGTAAAGGAGCTCAAAGGCCAAGGCGGCCACCACCGGGAGGAAGAGGACCCGGGCCAGAAGCCGCCACCAGAGCACCTCGGGGGCGGGAATGAAGCTATAGACCAACACGGAAACCACGATGACGAAGGCCAGAAAGGTGGTGCCGCAGCGGGGGTGGAAGCGGGGCTGGGCCATGACGTTTTCCACCGTGAGGGGCAGGCCCTTCTCATAGGCGTGGATGGCCTTGTGCTCCGCCCCGTGGTACATGAAAAAGCGCTGGATCTCCGGCATGCGGCCGATGAAGCGGAGGTAGCCCAGGAGGATCCCCACCTTGATGAGGCCCGCCAGCCCGTTGTAGAGGACGGGGTGGCGGCTTGGGTCCACTAAGAGCCCTGAGAGGAAGCCGGGGAGGACGATGAAGAGGGCGATGCCCAAGAGGAGGCTAAAGGCCACGGTGCCCCAAAGCGCCCCCTTGGGCACCTCCTCTTCCCCGGCGAGCTCGGCGCTCCGGGCTAAGGCGCGGTAGCTCACGGAAAGGGCGTCAAAGAGGGCCACCACCCCACGGAGGAGGGGGAGGCGGGCGAAGGGGTAGCGCTCGGTGAGGGCGGGCTCCTCGTGGCGCTCCACGTGGATCTCCCCGTTCTTGAGCCGCACCGCCAGGGCCCAGGCCCAGGGAGCCTTCATCATCACGCCCTCGAGGGCCGCAGCCCCCCCCAAGGCCGCCTGTTTGGCCAAAAGCAAGAAGCGCATCCTTCCCATTCTGCCACGGGCGGCGTGGTATAACCCTAGGCGTGATCACCCTAAGCGCTAGCCAGGCGACGCTTTTGGAAGCGGAAGCCCCCTTGAAGGTGGCCTTCGTGCAAAAAGGAGCCCTCCTGCCCCAGGGAGAAGCCCTGGACGCCCGCCTGGGCGGGCTTTTGCGCCGTGCCTGGGAGGGGGCGGGGCTTAAGGAGGCGGGGGACCATCTCCTCCTCGCCACGCCCGAAGGGCACGTCCTCCTCTTCGCCCTGGGGGAGGACCTGCGGGCGGCGGGGGGTCGGCTGGCCCAGGTCCTCACCCGGCTTTCCTTCCCCCGGGTTTTGGTGGAGGGGGTGGGAGAGGCTTACCCCTTGCGGAGGGGCTGTACCTCGGGGCCTACCGCTACACCCGCCACAAGACGGAAAAAGAGGAGAAGCCCCTAACCCTGGAGCTTTCCGGCGCCCAGCCCGGGGATTTGGAGCGGGCGAGGAAGGTGGCGGAAGGGGTCTACTTCGCCCGCGACCTGGTGAACGAGCCCCCGAACCTCCTCACCCCAGAGGCCCTGGCGGAGGCGGCCCTTTCCCTAAAGGAGCTCGGGGTGGAGGTGGAGGTCTTGGACGAAGGGGCCATCCAGGCCTTGGGCATGGGGGCCTTCTTGGCGGTGGGGCAAGGCTCGGAGAATCCGCCCCGCTTCATCCACCTCCGCTACCGCCCGGAAGGGGCCAAGGGCAGGCTGGACCTGGTGGGGAAGGGCCTCACCTTTGACTCCGGGGGCTACTCCCTAAAGCCCACGGAGAGCATGGCCACCATGAAGTCGGACATGGCGGGGGCGGCGGCGGTGCTCGGGGCCTTTAGGGGGGCCGCCCTTTTGGGCCTGCCACTGGAGCTTCGGGGGTACATCGCCGCCTGCGAGAACCTGATCTCGGGCCGGGCCTACCGGGTGGGGGACGTGCTCAAGACCCTTTCCGGCAAGACCGTGGAGGTGATGAACACCGACGCCGAGGGCCGCCTCACCCTGGCGGACGCCTTGGCCTTCGCCGAGCGGCAGGGGGCCCAGCGCATCCTGGAGCTTTCCACCCTCACGGGGGCGGCGGTGGTGGCCCTGGGGGAAGAGGTGGCGGCGCTCTTCGCCACGGAGGCGGGCTTTGGGGAGGCGGTGCGCCGGGCGGCGGAGGAGGTTGGGGAGAAGGTCTGGCCCATGCCCTTGGAGAAGTCCTACCGGGAAAAGCTCAAAAGCGCCGTGGCCGACCTAAAGAACGTGGGGGACCGCAACGGGGGCGCCATCACCGCCGCCCTCTTCCTGGCGGAGTTCGTGAAGATGCCCTTGGTCCACCTGGACATCGCCGGGCCCGCCTTTTCCAAGAAGGCCCACGCCCTGGGGCCGGAAGGAGGGACGGGCTTCGGCGTGCGCACCATCCTGCGCCTGGCCGAGTCCCTGGTTCAGGGGTAAGGAAAGGGCCCGGGGCACCCCCGGGCCCTTAGGTAGCCCCCCTTAGCCCTGGCAGTTCGGGCACTTCCCCCTAAACTCCAGGCGGAAGCCTTCCAGGGCCCAGCCCGTGCGCTCGGCGGCCGCCTTGAGGGCGGGCTCGAGGTCCAGCTCGGGAAGGTTCTTCAAAAGGAGGTCTTCCACCTTGCCGCAGGAGGTGCAGACCAGGTGCGCGTGGGGCTCGTTGTAGCCGTCGTAGCGGGTGTAGCCCTTGGGGTCCTTGAACTCGTAGATGAGGCCGTGCTCCCGCAGGACGTGGAGGTTCAGGTAAACGGTGGAAAGGCCGATGTCGTAGCCCCGCTTCTTCAGGCCCTGGTAGAGCTCCTCCGGGGTGGGGTGGACGTTCTTGCGGTCCAGGAAGCTTAGGATCCGTTCCCTGGGCAGGGTGTGCCGGAGGCCCACCGCCTTTAGCCGCGCCCGGTAGTTTTCCTTTTCCTTGGTCCTTGGCATGGCTCCTCCTTCCTTTCAATTCCAGTATACACAGGCCATGTGCAAATGCAACACTTGAGCCGTGTTAAACGAGTACAATCAATAGTTTGCACGGAAGAATGCTTCTTCTGGAGGAGATTTTGCTAAGCTTCTCCTTTTTATTTTGGAGAAAATTTTCTAAAACCGCAAGGGCCCGTCCAGGGTATAATGGGCCCACCTTGGAGCGGCCCATCTACCGCATCCTGCACCTGGTCTTCGCCCTGGGCGTGGCCCACGCCCTTTTTCTCCTGGGGCAGGAGGGGGTGCGGGCCTACCGCTTGGCCCAGGAAAGGGCTAGGCTGGAGGAGGCCCTTTCCCGGGCCGAGGCCCGGGTGGCCGAGCTCAAGGCGGAGCTTGCCGCGGCCCAGGACCCCGCCCACCTCGAGGCCCTGGCCCGCAGGCTCGGCCTGGTGCGCCCAGAGGAGACGTTAAAACGGCGATGAGGGAAGACCCGGCCCACCTGCTTTTGGAAGACGAGGCCTTGACCGACGGCCTCACCGACGAGGAGGCGGAAACCCTCCTCTCTTGGCTTTTGGAGTTGGCCCACGAGGCGAGCCCCGCCCAGCTCGCCCACCTGAGGCGGCTGGGCCACGAGATCACCCGCCTTTCCCGGGATTACGGCGTGCCCGTGGAGGAGCTCATCGGCCTGGTGGAGCTGAGCTGGGGGGAAGGGGAGCCCCCGGGCCTCCAGGCCTAAAGGACCAGGGCTTTCAGGAGTTCCCGCACCTCCTCGAGGCGGGGCGGGGGCGGGCTTTTGCGGTAGATGAGGGAAACCTGCAAGGCCGCCTCCTCGGCCAGGGGCTTGAGCACCGTGCCCGGGTGGGGGAAGACCCGGTAGGGGGCCAGGGTGAGGTAGACCCCCACCCCGGCGGCCACCAGGCTCACCGCCTGGGGGAAGCGGGCCACCTCCCGGGCCACCTTGGGGGTGAACCCCGCCCGGCGGAACACCTCCATGAAGGCCTCGTGCAAAGGGGGGAGGGTCTCCTTGGGCAGGAGCAGGAAGGGCTCGTCCCTCAAGGCGGCGAGGGGCACCCGCGCTTCCCGGGCCAGGGGGTGGCTTTCCGGGAGGAGGACCACGATGGGCACCTTCAGAAGAGGCTCCTCCCCGACGGCGGGGTCGGCCACCTTGAGCCCGGCGAGGCCGTAGTCCAGCCTCCCCTCCTTCAGGGCCTTCACCTGCTCGGGGGTGTGCATCTCCAGGACCTCCACCGCCTGGCCCAACCCCCGGCGCAGGTGGTCCAGAAGGGGCATGAGGTCGGGAAGCAGGTTTTCCGGCACCCCGAAGCGGAGGGCCTGCCAGCCCGCCCGGCGCACCCTTTCCTTTAGCGCCTCCACCTCTTGGAGGAGGCGGCTTCCCTCCTCCTTGAGCACCTCCCCCGCGGGGGTGAGGCGGAAGGGCTTCCTTTCCAAAAGCCGCACCCCGAGCTCCTGTTCCAGGGCCTTGATCTGCTGGGAAAGGGCGGGCTGGGAGAGGTAGGCCCGCTCCGCCGCCCGGTGGAAGTTTCCCTCCTCCGCCAACACGAGGAAGAGCCGCAAGCGGCGCAGGTTCATGATAAGAAAATCCTATCACTCCACGCCCCACCTTTCTATTGGACAAGCCGCCTCCTTTGCCCCAGACTGGGGAATGAGTCGGTGTAGTGTAGTTGGCGCCAAAAGGGGGAAGCATGACGGAGCGCGCGCTAAGGGAAGCCTGGATGGCCCTATCCGAGGAGGAGCGGGCCCGCTTCCTGGAGGTGGAAAACCGGGAGTGGCTGGAGTCCTTGGAGTACGTCCTCCGGGTGGAGGGATTTGAGCGGGTGGAGGAGCTTTTGCGCCTTTTGGACGAGTACCTTTACCTGCAGGGGTACTTCCCGCAAAACCGCCTCTCCACCCCCTACCTGAACACCATTCCCAAGGAGAAGGAGCCGCCTTACCCGGGGGATCTGGAGCTGGAACGGCGCATCGTCAACATCCTGCGTTGGAACGCCGCGATGATGGTGGCCCGGGCCAACCAGAAGGCGGACGGCATCGGGGGGCACATCTCCACCTACGCCTCCATCGCCGAGCTTTTTGAGGTGGGGTTCAACCACTTCTTCCGGGGGCCGGAGGCGGGGCTGGACCGGGACCTGGTCTTCTTCCAGGGGCACGCCTCCCCCGGGATTTACGCCCGGGCCTTCTTGGAAGGGCGGCTTAAGGAGGCGGACCTGGAGAACTTCCGCCGGGAGGTGCACCCCCCGGTGCCGGAGGGGCGGGGGCTTTCCAGCTACCCCCACCCTTGGCTCATGCCGGATTTCTGGGAGTTTCCCACGGTTTCCATGGGCCTTGGGCCCATCCAGGCCATTTACCAGGCCCGCTTCATGCGCTACCTCGAGGACCGCGGCCTCAAGCCCAAAGCTCCGCCAAGGTCTGGGCCTTCCTGGGGGACGGGGAGCACGACGAGCCGGAGACCATCGGGGCCCTCCACCTCGCCGCCCGGGAGGGGCTGGACAACCTGATCTTCGTGGTGAACTGCAACCTCCAGCGCCTGGACGGGCCCGTGCGGGGCAACTCCAAGATCATCCAGGAGCTGGAAAGGCTTTACCGGGGAGCGGGCTGGCGGGTGATCAAGGTCGTCTGGGGCTCCGCTTGGGACGAGCTCATCGCCAAGGACCGGGAGGGCCACCTCCTCCGGCGCTTTGAGGCCTTGGTGGACGGGGAGAGCCAGCGCTACGCCGCTTTTGGGGGGAAGGAGCTCAGGGAGCGCTTTTTCAACACCCCGGAGCTAAAGCGGCTCATTGAGGGCATGACGGACGAGGAGCTCACCGAGCTCACCCGTAGCCGTGGGGGCCACGACCTCAGGAAGATCTACGCCGCCTACAAGATGGCGGTGGAGCACAAGGGAAGCCCCGTGGTCATCCTGGCCCGCACCATCAAGGGCTACGGCATGGGGCCCACGGCCATGGCCAAGAACGTGGCCCACCAGGTGAAGAAGCTCACGGAGGAGGACCTAAGGGAGGCCCGGGCCTTTTTGGGCATCCCCATCCCCGAGGAGAGGCTCAAGGACCTCCCCTACTACCACCCCGGGGAGGACGCCCCCGAGGTGCGCTACCTGAAGGAGCGGCGGAAGGCGCTGGGGGGGTTCCTCCCCGAGCGTCGGGTGCGCTTCAAGGGGGGCCTCGAGGTGCCGGGGGAGGACTTCTTCCGGGAGTTCTACGAGGGCTCGGGCGGGCGGGAGATCTCCACCACCATGGCCTTCGTGCGCATCCTGGCCAAGCTCCTCCGCCACCCCACCATCGGCAAGCTCATCGTGCCCATCGTCCCCGACGAGGCGAGGACCTTCGGCATGGAGGCCCTGATCGCCCAGGTGGGCGTCTACTCCCCCCAGGGGCAGCTGTACATCCCCGTGGACGCCGGCACCCTCACCGCCTACAAGGAGAGCAAGGAGGGCCAGATCCTGGAGGAGGGGATCACCGAGGCCGGGGCCATGGCGGACTTCATCGCCGCCGGCACCGCCTACGCCCACTGGGGCATCCCCACCATCCCCTTCCTCATCACCTACTCCATGTTCGGCCTGCAACGGGTGGGGGACCTGGTCTGGGCCGCCGCCGACCAGCGCACCCGGGGCTTCCTCCTCGGGGCCACCGCCGGGCGCACCACGCTCCTCGGCGAAGGGCTTCAGCACCAAGACGGCCAAAGCCACGTCTACGCCCTGGCCGCCCCCAACCTCCTGGCCTACGACCCCGCCTTCGCCTACGAGTTCGCCGTGATCCTCGAGGACGGCCTGAGGCGCATGTACGGGAAAGGGGAGGACGTCTTCTACTACATCACCATAGAAAACGAGAACTACGTCCACCCCCCCATGCCCGAGCCCCGGGAGGAGGTGAAGGAAGGCATCCTCAAAGGGCTTTACCTCTTCCGCAAAGGGGAGGGGAAGGGCCCCAGGGTGCAGCTATGGGGCACGGGGCCCATCCTCCCCGAGGCCATCAAAGCCCAAGACCTTCTGGCCCAGTACGGCGTGGTGGCGGACGTTTGGAGCGCCACCAGCTACAAGGCCCTTTACTACGACGCCATGGAGGCGGAACGGGAAAGGAGGCTCCTCGGCAAGGCGCGAACCCCCCACGTGCGGGCGGTGTTGGAGGGGCACGAGGGCCCGGTGGTGGCGGCCACGGACTACCTCAAGGCCCTGCCCAACCTGGTGCGGGACCACGTGGGCCGCCCCTTCTGCGCCTTGGGCACCGACGGCTTCGGCCGCTCCGACACCCGGGAGGCCCTAAGGGACTTCTTTGAGGTGGACGCCCGGCACATCGCCTACGCCGCCTTGGCCCTGCTCCACGAGGAGGGGAAGGTGGGGGCCGAGGTCTTGGAGCGGGCGCGGGGGGAGCTCGGCCTTAAGCTAGAGGAAGTGCCGCCCCACCGGCGCTAGGAGGCCAGGCATGGAACTCAAGCTTCCCGAACTGGGCGATAACGTGAGCGCGGCCACGGTGGTGGGGGTTCTGGTCAAGGAGGGCGACCGCATAACCCCCGGCCAGCCGGTTTTGGAGTTGGAAACGGACAAGGCGGTGATGGAGGTGCCCGCGGAGGCGGGCGGGGTGGTGCGGCGGGTGCTGGTGAAGGTGGGGGACGAGGTGCGCCCGGGCCAGCCCTTCTTGGAGTTGAGCGAGGAAGGTGGGGAGGCCCCCACCAGGGCGGCGGAGACGCTCCCCGAGGCGGCGCCCGCTTCTTCCAATAAGGCGGAGGCGCAAGCCCTCGAGGCCCCTTCCCCCGGGGCGCCCAAGCCCGAGCCGCCAAAGCCTCTTCCTCCTGAAGAGCGCCGCCTCATCCCCGCCGCCCCCTCCATAAGGCGGCTTGCCCGGGAGCTCGGGGTGGACCTCGCGGGGGTGCGGGGCACGGGCCTCGCCGGGCGCATCACGGAGGAGGACGTACGCCGGGCGGCGGGGCTTCTGGAAGCGCCCAAGGAGGGGGTGGCCCTTCCGGTCCCCAAGCTTCCCGACTTCGCCAAGTGGGGCCCGGTGCGCACCGAGCCCATGAGCGGGGTGCGCAAGGCCACCTTACGGGCCATGGCCCAGGCCTGGGCCCAGGTGCCCATGGTCACCCACTTTGACGAGGCGGACATCACCGAGCTGGAGGCTTTGCGCAAGCGCTACGCCAAGAAGGCGGAGGAAAGGGGCTTCCGCCTCACCCTCACCGCCTTCCTCCTCAAGGCCCTGGCCCTCACCTTGAAGGCCTTCCCCAAGTTCAACGCCTCCATAGATGCGGAAAAGGCCGAGGTCATCTACAAGGACTACGTGCACATCGGCGTGGCCGTGGACACCCCCCACGGCCTCCTGGTCCCGGTAATCCGGGACGTGGACCAGAAGGGGGTTTTGCGCCTGGCCCAGGAGCTTCAGGAGGTTTCCGAACGGGCCAGGGAGCGGAAGCTTGCCCCGGAGGAGATGCAGGGGGGGACCTTCAGCCTCTCCAACCTGGGGGGGATTGGCGGGGTGGGCTTCACCCCCATCGTCAACTGGCCCGAGGTGGCCATCCTCGGGGTTTCCCGCTCCCAGATGAAGCCCGTCTGGGATGGGGAGCGGGAGGCCTTCGTGCCGCGGCTTGTCATGCCTTTTAGCCTCACCTACGACCACCGCCTCATTGACGGGGCCGAGGCCGCCCGCTTCTGCCGGCACCTGGCGGGGCTTCTGGAGGACCCCTTGGGCCTCGCCCT
Organism: Thermus sp. 2.9; assembly: GCF_000794385.1. Classification (GTDB taxonomy): domain Bacteria; phylum Deinococcota; class Deinococci; order Deinococcales; family Thermaceae; genus Thermus; species Thermus thalpophilus. The sequence continues at coordinate 46,391 of NZ_JTJB01000001.1, forward strand.
GGAATAAGGGCCCTCGTGTACTATGGGAAAGTATGCGCGTCATCGTGGTGGGAACCCGGGGTAGCGCCCTTGCCCTGGCCCAGACCCGGTGGGTGGTGGAGCGCCTCAAGGAAAGCTGGCCCGAGGCGGAGTTTAAGGTCAAGACGGTGAAGACCCGGGGGGACCAGGGGGCGGACCCCAGGGAGCAGGCCATCTTCGTCAAGGAGCTCCAGGAGGCCTTGCTTTCCCGGGAGATTGACATCGCTGTGCATTCCCTCAAGGACCTGCCCACGGAAGAGCCCCCGGGGCTTAAGATTGCCGCCATCCCCCGGCGGCAAGACCCCCGGGACGTCTTTTTGGGCAAGACCTACAAGCGCCTGGAGGACCTGCCCCAAGGGGCGGTGGTGGGGACGAGCTCCGTGCGCCGTAAGGCCCAGCTTCTCGCCCACCGGCCGGACTTGGTGGTGAAGGAGCTTAGGGGAAACGTGGACACCCGCCTGGCCGCCTTGGGCAATGGGGAGTACGACGGCATCATCCTGGCGGCGGCGGGGCTTTTGCGCCTGGACCTCCGGAACCGCATTGACCAGTTCCTGGAGCCCGAGGTGATGCTTCCCGCCCCCGGCCAAGGCGCCTTGGCCCTGGAGGTGCGGAAGGGGGACGATCTGGCGGAGGAGCTCTGCTACGCCCTCCACCACCACCCCTCCCACGACCGGGTGCGGGCGGAAAGGGCTTTCCTCAAAGGTCTTGGGGCGGGTTGCCTGGCCCCCGTGGGGGCCTTGGCCCAAGTGGCGGAGGACGGCACCTTGGTCCTGGAGGGGGGGCTTTTCTCCCCTGACGGCAAGAGCTTCATCCGGGCGGAGATTGAGGGGGACGCCTCGGAGGCGGAGGAGCTGGGTTTGGAACTCGCCCAGGACGTGTTGGAGCAGGGAGGGCGGGAGATCCTCGCCCAAACCCGAGCGGTTTAGTGAGGTTTGGGGTATAGTGGAGCTGATGGCGCTGAAGCGTCTGACCCGCCAGCGCAAGGCCATTCTGGAGGTGGTGCGGCAGGCCCACCACCACCCGGACGCCGCCTGGATCTACCAGGAGGTGCGCAAGGTGGTGCCCAAGGTGAGCCTGGGCACCATTTACCGCACCCTCGAGGCCCTGGTGGCGGAGGGGTACCTGGTGCCCATCACCAAGGCGGGGGAGGCCACCCGGTACGACGCCAACCTCCACCCCCACCTGCACCTGGTCTGCGAGGCCTGTGGGGCCATCGTGGACCTGGAGGTGGACCTCCCCGACCTGGTGGCCCTGGCCCGGGAGGCCCACCCCGGGGTGGAGGTGCGGGCGGCTGAGGTCACCTTCAAGGGGCTTTGCCCCACCTGCAAGGCGGCCCCCAAGGGCTAAATGGACCCTTTGGCCTGGCTCTACGCCCGCCAGGGGGTGGTGACCCTGGGCCTGGAGCGCATCCGGGCCCTTCTCGCCCGCCTGGGCCACCCCCAGGAGGCCTACCCCGTGGCCCTGGTGGGGGGGACGAACGGCAAAGGCACCGCCGCCCGGGCCCTGGCGGCCATCCTGGAGGAGGCGGGCCTTAAGGTGGGGCTTTACACCAGCCCCCACCTGGTGGACTTCCGTGAGCGCATCGCCCTCCAGGGGGAGCCCATTCCCGAGGCCCGCCTCCACGCCCTCTTGGAGGAGGTCCGCCCCCACGCCGAGGCGGTGGGGGCGAGCTTCTTTGAGGCGGTGACCGCCCTGGCCCTCCTCCACTTCGCCCGGGAGGGGGTGGAGTTCGCGGTCCTCGAGGTGGGCCTTGGGGGGCGCCTGGACGCCACCAACGCCGCCGAGCCCGTCCTCTCCCTCGTCACCAACATCGGGCACGACCACCTGGAGGTCCTGGGCCCCACCTTAAGGGACGTGGCCCGGGAGAAGGCGGGGATCTTCCGGGGCGGCGTCCCCGCCCTCACCGCCGCCCGGGGGGAGGGCCTGGAGGAGCTCAAGCTCCAGGCCAAGGCCCGGGGCACGCCCCTATGGGTCCTGGGGGAGGACTTCCGCCTGGAAGGGGTGGCCCCCACCCCCACGGGCCTCGCCTTCACCCTCGTCCTGAGGGGGGAAGGCCAGGCCTTCCAGGCCCCCCTCCTCGGCCCCCACCAGGCGGAGAACCTGGCCCTGGCGGCGGTGGGGGGAAGGCTTTTGGGGGTGGGGTGGGAGGCCATAGGGAGGGGCCTTGCCCGCGCGGAGAACCCGGGCCGCCTGGAAAGGCTTCGCCTGGGGGAAAAGGAGCTCATCCTGGACGGGGCCCACAACCCCGAGGGCGCACTTGCCCTGCGGGAGGCCCTCCGCTTCCACGGCCTCCTGCCCGCCGCCTTCGTCCTTGCCTTCACCAAGGGCAAGGCCCACGCCCCCATGGCGGAGGCCCTCCGCGGCCTTGGCCCCGTGGTCCTCACCCGTTACGCCTCCCCCCGCGCGGAGGATCCTAGGGCCCTTCTTCCCCTCTTCCCCGGGGCGGCGGTGGAGGAGGACCCCCTAAGGGCCTTGGAGCGGGCTTGGGCTTGGGAAAGCAGGGTGGTGGTGGCGGGAAGCCTCTACCTGGTGGGGGAGGTGAAGCGGCGCCTCAGCGGTTTGCTCCCCGAGGAGCGCCTTCAGTAGCGAGGGCCCGGATGCCCTCCGCGGCCCGGAGGAGCTCCGGCAAGGGGCGCACCAAGGCGATGCGGATAAAGCCCTTCCCCCCAGGGCCGAAGCCCCGTCCCGGGGCCACGGCCACGCCCCGCTCCACCAGGCGGAGGGCGAAGTCCAAATCGTCCAGCCCCTCGGGAAGCCTTCCCCAGAGGTACATGGTGGCCCGGGGGGGTAGGAGCTCCAGGGCCCCCTCCAGGGCCTTTGCCATCCCCAAGGCCCTCTCCCGGTACACCTGGGCGAAGCCTTGGGTCACCTCCTTAGGGGTCTTGAGGGCCTCCACCCCCATGCGCAGGATGCCGGCGTACTGGTTGAAGTCTATCACCCCCTTCACCCGCTCCAGCCTTGTCAAGGCCTCCTCGCTTCCCAGGGCGAAGCCCAGGCGGAAGCCCGCCAGGTTGTAGCTCTTGGATAGGGAGAAGAGCTCCACCACCCGCTCCTTGGCCCCGGGGAGGGCCAGCGGGGAAGGTGCCTCCCCCTCGTAGACCTGGTCCACGTAGGGGTTGTCGTGGATGAGCCAAAGGCCCTCCTTTTGCGCCAGGGCCAGGGCCTCCTCAAAGTAGGCCCAGCCCGCCACCGCCCCCGTGGGGTTGTTGGGATAGTTGAGGAGGAGGACCTTGGCCTTTTGCCAGACTTCCTCCGGCACCTTGGCGAGATCGGCCAGGCCGTCTTGGCGCAGGGGGATGAGGAAGGTCTTTAGGGAGGCCACCTGGGCCGCGCCGAAGTAGCTGGGGTAGGCCACCTCGGGGAGGAGGAGGAGGTCGCCCGGCTCCGTGAGGGCGAGGAGGAGGTGGGCGAGGCCCTCTTGGCTTCCGATGAGGGCGAGGGCCTCCCGCCTGGGGTCTAGGCGGACCCCGTAGCGCCCTCGGTACCAGGCGATGGCGGCCTCCAAAAAGGGCAGGGTGCAGCTTTTCAGGCAGTAGCCGTAGGTGCTGGGGTCCAAGAGGGCCTCCTGGAGGGCCTTTAGGGGGGCCTCGGGGGGTGGGAGGTCCGTGGAGCCGATGGAGAGGTCTATGAGCTTCAAGCCCCTCTCCCGGGCCCTTCGCTTGGCCTCGTCCACCACCAGGAAAATGGAAGGCTCCGGGACCCTACTCATGGTGCCCCTCCTTCCAGGCCTTGCCCGTGACGAGGCTTAGGGCGTGGGGAAGGACGGGGAGGACGGCCTCCAAGGACTCCCTCGCCCCCTTGGGGCTTCCCGGGAGGTTGAGGATGAGGGTCTTCCCCCTAACCCCCGCCACCCCCCGGGAAAGGGCGGCCATGGGGGTCTTCTCCAGGCCCCTTAGGCGCATGAGCTCGGGTAGGCCCGGCACCTCCCGCTCCAGGACCTCCCGGGTGGCCTCAGGGGTCCGGTCCCGGGGGGAAAGGCCCGTGCCCCCGTTGGTGAGGATAAGGTCCACGCCTTCCCGGTCCGCCCAAAGCCGGAGGACCTTCTTGATCATGGGGGGCTCGTCGGGCACCACCTCGTAGGCCACCACCTCGTAGGGCCCGCCCTTTAGGGCTTCCCTAAGGGCCAGGTGGGTAGTGTCCTCCCGCTCGCCCCGGAAGCCCTTGTCGGAAACCGTGAGGATGCCCACGCGGAACATTTGCCTCAAGGTACCACACGAAAAAGGCGGCTATGACGCAAACCTAACGCACCTTCCCTTACTCTGAAGGGGCAGATAAGGATTTGGGTCCTTAGGGTTGCGGAAAGGAGTTCAGCATGACGTCGTTTGTGGTCCGATTGCAGGTGGGGGATTTTGAGGCTTGGAAGCAGGTGTACGACCGGTTCGCGGACATGCGGCGGGAACAAGGGGTGGTTTCCTCCATGGTTTTCCGGGACCCCGGGGACCCCCATGCGGCCTGGGTGGTCCACCACTTTCCCACGGCCGAAGGGGCCCAGGCCTTCGCCCGCTCCGCGGACCTCCAAGAGGCCATGCGCCAATCGGGGGTGTTTAACCACCAGATCTGGTTGCTGCAGGAGGTGGAGCGCTTCACCTACTAAAGCCCTTCTGCTTCGGTGCTACGCTGGGGATAGAGGCGGGGTGTGCGCGCCGGATGGCGGCTGTTAAAGGGCCCGGGGGCATGGTGGCCTGCGCCCTGGTCTTCGGGCGGGTTGCTTTGGCTTAACGTCCTGGGGCCCCTCACGTTGGGAGGGGTTCCCCTGCGGGGCCGGAGGCGGAGGATTCTCTTGGTGGCCTTGTTGGAGGCCCGGGCCGCGGGTCGGGCAGGGCTTACGCCCTTGGCCCTTCAGGACCTCCTTTATCCGGGCCAGGAGGAGGTCCGGGCCTTTGGGGCGCTTCGGGAGCTGGTTTTCGCCTTGCGCCGGCAGTTTGGGACGGGGGTGATTGAGCGAAGGGGCACCTTGTACACCCTGGGCGACCGGGTGGCCTCCGACCTCGAGGTGTTTTTGGAAAACCCTCAACCTTGGCTTTGGCGGGGGCCGTACTTGGATGGCCTGGGCACGGATCAAATCCTTTGGGCCCGGGTGTACCGGCGGGCCCTGGAAGCGGCGCGGCGGGCAGAGCCCCTGGAGGCGTGCCGCTTGCTTTTTAGCCTTTTGCAGGAAGAGCCTTACGACGAAACCACCTTGATGCTCCTTTTGCGCCACTTGGAAGCCGTGGGTTCCCGAAGCGCTCTGGAGGCGGTATACCTTCAGGCAAGAAACCGCTTCCAGGAAGTGGGCCTGAGCCTACCCCCTACCCCTGGCGAGTTTCTGCGGGGCGGTTCTTGAAAACGTGACGCAACCCTAACGCCCACCTGTTTAGCATTGAGGGTGCAACCCCAAACGGTTGCCTGAGGAAGGTGAGGCATGGGAAAGCTATGGGCGGGTGCATTCTTGGCCCTGGGCTTGGCGGTGGCCGCCCAGGGGGTGCCGGTCATTACCGGCTTGAACGGGCCCATGGGGCTTCTTTTTGCCCCCGATGGGCGGCTTTACGTGGTGGAATACGGCCTGGGCGGGGATACCGAGGTGGAAGCGGTAAACCCGGAAACCGGGGAGAAGGTGGTGGCTCGCGTGGGGGCCACCTCCCGGGTCTTGCGCCTGGAACCGGGTGGGGAGGTCCAGGAGGTGGCCCGTTTCCCCTCCGTGGCCTTGGGCCAGGAGTCCAGCGGGGCCTCGAGGCTGGCCTGGCTCGGGGGGCTTTTGGTCACCAGCGGGGGCTGGAACCAAGCGGACAGGGACCCCATGCCCTTCATGGGGGTGGTGGCGCGGGTAGGGCCTGAGGGGCCCGAGAAGGTGGCGGACCTTTGGGCCTTTGAGAAGGCCCAGAACCCCGATGGCTTCCACCGGGAGACCCACCCCTACGGCCTCACCGTGGGCGCCGATGGCTACGTTTACGTGGCCGACGCCGGGGCCAACGACCTTTTGAAGGTGAACCCCTCCACGGGTGCGGTCAGCTTGGTGGCGGTCTTCGCCGGGCTCCCGGGGCCTTTCGCCAACCCCGCCCGGGGCGGGGCCATGGAGATGGACCCAGTGCCCACGGCGGTGGTGGTCAAAGACGGGGTTTTCTACGTGAGCCTCCTTTCGGGGGGTTCCTTCCTCAAAGGCGCCGCCAAGGTGGTGAAGGTGGAGGGGGGTAAGGTGAGCGACTACGCCACCGGGGCCACCATGCTCACCGATCTCCAGGAGGGGCCGGACGGCCAGCTCTACGCCGTGCGCTTTGCGGAAACGGGGGAACGGGGGCCCATCCCAGGTACTGGGGCGGTCCTCAGGGTGCGGCCTGGGGGGTTTGAGGTGGTGGTGGATGGGCTTTCCTTCCCCACGGCCTTGGCCATCGCCCCAAGCGGCGACCTTTACGTGACGGTAAACGGCGTGGGGGCTCCGGGTAGCGGGGCGGTCTTGAAGTTCGCTGGAGCGATCCGGTAGGTGGGGTCATCCCCGCTTTGGCTTCCCAGCCGGGCTGGGAAGCCTTTCCTTTCCGGGGTCAGAAGCTAACCCAAACCTGGGCCTGCCGGCCTACGCTGAGCGTAGCAACCCATTTTGGTTGCGGGAACTAGGAGGTGGGTATGCGATTGCAGTTTGCGGTAGACCGGCCATTGCCGGCGAGGTTCAGGGGAGGTTGCCTTGGGCAAGCCCGCGGGGCTCCACGCTGGAGGGAGTATGTGGTTTCCTGATCCCGTTTCCTTGGAGGCGGGCGTTCGCGAGCGGCAAGCGGTGCTTCGGCGGGAAGCGGAGCGGGAACGGCTTATCCGGGAAGCGTTGGTGGTTAGGCGGTCTGGGCTCATGCGGCTTTGGCAAGCCTTCGTGTGCCGCAGGGAGGTGCCTTGCGTGCGCCGGGCCGTCCGCGCCTTCCTCGCCGAGCACCCGGAATGGCAAGGGTTTTTTCCGGATGAAGCCTTTCTTGGCCGCCTTATTCCCCGCTTCCCCCACATTCCGCACCCCCTTCACTCCAGCAGGTAATATCGCCCGGCCCCCAGGAGGCGCGCCGCGGTCTCGTGATGGGGAGCCAGGTTGAGGACGAACCACCTGCCCCCCAGCTCCACCAGTCGGACCCACATAAAGAGTTGAAACACCCAGCGCAAGGTGGGCTTGGCTGTGGGTCTCCCCTTCTGGTCCGGCAGGCTGGACCCCGCCTCCCAAAGCCTCCGCCTCAGCGCCCACTCCCCCAGGGCGTACACCAGAAGGGCCAGGGCCATCACCATCCCCAGGGCCATCACCCGCTCGGGCCGCTTCAAGAAGGTGCTCTCCGCAAAGAACAGGGGGTCCTTCAGAAACCGGAACCCCCGCTCCACCGTCCGGGCCTGGTCCTTGTACCGCCTCAGCACCTCCTGAGGGGGAAGCCCCTCCCGGTCCAGCACGTTCGTGGCCAGGAGGAATCGCCCCAGGCCCCGCCTCGCCCGCTCCAGCTTCTCCTGATCCACCTCCAGGCGGGCCCGCAGGCGGTAGACCACCGCCAAGGGTCGCTCCCCCTTGCGCGGCCGGCCCACCCGCTCCCATTGGCGTTCCTCCTGCACTCCCAGGTAGACCAGCCGGTGCGAAGGAAGTCGGCCGCTGGCCTCGCTCAGGGCCCGCCGGGCGTCCGCCTCACAGGCGAAGGTCCGAGCCGTCAGCCGGCCCAGGACCTTCCGCGCCTCCCCTTCGGCCCGCGCTATCCGCTGCTGGAGGCTCGCTTCCTCCATCCTGGCCCGCTCCTGGCTCTCCACCAACAGCCAGCGCTGCCGCACACCCCCGTACTCGCTCTCCACCTCCAGCCCCCGGTAGCCCGGCAGCAGAGGCCTCCAGGCCTCCTGGGGTAACTCCTCGCGTAGCAGGACCTTGGCCTCCTTTAGGGTGGCCGGCACCCGCATGACCCAGGAGAACCCACGCAGGGCCCCCAGGTTCTCCTGGCTGTAGCTGGCCCCGTCCAGCACCACCACCTCCCCCAGTTCCAGGCTCTGGCGGTAGCGCGCCAGCAGGGGAACCAAGGCCTCCTGATCCGACTGGTTCCCATCCCCAGGAGCGAAGAGCAGGGGAATCCCCCCGGTATCGGCGCAGATCAGGTTCATCACCCACTGCTTGAGGTCTGGGCGGTGGTCCCGGCTGTAGCCGTGGGTGAGGCGGATGACCAGGGGCTCGTCCCCCGTATCGGTCTGGCCCTCTTCCCCGCTCCCGTACACCCCGTGGACGTGAAAGCTGGTGGAGTCCACGTGAAGAGCCCGCACGGGAAAGGGAAAGGCTCTGCGGGCAGATTTAGCCACCTCCACGAACAGCTCGGTGACCCCGGCCGCGTACAGGCTGTCCAGCATGCGGCCCATGCGGTCGTCGTTCAAAGTTCGGGGGTGATGCCGGGCCCCAGGAGCAGCTCGGTGGGCTTGTCCTGGAAGAAGTGGCCGAAGAGGTAGAGGGGAGAGGTGACGAAGCCCAGGGCGTTCAGTATGGCGGCCTTGAGGGCCATGCCAGTGGAGACCTTTTCGCCCGGCCTTGGGCCCACGAACCGGTCTACGGTCTGTACCAGTCCTATCTGATCCAGGATGCTGGCCACCAGGCCCAGGTGGCCCAGGTCGTACACCTGTAGGTTGGGTGTGGTTTCCATCCCAAAATCCTAAGGCCAAGGGAGAGGGGTGCGGAATGTCGGCTTCCGCCACGGCGGAATGGGGGCGGAAGCCCTGGCTACCCTTTGGGCGCAGTACCTGGGCCTAGGAGCCAAGACCGCCGCGGACTGGCGGGGCCCCATGGTGCAGGGTGCGGCGGCGTTCTTGGCCCTTCTGGCCCGGGAGCCGGGGTTTGCCTAGGGCGTGGCGTCCCACACCCGGGCCAAAAGCGCCCGGCCGTAGGCCAAGGTATCCGCCACGGCCTCGAGGTCCAGGCGGGCGAAGGTGTCCGTGGGCCAGTGCCAGTCGGGGGGTACGCCCCCTTCCAACCGGATGAGGGTGAGGGTGGGAAAGCCCCTTTGCGCCAGGGGCAAGGCGTCAAAGTAGGCCAGGCGGTAGCGGAGGGGTTGGGCCCCCGGGGTTTTGCGGGCGGCTTCCAGAAGGGGCCCGCGATAAGGGGTGTAGCGGAGCATGCCCTCTCCCTCCACGTAGAAAAGCTCCCCCCGGCCCACGTTGTCCAGGTTGAGGAGGAGGGCCCCTTGGGGCAGTCGGCGGGCCAGGGCCTTGGCCCCCAGGGCCCCCACCTCCTCGCACCCCGTGAGGGCGAGGCCGAGCCGCCACCCCTTGGGGGGCTCGGTGGCGAGGAAAAGGGCCGTGGCCACCGCCACCCCGCTGGCGTTGTCGTTGGCCCCTTCCACGTAGGCCGCCCTTAACTCCCGGTGAAGGAGAAGGGTTGCTTGCAGGAGGAAGTAAAAGCCTAGGGGCCACTTCAAGGGGGTAAATGCCAAGAGGGGGCTTAGAAAGGCGATAAGGGCGTTTGCCAAGAAGTTTTGCCGGAAGCTCCTTACCCGTTTGGGGTGGTAGAGGAAAAAGGTCTTGGCGGTGTCCACGTGGGCTATGAGGACGAGCGCCCGTTCCCCTGTTCCCTTCCAGGCCAAGAGGTTTTGCGAGGGGTAGCGGTCCAGGAGGAAGCTCCAGGGGCGCTGGCCGCTGAAGTAAAGGAAAAAGCCGAGGGCCCCCAGGAGGGGGAGGATGGGGGAGAGGGGGCTTAGGGCGAGGAGGAGGCTAATGGCGAGGAGTTCCGTGCCGTAGCTCCTCACCCCCCGGAAGGGGAGGGTTTCCGCCTGGATGCCCTTCTCCGCCAAGAAGGCCTTGAGGCGCCGGAAGGCTTCGGCCTCGAGGTCCGTGGCGCTTCCCCGGTGGGGGAGGTGGAGGAGGGCTAAGACCGCCTTTAGGGTTTCCACGCTTTCCCAGGATAATGGGTCCATGTGGACCTTTCCCGAGCGCGTGGAGGGGCGGTACGTGCGCCTAGAACCCTTAAGCCTGGCCCACCTTCCCGGTTTCCTCGCCCACTACGATCCCGAGGTCTACCGCTTCCTGAGCGTTCCCTCGGGGCCCACGGAGGAGGCCTTGAGGGCCCACCTGGAGGCCCTGCTTTCCGAGCCCGGCCGGGTGAACTGGGCGGTCTACCTGGGGGAGGCCCTGGCGGGGCGCATCTCCGTCATCGCCCCCGAGCCCGAGCACGGGAAGCTGGAGATCGGCACCATGATCTTCAAGGCCTTCTGGGGCAGCCCCGCCAACAAGGAGGCCAAGTACCTTCTCCTCCGCCACGCCTTTGAGGTTCTTGGGGTGGAGCGGGTCCAGTTCAAGGTGAACCGGAACAATGAGCGGAGCCAAAGGGCCTTGGAGTCCTTAGGGGCGGTGCGGGAGGGGGTGCTCCGGAAAAACCGCAGGCTCCCCGATGGGACCTTTCGCGACGACGTGATCTACAGCATCCTGCGGGAGGAGTGGCCCCAGGTGAAGGCCCGCCTCGAGGCCCGCCTTTATGGAAGCCCTTAGGCTCTCGGTGGTTCTCCTCGCCTACCTGGGCCTCGCCCTGGGGGGGCTTCCCGGCTTCCGCATGAACCGGGCCGGGGTGGCGCTCGTGGGGGGGAGTTTTCTCCTCCTCCTCGGGACCTTTGACCTGGAGGAGGCCTGGCACGCCCTGGACGCCGAAACCCTGGCCTTCCTCTTCGGGGTCATGGTCCTAAACGCCCAGCTTTCCTACGCCGGCTTCTTCGGCCTGGCGGCGGAGGCCCTCTTGCGCCTGGCGAAAAGCCCCTTCTCCCTCCTCGTCCTCCTCACCTTTGGGGCCGGGCTCCTTTCCGCCCTCTTCCTCAACGACACCATGGCCCTCCTCCTCACCCCCCTGGTGGTGCGGGTGGTCCAGGGGGTTGGCCTGAACCCCGTGCCCTACCTTCTCGCCCTCATGGGGGCGGTGAACACGGGAAGCCTCTTGACCCCCACGGGCAACCCGCAGAACATCCTGGTGGCGAGCCTTTCGGGCCTTGGCTACCTGGACTTTGTCCGGAACCTTTGGCTTCCCGCCCTCCTGGGGCTTTGCCTCCAGGTCCTCCTCCTCGCCCTCCTCTACCCCGAGGCGCGCTCCCTAAAGCCCCTGCCGCCCCTTCCCCCCTTGCGCTACCGGCTGCACCCCGCCCTCCTCCGGAAGGGCCTCGCCGTGGCCCTTGGGCTCCTTTTGGCCTTCCTCCTGGGCTACCCCATGGCCCAGGGGGCCCTGGTGGCGGCGGGGCTTCTCCTCTTCACCCGGAGGCTCCGCTCCGAGCGCTACTTCCAGCGGGTGGACTGGGAGCTTTTGGTGATGTTCGGCGGGCTTTTCCTCCTCACGGAGGGAGTGAGGCGCCTGGGCCTGGCCGAGGCCCTTCTCCCCTTGGCGGCCACCCCCTTGGGGCTTCTCCTCGCCGCCACCTCGCTTTCCCTCCTCATCTCCAACGTGCCCGCGGTGCTCCTCCTCGCCCCCCTGGCCCAAAGCCCCGAGGACTGGCTCCTCCTGGCGGGGGGGAGCACCTTGGCGGGAAACCTCACCCTCCTCGCCAGCGTGGCCAACCTCATCGTGGCCGAAGGGGCGGGGAAGGAAGGGGTGCGGATGGGCTTTAGGGAGCACCTCCGCTTCGGCCTTCCCCTCACCCTCTTAAGCCTAGCCCTCCTCTACGCCCTACTTTAGGCGCTCCTCCAGCCAGCCCCCGATGGCGAGCACCCGGCCGTCCTCGGCGTAGGGCCCCACCACCTGGAGCCCCACGGGCATCCCCTCCACCCGGGCGAAGGGGAGGACCAGGGTGGGCACCCCCAAGAGGCTAAAGGGGAGGGTGAGGGTGATGAAGGCTTCCCGGTGGCTCTTCCTGCCCGATTCCAGCTCCACCTCCTCCGTGCCCAAGGGGGGGGCGGGGAGGGGTTGGGCGGGGAGGAGGAGGGCGTCCACCCCCCTCAGGGCCTTCATGAGCTCCAGGCGCAGGGCCTCCCGCTCCGCCACGGCGTCGCGGTAGTCCTTCTCCGTGAGGGCGAGGCCCGCCAGGAGGGCTTCCCGAACCGGGAGGGAGAAGCCTTCCGGGTGCCCCTTTAGGGCCCTTTCGTGGATGCGGGCCGCCTCGTAGCGCACCAGGCGGGTGTAGACCTCGTAGACCCCCTTAAGGGGCAGGGAAACCTCCTTCACCTCCGCCCGCAGGGTGGGGAGGTCCTCCAGGAGCCGCAGGAAGGCCCGCCTCACCCCGTGGCCCAGCCTGCCCTCCAAAAAGTCCGTGGGAACGCCGAAGGTGGGGTTCTGGGGGGCTTCTAGGGGTATGCTTTCCCCCGCCAGGATCTCCGTGAGAAAGTGGGCGTCCCGCACCGTCTTGGCGAGGGGCCCGGCGTGGTCGGTGGAGCGGGAAAGGGGCAAAGCCCCTTCCAAGGAGATGCGGCCGTAGGAGGGCTTGAAGCCCACCACCCCGTTGAAGGCGGCGGGGATGCGGATGGAACCCCCGGTATCCGTGCCCAAGGAGGCGAGGCCGATGCCCAGGGCCACCGCCACGGCGCTCCCGCCGCTGGAGCCTCCCGCTTGGCGGGTGGGGTCAATGGCGTTGCGCACCGGGCCCGTCCAGGGGTTTTCCCCGGTGATCCCCAAGGCGATCTCGTGCATGTTGGCCTTGGCGAAGACCAGGGCCCCCGCCTCCCTTAGCCGCCGCACCGCCTGGGCCTCCTCGGGAAGGGGGGGAAGGGGGGCGCGGGTCCCCGCTCGGGTGGGCATCCCCTTCACGGGGAAGAGGTCCTTCACCGTGAGCGGCAGCCCGTGGAGGGGGCCTCGAGGCCGCCCCTGGCGAAGCTCTTCCGTGAGGGCCTCCGCCTCCTTGCGGGCGGCCTCTTCGTCCAGATAGGCCAAGGCGTTGCGGTCGGCGAAGGCCGTGGCCCGCTCCAGCGCCTCCTCCAAAAGGGCCAAGGGGGTGGTTTCGCCCCGTTCCAGAAGGGCTTTAGCCTCGAGGAGTTCCATGCTCCATTATAAAAGCCTTTTCCTCCGCCTCTCCCAGGGGCTTCCGCCCCGGCCAGGCGTAGGTGACCACCTCCCGCTCCTTCAGGGCCAAGGCCACGAGCTCCGCCGTGGGCAGGCGGGCCTCGGCCTCCAGGACCACTTCCAGCCTCGCCCGGGTCACGGGGTGCTTGGGGGCGAAGAGGGTGCAGCACTCCTCGTCGGGGAGGATGGAGATGGGGTAGGTGCCGATGCGTTTGGCCTCGGCCATGATCTCCTGCTTGTCCAGCCCGATGAGGGGGCGGAAGACGGGGAGGGTGGCCGCCTGGTTCACCACGTGGAGGTTTTCCAGGGTCTGGGAGGCCACCTGGCCTAGGCTGTCCCCCGTGCAAAGGGCCAAGGCCTCCTCTTCCCGGGCGATGGCCTCGGCGATGCGGAGCATGTAGCGGCGGTAGAGGACCACCCGGTAGGGGGTGGGGGCCTCCACGATGATCCGCCGCTGCACCTCGCTGAAGGGCACCAGGTGGAGGCGGAGGCGGTGCTGGAAGCGGGCGAGGCGCTCGGCCAGGGCCATGGCCTTCTCCCGGCTTGCCCCGGAGAGGAGGGGGAAGGGGTGGAAGTGGACGAGGACCACCTCCGCCCCCCGGCGCATGAGGCGGTAGGCGGCCACGGGGGAGTCTATGCCCCCCGAGAGGAGGGCCACCACCTTCCCGGAAACCCCAGGGGGAAGCCCCCCTGGCCCCGGGTGGCGGGCCACCTCCAAAAGGGCCGCCCCCGGGAGGATGCGCACCACGAACTCCCGCTCCGCCCCCTTGAGCCGCACCTGGGCCCCCGTCCTTTCCTTCACGAAGGCCCCCAGGCGCCGCTCTATCTCGGGGGAGGTGAGGGGGAAGGTCTTGTCCGAGCGCTTGGCGGTGATGCGGAAGCTGTAGAAGCGCTCCTCCGCCAACACCCTCTCCAAGGCGCTTTCCAAGGCGGCGAGGCTTGGGGGCACCCGCAGGACCCGGGCGAAGCTTTCCACCCCCAGGGTGTCCTGGAGCCGGGACTGGGCCTCGAGCCAGGCCGCCTCCTCCAGGCGGAAGAGGAGGGCCATGGACCAGTCCGCCTCTAAGGTGGCCCCAAGCCCTTCTAGGGCCTCCCGCACGTGGGCCTTGGCCTTCTTCAGGAAAAAGGGGCGGTTCTGCCCCTTGAGGGCCAGCTCGTGGAAGAGGTTTACCAGGACCAGGGTTTCCATCATGGGCAAAGCCCTTTCACCGCCAGGTAAAGCCGGCTGCACAAGGAGCCCCGCCGGGCTGCCTCCTTGAGGTCCTCGGGGTGCCCATAGCGGAAGGCGGCGTAGTAGGTCTTGCCGGGTTTGGGCTCGGGGAGCTTGGGGGGAGCGGCGAGCCGCCCCTCAAAGACCCATAACTCCAGGGTGTAGCGGGGCCTCTCCTCCACGCCGAAGGCGAGGGGCTGGGCCTGGGCCAGGGCGGTGCCGAGCTTTTCCCGGGCCACGCGGAAGGCGGCCTCCTCCGGGGTTTCCTCCCCTTCCAGGCTCACGGCGGGAAGCCCCCAGGCCCCCCCGAACTCCGGGTCCTCCTCCGGCCGCAGGACGAGGAGCAGCCCCTCTTCCCCCCAGGCGGCTAGGGCCACGGAGCGCTTCCTGGGCACCCCCTCGCGCACCCCTTTAGCCTAGCAGGATTGTAGATCAGGCGCAAATCCGGCAAGGCGCAGGGGCTCCACCTCCACCGGGGTGCTGTGGAAGGTGCTCCCGCCCCCCAGGTCCGTGAGCCCCTCCCCGGTGAGGTGGTTCACCCCCTTGCCGTCGGGGGCCCACTGCTCCCACCAGGTGCCCTCGAGGACCACCACCCCGGGCCTCGGGGCCTCGCTCACCCGGGCCTTCCGGGTGATCCGCCCCCAAGGGGAATGGATGTGGACGAGCATCCCGTCCCGTATGCCCCGGGCCTCGGCGTCCAGGGGGTGGATGAGGAGCACGGGTTCCCCCCCTTCCGCCGCCACCAGGGCCTCCACGTTCCCGTAGGTGGTGTTGAGGAAGCGGTGGGCGGGCGGGGTGAGGAGGATCAAGGGGTAGCCGGGCCGGGGCTCCGTGGGGATGACCTCGGGAGGGGGGCTAAAGCGCACGGGGCCTTGGGCGAAGGGCAGGAAGGGCTTGGGCAGGTTGAGCTTGAGGAAGCCCTCCGCCTTGAGCCTTTCCAGGGTGATCCCCTCCAAGTAGGGGTGGTCCGTGGCCAGGAGGCTTCGGGCCACCTCCTCCGCCTCCCAGTAGAGGGTGGGCTCCTTCAGGCCGAGCCGCTTGGCGAGCTCCCGGAAGACCCAGGTGTTGGGCCTCGCCTCCCCCTCGGGCTCGGCCAAGGGCTCGTTCCAGGAGAGGTAGTAGTGGCCGTAGCTCGTGTAGAGGTCCGGGTGCTCGTAGAAAAAGGTGGCGGGGAGGAGGTAGTCGGCGAAGAGGGCGGTTTCCGTCCTTACCTGCTCCAGGACCACGGTGAAGAGGTCCTCCCGCGCCAGCCCCGCCCGCACCTTCCCCGTGCTCGGGGCCACCACCAGGGGGTTGCTGTTGAAGACGAAGAGGACCCGTATGGGCGGGTCAAGCTCGGTGAGGGCGGTGCCGAGCTGGTTCATGTTGATGGCCCGGGCCTTGGGGTTGGGGCGGAAGTAGCCCTCGTGGGGGTGGCCTCCCTCCAGGAGGTGCCGCCCCCCGAGATGGCGCTTGTTGAGGAAAAAAGCTCCGCTGGTGGAGAGCATGGCCCCAGAGCCCGGGTAGCGCCAGGCCCCGAGGAGGGCGGGGAGGAGGATCACCGCCCTTAAGGCGTTCCCGCCCCCGGGGTGGCGGGTCATGCCATAGCCCACCCGCAGGAAAACCCGCTTGGCCTCGCCCAGCTCCCGGGCCAGGGCCTCTATGGCCTCCTTTTCTATTCCGGTAAGGGCGCTCGCCCGCTCCGGGGGCCAGGCCTCCGCCTCCTCCCGGAACGCCTCCACCCCCGTGGCCGCCTCCTCCAGGTAGGCCCAGTCCACCAGGCCCTCCCGGAAGAGGACGTGGGCCAGGGCGTAGGCCAAGGCGGCGTCGGTGCCGGGGCGGATCTTGAGGTGGAGATGGGCGAAGCGGCTTGTCCGGTTCTCGTAGGGGTCAATGTGCACCACCTTGGCCCCCCGGGCCTTGGCCTCCTTGAGGAAGGGGGTGAGGTGGCTGTTGGTGGTGAGGTTGTTGATGCCCCACAGGAGGATGTAGCGGGCGTTTTCCGGGATGTCCTCGGGGTCGGGGGCGAGGCGGGGGCCGTAGGTCATCTCCCAGGCGGCGGCCCCCGCCGTGGCGCAGATGGTCTCCAGGAGCTCGCTCGCCCCGATGGCCCGGAAGAAGGCCAGGGGGTGCTGGTTCTCTATGAGCCCCATGGTGCCGGCGTAGTGGTAGGGCAGGACCGCCTCGCCCCCCGTGGGTGTCCAAGACGGCCTTGAGCCTATCCGCGATCTCGTCCAAAGCCTCTTCCCAGGAGACCCTTTCAAACCGCCCCTCCCCCTTGCGCCCCACCCGGCGCAGAGGGTGGCGTAGCCTTTCCTTAACCCTTTCGGGGTAGCGGTAGGTCTTGGCGCAGGCGAAGCCCCGGGTGATGGGGTGGCGGGGGTCCCCCTCCACCCGCGCCAGACGGCCTCCCTCCAGGGTGAGGAGGAGGCTGCAGGCGTCGGGGCAGTCCAGGGGGCAGGTGGCGCGGGCGCGCATGCCCCTATAGTAGGCCAAGGGCCTCGAGGGGGCTACACCGCTCCTCATAAGGGTCGGGAAGAAGCCCTATAGGGACGTCCAGCCGCAGGAGGTATCCCTCCCGGTAGAGGGGCCAGCGGGGCCATCCCTTGGGCTCCCCCTCCTTGGCGAAGCCCGTCCAGTAGCGGCGCATCCGCTTCCCCAGCCACTCCCCCTTCTCCCAGGCCTCCGCTCCCAGGAAGAGGGGAAGGAAAGGGGAGGTGTGGAGGTGGCCGAAGAGGGGGGCAAGCTCCAGGCCGTGGAAGCTGCCTAGCCCCTCAAAGCCGGGGACACGGAAGGTGAAGAGGTAGGCGTAGGTGGGGGCATGGGGGCTTTGCAAGCGGGCCGCTTGCAGGGAGGGGCAGAGGAGGGTGAGGTCGGTCTGGAGCTCTCCCCAAGCGGCCTGGGGGCTTGGGTGGCGCTTCCGGTAGAGGGCGAGGAGGGCCTCCGCCTGTTCCGGGGAAAGCCCTGACTCCCCAAGCCTCCCCTTGGCCTCCTCCCAGTCTTTGGGCCCCAAAAGCCCCTGGAGGGCGGGGAAGGTGATCTCCTCAGCGTTGGCCCCGGCGATGAGGGGTAGGTCCTGGGCCTTTCCTTGCCGGAGGGCCTCCTTGGGGTCTTGGGGCAGGAGGGGAGAGCGGTGGGGCTTGAAGGGGCCTACGCGGAAGATGGAGGGCCGGGAGAGGAAGCGGTGCATGGCCTCCAGGGTGGGCTCGCGGGGGAGGAGGTGCTCCAGGGGCAGGTTCCGGAGGCAGGCGAGGTCCTTCGGGTTGCAGCCCCGCTCCTTGGCCCAGGCTTCCCCGAAGGGGAAGTCCTCCTCTAAGGGCCTCGTGTAGGTGCATCCTCCGGACTGGAGGATGGCCCGGTGGAAGAGCCCCTGGGCCTCGGGGGTGGCGAGGAGGGTGCAGACCATCATGCCTCCGGCGGACTCCCCGAAGAGGGTGACGTTCTTTGGGTTGCCCCCGAAGTGGCGGGCGTAGCGCTGCACGAAGCGCAGGGCCTCGAGGGCATCCAGAAGGCCGTAGTTCCCCACCGCCCTCGGGTCTTCCTGGGCGAGGGCGGGGAGGGCCAAGAAGCCCAAGGGCCCCAGGCGGTAGTTGGGGGCCACCACCATGACGCCCTCCTGGGCCAGGCGGTGTCCCCGGTAGATGGGCTCGGCCCCAGCCCCCGAGGTGAAGGCGCCCCCGTGAAGGTAGACCATGATGGGAAACCCTTCCGGGGGCGGGGCCTCGAGGGGGAGGTAGATGTTTAGGAGCAAGCAGTCTTCCCGTTGCGGCGGGATGGGCCCGCCGAACCACTCCGTGATCCCCGGGGTCTGGGGGCAGGCCACCGCCTCCTGGCCCACGCCTTGGGGCCAGGCCCGGACGGGTTTGGGCGCCTTAAACCGCTCCGCCTCGGCGTAGGGGAGGCCGTAGAAGGCGATGGCCTCCCCTTCTATCCGTCCCTGGGCTTTGCCCAAGGGGGTGTGGACGGTGAAGCCCTGCGCCAGGGCTAAACCGAACAGGACCAATAATCCCACTTTCTTCGGCATATTGTAATTTTATACCCGGTTCACGTTCCTTAGGCAAGCCCCACCGGGCTTGCCTAGTAAATCGCCTTGTACCCCGGCGGAGGCGGGCGTTTTGGCTTGGGGGTCATCCTTGTAGCCCATGGCTTGCAGGGCGTCGTCTATAATGCAAAAGGCCGCTATGAGACGGGAAAGCATAGCGGCCACTATTTTTTCAGATCCAGGGGATAGGTAGCAACTTGGGTTAACCTTAGCTTTTTGCAAAGCCCTCGCGGGCTAAAAACTTTTGCCACTGAGCATACGTCTCTTGGAGGAGGTTTTCAGGAAGAGGCCTTACTTCAAGCTTTCCCAGGTCCAAGGGGACTACCCAGTGGAGGCTTTCGGAGAGTTTTTTCTTGTCACGTAGGAGATAGGGTACCAGGGTGGTAAAGGGTACAAGGGGAATGGGGGGCGGGGCTAGCCAGCGGAGGAGCCGAAGCACGAGGGGCGTGAGGTCCCTGCCACCCAAAGCCCGGCCTAAAAGGGCAGCGAAGAGGAGGCCGTAGGCCACCGCCGCCCCGTGGGGTAGGGCGTGGCGGGTGTGGGACTCGAGGGCGTGCCCTAGGGTGTGGCCCAGGTTCAAAAGCCTCCTCTCCCCCTTCTCCAAGGGGTCCTTTTCCGTGATGGCCACCTTCACCGCCACCGCCCGGGCTAAATAGCCCTCTAGGCGGGGGCTTTCCGGGGTTAAGTCCTCCACCGCTAAAAGGGCCTCATCCCCCTGGATGATCCCGTGCTTGAAGGCCTCCACCAGCCCTTCTTTGAAGGTGGCGGGAGGGAGGGTCCTGAGCGTTTTGAGCTCGGCGTAGACCCCCAAGGGGAAGTGGAAGGCCCCCACCAGGTTCTTCCCCTCGGGGAGGTTTAAGCCCGTCTTGCCCCCCACGCTGGCGTCCACCACCGCCAAGGTGGTGGTGGGAAAGGCCAGGTAGGGTATCCCCCTCAGGTACGTGGCGGCCACGAACCCCCCCAGGTCCGTGAGGGTGCCCCCGCCCACCACCAGGAGGGTGGTGTTCCGGGGCAGGCCCCGCGCCGCCAGGAAGGAAAGGACCTCTCCGTAGACCGCAAGGGTCTTCGCCCCTTCCCCCCCTTCCAGGCCCAGGCGGTGGACCACGCCCAAAGCCTCCGCCACCTCCAGGGCGAAGGCCTCCACCTTGCGGTCGTAGAGGAGGGCCAGGGGGCCTTCCACCCGCACCTCGGCCAAGACGCCCTCCCCGATGAGGATGGGGTAGGGAACAGGATTACGCACGCTTAGCCCTTGCATACGCCCAAAGCTTCTCCACAATCTCCTCCACCACCCCTTCCACCTTGCGGTGGTCGGTGGACACGTGCACGTGGGCCTCTCGGTAGATGGGGGTGCGGGCCTCGAGGAGGGCGCGGATGCGCTCCAGAGGGTTTTCCACCTGCAGAAGGGGCCTTTCCCCCGGTTTTCTCGTGGCCCGCTCCAGAATGGTTTCCGGGCTGGCCCAGAGGGCCACCACCGGGCCCCGGGCGAGGAGGAGGGAGCGGCTTTCCGGGTCCACGAAGGTCCCCCCGCCCAAGGAGAGGACCAGGAAGTCCTTGGCCAAAAGCTCCCGCACCGCCTCCTTCTCCATGCGGCGGAAGGCCTCCTCTCCCAGGTGGCGGAAGATGTCGGGGATGGAAAGGCCGGTCCGCCGTTCAATGTAGCGGTCCAGGTCTATGAAGTGAAGCATTAGGGCGCGGGCCAACTCCCGCCCGATGCGGCTTTTCCCCACCCCCATGAAGCCGGTCAGGCTGATGAAGGTGGCGGGGCGGGGGACCTCGAGGCGGGCCATGGACCTATCCTACGCCCCGCTAGTATTGGAGAGCTCGCTCCCGGTAGCGGGCCACCCGCTCCTGGATCTCTTCCAGGGTGTCCCCGCCAAACTTCTCCAGGTAGGCCTGGGCCAAGACGATGGCGGAAAGGGCGCAAAGGATCACGCTGGCGGCGGGCACGGCGGTGGTGTCCGAGCGCTCCCGGGCGGCGTCCTTGGGCTCGTGGGTCACCACGTCCACCGTGGGCAGGGGGCGCATGAGGGTGGCGATGGGTTTGAGGGCGGCCCGCACCACCAGCTCCTCCCCCGTGGTCATGCCCCCTTCCAGCCCCCCAGCCCGGTTGGTCTTGCGGTAAAACCCCCGCTCCGGGCTCCAGTAGATGGCGTCGTGCACCTCCGAGCCCCGCTTCATGGCGTTCTCAAAGGCGGGGCCGATCTCCACCCCCTTGACCGCCGGGATGGAGAGGGCCATCTGGGCCAGGCGGCCGTCCAGCTTCCGGTCCCAGTGGACGTGGCTGCCGAGGCCGGGCACCAGGCCGCGGAAGCGGGCTTCAATGACCCCGCCCAGGGTGTCCCCTTCCGCCTTGGCCTGGTCAATGCGGCGGATCACCTCGGCCTCCGCCTCGGGGTCGGTCATGCGCACCGGGCTTTCCTCTATGCGGGGTACGAGCTCCCAGGCGAAGGGGACCTGGCTCCACACCCCCGCCATCCCCGCCACGTACCCCACCCCTTCCACCCCCAGGAGGGAGAGGAGCTTCATGGCCACCGCCCCCACCGCCACCCGCATGGCGGTTTCCCGGGCGCTGGCCCTTTCCAGCACGTCCCGCAGGTCCTTGTGCCCGTACTTGATGCCCCCCGCCAGATCGGCGTGGCCGGGACGGGCGGCGGTGAGGGCCTTTTTGCGGGGCTCGTTGCCGGGGGTGGGGTCCATGATCTCCAGCCAGTTGCGGTGGTCGGCGTTCCGGATGGCCAAGGCCACGGGAGCCCCGGTGGTGCGCCCGGCCCGCACCCCGGCCCGGAACTCCACGCGGTCCGTTTCAATGGCCATGCGTCGCCCCCGGCCGTAGCCCTTTTGCCGCTTTTCCAGCCAGGGGTTGATGTCCGCCTCCGTGAGGGGTAGCCCGGCGGGAAGCCCCTCAATGATGGCCAAAAGCTCGGGGCCGTGGGACTCGCCTGCCGTGAGGAACCTCATGGGGACATTGTAAAGGGGGCGGGAACTTCCCGCCCCCCTAGGGCCCAGGGCCCTTTAGGGGTTTTGGGTTACTTCCCGCACCACGTTGGCGTTGATGACCACCAAAAGCTCCTTCTCGGTGGTTTCGTTGGTGCGTTGCTTGAAGAGTTCCCCGATGAGGGGGATGTCCATGAGGAGGGGTACACCCTGTTGCGTCTGGTTGGTTTCCTGAGAAGTAAGCCCTCCTAGGACCACGGTTTGCCCGTCCCGCACCCGCAAGGTGGTGGTCACCACCTGCTTGGTGAAACGGTCCACGTCCCCATCCACGGGGTTGCGCTGGACGTTGCCGGAAACCTCGGCCTTGATGTTCAGGAGGATCTGACCGTCGGCGGTGATCTGGGGAGTGACCTCCACGATGATGCCCACGTCAAAAGGCACCCGTTCTACCTGATCGTTTACCACCCGCCGGATGAAGAAGGTCTCGCCTGACTGGAGCCGCGCCGTTTGGTTGTTGAGCACGAGTTGGTTCACGTCCCTCAGGGCCCGGGAAAGGCCTTGCTTCTGCAAGGCGTCCAAGGTGGCCATCACGTTCAGGCTGGCGAGGCTGCGGGTGCTGTCAAAGATCAAGGAGAGGCCAGAACTCAGGATGCTGGCCACCACATTGCCGCCGGAAATGGTGTTCCACTGGATCCCCAGGTTGCGGCTCAGGTTGGACTGCACCTCCTGGATGC
This sequence comes from Thermus sp. 2.9, assembly GCF_000794385.1. Taxonomy (GTDB): domain Bacteria; phylum Deinococcota; class Deinococci; order Deinococcales; family Thermaceae; genus Thermus; species Thermus thalpophilus. Next base: position 68,230 of record NZ_JTJB01000001.1, read on the forward strand.
GCACCCTAAGGTTCACCTGGGGCACCGCCTGGTCCAGCCGGGGGATGAGCCCCTCCACCAGGGCCAAGTCCTCCTGGGTCCCAGTGACGATGAGGGTGTTGGTGCGCTCGTCCGCCACCACCGTGGCCGGGCGGCGGGCGGGCTGGGCCGCTTGCTGGCCTTGCTCTTGGGGCTGCCTTGCCTGCAGCGCCTCCTGGAGGACCTTGGCCAGCTCGGCGGCCTTGGCGTTGGAAAGCTGGTAAGCCCGCTGGAAGACCGGGGGGCCCTGCTCGGGGGCCCGGTCAATCTGCGTGAGGAGGTTTTCCACCTCGCTGAGCTGCTTCTCCGTGCCCCGCACGGAGAGGACGGGCTGGCCCGGCACGGTCTGGACCACGATCCCCGGCACCTCCCGGGCCAGGAAGGGGGCCACCTTCTCGGCGTCGGCGAAGCGCAAGGGGTAGAGGCGCCTTACCGTGGCCTCTTGGGCGGGCGCGGGGACCTGCGCGGGCACGTCCGCCGCCTTGAGCAGCTCGGCGAAAAGGGCTTGGTCCGCCTCCGTGGCCTCTAGGAGAAGGGCCTTGGGGTTGCCGGGGATGCTTTCCAGGCGGGCCTGGGGAAGCTCCTTCTCCAGGAGGGGCTTTAGGCGTTCTTGGGCCTCAGGGAAGGTGAGGTTTTGCAAGGTGTAGACCCGGCGCACCTTGGCCGGGGGCTTGGGGACGTCGGCGGCCTTGAGGAGCTCGCTCAAGCGGGCGTGGTCCTCCTCTGTGGCCAGGACGAGGGCCCGCTTGGGGTTCGTGGGCACCACGCTGATTTGGGCCCCTGGCACCTGGCCTTGGAGGAAGGCGAGGAGTTCGGGGAAGGTGGCGTGTTCCAAGGTGTAAGCCCGCTCCAAGCGGGGCTTGGGCTGGGCCAGGGGGGGAAGGGGCCTAAAGTCAATCCCCGCCCGTTGCAGGATGTCGGAGAAGCGGGCGTGTTGCTCCGGGGTGGCCAGGACGGAGAGGATGGCCTTGAGGCGGCCCCCTTCCTCCACCACGATCCAGTTCACGTTGAGCCCGGCGGCTTCCCGGGAGAGGAAGGGGAGGAGGTCGTTTTGGACCCAAGCCTTGGCGGACTCCACGTTGGAAACCACCTGGACCTGTCCCCCTTGACCTTGGATGGCTTGGCGGTAGGCGGCCTCAGGAATCCCTATCACATAGGGCCTCCGCTCCGCTGCCCCGGCGCGGCTTGGGGCGTCCACCAGGGCGGTGATCACCTGGTTGGGGGCTACCACCACCACGTCTGGGGGCAGGAAGAGGTAATCCAGGTTGAACTGGGCCCCGTAGGTGGCGAAGAGGAGGTCCCAGACCTCGCGGAAGGGCTTTCCTTGGAAGTCCAGCTTCACGTTGGGCAAGGGGGGTTGGGCCTTGGCCGGGTCCCCCGAGGCGTCGTAGGCCCGGTAGATGAGGGGCTGAAGGCCCACGCTCTTGGCCAAGGCTTCCAGGACCACGTCCAGGGGCAAGGTGGCCCCAGCCCGCACCTGGCTTTCCGAAACCTTCAAGTCCACCTTGGCGGCGAAGCGGGGCTCATCGGGCAAGCTCCCCGCCAGGGCCGCGAGGCCCAAGGCACCTAAGGCAAAGAGCACGGGCTTCATAAGCAATCCTCTCACTGACCACCTCCCGCTTGTGCCTGCAGTAGCGTCATGTCTAGGGTTTCTTCCTTCAGAGCCAAGGTGATGCGGTCGCCTTCTATGCGCCGCACCACCGCCTCGGTTCCGGGGATTTGGCTACCCACGGGCAACACCAGGTAGCCCTCCTTGCTTTCCAAAATGGCCACGCTCACCGGGCCCAAGAGGGTGCCGGAAAGCTTCAGGCCCTTTTCCGCCACCAGGGCCTCGAGGGGGGTCTTGGCCCCAGGGGTTTGCGGCGCTTCCCGGGTCCCTTGGGGGGCTTCCTCTTGGGCTAAGGGGGCTTCCACCAATGTTGCCGGCGGGGTCAAGGCCACGCCCGCTTCCACTTGGGCCGCCGGGACCGCCGCCTTGGGGGTGGGGGTGAGGACCTTGGGGGCGGGAAGGGCGCCCTGGGTGCCCGGAAGGGGCCTGGGAGCGGTGGCCACCTGGGGCGCGGGCAAGGGGGTGCCCTGGCTTACCCGCACCGGGGCCCCCGTGGGAACGGGCTGGGGCCGGATGGATGGGGTGGGCGAGGGAGCTTTGGGCGGGGCCTCCACCACCAGGGGCACGAAGGGGTTCGGGGGCGGGGCCTCCTGCTTGGCCTGGGGCAGCACCGGGAGGGGAGTGGCCTTGGGGGCCTCCGCCTGGGGCGCGGGGGTTTGGGGGGCCGCGGCCTGGGAAGGAGCGGCGGGCTGGCTCGGGGTGGGCTCGGCGAGCGGGGGGATGGGGGGGGCCTCGAGGGTCTTGGGCGTTTCCCCCGTGGGGGCTTGGGGCGCTTCCACCGTCACCGGTGTTTGGGCCGGCAGGTAAAAGCCCACGTACCACAAGCTGATGGCGCTCACCAGGAGTAGCCCTGCGAGGAGGATTTTGGTGGACTGGGGCAGGTTCCGCCAGGCCTGGGCGAGGCGCGCGAGGGCTTCCTTCACCGCTCACCTCCTTGGCCTTGCTGGCCGGAAGGCGTGCCGGCGCTCTCCAGATCCTTGGCCAGCATGTAAAGGGTCAGGGTCAGGCTGGTGCTCAAGAGGGGGTTCAGGTCCTGGCCCTGGACGCTCAGGTTGATCCCGGAAAGGGAGCTAAAGCGGGAGAGGCTTTCCAGGCGCCTTAGGTAAGCGTAGGTTTCCGGGAAAGGCCCCTCCAGGGATAGGGCCAGGTTCACCGCCCGCACCTCGGGCACGGGGGCCGAGGTGGGGGAGCGGGTGAAGGACCGCACCGTCACCCCGCTGCGCAGGGCTTCGCCCAGGATCTCGTTCAGCACCTGGGCTAGCCGCTCCTCCCGGGGAAGCGCCCTGAGGAAGGCTTGGCGCTCCGCTTGGAGCTGGGCGATGGCTGCCCGGAGCTCGGGGAGGGCCCGTTGCGCCTGGCGGCCCCGGTCCCGCTCGGGGATGAGGGTTTGGATCTCCTGACGCACGGCCTCGGTTTCCTGCCGGAGGGGAACGATAAGGAGGAAGTACCAGAGGAGGGCCACCACCACCGTGAGGAAGATGGTGATGAGGGCCCACTCCCGCTGCCCCAGCCTAGCGAGCACCTTGCTCACCCCCCACCGCACCCACCCGGGCGCTAAAGGTGTAAATGCCCCGGTTCTGGTCCAAGGAAGCCCCCTGAAACTCTATGCCGAAGCGGGGCGAGGTTTCAAAGGCCTGGATGAAGCGCACCAAGGCGTTTTGGTTCAGGGCTTCCCCCTGGAGGGTGAACTCCACCCGCACCTTCTTGCCGTCAAAGGCCCCGTTTTGCGCTTGTTGCGCCGCTTCCTCCTCCGTGAGGGCCCGGGTGCCCACGGAGCGAAGCGCCACGGGGAAGCGCCCCCCTTCCCGGGGGATTTGGTTGATGAAGGCCGCCAGGTACTCGGACCAGGGGACGAAGTTCTTGCGCAAGCCCTCCCGGATGGAGAGGAGGGCCTCGAGGGCCTTCCTCTCCTGCTGCAGACGATTTTGCTCCTGGATGAAGGGCTTTAGCGCCTCCACTTCGGCCCTTAGGGCGTCCCGCTCCTCCTTGGCCAGGGAAAGCTCGGTGTAGGCGGTGTAGTGCAGGAAGCCCAGGGTGAGGAGGACCACCAGGGCGAATAGCGCCGCCGCCAGCCGCCACCAGCCGGGCTCCACCCGGCGGCGCAGGTTCTTGGGCAGGAGGTTTAGCCTAATCAAGGGGACTCACCCCCCTCAGGGCCAGGCCCATGGGCACCATGAGCTCGGGCCCCGCTTCCCGTAGTTTCTCCAGGTCAAAGCGCTTGGGGTCCACCTGGATGCTCGCCCAGGGGTCGGGCACCTGGAAGTTGACCCCCAGGGTGTCGGTGAGCAAGGTGGCGAGCCCTCTCAAGCGGCTTCCGCCCCCGTAGAGGTAGCCCACCTCGGGTTGGATGTCCCCGAGCTGTACTCGGAAGAACTCAAGGCTGCGGCGGATTTCCTGCGTCAAGTCTACGAGGACGGGCCGGATGGCGTCGTAGATGCGGGCGGGGCTATACCGTTCCCGCTCGGCGTCAAAGTCCAAGAGGAGCTCCTCGTCCTCGGTGGGGATGGTGGCGAGGCCGTAGGTGCGCTTGACGTCCTCGGCGGTGAGGAAGTCCAGGCCGAAGGTCTTGGCGATGGCCTCGGTGAAGTCCTTGCCCGAAAGGGTGAGGACGCGCACCGCCAAGGGGCGGTCCCCCCGGGTGAGGACCAGGCTGGTGCTTTCCGCCCCAATCTCCACCGCCACCGTGACCCGGTCCGGCTCCTTGGTGAGCTCTTCCTCCAAGGGGTAAAGCCCGGCGAAGGGCTTGACGTCCAGGACCACCGGGGTAAGCCCCGCCCCCCGCAGGGCCTCAATGAGGCCGGCCACGGCCTCCTGGCGGGCCGCCGCCACCATGACCTCCATCTGCTCCCCTTCCGCCACCTCGGCCAAGGGGTCCAGGGGGGCGAAGTCCAGGATGACCTCGTCTATGGGGAAGGGAATGTAGCGCTCCGCCTCCCAACGCACTGCCTCCTCCATCTCCTTGGGGGGCATCTTGGGCACTTGGAGGGTGCGTAGGATGACGGCGGGGTTGGGCACGGCGCTCACCACGTACCGCTTCTTCGTCCGGGCCTCGCCGAGAAGCTCGCGGATTTCCTGGGATAAGGCCCCGGGCTCCGTCACCATCCCGTCCACCACGGTGCCGGGAGGGAGGGGGCGGGTGGCGTAGGCCCGGAGGACGGGCGGGTGGCCGGAAAGCTCCACCAGCTTCAGGCTGGAGGCGCCCACCTCGAGGCCCAAGGCTTCTACCCGAGGTCTAAATAGCTTGCTCAAACCCGAAAACACGGCACCTCCTTTAGGCTAAATGGGGAACCCAAACCAAGGTCATAGACGAACCTAACTTTACTCTATACCACCCAGGGCAGTTTAGGGAAGAGGCCCTAAGGGTACATGCAGTTTACCTTGTTTCCACCAGAAATAAAAATCCCTCCCCAATCCAGGGGAGGGTGTAGGGCGCTAAGGTTTAAAGGGCTTGGAGGGCTTCCACCACGGCGCGTGTGAAGGTTTCCGTGGTGGCGTCGCCGCCCAGATCGGGGGTGCGGGGGCCTTTTTCCAGGACCAGGTCCACCGCCTTTTCCACCTTTTTGGCCGCCTCCTTCTCCCCGAGGTAATCCAACATCATAGCGGCGGAGAGGATGGTGGCGGTGGGGTTGGCGATGCCCTTTCCGGCGATATCCGGGGCCGAGCCGTGGACGGGTTCAAACACCGCCGTGGTGTCCCCGATGTTGGCGGAAGGCGCGAGCCCCAGGCCGCCCACAAGCCCGGCCGTGAGGTCCGAGAGAATGTCTCCCAGGAGGTTGGTGGTGACGATGACGTCAAAGCGCTCGGGACGCATGACAAGCTGCATGGCGCAGTTGTCCACGATGATGTCCTGCACGTTGACCAAGGGGTAATCCTTGGCCACCTCCCGCACCGTGTCCAGGAAGAGGCCCTGGGTCACGGGCAGGACGTTGGCCTTGTGGGCGATGTGGAGTGTCTTGCGGGGGCGGCTTTCGGCAAGCTTCAGGGCCACGCGCCCGATGCGCTCGCTGGCCTTTTTGGAAATCACGGCGTCGGCGATGGCCACGTCCAGGTAGCGCCGTTCCTGCTCCACGTAAAGGCCTTCCGTGTTCTCCCGCACGATAATGAGATCCACCCCGGGGCGACTCCCGGGGATGGGGCGGCTCTTGGCGGGGCGCACGTTGGCGTAAAGGTCCAGCCGCCGCCTAAGGTAGCGGATGGCCCCGAAAAAGCCCGGTACCTTGCGGGTGGGGCTCGTGGCGGCCCCGAAAAGGGTGGCGTGGCAGGAAAGGATCTTCTCTACGGTTTCTTCTGGGACGGAGGTCCCTCTTCGCTCAAAGGTTTCCCAGCCGGCCTCGGCCTCCACGAACTCCAAGGGAAGCCCAGTGGCCTCCAAGACTTTCCTGGCTGCAGGCACCACCTCGTGGCCGATGCCATCCCCTTCAATAAGACAGATGCGGTACGCCATCTCGCCTCCTGGTCAGGGGTATCCCCCTCCATATACACTACACCGAACGGCTAGGCCCGCAGGAGGAGGGCCCACACCAAGGCCAGGAAGAGGAGAACCCTTAGGGCCTGTACCCGCCGGGGAAGGCGCGGGCGGCTAGACCTTAGGGCACCTTCCACCACCACCCCTGCGATGCCGAGGAGGATAAAAAGGTCCCCAGGGCTCACCACCTTGCGCAAGGGTGGCAAGGGGATCACGTCCCCCAGGAAGGGCAGGCGGGTGGTTTCGTCCAGGAGGGCGTGTACTGCATCCCCTTTGCTTTCCACAATGGGCACGAAGTCCCCGATGCCTGCCCGTTCCAGCGCCTCGGCGCTCACGGGCATGTGCCCCCCATTGACGAAGATGACGGCGGTATTGAGAAGAAGCCCTACCAGGACCAGGTAGAGGCTTTTCAGGTGGCGGTTTTGGTACAGGCCGTAGCCCACCAGGAGGAGGACCGCAACCTTGGCCAAAGGCCCCGCCCATGCCGGTGAAAAGAGTTCCCGGTAAGTGCCATAAGCCAGACCTCCCTCGGCCAAGGCGGCGAGGAGGAAGGCCCAAGGGGCCTTTAGGTCTACTCCTCCGAGGTCCTTGGGCCGGGCTCCGAGGGCGAGGGCGAGGCCGAGGCCGAAGAGAGCTGCGGTGAGGTAGAGCGTAATAAGGATCCCTCCTTTGCTGCGATGTAGGCTTTGCGGTCGCGCCAGATGGGGTTTTGCTCCCAAAGCTGGGTGAAGAGGCGGACCAGGTCGGGGTCAAACTGGCGGCCGGAGTTCTCTTGAACTTCCTTTAGGGCTTCTTCGGGTGTTAGCGCCTCCCGGTAGGGACGCCCGGCGGTCATGGCTTCGTAGGCGTCCGCCAGGCCCACGATGCGGGCTTCGTCCGGGATGTTGTGCCCGGCAAGGCCCTTAGGGTAGCCCCGCCCATCCCAGCGCTCGTGGTGGTAGAGGATGACCCGGTAGACCAGGTCGTCAAAGGCCACCTTCCGGGCGGGGGAGAGGAGCTCCACCCCCCTTTGGGAGTGGGTTTGGATGAGGGCGTACTCCGCTTCCGTTAGCTTGCCGGGCTTTAGAAGAACCGCTTCCGGGATGCCAATTTTGCCGATGTCGTGAAGCCTCGCCGCTCGGTAGATGTCTTGGGCCTTGGCCTGGTCCTTGTAGAAGGCCAGGGCCAGGTCCCGGGAGATGTCCGCCACGCGCTCAGAGTGGAAGCGGGTTTCCTGCTCTTTTGCCTCCAAGGCGTTCATCAGAAGCTCCAAGGTGGTGTCAAAGGCCTGCTCCAGGCGCACCTTCTCGTCCCAGTAGAAGCGGCTGTAGTAGAGGGGGATGAGGAAGAAGAGCACCGTCCACCCACCCCAGTTCCCCAGGAGGGGCGTTTCATACGCCCGGGCGAGGAGGAGGGCGATGGGGGAGAGGAGGAGGTAGCTGAGGGCAAGCCAGCTGAAGTTTTTTCGCCACGCTTCACGCCAGGGGACGTTGTTGGCAAGGTGGATGGCGGTGGTTACCAGGGTGGTGTTGACCAGGAAGAAGGCTAAGGAGGCTGCGACGATGCCCACCCCTGCAGATAGGTTCCAGGAACCGAGGTAAAGGGGGTTCTGCTGGAAGAACTGCCAAACCAGGGCCGCCAGGGCGGTGGCCAAAGCATTCTGGGAGCTATTAAAAAGCTCCTTATACCAGACTTTTCGGCGCCACTGGAGCAAAAAGCTGAGAAGGGGGGGTACCCATGGGGATGTTAACGCTATCAAAGCCAGAGCAAAGATAAAAAACTGGCTCATGCTGGCGCTTAAGGGGAGCGGGACACGAACAGACACGCTCCAAAGCATGAGCGCCCCCCAGAAGAGCAGGTCCAGGAGGCTCAAGCGGAGGGGCATATCTCTATAGGCCCAAAACAGGAAACCTTCCAGGGCCAGGAAGCCCAAGAAGGCCGAGAGGACCAAGAGGAGCACCCGCGGAGGGGGAAGCTCCAGGCGTTTAAGGGCCATGGTGGCCTGAGTGTAGCAAATCCCCCTTCTTGGCGCAAGAAATAAGGAGGCCAGCTTAGCTGGCCTCCTTCCTATTCCCAGCGAGCACTTGCTCCAGCCGCGAGCCCGAGAGCGATCAAGCTGCCGAGAAGAACCAACACACGTGCGATCAGCTTCTTCATCTTTATCCCTCCTTTTCCTCCGCTTCCGGGGGGTCGGCCCCGTCTGCTTGGCTTTCACTTTAGGGGGGGTCGTCAATACTGTCAAGAGGGGAAGAATAGGTATCAGCACGTAATAGATTGCTTTGCTCCTCACATAATCCTGGAATGGTTAGTATCTTGCTTTAGCCTAGCACAGACCGGCGCCGCTAGGCTTGGTGGGTAAACCCGGGGGTAGGGCCTGGGGTCCTTGCGGACGTCCAGGCCCCGGCGAACCCTTACCGCCTCATACCCTCGCCTCCAAGGGGGGAGGGAAGCGTGGGTGTAACGCGTGTCGCCCCCTTCTTGCCCAGTTTAGCAACCTGCCAAAACAAAACGCCCGCTCACTTTGGAGCGGGCGCCAGGCTCGTCTTTGGTGCCGAGGGGCGGAATCGAACCGCCGACACTGCGATTTTCAGTCGCATGCTCTACCAACTGAGCTACCTCGGCGTGGCGGCCCCGACGGGACTCGAACCCGCGATCTCCCACGTGACAGGCGGGTGTGTTAACCAACTACACCACGGGGCCTTGAGGTTTTGCCGGGTCGGGGGCGTCCGACCGGGCACTTAGGATGATAGCCGGGGGAAGGGGAAGTGTCAAGGTTAACCTGGAGCGAGGTCTTCGCCTTTCACCGCACCCGGCGGGGGATTGGACGGCAAAGCCTCCTGGTGGACCGGGGCGAGTCGGGGTACCGGAACGTTTTTCTGCCGGATGGCCGCATCCTCTACATGGGCGAGGGGAAGCGGGGGCATCAGGAGCCCGTGGGGGGAAACCTGCGCCTCCTTTTGGCCCACCGGGAGGGCAGGCCCCTAAGGGTCTTCCTCCGGGAGCGGCCCGGGGTGTGGCGGGACCTGGGATGGTACCGGGTGGAGGGGTGGCGGTACGCCCTTTGGGAAGAGGAGGGGCGGTACGTGTACTGGTTTACCCTTGCGCCCGGTGGATGCGAAGAAGCCCCTTGAGGGTGAGGTCCTCGTCCACCACGTTAAAGGAGGGGCAGAGGTCCTTGAGGGTTCCGGCGAAGCCCCCGGTGGCGATGACCAAGGCTTCCCCCGCTTCCTCCTTGAAGCGCCGCACCATTCCTTCCACCAAGGCGGCGTAGCCCAGGACGAGCCCCGAGCGCAGGGCGTCCAGGGTGTTTTTGCCCACCACCCCCTTGGGGGGCACCAGGTCTATGCGGGGTAGTTTGGCGGTGCGGGCGGCGAGGGCGTCGGCGGCGGTCTGGGGGCCGATGGTGATGGCCCCGCCCAGGTAGCGGTTGGGGGCTTCCACCAGGTCAAAGGTGGTGGCGGTGCCGAAGTCCACCACGATGTAGCGGCCCGTGGGGCTGGGGTAGCCTAGCGCCCCCACGGCGTTCACTAGGCGGTCGGCCCCCGCTTCCTTGGGGTTGTCAAGGAGGACCTCGAGGCCCGTGCTTTCGGCGTCCACCACCCGGGCCCGGATGCCGAAGAGTTTTTCTATGGCCTCCTTCATCTCCCGCTCCACCGGGGGGACCACGCTGGAGAGGAGGGCGGCTTTGGGGGGCGGGAGGCCGTCCAGGGAAAAGAGGTTTTTGAGGAGGACGCGGTACTCGCTTTCCATCCGCATCCGGTCGGTGTGGATGCGGAAGTGGGCCACGAGGTTTTCGCCGGCGAAGACCCCGAGGGCGGTGGAGGTGTTGCCGATGTCTACGGCCAGGAGCATTTAGCTTTCCTCTCCCCCTTCCCAGGGTTCCAGGACCACGCGGGTGGTGATCTCGGCGTTGAGGCTAGCGGAAACGGAGCAGTACTTGGTGTGGGAGAGGTGGACGGCCCGTTCCAGAGCCTCGAGGGTCACCCCTGGCCCCGAGGCGATGTGGGTCACGGTGATGTGGGTGTAGCGCCGGGGATGGGTTTCCGCCCGCACCCCCTCCACCTCCACCCGGTAGCGGGCGAGGGGCTGCTTCTTCTTGCGCATGATGTCCACCACATCGTAGGCGGTGCAGGCTCCCAGGGCCATGAGAAGGAGCTCCATGGGGCGGGGCCCGGTGGCGGGCTGGTCCCCGTCAATCATCACCTTGTCCCCTTGCTCGTTCACCCCTAGGAACCGGTGCCCCACGATGTTATGGACCACCACCTTCTTCGTCATGAGCAGGATTTTACCAAGCCCTCAGCTTTGCCGCTAGAATGGGCGTGAATGCGGGTTCTCCTTCTGGTTTTCGCCCTGGTATGGAGCCTGGCCCAAGCCTTTCCCCGCATAGGGGTGCACGAGGGCTTCACCCGGCTCGTGTTTGACCTGCCGGGGAAAGAGGTGGCCTACACCCTGTCCCAAGAGGGGGGGCTTTTGGTCCTCCTCTTTAAGGGGGTGGACGCCGAGGCCAAGGACCAGGTGGTGAACTCCCAAGAGGTGGCCTCGGTCCAGACTGTCCCCGAAAAGGGGCAGGTGCGGGTCCTGGTGCGGCTGAAGGCCCCGGTGGAGGTGGCGACCCACCGCTATGGCGACCCTGAGCGCTTGGTGGTGGACCTGAGCCTTAAATCCCCCACCCCTGCCCCTCCCGCCAAGCCCGAGGCCCCGCCCAGCGCCAAGGCGCCCAAGCCCCCTAGGCCCGTGGTCCTCCTGGACCCCGGCCACGGGGGGGTGGACCCGGGGATGGTGGGGTACGTGGTGGAGAAGGAGGCGGTGCTGGACGTGGCCCTTCGCCTAAAGCGCCTTCTTGAGCGGGAGGGGGTGGAGGTGCGCCTCACCCGGGATAGGGACATGCATCTTTCCCCGGACAAGCGGGAGGACCTTTCCCGCCGGGCGGCCCTAGCGGATAGCTCCCAGGTGAACCTCTTCATCTCCATTCACGTGAACGCCACCCCCACCCGCACCGCCCAGGGGGTGGAGGTCTTCTACTTCGGCCGGGCCCAGGACCCCCGGGTTCTCGCCCAGGTCATCCGGGAAAACGGGGGTGGGGACTTGGGGCAAAGGCTCACCCGGGAGGCCCAGGGCGTGGCCGAGCGGATCCTCACCGACATCGTGGCCCAGGCCAACCAACGCTACAGCCAGCGCTTGGCGGAGACCCTGGGGCGGAAGCTCTCCCAGGCCACGGGGAGCCCTTACCGGGGTAGTTTCCCCGGCGACCTCTTCGTCCTCCGCTACGCCAAGGTGCCGGCGGTTTTGGTGGAGATCGGCTTCGGCGACCATCCGGTGGAGGGGCGGCGGCTGGCCGACCCCGCGTACCGGGACAAGGTGGCGCAAGGGCTTTTGGCGGGGGTCCTCACCTTCTTGGCCAACGGGGCCTTCGCCCGCTAGAAGGGGAGGGCTTCCAGGGCTTCCTTGGCGGTGGGGAAACGCTCCGCCGGGCTTTTGGCCAGGAGGCGTTCCAGAAAGGCTTGTTGCTCCGCCTCGAGGCCAGGGACGGCGGGGATGGGGCCTTGAAGGTGCCCCCAAAGCACCTCCTCCGGCGCCCCCACAAAGGGGTGCTCCCCGGTCAGGATCCAGTAGAGGATGACCCCGGCGGCGTAGACGTCCGCCTCGGGGCCGGGGCTTTGCCCCAGGACCTGCTCCGGGGCCAGGTAGGGGAGGGTGCCCACCCTGAGGGGTTTTTTGAAGGCCTCGAGGGCGGGCCCCGAAAGGTCAAAGTCCACGAGCCTGGCCTCGTCCGTGCCCGCCACGATGATGTTCTCCGGCTTCACGTCCCGGTGGACCAGGCCTTGCTCGTGCATGTGGGCCAGGGCGGCGAGGAGCTGGCGGAAGACGAAAAGGGCCCGCTTGCGCTCGGGGCGGCGGAGCATCCAGCGGCCCAGCTCCTCCCCGGGGGCGTAGGCCAGGAGGAGGGCGGGGCCTTCTTCTAGGTCCAGGGGCTCGAGGACGGGGTTGAGGTTGGGGTGGGAAAGCCTTCTCCCCACCCATAGCTCCCGGTCCCTTCGGGCCTTGGCCCCTTGGGGGAAGACCTTGAGGGCGTAAGGGGTACCGAAGCGGTCAAAGGCCAGGAAGACGCTGGCCAGGGCCCCTTGGCCTAAGAGCCGCACCACCCGATACCTTTGCAGGAGCACCTTCCCGGTGAGGCTCACCGCCCTCACTATACCCGCCCCTCACCTCTTTCACCCATAGGCCCTTTAGGATTTTTCCGTGCGCGGGCTTGCGCTTTCAGGCGGCGGGGCCAGGGGCCTTGCCCACATCGGGGCTTTGGAGGTTTTCTTGGAGGCGGGGCTAGCCTTCCAGGCGGTGGCGGGGACCAGCATGGGGGCCATCGTGGGGGCCTTTTTCGCCGCCGGGCTTGCTCCCAGGGAGATCCTGGCCATCGCCCGCAAGACCCCGTGGCTTGGCCTCTTGGGCCTTTCCCCTCGGGAAGGGGTCTTTTCCCGGCGGAAGCTCAAGGACTTCCTGGCGGAGCACCTCCCTCCCACCTTCGCCGAGCTCCAAAGGCCCTTGGCGGTGACCGCGGTGGACGTGCGCTCGGGAAGGCTTCTTTTCCTCACCCAAGGCGACCTTCCCAGCGCTGTCTTGGCCTCCGCCGCCTACCCGGGCCTCCTCGCCCCGGTGGAGCGGGAAGGGCGGCTTCTCTTTGACGGGGGCGTTTTGGACAACCTGCCCGTGGACGCCGCCCGGCTCCTGGGGGCCACGGAGGTCTACGCCGTGGACGTGACCCCAGAGCGCTCCCTGGAGGAAGGCCCCCGGGGGCTTCTGGCCCTGGCCCGGCGGGCGGTGGACCTGATGCAGGCCCACCTCACCTCCGTGCGCTTAAGCCTTTACGCCCCCGAGGTCTACGTGCGGCCTTCCCTTCCCGGGGTGGGCATAGAGGACTTCCGCCGCCTGGAGGAGATCGTGGAGGCGGGGCGCGAGGCGGCCAGGCGCGCCCTTGGGGGTAGAGTAGGAGGGGTATGAAGGCCTTTTGGGAATACCTTTTCAAGGAGTGGTTTCGCCAGGTGGGGGAGGCCCTCCTGGTGGCCTTCTTGGTCACCACCTTCGTCTTTACCACCGTGGGGGTGGTGGGTCAGAGCATGTTCCCCACCCTAAGGAACGGGGAGCGGGTTCTGGTGCCCAAGTGGGAAACTTGGCTGGTGCGTTTTGGCCTTAGGGAGTGGCGCCGGGGGGAGATCGCCATCCTCAAGCCCCCGGAGGGCACCCCCTACGCCACCGCCCGCTTCCCTGTCCTGGGCTTTTCCTTCCGCGCCTTCTTCATTAAGCGCATCGTGGCGGTGCCGGGGGACGAGGTGTACGTGGAGCGGGGGGTGGTCTACGTGAACGGAACCCCCCTGGACGAGCGGCACATCACCGACCACCTCTCCCCCTGGCCCGACTCCTTCCCCGGGGTGTGCTACAAGGAGGGGCGCATGACCCGGATCATCACCCAGCAGGGGGACTTCCCCGTGGAGCTCCTTCCCGCCTACCTGAAGCCCCTCAAGGAGATGCTCCTTCCCCCCTCGGAGGAGGTTTTGGCCCGAAGCCAGCTTGCCGAGGCCTGCGAGGTGGGGAAGATTAAGCTGAAGAAAGGCTACTACTTCGTCATGGGGGACAACCGCACCCTGGGGGGCAGCGAGGACTCCCGCACCTTTGGCCCCGTGCCGGTGGAGGCTATCGCCGGGCGGGCGAGCTTCGTGTGGTGGCCCCTTGTCGTGCGGGAGGAGGGGGGGGTGCGCCTGAACCTCAGGCCCCTTTCCCCGCCTCCCGTCTACGGGCTCAAGTGAGGACGGCCACGATGAGCCTCCCGGGCCCGTGGACCCCCTTCACCATCACCTGGCCGATGTCCGCGCTCTTGGAAGGGCCGGAGTGGAGGCCGAGGGCGCTGGGGAGCTCCTTTAGGTCCTGGAAGGCCTGGAGGAGGGTGGGGTAGACCCTTTCCCTTTCCACCAGGACCAGGTGGGTGGGGGGGAGGAGCTGGGCCCGGCGCCCGTCGGCGCTGGAAAGGGCCAGGGTGCCCGTTTCCGCCACGGCGAAAAGCGCCCAGGAAACCCCCAGAGGGGCCTCCTCGGGGGGGAGGGGGTTGAGGCCTTCGCGGAAGGGGGTAGGGACCCCCTGGCCGAAGGCCACCCCGGGAAGCCCCTGGGCCAGTTCCCTCAGGAGGGCCTGGGCCCCTTCGGGGGAAAGGAGGTGGGGTTCGGCCCCGTTTTCCGCCAGGCGCGCCAGGAGGAGGGGTATGGGGTCCTCGGGGAAGGGCGAGTGGGGGTGTTCGGGAAGAAGGGCCTTGGGGCGGCCCTCCAGGGCCCGCCGCACCCGGTTTAGGATGCGGGTCCTAGCGTCCATGGCCTTCCTCCATCTCCCGCCAGAGCTGGTGGAAGGGCTTGGGGCTGGGCTTTAGGGGGCCTCTTCCCTCCGTCCAGGCCCTGAGGAGGGGGAGGAGGTCCTGGGGGAGGGGCAGGCCCCTGAGGGCCTTGGAGAAGAGGCGGTAGAGGGCGGGGCTTTCCATGACCCTGCGGTAGGCGGCGAGCATGGCCCGTTCCCAGGCGGGGCTTAGGCCCTCCGCCACCGCCCGGTGGCGCCAGGTGAGGAGGAGCTTGGGGATGGGGATCTTGACGGGGCAGGCCTCGAGGCAGGCCCCGCAGAGGGTGGAGGCGTAGGGGAGGGGGTACGCCTCCTCCAGGGAGAGGAGCCCGGGGTCCAGGACCGCCCCGATGGGGCCGGAGTAGACGTAGCCGTAGGGGTGGCCCCCGGTTTGGCGGTAGACGGGGCAGGCGTTGAGGCAGGCCCCGCAGCGGAGGCACCTTAGGGTCTCCCAGGCCTCGGGGTCGGCGAGGAGGGCGGTGCGGCCGTGGTCCACCAGGACCACGTGCACCTCCTCGGGGCCCTCCTCCCCCTTTCGGGCGGGGCCTTGGATGAGGGAGACGAAGGTGGAAAGGCGCTGCCCCGTGGCCGCCCGGGCGGTGAGGGGGAGGAAGAGGGCCAGGTCCTGGAAGCGGGGGAGGAGCTTCTCAATCCCCACGAAGGCCACGTGGACCTTGGGCAAGGAGGTGGAGAGGCGGATGTTCCCCTCGTTCTCCATGAGGGCCAGGGTGCCCGTTTCCGCCACCAGGAAGTTGGCCCCGCTAATCCCCAGTTCGGCGGTGAGGAAGGCCTCCCGGAGCACCTTGCGGGCCACCTGGGCCAGGGCCTCGGGGGAGGCGTCCAGGGGGGTGCCGAAGCGCTCGTGGAAAAGCGTTTGGATCTCCTTAAGGGAGAGGTGGATGGCCGGGCCCACGATGTGGCTTGGGGGCTCCCCCAGGAGCTGGATCAAGTACTCCCCCAGGTCGGTCTCGTAGACCTCCACCCCCAAGGAGGCCAGGAGGGGGTTTACCCCGAGCTCCTCCGTGAGCATGCTCTTGGCCTTCACCGCCCGCTTCACCCCGCGCCGCTCTACGATCTCCCTTAGGAGGCGGTGGGCGTCCTCCGGCTCCTCGGCGTAGTGGACCTGGACCCCGTTTTCCTTTAGCCGCTTTTCCGCCAGCTCCAGGTACTGGTCCAGGTGGCTCAGCGCGTGGTCCTTGACGGCCTTGGCCCGCTCCCGCCACTCGGCGATGGGCACCTCGGCGTAGGCCTTGAGGCGGTTCCTATCAAAGTGCAGGGTGGCCCCTGTTACCGCCTCCCGCACCCCAGGTTTTTCCCGGAGGAGCCTCGCCGCCTCCTTGGGGTAAAGCTTGGCCTTAGCCCGCATACGCCTCCCAAAGCAAGGTGGCGAGGGGCGCCACCTTTAGGCCCACCCCCTTCTTGCTCAAGCGCCCCGCCAGGTGGAGGAGGCAGCCCGCGTCCGTGGAGGTGAGGACCTCCGCCTGGGGCAAGGTGGCGACCTTGCGGTCCGCCATGGCCAAGGAGACCTCGGGGAGCTTCACCGAGAAAAGCCCCCCAAAGCCGCAGCACTCCTCCGCCGCCTCCCAGGGCACGAGCTCCGCCCCGGCTCCCTTTAGGAGAAGGAGGGGCTCCTCCCGCACCCCAAGCTCCCTCAGGGCGTGGCAGCCGTGGTGGTAGGCGATCCGCTTTCCCTTAAGCCCTTCCCCCAGCTTTTCCACCCCCAGGACCCCCACCAGGAAGGCGGAAAGCTCATAGGTCCTCTCGGCGAGGTCCAGGGCCTTTTGGCTTCCGGGAAGGAGCTCGGGGTAGTGGTTTTTCACCATGCTGGCGCAGCTTCCCGAGGGCAGGACCACGTAGTCCGCTTCCCGGAAGACCTCGAGGGTCCTTCGGGCCAAGGGCCTCGCCCCCTCCCAGTAGCCGGCGTTGAAGGCGGGCTGGCCGCAGCAGGTCTGGCCCTCGGGAAAGTCCACCTCCACCCCCAAGGCCCTTAGAAGCCGCACCGCCGCCACCCCGGCCTCGGCGAAGAACTGGTCCGCCAGGCAGGTGATGAAGAGGGCTACCCGCATTTGCGCCCCAGTATACCTCCGCTCACGCGCCCTTCTGCTTCCGCCAAGCCGCCTTAAGAAGGGCGTCTCCCAGGGCCACCAGGGGGAAGGCTAGGACCGAAAGGCCAAGCCAAGGACCCGGGTAGGCGTGGTGGAAGGCCTGGGCCAAGGGGGAGGTGTAGGTGAGGAAGAGGAGAGCAAGGCTCGCCAAAAGGGCCCAGGCCATAAAAGGGTTGGTTTTGAGGGACAGGCGCCAAAGGGGATGAACGTCGCTCCGGCTCGCTAGGGCGTTGGCCGCTTGGCCGAAGACCACGGCGGCGAAGGCGCTTCCCGAGGCCGCCGCATGGTTCCCCAGGAAGAGGACGAGGAGGAAGGTGGCCATGGTCCAGAGGGCCTCGAGGGGGCCGAGGACCCCCAGGGCCCTCAGGAGCACCTCCCGGGTCACCAGGCCGCTTTTGGGCGGGGGGTTCGCATCACCGCCGCCTCGGGGGGTTCGGTGCCCAGGGCCAAGGAAGGGAGGGCGTCGGTGCCCAGGTCCAAGGCGAGGACGTGGAGCACGTTCAACGCCAAGGGGATCCGCCCCCCGGTGAAGGCCCAGGCCAAGAAGGGGAAGAGCTCGGCCACGTTGTCCGTGAGGTGGTAGGCGAGGAGGCGGCGCAGGTTGGTGTAGGTGGCCCGGCCTTGGCGGATGGCCTCGAGGATGGTGGCGAAGTGGTCGTCCAAAAGGATGATGTCCGCCGCTTCCCGGGCCACGTCCGTGCCCCTTAGACCCATGGCCACCCCCACATGGGCCGTCCGCAGGGCGGGGGCGTCGTTCACCCCATCCCCGGTCATGGCCACCACGTGCCCCCGCGCCTGGAGCGCCTGGGTGATGCGGAGCTTGTCCTCCGGGGTGGAGCGGGCGATGACCACCTCGTCCCGGTCCACCAGGGCCCCTAAGAGGGCAAGGTCTTGGGGAAGTTCGGAGCCCAGGAGCAGCGTGGGGTTTTCCCGAACCAACCCCACTTTTCGGGCCACGGCCAGCGCCGTGGCCGGGTGGTCCCCGGTGACCATGAGGACCCGGATCCCCGCTTCCTGGGCCAGGCGCACCGCCTCCGCCGCTTCGGGGCGGATGGGGTCTTCCAGGGCCAAAAGGGCGAGGAAGCGAAGCTCCCTTTCCGCCTCCTCGGCGGTGGCGGGGGGCGGGCCGGAAAGCTCCCGGTAGGCCAAGGCCACCACCCGATACCCTTCCTCTGCCCAGGCCTCCGCCTGGGCCAGGAGGGTTTCCCCCTGGGGCACTAAGGGGGCGATGGCTTCGGGGGCGCCTTGGACCACCAAAACGTTCCCGGCCACAAAGCCTGAGCGGCGCCGCCTAGGGTCAAAGGGGTAGCGGTGGACCACCGGGCCCAGGGGCTTCCCGCCCAAGGTCGCCCCCAAGCGCCTTAGGGCCTCCTCCAAAGGGTCTAACCCGGAGAGCTCCTCGGTGGCCAGGATGTCCGCCAGCACCTTGAGGTGGAAGGGGAGGGGGCCTTGGACCGCTTCGGGCCGCACCACGCCTTGGGGAGTGAGGAGGAGGCGGGCCTCGAGGCGGTTTTCGGTAAGGGTCCCCGTTTTGTCGGTGCAAATCACCGTGGTAAGCCCGAGGTTTTCCACCGCCTCCAGGCTCCGCACCAAGGCCTTCCGCGCCGCCATCCGCTGGGCGGCCACGGCCAGGGAAAGGGTGAGGGTGGGCACCAACCCCTCGGGTACCAAGGCCACCGTGACGCCAAGGGTGAAGACAAAGGCCTTGTAAAGGTCCAGCCCGGCCACCAAGAAGAGGACGAAGAAGGCCGCGCCAGCGCCCAAGGCCACCCAGGCGATGGTCTGCACCAGGCGCCGAAGCTCCTTTTCCAAAGGCGTGGCCTCCCGGGGAGGCGTCTGGCTGAGGCGGGCGATCTCCGCCAGGCGCGTGCGCCTTCCCGTTGCCACCACCTCCCCAAGTCCCTCCCCTCGGACCACCAGGGTGCCAGCCAAGACCAGGTCCCCGGGTCCAGGCGTTTCCGGCAGGCTTTCCCCGGTGAAGGCGGAGGCGTCCACCGCCAAGTCTTCGCTTTCCAAAAGGCGGATGTCCGCCGGGACGCGGTTGCCCAGGGTGAGCTTCACCACATCCCCGGGCACCAGCTCCCGGGCATCCAGGAGGCGGAAGCGCCCATCCCGCAGGACCATCACCCGCTGGGGCACGAGCTTGAGGAGCTCTTCCGCGGTGCGCTCAGCCCGGTACTCCTGCCAAAAGGAAAAAAGCCCGTTCACCCCGATGACCGCCAGGATGGCCACCGCCAGCTCGGGGGTGCCCGCCAGGTAGGCGAGCCCTGCGGCGGCCCAAAGAAGGAGGGCCAGGAGGTGGACGAACTGGCGCAGCAAAAGGACCCAGGGGCTAACTTTACGCCCCCGGGGGATCTCGTTGGGGCCGTAAACTTTTAGGCGTTCTTGGGCCGCGGCTTCGCTGAGTCCTAAAACGGCCATGGCTAAACCCAGGCGGCCATCCCTTTGCGGATCTTGAGGAGGGCTTCCACCAGGCGGTCCACGTCCTCCTTCGTGTTGTAGAGGTAAAAGCTCGCCCGGGCGGTGGCGGGCACGCCCAGCTTGCGGTGGAGGGGTTGGGCGCAGTGGTGGCCCGCCCGCACGGCGATCCCCTCCTGGTCCAGGAAGGTGGCCAGGTCGTGGGCGTGGAGCCGGCCCAGGGTGAAGGGGATGACCCCGCCCCGGTCCTCCCCTTTGGGGCCGTAGACCTTGAGGTCCGGCACCTCCTCCAGGCGCTCCAGGGCGTAGGCCAAAAGGGCCCGGTCGTGGGCGAAGACCTTGTCCATGCCCACCTCCATGAGGTACTGGGCGGCCTCCCCCAGGGCGACGGCCTCGGCGATGGGCGGGGTGCCCGCCTCAAAGCGCTGGGGCGGGGGGGCGTAGGTGGAGCGGTCCACGTGCACCTCGAGGATCATCTCCCCTCCTCCCAGGAAGGGCCCCATGCCTTCCAGGACCTCATACCGCCCCCAAAGCACCCCGGCCCCCGTGGGCCCCAACATCTTGTGGCCGGAAAGGGCGAAGAAGTCTGCCCCCAAGGCCTTCACGTCCACGGGCAGGTGGGGGGCGCTTTGCGCCCCATCCACCACCATCAAAGCCCCCACCTCCTTGGCCCTCCTGGCGATCTCCGCCACGGGGTTAATGGTGCCCAGGACGTTGGACATGTGCACCACCGAGACCACCTTGACCCTCTCCGTAAGCAGGCGGTCCAGGGCGGAAAGGTCCAGCCGGCCCTCCTCGGTGAGGGGGATGGCCTTGATCCGGGCTCCCTTGAGCCCCGCCACCAGGTGCCAGGGCACAAGCCCTGCGTGGTGCTCCATTTCCGTGACCAGGATCTCGTCGCCCTCCTTAAGGTTCCTTAAGCCCCAAGCGTAGGCCACCAGGTTCAGGGCCTCGGTGGTGTTGCGCACGAAGATGATCTCCCTTTCCTCGGCGTTGAGGAAGCGGGCCATGCGGCGCCTTGCCTCCTCGTAGGCCTCGGTGGCGGCCACGGAAAGCCGGTAGGCTCCCCGGTGCACGTTGGCATTAAGCTCCTTGTAGTAGCGGTCCAGGGCCTCCAGGACCCGCTTGGGCTTCTGGCTGGTGGCGGCGGAGTCCAGGTAGACCAAGCCCGGCCGCCCCGCAATCAAGGGGAAGGCTTCCCTTAGGCTGGTGAAGTCCATGCCTCCAGTTTAGCCCTAGGTATCCAGGCGCGCCCGCCTTAAGAGGAGGGCGTTGAGGGCTACCACCACCGTGGAAAGGCTCATGAAGAGGGCCCCGAGGGCCGGGGGAAGCAGGAGGCCAAAGGGGTAGGCTACGCCGGCGGCCAGGGGCAGGGCCACGATGTTGTACCCCGTGGCCCAGAAGAGGTTTTGGAGCATCTTCCTCCGGGTGGCCCGGGCCAGGTGGAGGAGGCGGACCACGTCCAGGGGATCGCTTTTGACCAGCACCACATCGGCGGATTCCATGGCCACATTGGTCCCCGCTCCGATGGCCACCCCAAGGTCCGCCTCCAAGAGGGCAGGGGCGTCGTTGATCCCGTCCCCTACAAAGGCGGTGGGGCCTTGGGATTTTAGTTCCCGCACGATACGGGCCTTGTCCTGGGGTAGCACCCGGGCGCGGTAGCGCTCTATCCCCAGCTCCCGGGCCACGGTTCGGGCCACGGCCTCCGCGTCCCCAGTGAGCATCACCGGGGTGATCCCCATGCGCTTCAGGGCGTCTATCGCCTGCTTGGCCGTGGGGCGGAGGCGGTCGCGGAGGGCCAGGTAGGCGAGGACCCGACTTTCGTCCATCAGGGCCACCACGCTCTCCCCCCGGGCCTCGGCCTCCTCCAGGCCCTGCCGCAGGGAAGGGGGCACTTCCAGGCCCAGCTCCCCCGCCCACTCTGGGCGGCCCACCCGGTAGAGGCGGCCTTCCACCCGGCCCTCCACCCCTTTCCCGGGGATGGCCCGGAAGTCCTGGACCGAGGGGAGGGGAAGCCCCCGCTCCTTGGCGGCCTCCAGGATGGCCTGGGCCAGGGGGTGCTCGGAGAAGGCCTCGAGGGCCGCGGCCAAGGTTAGGGCCTCCTGCTCCCCAAGGCCATCCGCATACACCGCCCGCACCTCAAACTGCCCTTCGGTGAGGGTGCCGGTCTTGTCCAGGGCCACGTACCGGAGGCCCGTGGCCCGCTCAAAGGCCTCCCGGTTTCGGATGAGGATTCCCCTTTGGGCGGCCATGGCTGTGGCGTTGACCACCACCAAGGGTATGGCCAGGCCCAGAGCGTGGGGACAGGCGATAATCACCACGGTCACCGCCCGCTCCAGGGCGAAGGACAAGGATGCGTCGGCTAGAAGCCATAGGAGGAAGGTTGCGCTTCCACCCAGCACCGCCACGTAGAAAAGCCACCCCGCGACTCGTTCACCAAGGTCCTGAAACCGGCTCCGGGAAACCTGGGCTTCCTCCACCAGGCGCATGATCTGCCCCAGGGTGGTGGAGGTTCCGGTGCGGGTTACCCGCACCACGATGGCTCCTTCCCCGTTTAACGCCCCAGCCAGCACCTCGTCCCCCACCCCTTTGGCCACGGGCCGGGACTCCCCGGTGAGGAAGGCCTCGTTCATGCTGGTGGCTCCTTCCACCACCACGCCATCCGCGGGCACCTGCTCCCCCGGGCGGATGAGGATGAGGTCGCCTTCCTTTAGGGCCTCGGTGGGCACGTCCTCAATCCGGCCATCCCGGACCCGGTGGGCCGTCTGGGGCATCAGCTTGGCCAAGGCCCTTAGGGCCTCCCCTGCCCCCAGGATGGCCTTCATTTCCAGAAAGTGGCCCAGGAGCATCACGTCCACCAAGGTGGCCAGTTCCCACCAGAAGGGTTTCCCCTTTAGGCCCAGCTCCACAGCCAGGCTGTAGGCAAAGGCCACGGTGATCCCCAAGGCCACCAGGGTCATCATCCCCGGCCGCCTTCCCCTTAGCTCCCGGCTGGCACCCTGGAGAAATACGCCCCCGCCATAGAAGTAGATAATGGTTCCGAGGAGGAGGGGCATCCAAGGGACCCCGTCCCAGGGGGGTAAGCGGAGGAAACCCCTCACCTCATCAGAGGCGTAAAGGATCGGCAGGGTGAGGAGAAGTGAGACCAGGAAGCGATTCCGGAACATCTCCGGGGTATGGCCGGCATGCCGGTCCAAAGCCTTAGTAGAGGCAGTGTGGGAAGGGTGGTGATGGTGGTGGTGATGGTGGTGGGGAGGCATTAGCTCACCTCCAGAATCCCCATCATGCCCCGGTCCTCGTGCTCCACGATGTGGCAGTGGAAGACGGTCTTCCCGGGCAGGTTCCTAAGGGGAACCAGAAGGCGCACCACCTCCTTGGCCTTTAGGTTCACCACGTCCTTAAGGGCGCGGTAAGGGAAGGCCTTGCCGTTCACGGAGAGGACCTGGAAGGGATGGGTGTGGAGGTGGAAGGGATGGTCCATGTCCCCTTGGTTTTCCAACTCCCAGACCTCGAGGTCGCCCACCCGCCCGCGGAAGTCCACCCGACGGTGGTCAAAGGTCTTGCCGTTGATGAAGAAGCGCCCGGCCATCATGTCCTCCGTGAAGGTGATGCGCCGGGTCACCCTGGCCTGGTTGGGGCTGAGGGCGGGCAGTTTGGCCAGGGCCTTGGGCAGGGGGAGGGGTTTGGGGCGGGGCGGGGCCACCAGGGTGAGGAGGGTTTGGGGCCTTTGGCTTGTTCCCATGGCCATTCCTCCGTGGCCCATGTGCTCCATCCCGCCCATCATGTGGACCCCTCGGTCGTAGGGAAGGGCGAGGAGGCGGAAAGCCCCTTCCTTCTGGAAGCGCACCAGGACCTCTGCCCGTTCCCCGGGGGCCAGGAGGAGTTCGGGGACCTCATAGGGTTCCTCCAGGAAGCCCCCGTCGCTGGCGATGAGGTAAAGGGGGTGCGCCTCCAGCTTAAGCAGGAAGTAGCGGGCGTTGCTGGCGTTCAGCAGGCGGAGGCGCAAGGTGGCCTTGCCGGCCCGCAAGGTGGGGCGGGAGGCCCCGTTGACCAGGAGGAGGTTGCCCTCCTTGCCGTTGATCCAGTCCATGGGGGTGTGGGCGGCGGGGCGGCCTGATGCGAGTTCCAGGTCCTTGAGGACCAAAAGGTGCTCCTCGGCTTCCCGGAGTTCAGGAATCCCGTCCACGGGGCTTTCCACCACCAGGGCCCCCGCTAGTCCGGCGAAGAGCTGGGGGGCCACCCGCCCGTGCAAGTGGGGATGGTACCAGAAGGTTCCCGCCAGGTCCTGGGGGACGGTGAAAACATAGCTCCAGGTTTCCCTGGGCGGGATTTCCAAAAAGGGGTCGTCCACCTTGGGGGAGATGGGAAGCCCGTGCCAGTGCAGGTTGGTGGATTCGGGGAGGAGGTTTTCCAGCTCGAGGCGAACCGTATCCCCGGGGCGTACCCGAAGGGTGGGCCCCGGGAAGCTACCCCCATAGGTCCAAAGCCGAGCTTCCCGCCCGGCCACGGTAACGGGAGTGGGGGCCACCTTCAACCGCACCTGTAATAGCCCTTCCCGGCTTTTGAGCACCGGGGGCTCGGGAAAGGGGGCCTGCCCCCTGGCCAGGGGAGATAGAAGAAGGCCTGCCGTGAGCTTAAGAAGGGCTCGGCGGTCGGTATTCATACCCTTATGAGGATAAGGGGGGTTTGTAAAGGAAGTATAAAGGTCCCTCCAGAACCCCCTAGAGTTTGGCCAGGGCTTTCTCCAGCCGGTTTCTCGCCTCCTCGGCTACGGGTTTGAGCGCCTCCTGGGTTTCTGTAGGAAGGATCCGGAACATCTCCCTGGGATCCTGCAAGAGGACCTCCACGCCCTCTGGCCCCTCCTTGAGCACCGCATTGCAGGGGAGGAGGAGGCCGATATCGGGCTCGGCCTCGAGGGCCTTAGCGGCCAGGTTCGGGTTGCAGGCCCCCAGGATCAGGTAAGGGGGCCTTTCCAGGCCCAGGCGGGCTTTTAGGGTGGCGGCCACATCGATCTCCGTGAGGATGCCGAAGCCCTCTTCCTTTAGAGCGGCCTCCAGCCGGGCCCGGGCCTCGGCCAGGCTGGCTTTTAGGGTTTTCCTTAGGTCCGTCACGATACCCTCCTTACCTAAAGTGTAGCGGAACCTGAGGGAAAAGGCCTTTCGTGAAAGTTGTGTTGAGGGGTTTTGGGGGGTATAGGAAAGGCCCGGGCCCCGCCCAGGGCAGCTGCCCCGGGCAAGGGCCCTACCGGGATCACTCTCCCAGGAAGAAGCCGTGCCAGGTGTGGACCCAGACCTCCCCCGTGTAGGCATTCACGGAAAGCATGCCCTCCACCTCCTTGCGCCCGAAGTCAAAGGTGTAGTACCCGGGGAAAGCCCCGGCTTCCATCACCTGGGCACCCGGGAGGTAGCCTTTCAGGAAGGTCTCGGCCAGCTTCCTGGCTTCCGCCAAGGGGAAGCGGACAGGAGTCTGCACGGGCCCGCCCATCATGCCGTAACGGGTGTTCCACATCATGTTGGGGCCAGGTTCCGGGGAAACCACCCCGGTGTAGCGATCGGCGATGAGCTCAAAAAGCCCCTGCCCTTTCTCGTCCACCACCTGGGCGTAGTAGTTTTGGCTGAAGGCCATGAAGTCCTTAAGGCGTGCCCCTGGGTAGAGGCGCTTGGCGTAAGCCTCCATCCGCGCTTTGGCTTCTGCCTGGGGAATGGGCCGGGCTTCCGGAGGGTAGACCGCCATCATGCCCATCATCCCGTGGCCGCCCATCATGCCGTAGCCCATCATCCCCGGGCCGTACTGCGGGCCGTAGCCCATCATCCCCGGGCCGAAGTCCCCCATCATGCCCTGGGTGAGGGCAAGGCCTAAAAGCGCAAGGGCCAGAACTCCTAGAGTTAAACCGTAGCGTTTCATGCTTCACCTCTCTTTTCCAGTTCCTTCCGCAACCTTCTGTAGGTTTCCTCGTCCAGCTCGCCCCTGGCGTACCGGAGGCGCAGGGCCTCCAGGGCCGCATCCTTTTTGGGCCCGCCGCCTCCCCCCCAGGCCCGAAGCCCCAGGTAAAAGAGGCCAGCCAAGAGGGCCAGGATGAGGAGCATGTTGAGAAGCCCGAGGAACCACCCGAAACCCATGCCGCCCCAACCCATCATGCCCACGATCCACCTCCATCTGTACCCTAGGCCGGTATTGTTAAGCTGGCGTAAAGGAGCTGGCTTTACCTGGGCTTAACATTGGGCCCCTAGTCTTTACGTAGATGCCGAGAGGATACGTGGGGCTTGGTTTCGCTTTCCTGGTCCTGATTGGGTTGGCCTTGGGAAGTGGGTTACTGAAAGAGGTATCCTGGGAGCTTTACCGGGTAGCCAACTCCTTATACGCCCTCTTGGCCCCGTGGGTGGACGGGCTGAGGCGGGAGGTGGGGGTGCCATGGCTTTCCGCTTTTCTCCTGGGAGTCCTGGCGGCCTTCGCTCCCTGCCAGATCACCACGGGGGCCAGTGCCCTGGCCTACCTGGCTCCTTCCGCCCTCGAGGGGAGGGTCTGGCCCCGGTTTCTGGCCTTTCTCCTGGGGAAGGCCTTCACCTACCTGGCGCTGGCCGGGGTCGTTCTCTTTTTCCTGGGCGGGGTTTTGGACAACCCCGGGGCGGTCTTCCGCCCGGTGCGCTTGGCCCTTGGCCCCTTCATGGTCCTGGTGGGCTTGGGCCTTTTGGGGGTGGTGCGCTGGCCCCTGGCCTGGGGGGTGCCGGAGGGCGTGGGGGCCCGGGTGGGAACGTGGGGCGGGCTTCTTGGGCCCCTAGCCCTCGGGGGGGTTTACGGCCTGGCCTTCTGCCCCACCCTCTTCTGGCTTTTTTTCGGTCTTTTGCTTCCCCTGGCCCTGGCCTCCCCCCTGGGTTTCCTGCTCCCCGGTGTGTTTGCCCTGGGGACGGGTCTCCCCTTGGGTTTGCTGCTACTGCTCTTCGCCCGCCTGGGCCGGGGCCAAGCCCTTAAGGGGATGCGCCATCTGGGGAGCGCGCTTTTGAGGGGTGCAGGAGGGGTCTTCGTGGTGCTGGGGATTTTGGACACGGTGCTTTACTGGAACCTCTAGCATGGGAGGCAAGGGCATGAAGAGGGGTCTAAGGGCCCGGTTTTTCGCGGCGCTTCTTCCCGCTCTTTCCCAGGGGCACGCCAGGGTAAGCGAGCCCTGGCGGAGGAAACTCCTGGGAGGCCTGGCGGGCACGGTGTTGGAGATCGGCCCGGGAACGGGGGTCAACCTGGCCTACCTGCCGGATGGGGTCTACTGGATTGGCCTCGAGCCCAATCCCTACTTCCACCCCCACCTCCGGCGGGCTCTAAGCCTCAGGGGGCTTTCCGGCGATGTTCTTTTAGGTCAGGCGGAGGCCATCCCCCTGCCGGAGGGAAGCGTGGAGGCCGTGGTGGCCACCTTGGTCCTGTGCTCGGTGGAGGATCCCAGGCGGGCGTTGGCGGAGATCCTTAGGGTGTTGAAGCCCGGGGGGCGTTTCGTCTTTTTGGAACATGTGGCCGCTCCCCGGGGTTCCGGCCTGCGCTGGGCCCAGGACCTCCTCTGCCCCCTATGGGCCTTCTTGGGGGATGGCTGCCACCCCAACCGGGAAACCCTGGCCCTTATCCGGGAGGCCGGGTTTGCCCGGGTGGAGGCAGCGTCCTTCGCTTTGCCCCTTCCCCTGGTGGCCCCCCATGTGGCCGGGGTGGCCTGGAAGGAATAGCCCTTAGCGCCCCCGCCAGAGGGTGCCCCTTCCGTCCACCCAGGCCAGCAGGCCCTCCTCCTGGGGGTGGGCGGCCAGGGCCAGGACCGTCCCCTGCCAGAGCCTGCGCCACCCTGCCTCCGTCTGCCGCCAGAGGCCGAGCTTTCCTCCCAGGTGCAGGGTGCCGGAGGGGGAGAGGGCCAAGGGTCCCGGGGCAGGGTCTGGGGAGGGGAGGGGGCGGAAGCTTTGGCCCCCGTCCTCGCTCAGGAAGAGCCCTCTTTCCATAAGGGAGGCCCAGAGGCGCCCTTTTTGGTCCACCAGTAAAAAGGCCATCCCCGCCTTGGGCAGGCCCTGGGCAGGCAACTTCGTCCAGGTCTGCCCTCCATCCTGACTCTGGAAGTAGCCGTAGGTGGCCTCGAGGGTGTAGTGGACCTCGGGCTTCTTGGGATTTACGGCATAGGCGTGGAGGTCCAAGGCGGGAAGGCCCTTGGGCTTTAGGTCGCGGAAGCGCTTGAGATCCTGGCTTTCCGCAAGAATCCAGTGCCCGGCAACCAGGAGGCGCCTGCCGTCCCAGGCCAGGTTCATGGCGTCCCAGTCCCGCCGCCGCACCAGGTCCTGGGAGGTGCTGTTATTCCAGAGAACAATGCCGTCGTGGTGGCCCAGGAGCAAGGCTCCGGAGGGATGCCACAGGAGGGCGTGAACGTCCCGCGTGGGCACCGGACACAGGGGAGTTTGGGCCAGGGCGAGGCCGAGGAAGAGGGTAAAAAAGGTGAAAGGGCGCATGGCGTTCTACCGTGAGGCGAGGCGGAAGCCGGTCAAGCAGGTGGGGCTTTGGCTGAAGGTGGCCACGGAGCCGGTGGCCGCCAGGTTCCCCCAGCGGATCTCCAAGGTGTAGCGGCGGTTGCGGGGCAACCAGAGCTCAAAGAACCCGTCCTTCCCCGATCTGACCTGGGTCTTGAGCACCTCCTTTTCCCCCTCCAGCACCCGGACCTCAAAGACCTCCTCCTGGAGTTCCCCCGTGCAGCTGGAGAAGTAGTGGACCTGGCAGGGATGGGTACGGCTCACGTAGGGGGCTATCGCCAGAAGGAAGCGGTCCTTGAGGGCCACCTGGGCTTTGCGACCGTCCGGGAACTCGAAGAAGAAGGCCTTGGGGGTCACGTAGCTCACCACCCTTTGCCCTTCTTCCCGCCACCGCTTGGCCAGGGCCAGGGCCTCTTCGGGCTTCAGGCCTTTGAGGGCCTCGGGGGAGGGAGTCTGGGCCAGGCCTAAAGCCACGCCTAGGGCAAGCGCCAGAAGCTTCTTCATGGCTCTCACCCTAAGCCCTGCCTGTTAAGCCTGTGTAAAGGGGTAGGGTGAAGCGGAAAACGCTTCCCCGGCCCAGCTGGCTTTCCACCCAGATCCTTCCCCCCATGGCCTCCACCAGGCCCTTGGCGATGGTGAGGCCCACTCCGGTTCCCCCGTCCTGACGGCTGCGGGAGGGGTCTATGCGGTAGAAGCGCTCAAAGATGCGGGGAAGGTGTTCCTCGGGGATGCCGGGTCCTGTGTCCTCCACGCTGAAGACCACTGCCTGGCCTGTCCTTTCCGCCCCAAGCCTCACCCTTCCTCCCTCCGGGGTGTGGCGGAGGGCGTTGGAAAGCAGGTTGGCGAGCACCTGGAGGGTCCGTTCCGCATCGGCCCAGACCCGGGGAAGCAAGGAGGGGGTCGCCACCTCCAGGGCCACGCCCTTGGCCTGGAAGGCGGGGCGGAAGCGTTCCGCCGCCTGTTCCAAAAGCGCGTGGGGGTCCAGGGGCTGGGGGTGAAGCTCCACGGCTTTGGACTCCACCTGGGAAACCAGGGAGAGATCCCGGACCAGCCGGCTCATGGCCCGCACTTCCTGCTGGATTCTCTCCGCTGCCCTCTCGGGTTCCATGACCCCGTCCGCCAGGGCCTCGGCATAGGCTTGCAGGGCGGATAGGGGGGTCCTCAGTTCGTGGGCCACGGTACCGATGAGCTCCACCCGGCTTTGTTCCACCCTTTCCAGGGCCTCGGCCAGGCGGTTGAAGTGGAGGGCCAGCTCGCCCAGCTCGTCCTGCTCCAGAAGGGGAAGGCGCACCCGGTACTCCCCTTGGGCCATGCGCCGGCTTCCCTCGGAAAGAAGCCTTGCGGTGCGGGAGAAACGCAGGCTGGCGAAGGAGGCGGAGAGGGCGGCCCCGGCTACGGAGAGGGGAAGGGCGGCGAGGAGGGCGGTAGTGAGGGTGGAACGCAGGCCCTCCTCGAGGTCCCGCCTCAAGGCCTCGCCCATCATGAGCCCCCCCATCATGGAGAGGGCGTGGTACATGCGTTCCACATGTTCCCGGTAGAAGGAGGGGGCCAGGGCCTCGGCCAGGAGGAAGAAGAGAAAAAGGGTCAGGAGGGCTACCAGAAGGTGGCTCAGGAAAAGCTTAGCGAAGAGGCGCATCGCCTTCCCGGAAGCGGTACCCCACCCCCCGTACCGTTTCGATGAACCGGGGGTTTTCCGGATCGTCCATGAGCTTCTTCCTAAGCCCGGCGATGTGCACGTCCACCACCCGGTCTATGCCCGGGAAATCCGGCCCCCATACCTTTTCCAAGAGCCTTTCCCGGGTGAAGACCATCCCCGGATGCTGGGCCAGGGTGAGGAGGAGGTCAAATTCCAGCTGGGAAAGGGGAAGGGGCTTGCCCTCCAGGTAGGCCTGCCGCTCCTTGGGAAGAAGGCGCAAGGGGCCATAGTTGAGCTCTTCCTTGAGGCCAGCCCGCCTGAGGAGGGCCTTGACCCGGGCCACCACCTCCTTGGGGCTGAAGGGCTTGACCACGTAGTCGTCGGCCCCGAGCTCCAGCCCCTTAACCCTTTCCTCCTCCTCTCCTCTTGCCGTCAGCATGAGGATGGGTAGCTCGGGCCTTTCCCGGCGCACCTCCTCCAGGACCTTGAAACCGTCCAGCTTGGGCAGCATGAGGTCCAGGATGATGAGATCGGCCCGGGGGTAAAGCTCGAGGGCCCTTTCCCCATCCTCGGCCTGCAAAACCTCAAACCCCGCTCCTCTTAGGTAGACCCCCAGGACCTCGAGGAGGGCCGGGTCGTCGTCCGCCAGGAGGACCTTCATGCCAGGTCCCACTTCATCCGCTCAAAGGTTTCCTTGTCGATCTCCCCCCTGGCGTAGCGCTCCCTTAGCACCTCTAAGGCCCGGTCCCGCCGCTCAGGGGCTAAGGTCCTGACGATCCAGTAGACCAAGAGGCCTAGGAGGGCGAACCAAAGGAGGCTTAAGAGGGGCCCCCACCAGCCCAGGTACCCACCGTGGTCGCACCACCACATACCTTTCACCTCCTAGTTCCAGCTTAGCCTCGGCGGATTAAGCTACGGTAAAGCTCCTTGGCTGGAACCCTTTTAGCCTCAAGGAGTTGCTGAGCACGAAGAGGCTGGAGAGGGTCATGGCACCGGCCGCCAGCATGGGGTTCAGAAGAAGCCCGGTGAAGGGGTAAAGAGCCCCGGCTGCCACCGGAATGAGGAGGATGTTGTAGGCATAAGCCCAGAAGAAGTTGAGGTAAATGGTCCTTAGGGTGCGCCGGGATAGGAGGATGGCGTGCACCAATCCTTCCAGGCTCGGCGAAAGCAGGATCACATCCCCGGCTTCCACCGCGATGTCCGTGCCCGTGGCCAGGGCGATGCCCGCATCGGCCTGGGCCAAGGCGGCGGCGTCGTTGATGCCGTCCCCCACAAAGATCACCTTCCGCCCCTGGGCCTGGAGGTGCCGTATGGCCTCCACCTTACCCTCAGGGCGCACCCCGGCCAGCACCTCCTCTATGCCCAAGGCCTCGGCCACCCGCCTGGCCGGGATGGGGTGGTCCCCGGTGAGGAGGACGGGTTTGAGGCCCAGGGCCTTTAAAGCGGCTACCACCTTCTTGGCCTCGGGCTTGGGGGGGTCAAAGACCCCGAAGGCGGCCAAAAGCCTCTCCCCATCCGCCAGGTAAAGGGGAGTGTAGCCCTTTTCGGATAGCTCCCAGGCCTCCTTGGGAAGCGCCACCCCAAGCCTCTCCATCAGGGCTGGACCCCCCAGGTAAAGCCTTCTCCCCTCCACCACTCCCTCGATGCCCTCCCCGGGCAGGGCCCGCACCCCTTCGGCCTCGGGCAGGCTGAGATCCTTGGCTGCCTCCAGAACCGCCTTGGCGATGGGGTGTTCGCTTCCCCGCTCCAAGGCGGCGGCGAGGCACAAGGCTTCCTCAGGGCTTAGGGCAAACCCCAGGCGTTCCGTGAGGGTGGGCTTCCCTTGGGTCAGGGTCCCGGTTTTGTCCAGGACCACGGTATCCGCCCGGGCGAGGCCTTCGATGGCCTGGCCCTTGCGGAAAAGGAGGCCGAGCTGGGCCGCCCGCCCCGTGGCCACAGCGATGGCCGCTGGGGTGGCGAGGCCCATGGCGCAAGGGCAGGCGATGAGGAGAACGGAAAGGAGGGCCATGAAGGCGTAGGAGAGGCCGGGGCCATAGAGAATCCAAAGGGTAAAGGTGATAAGGGCGATGATGAGCACGATGGGCACGAAGACGCTGGCGATGCGGTCCGCCACCTCCTGCACCCGGGGCTTGTAGGCCTGGGCTTCCTCCACCAGGCGGGCCATCTGGGCCAGGACCGTGGCCTCCCCCACCCGGCTTACCCGGATGAGGAGGGGACCTTCCCCGTTCACCGTTCCCCCCACCACCTCATCCCCGGGCTTCTTGGCCTTGGGGATGGGCTCCCCGGTGAGCATGGCCTCGTCCACATGGCTGAAGCCCTCCACCACCACCCCATCTGCAGGGATGCGCTCCCCGGGAAGCACCCGCACCAGATCCCCGGGGATGAGGGCCTCGGCGGGGATTTCCCTTTCCTCCCCTTCCTGAACCACCCGGGCGGTCTTGGGCCTCAAGGCCAGGAGCTTGCGGATGGCCTCCGAGGCCTTCCCCTTGGCCTTTTCCTCCAGGTGCTTGCCCAAAAGGATCAGGGCCAGGATCACCGCCCCCGCCTCGAGGTAGAGATGGCGGGCCTCCTCCGGGAAAAGGGTGGGAAAGAGCAGAACTAGAAAGGAGTAGAGGTAGGCGCTTCCTGCCCCCAGGGCCACCAGGGTGCTCATGCCCAGGGAACGGTGCCGGATCTCCGCCAGGGCCTGGCGGAAGAAGCGGCGGCCGGCGTAGAGGACGGGGAGGGCGGTGAGGGCCTGCAAAAGCGGAGGGAAGTGGGGAAGGGGAAGAAGCAGGGGCCCCATGGCTAGGAGAAGGGTGAGGAAGGCAAAGGGCAGGGCGATGAGGAGATCCAAGGGGTAAGCGGGGGCCCGTTTTTCCTCCTGGGCCACCTCCAGGGGCTCGTACCCTGCATCCCGGATGGCCTGGCGCAGGCGGGGGAGGGTCACGGTGTCCGGGAGGTACTCCACGAAGGCCTTCTCCGTGGCCAGGTTCACGTGGGCGGAAAGCACCCCGGGTAGCTTCTTCAAGGCCCTTTCCACCCGGGCCACGCAGGCGGCGCAGGTCATGCCCCGGATGGGGATCTCCACCCGGGCCACCACGGGCTCGTAGCCGGCTTCCTCCACCTGCTTCAGGACCTCCTTGAGGTCTATGCCTTCCTGAAGGCGCAAAAAGGCTTCCTCGGTGGTGAGGTTGACCCGGGCTTCCTCCACGCCCGGGGCCCTCTTTAAGGCCCTTTCCACCCGCACCACGCACGAGGCGCAGGTCATGCCCTTTACCCCTACCTTCACTTCCAATGCCATGGCTTCGTACCCCCTAGCGGAAACCCCTTTGCTTTCCCCGGGCTGGTGTGCCCTTGGGCCTCTACCCCGCCCTGGACCGGGTGGGATCAACGGTACTTGAGGGCCTCCATCAGCTCCTCCACGATTTCCTCCACGTCCCCCCGCTCGTGGGCGGTGGCCACGTGGTCCCGGAGGTGGGCCCTTAGGACCATCTCCCCCACCCGGTCCAGGGCACCCTCCACCGCCTTCAGTTGCTTCAGCACGTCCACGCAGTAGACGTGGGGATCCTCCAGCATGCGCAGGATGCCCTCGAGGTGGCCCTTGGCGGAGAGGAGGCGCCTTTTGGCCTCTTCCCGCACCTTGGGGTCCAGGTGGAGGGGGTGGCGGGGCACAGGGCCTCCTTAGCCCGCCAGGGCGGCCCGGTAGCCTTCCTCTTCCACGGCCCGGATCAAGGCCTCAGGGTCCGCCTTGCCCTCCACCAGGGCCTCGGCCCGTTCCAGGCTTACCTCGGCCTTCTCCACCCCGGGCACCTTCATGAGGGCCTTCTTGACCGCCATCACGCAGTGGTTGCAGGTCATGCCTTCTACCTTGAGTTTCAGCATCCCTTACCTCCCCCCACCCCAGGTGGGGTGGGTACTCTCACCCTAGCGCTTCTTCCGCCCGCCGTCAAGGACAAAGGCCCCAAGTCCTCCTTGGGGCCTTGCGGACGGGATGGGCGTTTAGAGGTCCAGAAGGATGGTATCCCCCTCCAGCTTGGCGGGGAAGACCTTGACGGGCCTGGGGGCGGGAAGGGTCTGCCGGCCTGTTTTCAGGTCGAAGCGGGCCCCGTGCCGGGGGCAGACGATCTGGCCGTCTTCCACATCCCCCTCGTGGAGGGGGCCGCCGTCGTGGGTGCAGATGTCCTCCAGGGCGAAGACCTCCTCCCCGGTGTAGAGGAGGAGGATGGGCTTCCGGTGCTCGGGCCTTTTGACCACCAGCCTGCCGTTTTCCAGCTCGCTCAGCTTGGCCACCGGGGTCCACATGGTCTTCAGATTCTAACCTTTTCCTCGATCACCGCCTCGAGGTGGGCCCTTAAGGCCTTTAGAGGAATGCGGTTAAGGACGTCCGCCAGGTGGGCTTTGACCAAAAGCTCCTGGGCGAGGCTACGGGACAGGCCCCGGGACTGCAGGTAGAAGAGTTGCATCTCGTCCACGGGGGCGGTGGTGCTGCCGTGGGTGCAACGCACGTCGTTGGCCCCGATCTCCAGCTGGGGGATGGAGTCCACCCGGGCGGTGGGGGAGAGGATGAGGTTGCGGTTGGCCTGGTAGGCGTCGGTCTTCTGGGCCCCCCGTTCCAGCTTGATGAGGCCGGAAAAGACCGCCCGGGCCTCGTCCTTCACCGCTCCCTTGTAGAGGAGGTCGCTTCGGGTATGGTGCTCCACGTGGTGCTGCAGGGTGTAGTGGTCAAAGTGCTGCTGCCCATGGCCGAAGTAAAGGCCCAGCATCTCGCTTTCGCCGCCGGGGCCGAGAAGCTCGGAAGCCACCTCGCTCCGGGCGTAAGCGCCCCCCAGGTTCACCACCAGGTCGTTTAGCCCGGCGTCCCGCTCCAGGAGGGCCCGCTGGCGGTGGAAGTGCCACACCCCCTGGCCAAAGGTCTGGATGTGGGCGTGGCGGAGCCTGGCCCCGGGGCGGAGCACCATCTCCGTGGCGGAGAGGTGCAGGGTGGGGGGGAGGTCCAAGGAGAGGTACTCCTCGATGTAGGCGGCCTTGGCGTTGTCCTCCAGGAAGATGAGGCTCCGGCCCGCCGAGGCCTTGCCCCCTTCCAGCACCTTGAAGACCCCCAGGGGCTTTTCCACCTCGAGCCCCGCGGGTACGTAGAGGAAGGCCCCGTGGGTGAAGAAGGCGCTGTTCTGCGCGGCGAACTTGTCCTCGGTGTAGACCCCTTGGAAGAGGGCGCTTTCCACCTGGGCCGGGTGGGTTTTCAGGGCCTCGGTCAATGAGGTGAAGACGAGGCCCTTGGCCGAAAGCTCCTCAGGCACCTCGGCGTGGACCAGATCGGGCCCCACGAAGACCAGGAAGCCGGAAACGTCCGTCTTCTCCAAGCGGCGCCGCACCAGCTCGGGAAGCTCGTCCCGGGAAAGCCGTAGGCCCTTGGGGGCTTCCACCTCCTGTTCCAAGGGGGCCTCGGAGAGGTCGGTGTAGCGCCAGTTCTCGTCCTTCTTGCTGGGGTAGGGGAGTTTGGCGAAGGCCTCGAGGGCCTTAAGCCTCTTCTCCAGAAGCCAGGCGGGCTCGCCTAGAGCCTGGGAGATGGCCTCCACCCGCGTCTTGTCCAGTACCTGCATCCTGCCTCCTCGCAAAAGGGGAAGAGGCCTTTAGGCCCCTTCCCACGCCATAGGGCCTTTAGCCGACCGAGCCCTCCATCTCCAGCTCAATGAGCCGGTTGAGCTCCACGGCGTACTCCAAGGGAAGCTCCTTGGCGATGGGCTCAATGAAGCCCCGGACGATGAGGGCCGCCGCCTCGTCTTCCTTGAGGCCCCGGGACTGGAGGTAGAAGATCTGCTCGTCGTTGATCTTGGACACCGTGGCCTCGTGGCCCACGTGGGCGGTGTCCTCCTCAATCTCAATGTAGGGGTAGGTGTCCGTGCGGCTTTCCGGGTCAATGAGGAGGGCGTCGCACTCCACGTTGGCCTTGGCGCCTTTGGCTCCCTCCAGCACCTTCACCAGGCCCCGGTAGCTGGCCCGACCCTCGCCCTTGGAGATGCTCTTGGAGACGATGGTGCCCGAGGTGTGGGGGGCACCCAGGATGATCTTGGCCCCGGTGTCCTGGTGCTGCCCCGTCTTGGCAAAGGCGATGGAGAGGATCTCCGTGCGGGCCCCCGGCTCCAGGAGGTAGCTGGAGGGGTACTTCATGGTGACCTTGGAGCCCAGGTTGCCGTCCAGCCACTCGTGGAAGGCGTCCCCGTAGACCAAGGCCCGCTGGGTCACCAGGTTGTACATGTTGGTGGACCAGTTCTGAATGGTGGTGTAGCGGCTCCGCGCCCCCCGCTTCACCACGATCTCAATGACCCCGGTGTGGAGGCTTTCCGTGGAGTACATGGGGGCGGTGCAGCCCTCAATGTAGTGCACCTCCGCCCCCTCGTCCACGATGATGAGGGTGCGCTCAAACTGGCCGAACTCGGGGGTGTTCACCCGGAAGTAGGCCTGCAAGGGGAGCTCCACCTTGACCCCTGGGGGCACGTAGACGAAGGAGCCTCCAGACCAGGCGGCGGAGTTCAGGGCGGCGAACTTGTTGTCCTCGGGGGGGACCACCTTGGCGAAGTACTCCCTGAAGAGGTCCTCGTACTTTTTCAGGCCCTCCTCAATGGCCACGAAGATAACCCCCTGCCGCTCCAGCTCCTCCCGCACTCGGTGGTAGACCATCTCCGAGTCGTACTGGGCCCCCACCCCGGCCAGCACCTTGCGCTCCGCCTCGGGGATGCCCAGGCGCTCGTAGGTTTTGCGGATCTCCTCCGGGACCTCTTCCCAGCTCTTGGCGTCCCGCACCTCGGCGGGCTTCACGTAGTAGACGAGGTTGTCCAGATCCAGGCCCGAGAGGTCGGGGCCCCAGGTGGGCATGGGCTTCTTCTGGAAAATCTCCAGGGCCCGCAGGCGGAACTTCAGCATCCACTCGGGCTCGCCCTTGTGGTAGCTGATGGCCTCAATGACCCGGCGGGTAAGCCCCCGCTCGGCCACGAAGACCGGCTTGACCTCGTCCACGAAGTGGTACTTGTACTCCTCGCCAATGGCGCTCAGGTCAACCTGGCTCATGCTCCCTCCTTCACCCGTTCCCGCAGCCACTCGTACCCCTTGGCCTCCAGCTCCAAGGCGAGCTCGGGGCCGCCGGAGGTTACTATGCGCCCGTCCATCATCACGTGGACCTTATCGGGCTGGATGTAGTTCAGGATGCGCTGGTAGTGGGTGATGACCAGGGCGCCGAAGCCGGACCCCCGCATGGCGTTCACGCCCCGGGCCACCACCTTGAGGGCGTCAATGTCCAGCCCCGAGTCCGTCTCGTCCAGCACGGCGTAGCTGGGCTCCAGAACCAAAAGCTGCAGGATCTCGTTCCGCTTCTTTTCCCCGCCCGAGAAGCCGTCGTTGAGGTAGCGGGAGAGGTAGCTTTCGTCCCAGTCCAGGATCTCCAGGGCCTTCTTCACCTTGGCCCAGAACTCCGCCACCCCCACCTCCCGGCCCAGCTTGGCCTGCAGGGCCAGGCGCAGGAAGTTGGCGATGGTGACCCCTGGCACCTCCACCGGGTACTGGAAGGCCAGGAAAAGCCCCTTGCGGGCCCGCTCGTCCGGGGAAAGCTCCAGGATGCTCTCCCCGTCCAAGAGGATGTCCCCCTTCTCCACCACGTACTCGGGGTCGCCGGCCAGGATCTTGCCCAGGGTGCTCTTGCCCGCCCCGTTGGGGCCCATGAGGGCGTGCACCTCCCCCTTGGGGACCACCAGGTTCACGCCCTTGAGGATGGTCTCGCCGTCAATGGAAGCCCATAGGTCGCGGATTTCCAGCTGGTTCATGCTTCTGCCTCCTAAGGCCGGGCCGCGCCCTTACTGCGACCCGTTCGCAGTAAGAGTATAGCCCCTCCGCCTCCAAAAGTATAGTGGTTTAGTCGGGATTTGCCAGGTGGAAGCCCAAGGCCTCGGGGAGGGCCAAGGGGCCGGGAGCGAGGCGGGCCTCCAGCTCTGGGCAGAAGCGGCCCAGGGCGCGGCCAAGTTGGAAGCGGAAGGGTTCGGGCAGGCTTCCTTGGCGGGCCTCGGAGAGCTTGTGCCAGGCGGCCTCCCGTTCCCCAAGCCCCAAAAGGGAAAGCACCTCCACCGCCCGGGCCTGGGCCAAAAGGCCGGGGTCCTCCAAGGGGGGGAGGGCCACGATCTGGGCCAGGGCTTCGCCGAAGCTTCTTTCCCGGGCCAAGGCCTCGGCGTAGCCCAGGCGGGCCTGGGCCCTGAGGTAGGGGTTCTCCAGGCCCAGGAGGGGTTTGAGCAGGGCTCGGCCTTCCTCCGGGGGGAGGAGGAGGGCGAGGAGGCTTGCCGTATCCAGGCGCAAGGCGGTGTAGCGGTCCGTGGCCTCTTCGGGGATTTCCCGAAGGAGGTCCCGGAGGAGGCGAAAGGCGGTGGGGGCGGAAAGCCCTCCCAGGAACGGGGCCCGGTAGGGCTGGCCCGCCTCCAGGAGGAGGTAGGCGGCCCCCAAGCGGAAAAGGGTGCGCAGGTGGCGGTAGCGGGCCTCCTTGGGGCGCTCGGGGGTGGTGCGGAAGTAGGCCTCGGCCCGCCGGAGGTAGCCCAAGGCCTCAAAGGCCCGGCCTCGGGCGGCCTCGAGGATCCCCGCCTCGCTTTCCACCCGGGCCCGGGTGAAGGGGTCTTCCGCCTCGGCCAGGGCCTTTTGGATGGCGGCCTCCGCTTCGCCGTAGCGGCCGAGGCGCCGAAGAAGGGTGGCGTAGCGGGCCCGGACCCGGGCCACCTCGTCCTTGGGGGCCCCGGCTTCCTCCAAAAACCTTAGGCCCTCCGCCATGCGGGTTTCCGCCTCCAAACGGCCTAGGCGCATGAGGAGGTCCCCCATCTGGTAGCGGGCCCGGCCTAGAAGCAGGGGATCGTGTCCCACC
Organism: Thermus sp. 2.9; assembly: GCF_000794385.1. GTDB lineage: Bacteria > Deinococcota > Deinococci > Deinococcales > Thermaceae > Thermus > Thermus thalpophilus. The sequence continues at coordinate 106,188 of NZ_JTJB01000001.1, forward strand.
TGGGCCAAGGCGGCCAGGGCCTCCTCGTAGCGGCCCAGGTCCTTGGCCACCAGGCCCCGCCAAAGCTGCACCCGGTCCCGCAGGAAGGGGGCCACGGGCAGGGCTTCCGCCTCCTCCACCAGCTTGGCCGCCTTCTCGTAATCCCCCTTCCAGCGCTCCACCGCCGCTATGACCAAAAGGCCTTCCGCCTGGGCGGTCTCGTCCAGGTGGAGGAGGTCCTCCTTGGGGGGGAGAAGGTCCTCCGCCTCCCGATAAAGGGCGGCGTCCGCCTTGGCCTCCGCCCCCTTGATGCGGGCCCAGGTGCGCAAAGAGGGGTCTTCCGCCTGGGAGAGGACCTTTAGGGCCTCTTCCGCCTCCGGGTGGGCGTACTGGCCCAGGACCGCCCGGTAGCGCACCACCACCGCTGCCAGGGTTTTTAGGTCCTCCTTGGGCCAGGTCTGGGCCTCCGGCCAAAGGCCCGGGAGGAGGGCCAGGCGGGCGGGGTCTTCTTGTAAGAGTTCAAGGAGTATTTTCCGTTCCCCCGCTTTGTGGGCGTGGTAGAGCTTGCGGAAGAGGTTTTCCTTGGGGAAGTACGCCAGGGCCAGGCGGTGGAGCTCCTGGGGAGCCTCCTCGGGGAGGAAGGTGCGCAACGAGGGGCGCACCAAACCTTCCCCCACCCAGTCCAGAAGGGCCCGCTCCGCCTGGGAAAGCTTTTCCAGGGGGCGGCCCAGGGCCTTTTCCAGAAGCTCCAAGGGAAAGGCGGGGTCGGCCTCGGGGCTAAAGGCGGCGAGGGCCTGGAGGAGGGGGCGTAGGGTGGGGTCGTCCTGGAGGGGGGTCTTGGGGTCGTGCTTGGCCGCCTCCAGGAGGACGAGGCGGGAAAGCTCCCCGAAGTTGCGGCCTGCCTGGTTCACCAGGGCCTCGAGGCGCTCGGGGGGCAGGTGGGGAAGCCTCTCCCGCACGAAACGCCTCGCCTCTTCCCGGCTCGGCGGGGAGAGGGGTTGGTAGGGAAGGGTGGGGGGTGGCTCGGAAAGGGCGGCCAGGTAAGGCACCTGCAGGGCCTTTAGGAAGGGTTCAAGCCAGGCCGCTAGGCTCCGTTTGCTCCCGTCCGGCCCCCGCAAGGGGAGGCCCTCTAGGGTTCCCTCCGCCTCGGCCCGAAGCAAGAGGGGGCGGCCCCGCCCGTTCAGGGCCCGGGCCAAAAGGGTCAGGACCTCTTGCGCCAGGGCCCCTTGCAGGATGTAGGGCTGGGTGGGGGAAAGCTGGGCCAAAAGCCCCCGCGCCTCCTCCCCCACCCCCAGGGTTTCCGCCAAGGGCACCAGGGCCTGGGCCAGCTCCCCCCCCAGGTTGAGGAGCACGGGCTCCCGCCCCGGCAGGGCGGAAAGGGCCCGGGCCAGGGCGGAAAGGAGGACGCCTTTCCCCGTGGCCGGACCCCCCACCACCACCATCTGGGGCCGCCCCCCCGCCTCCAGCTCCTTGAGGAAGCGGCGGAAGATGCGGCGCTTGTCCCGGCCCAAGGCCTTGCGGGCGCTTTCCAAGAAAAGCTCCGCTGGCGGGGGTGGAGGGGTGAGGCCCGCCTCCCGGTAGAGGTCGGCGATGACCTCGTAAAGGCGCTCCTTCTCCTCGGGGCTTCCCAGGTCCTTGTAGAGGATGTTGCGCACGGTGCCGGCCCGGCCTCCCCGCTCGGTCATGAGGGCCTCGAGCCAGCGCAAGGAACCCCGCTTACCCCGGTGGTCCCGGCCCCGGAGGTGGGGCCTTAGCTCCTCCAAGTAGCGGAGCCAGGGTGTAGGTGCTTCGGCCATAGTACTTACACCATCCTAACTTGGTGTTGGCGTTTTTTACAAGCAAAAGCCGCCCCACCCAGGGGGCGGCCGGGAAGGGGTTTCCTTAGTGGACGGGCTCGTTGAACTGAGCCTCCTCGGTGGAGCCCTTCAGGGCCAGGGTGGAGGCCTGCCCTTGGGTCAGGGCCAGGACCACCTCGTCAAAGTAGCCCGCCCCCACCTCCCGCTGGTGCTTCACGGCGGTGAAGCCTTGGGCCTGGGCCAGGAACTCCTTCTGCTGGAGCTCCACGAAGGCGGGCATACCCCGGGCCTTGTACCCCTTGGCCAGCTCCCAGGTGTAGTAGTTCAGGGTGTGCCAGCCCGCCAGGGTGATGAACTGGAACTTGTAGCCCATCTCCCCCAGCTCCCGGTTGAACTTGGCGATGGTCTCGTCGTCCAGGAACTTCTTCCAGTTGAAGGAAGGAGAGAGGTTGTAGGCGAGGAGCTTGTCCGGGAACTCCCGCTTCACCGCCTCGGCGAACTTGCGGGCCTCCTCGAGGTCGGGCTTGGAGGTCTCCATCCAGATGACGTCGGCGTAAGGGGCGTAGGCCAACGCCCGGGCGATGCCCGCTTCAATCCCGTTCTTCACCCGGTAGAAGCCCTCGGGGGTGCGCTCGTCCTTGAGGATGAAGGGGCGGTCGCGCTCGTCAATGTCGCTGGTGATGAGGGTGGCGGCCTCGGCGTCGGTGCGGGCGATGATCACCGTGGGCACCCCCATGACGTCCGCCGCCAGGCGGGCCGCCTGCAGGGTGCGGATGTGCTGGGAGGTGGGCACCAGGACCTTGCCCCCCAGGTGGCCGCACTTCTTCTCCGAGGCCAGCTGGTCCTCGTAGTGGATGCCGGCGGCTCCCGCCTCAATCATGGCCTTGGTGAGCTCAAAGACGTTGAGCGCCCCGCCGAAGCCCGCCTCGGCGTCGGCCACGATGGGCACGTACCAGTCCCGGGTCACCTTGCCTTCGGAGCGCTCAATCTGGTCGGCCCGCATGAGGGCGTTGTTGATGCGCTTCACGATCTGGGGCACGGAGTTGTAGGGGTAGAGGGACTGGTCGGGGTAGGTTTGCCATGCCAGGTTGGCGTCCGCCGCCACCTGCCAGCCGGAGAGGTAAATGGCCTCGAGGCCCGCCCGCACCATCTGCACCGCCATGGCTCCGGTGTAGGCGCCGAAGGTGTGGACGTAGGGGCGCTCGTGGAGGAGCCGCCAGAGCTTCTCCGCCCCCCGTTTGGCCAGGGTGTACTCTATGGGGATACTGGGCCTGAGGCGCACCACGTCCTCGGGCCGGTAGTCCCGCTTCACGCCCTTCCACCTTGGGTTGGTTTCCCACTCCCGCCTGAGGGCCTCCGCCTCTTCCCGCATTTCCGGGGTCAGCATGCTGAGGGGTTCCACGCTTCCACCTCCGAGGACCAGTCTGGAGTCTGGAAGCAGTGTGGTGTAGTGTGTAAGGTCCGAAGGCCCACACGGGCCTTTGGTGTGAACGGGAATTTTCTACACCGCTAGCGGGCCTGCTGGGCGGCGATGAGGAGGGGGTCCCAGACAGGGCTATAGGGAGGGGCGTAGGCCAGGTCCAGGGCCAAGAGGTCCTCCAGGGTGCCCCCTCGGTGGAGAAGGGCGGCCAGGACGTCCACCCGGAGCGCCCCGTGGCCGTGGGCCACCACCGCTCCCCCCAAGAGCCTTCCTGTGCCCTCCTCGTACACCAACTCCACCCATAGGGGGGCGCTTCCCGGGTAGTAGTGGGCCCCGTCCCGGCTTTGGATGAAGACTTTCTTGGCCCGGTACCCCTCCTTGAGGGCGGCCTCTAGGGGGAGCCCGGTGGTGGCCACCGCCAGGCCGAAGGCCTTGAAGATGGCCGTGCCCACCACCCCGTGGAAGAGGGCCTCCTTGCCGGCGATGACGCTTCCCGCCGTGCGGCCGTGCTTGTTGGCCACGTCCCCCAGGGGAAGCCAGTAGGGGCGCCCAAGCACCCGGTGGAAGCTTTCCGCCACGTCCCCGGCGGCGAAGACCCCTTCCAGGTTGGTGCGCATCTCCTGGTCGGTGGCGATGGCCCCCGTGGGGCCCAAGACCACCCCCATGGCCTGGGCCAGTTCGGTGTTGGGCCGCACCCCCGTGGCCACCAGGACCAGATCCGCCGGCACCACCCCTTCCGAGGTTTCCACCGCCTCCACCCGGCCTGCGCCCCCTATGGCCAGGACCCGCACCCCGGTCCAGACCTCCACCCCGTGGCGCTCCAGCTCCCCCTTGAGGAGGGTTCCCACCTCCTCGTCCCAGTGGGGCAGGGGGCGCTCCTTGGCCTCCAGGAGGGTGACCTCGAGGCCCCGCTTGCGGAAGGCCTCCGCCACCTCGAGCCCGATGTACCCCGCCCCCAGGATGGCGGCCCGCCGGGCCCCTTCCAGGGCCTTCAGGAGCCTTTCCCCGTCCTCCATGCTCCTTAGGGTGTAGACCCCCGCCTGCTCCGTGCCCGGAATGGGGGGGATGGCGGGCCTCGCCCCCGTGGCCAGGACCAGGTAATCGTAGCGGTCCTGGAAGGTGCGCCCCTCCCGGTGGTCAAACACCGTGAGGACCCGCTCGTGGGGGTTTATGTCCACCACCTCGTGGCGGGTGTGGACGAGGACCCCCTGTTTGCGGAACTCCTCCGGGGTGCGGGCCACGAGCTTGGCGAGGCTTGGGATCTCCCCTGAAAGCACGTACGGCAGGCCGCAGGCCCCGTAGGAGACCCATCCCGACTTCTCGTAAACCACCACCTCCAGCTCGGGGTTTTCCCGCTTGGCCTTGGCGGCGGCGGAGGCACCCCCCGCCACCCCGCCCACCACCACCATGCGCTTGCCCATGGGGGGTATTTTGCCACAAGGAGGTTGGGCCAAGTGTCCCGGCCTACGGCACCTTCCGGGGTACCTCTTCCCGCAGGAGCCTCCCCCCCTTCAGGTGCAGGATGCGTTCCGCCCGGGCGGCCAGCTCCAGATCGTGGGTCACCAGGATGAGGGTGCGCTCCTTTCCCGCCTGGAAGAGAAGGGCCGCCATCTCTTCCTTGGCCTCGGCGTCCAGGTTGCCCGTGGGCTCGTCGGCGAAGAGGATGGGGGGGTCCAGGGCCAGGGCCCGGGCCAGGGCCACCCGTTGTTGCTCCCCGCCGGAAAGACGGTTCGGGAGGTGGTGGGCCCTCTGGGAAAGCCCCACCCCTTCCAAAAGCGCCAGGGCCCGGGCGCGCCTTTTGGCGGGGGGCCAGCCCGCAAGGAGGAGGGGGAAGGCCACGTTTTCCCAGGCGGTGAGGGTGGGGATGAGGTTCCACTGCTGGAAGACGAAGCCCATGTGCTTTAGGCGCGCCTCCGACCGCTCGTCCTCGGAAAGGCGGTGGAGGGGGATTTCCCCCAGGTAGACCCCGCCCTCCGTGGGCAGGTCCAGCCCGGCGAGGAGGTTTAGGAGGGTGGTCTTGCCGCTTCCCGAAGGCCCCACGATGGCGGTGGCCCCTCGGGGGAAGGTGTAGGTGAAGCCCTCGAGGGCCACCACTTCCTTCTCCCCTTGCCGGTAGCGCTTGGTCAGGTTCTCGGCCCGGAGCATCTAGACCCTCCCCAAGGCTTCCACCACGGGGATGCGGCTCGCCTGGTGGGCGGGAAGGAGCCCGGCCAAAAGCCCCAGGCTCAAGGCCACCAGGAGGGCGAAGAGGGAAAGCCTGGGCGTCACCGCGGATAGGGCCAGGCCCACCTCGCTTTGGGTGTAGAGGTTGATGGCCTGGGATGCCACACCCCCCAGGGCGAGCCCGCCCACCCCGCCCAGGAGGGCGAGGAAGAGGGCTTCCAGCACCACGAGGCGGAAGATGAAGCCCCGTTTAGCTCCCAAGGCCCGCATGACCCCGAATTCCCGCGTGCGTTCGTAGACAGACATCATCACCGTGTTGGCCACCAGGAGGCCGCCCACCGCCAGGGCCACCAGGCTGATGCCGAAGCGCACCAGGTCGCTGATCCTAAGGGCCCGCTCGGCGAAGCGCATCACCTCCCCCGTGGTCTGGGCCTTGAGGCCGGGAACCGCCCTTTCCAGGGCCCGGGCCACCTCCTCCGCCTTCTTGTCAGGGCTTAGGGCCACCAGGACGGCGCCCACGTTTTCCGTGCCCAAAACCATTTGCAGGGCCTTGAGGGGGGCGAAGATGAGGTTGTCGGCGAGGCCCCCGCTCTCCTCCAGGATTCCCTCCACCTTCAGGGTCACCTGGGGAGAAAGGCGCAAGGGGCTTCCCACGGCCAGCCCGGTCCGCTCCGCCAGCTTGGCCCCCACCACCGCCCCGCCCTTTGAGGGAAGGAGGCGGCCTTCCTTAGCCCGAAGCCCGGGGTAGAGGAGGTCCGGGCTCACCCCTGGGGGAAGCCCTTGGAAGAAAAAACTATTTTGCGGGTCAAGGCCGCCCCGGGCCAGGAAGAGGGTGGGGATCACCGCCTGCGCCCCCAGGGCTTCGGCGGCCCGCTTGAGGGCTTCCACCTGGGTGGGGGTGATCTCCGGGTAGGCGCTAAAGGCCAGCCCCTCGCTCCCTTCGGGCACCACCTGGATGGCGGGGCCCACCCGGGAGAGCTCCTGGAATAGGGCGCGCCGAAGCCCCTCCCCAAAGGAGAGGAAAAGGACCATGCTGGCGGTGGCGATGAGGACTCCGAGGAGAGTGAGGAGGCTCCGCACGGGCCGGGCCAGGAGGTTGCGCAGGACCAGGTAGAAGACTTCCATCCCCCCAAGCCTACCCAAAGGAGGCGGAAGGGGGGTGGCGGGGGCTACAGGAGGCGCTCCACAAACTGGGTTTCCACCTCTTCCAGGAAGGCCGGGGGTTCACCTTTTGTCTTTCCGGGTGGTTGTAGTAGGCCTTCTCCGCCCGGGCGAAGTCCTCGTGGGCCACGAACCAGAGGAAGTCCCGGTCGGAAAGCTAGGCCCCGTGGATCTCAAAGCCCAGGGCCTTTCGCAAGGGGACGATGGTTTCCAGAAAGACCTTTTGGAACTCCTCCTTGGCCCCCTCTTTCAGGCGGTAGCGGCGCATCTGGACCATGAGGAAAGTCTAGACCACCTTGCCCGGATTCAGAAGGCCCTCGGGGTCCAGAAGGGCCTTTAGTCGCCGCATCCAGTCCAGGGCGGGGCCGTGCTCCAGGGGAAGGCACTTTTTCTTCCGCAGGCCCACTCCGTGCTCCGCGGTGCAGGTGCCCCCGAGTTCCAGGGCCTTTTTTACCAGTTTTTCCGCGTAAGCCTCCGCCTTTTTGTACTCCTCGGGAAGGACGGGGACCAAGGTGTGGAAGTTGCCGTCTCCCACGTGGCCCAGGATGTTCCCGGTGAGGCCCATTTCCCGAATGAGTGCCTGGGCGAAGCGCACCGCCTCGGGGAGGCGGGAAAGGGGGACGGCGGTGTCCGTGATCATGAAGCGGTGGCCGGGGAAGAGGTGAACCAGGGCCCAGTAGGCCTGGTGGCGGGCCTCCCACTGCTTCTTGCGCTCCTCCTCCGTCTTGGCCGCCTCCACCGCCAGGGCCCCCGCCTCCCGCATGAGCTCCAGGGCCAAGGCGCTTTCCGCCTCCAGGGCCTCCCGGGTGGAGGAGTGGAACTCCAGGAAGAGGGCGGGGCGCTCGGGGAAGCCCGACCCCAGGTGGCGGTTGAGGGCCTTCAGGGCGAGTTCGTCCAGAAGTTCCAGGCGGGCCACGGGAAGCCCCGCTGCCATAACCCGGTAGCTTGCTTCCGCCGCCTCCTCCACCCCGGGGAAGAAGACCCTTAGGGCGTGGACGTGCTCGGGCAAGGGGTGGAGGCGCAGGGTCAGGCGGGTGATGACCCCCAAGGTGCCCTCGGAGCCGATGAAGAGGTCCTTCAGGTCGTAGCCAGCACTCGTCTTGCGCACCCCTCGCCCAAGCTCCAGGACCTCGCCGCTTGCCAGGACCACCTGCAGGGCCAGGACGTTTTGCCGCATGCCCCCGTAGCGCACCGTGGTGGTGCCGCTGGCGTTGGTGGCGGCCATGCCCCCCAAGGTGGCGTCGGCCCCGGGGTCCACGGGGAAGAAGAGGCCCGTGCCTTTGAGGGCCTCGTTGAGCGCCTTGCGGGTGAGGCCGGGTTCCACCACGCAGAGGAAGTCCGCGGGATGGACCTGAAGGATCCGGTTCATCCGGGACATGTCCAGGCTGATGGCCTCGCCCACGGGCAAAAGGGCCCCCTCCAGGCTCGTTCCCGCCCCGAAGGGGATGACGGCCACGTTGTGCTCCCGGGCCCAGGCGAGGGCCCTTTGCACGTCCTCCACCCCTTCCGGGTAGACCACGGCCAGGACCTCCCCTTCCTCGGGGTAGCCCTCGTCCTTGCCGTGGCGCCGCCTTTCCGCAAGGGAGGTTTCCACCTTCCAGGGCAGGAGGCTTTTCAGGGCTTCCACCTTGTCCATGGGGAAAGTTTAGTCCGCTTTGGCGTCGGGGAGGAGGGTTTCCACCTCCCGCACCCGGGGAAGGAGGTAACCGGAAAGCCCCCAAAGCACCCCCAGGCCCCCGAAGAGGAGGAGCATGAGGGCGATCCCCTCCCCCTGCCCCAAGCGGGGTCCGAAGACCCGGTCGGCCAGGGGGCCGGAAAGGACCATGGCCAAGGGGGTGGCGAACCAGGCGATCATGCGCCGGGCGGCAAAGACCTTGCCCTGGACCGCCAGGGGCACCTTGGCTTGCCAGATGGCCTGGTTGGAGCCATTTAGAAGTGGAATAAAAAACGCCTCCAGGAAGGCCAGGGCCGCCCAGGCCCAAGGGCCCTCCACCACCCCCATGAGGGCCAGGGCCAGGCTGGACAGGGCCATGCCCAAGAAGACCCCGTGGACGCGCTGCTTGGGGCCGCCCCAGAGGGAGAGGAAAAGCCCTCCCACCACCCCGCCCAGGCCCGAGGCGGAGCGCACCAGGGCCAAGGCGCTTTCCGAAAGCCCTGTCTTGGCCAGGACCATGGCGGGCATCACCGTGGCCGCCAGGGTGGTGAGGAAGTTGACCCCAAAGAACAGGAGCTGGAGGCCGAGAAGGGGTGGCCTTTCCAGGATGAAGCGAAAGCCAAAAAGGGCCTCCCCCAGAAGGGAGGTCTTTTCCTGGGCCTGGGGTTTGGGGTTAGGGATGGGCACGAGGAGGAGGGTGGTCACCGCCGTGGCAGTTCCCAAAAGGTCCAAGGCGAAGATGCCCTCGAGGCCCAAGGGCTTGAGGAGGGCCGCCGCCAGGACCGGGGCCCCCACCCCGGCCAGGGACTCCGCCAGGCTCATCATGCCGCTGGCCCGGGCGTAGTCCTTCTTGTCCAACATGGCGGAAAGGGCGGCGGAAAGGGCGGGCCAGTGCAGGCTGGAAAGCGCCCCGGTAAAGGCGGACACCAGGTAGAGGTGCCAGACCTCGAGGCGCCCCACGAGGAAGAGGAGCAGGAGGACTCCCGTGGCCACCCCTCCCGCCAGGTCCGAGGCCAGCATGGCCCACTTCCGGGGATACCGGTCCACCAAGGCCCCCGCCAAAGGGGAGAGGAGGATGAGGGGCAGGAAGTGGAAAAACCCCAAAAGGGAAAGGGTGGTGGCCAGGCCCGTCTTCTGGTAGGCGAAAAGGGTGAGGGCGAACCAGGTCATCTCCCGGCCCATCAGGGCCAAAGCCTGGCCCGCCCAGAGCAGGCGGAAGGCGGCGAAGCCCGCCACTAAACCTCGTCCCTTAGGATGGCTTCAATCTTCTCCAGGGCTTCCTTGGGCAGGTCCACCCCGGCCGCGCCCAGGCTCTCCCGGATTTGCTCGGGCCGCGTGGCCCCGGTGATGGCGCTGCTGATCCCGGGAAGCCTGAGGACCCAGGCCAGGGCCAGCTGGGTGCGGGTGAGGCCCAGCTCCTCCGCCACCTCCTTGAGCTTCAGCACCTTCTTGCGGTTTTCCTCCGTGAGGTAGCGGGCCCGGAACTGGTCGTAGCGGGCGAAGCGGCTGTCTTCGGGGATCCCCTCGTCGTACTTGCCCGTGAGCATCCCCTGGGCCAAGGGGCTCCACACCACAAGACCCAGGCCGAACCGCTCCGCCTCGGGGAGGATCTCGTTTTCCACCCGTTCCCGGTAGAGCATGGAGTACTGGGGCTGCTCCACGATGGGGGGGTGGAGGCCGTTCGCCTTGGCGAAGGCCACCGCCTCGGCGATGCGGGGGGCGGGCCACTCCGAGGTGCCCCAGTAGAGGGCGTAGCCCTTCTCCACGATGGTGTGCATGGCGTAGACGCTTTCCTCCATGGGCACCTCGGGGTCGTAGCGGTGGGCGAAGAAGAGGTCCACGTAGTCGGTCTTGAGCCGCTTCAGGCTTTTGGTGACGCTCTCCAGAAGGTGCTTGCGGCTCAGGCCCCGGTCGTTGGGGTCTTCGGACATGGGCCAGTAGGCCTTGGTGGAGAGGACCAGGGTGTGCCGGGGGAACTCCTTAAGCACCTCCCCCATGATCTCCTCCGCCAGGCCCCGGGCGTAAACGTCGGCGTTGTCAAAGAAGTTCACCCCGCCTTCGTAGGCGATCTTCACGATCTCCCGGACCGTCTCCTTGTCCTTGACCACGTCCCCAAAGGTCACCCAGGCCCCCAAGGAGATCTCGGAGACCTTCAGGCCCCACTTGCCGAGTTTCCGGTAGCGCATCTCACCCATGGCAAGAGGAGTCTACCCCTTGCCCCGGCAATTGACCAGCGGGTCAGTCCCCTTCCACCTCCAGCACCCCGGCTTCCGCCTGGAAGCCAATCCTCTTGTGGGTACCGTCGCAGAAGGGCTTGTTGGCCGAGCCCCCGCAGCGGCAGAGGAAGACCCGGGGCTTCTCCAGGACCTCTTCCTTCTCCCCCAGGCGCAGGACAAAGCGGGCGCCTTCCAGGCGGATGGGGCCGTTTTCCAGGAACACGAGCCGCATGCCCCTATGCTACCCGAGGCCCTGGGCTAGCGACAGGTATGAGAGCTATGGCACCTTCTTTTACCCTTGCCGTGCTAGGCTACGGGGTAAGGAGGTTGGGGGATGGTAGAAACGCAGGAGGCGGTTATCCGCATCACTCCTTTGGCAGCGGAAAAGGCTAAGGAGATCCTGACCCGCTACGGCAAGGAGCACGCGGCCATCCGGGTCTACATCAAGTCCGGGGGGTGCTCTGGCTTCCAGTACGGCATGGCCGTGGACGAGCGGGAGTTGGAGGGGGACACCTTCGTGGAGATGCACGGGGTGCGCCTGGTGGTGGACCCCATGTCCTTACCCTACCTGGTGGGCTCGGAGATTGACTGGGTGGAAAGCCTGATGGGGGGCGGCTTCACCGTGAACAACCCCAACGCCGCCAGCACCTGTGGCTGCGGCCATTCCTTCCGCACCAAGGACCAGGAGGGCGAGGCCCGCACCTGCGGCCACTAAGCCTTTCGCACCGTTATTTGGGGGCCTGGTTTCAGGCCCCTTTACCTTTGGCCCATTGACCTTCAGAGTGGGCGCCGTATAATGACCTCGGCCACTAAGGAGAGTGCCGCACACACGAAAGGAGGCAGTATGAGGAAACTAGGCAAACTCGCTGTACTCGGTTTAACCACCCTGGGGCTTGCCCTGGCGGGGCCCCAGGACAACAGCCTGGTGATCGGGGCCTCGCAGGAACCCCGGGTGCTGGCGGGGGACTTCCTGTCCATCATCTCCAACCAGGCCATCAAGAGTGAGATTGAGGGCTATCTTTTCGCCCCCTTCATCGGCTTTAACGCCGATAGCCAGAACTTCCCGGTGCTGGCCACCGAGGTGCCCACGCAGCAGAATGGGCGCCTTCGGGTGACGGACATCGGCGGGGGCAAGAAGCGCCTGGAGATGGACCTGACCATCCGGCCGGATGCCCGCTGGTCCGACGGAAAGCCCATTACTACGGATGACGTGGCCTTTTTCTTTGAGGTGGGCAAGGCCAAGGGTATGGCCGTGCTGAACCCGGACTACTGGGAGCGGGTAAGCGTGCGCATTCGGGATGCCCGTAATTTTACCCTCATCTTTGAACCTGCCTACTACTACGACACTTATGGACCCATCGCTACCTATGCTCCTAAGCACATCATGGGCGCAGAGTGGGAAAAGGTGAAGGCGGCGGCCCGCAACCTGGACCCCGACAAGGACGCGGAGAAGCTCAACGAGCTTTACCGCAACTTCTTCCTCAAGTTCGCCACGCCCCAGGCCCTGAACCGGGGGGCTATGGTCTACTCCGGAGCTTTCAAGCTCCGCCGCTGGGTGCCGGGCAACTCCATTGAGATGGAGCGGAACCCCAACTTCCCCATCAAGCCGGAAGGTGGGGAGAGCCGCTACGTGCAGAAGGTGGTCTACCGCTTCATCCAGAACACCAACTCCCTCCTCGTGGCCATCCTCGGGGGCTCCATTGACGCTACCTCTAGCGTTTCCATCACCTTTGACCAGGGCCGTAGCCCGCAGCTTGCCCGCCGTGCTCCTGGCCGCTTTGACATCTGGTTCGTGCCCGGGGCCATCTGGGAGCACATTGACATCAACAAGTTTGAAAACTGCCAGGCCGTGCGCGACCTGGGCCTGAACGACAAGCGCACCCGGCAGGCCATCCTCCACGCCCTGAACCGCGAGGGGTTGGTGAAGGCCTTCTTTGACGGGCTCCAGCCCGTGGCCCACACCTGGATCGCTCCCGTCAACCCCCTCTTCAACCCCAACGTCCGGAAGTACGAGTTTGACCTGAAGAAGGCGGAGGCCCTCCTCGCGGAAATGGGCTGGCGCAAGGGGCCCGACGGCATCCTGCAGCGCACCGTGGGCGGGCGCACCGTGCGCTTTGAGATTGAATACGTGACCACTGCCGGCAACGCCACCCGCGAGCGCACGCAGCAGTTCTTCGCCGAGGACCTGAAGAAGATCGGCATCGCCGTTAAGATCAACAACGCTCCTTCCGCCGTGGTCTTCGCCGACGACTACATCCAGCGCGCCTCCGAGTGCAAGTGGACGGGGATGTTTGAGTTCGCCTGGGTGTCCAGCCTCCAAGAAGATGGCGGCCTCTTCCAGTACAAGAACCTGAACACCGGGGCCATCATGGTGCCCACCAAGGAAAACAACTACCAGGGCCTGAACATCGGTGGCTGGCGCAACGACGAGTTTGACCGCTTGACCAGCCAGGCGGTGCTGGAGTTTGACGAGGCCCGCAGGAAGCAGCTCTTCGCCCGGGCGCAGGAGATCTGGGCCGAGGAGCTCCCCGCCCTGCCCCTCTACTTCCGCGCCAACCCCTACGTGGTGCGCCAGGGCCTCGTGAACTACGTGGCCAGCGCCTACGCCGGCGGCTTCGGCTACCCCGGCTGGAACGCCTGGGAGATCGGCTGGGCCAGCCGCGGGGCCGTGAAGAAGTGGGACCAGGCGAAGTACGCCCTTTCCATCAAGTAGCCTGGGTGGTATAGTGGGGCCCGCTGGGGTTAACCCCAGCGGGCTTTTTAGTGCCATAAACGGGAGGTACAACGGTGTTTGCCTACACGGTGCGCAGGCTTTTGCAGACGATCCCTTTACTCCTGGCGGCCAGCGTGGTGATCTACGCCCTTTTGGCCCTGCAGCCGGGGGACCCTTTGGAGGAGCTCAAGCGGCAGAACCCCCGCATGACCGCCGAGCAGTTTGAGGCCTTGAAGCGGGCCTACGGCCTAGACAAGCCCCTCTATATCCGCTACTTCAAGTGGCTTTCCCGCGCCGTACAGGGGGACTTGGGCTACAGCCGCACCTACGGCATTCCGGCGGCGGAGTACATCTTCGTCCAGCGGCTACCCAAGACCCTACTCCTCTCGGGCTTGGCCCTCACCCTGGCTTTGCTGGTGGCCATCCCCGTGGGGGTGTTTTCCGCTGTCCGCCAGTACTCCGTGGCCGACTACGTCATCACCTTTCTGTCTTTCGTGGGGTTTTCCATGCCGGTGTTCTTCCTGGGCATCCTCCTCCTCTATCTCTTTGCCATTTGGCTACCTGACCATGTTCCCGGTTTCCCCCGCTTCCCCACGGGGGGGTGCCCGGGGTCTTGTGGGAGGACGTGCGCTCGGGGGCGGTGAGCCTTTGGGAGTTTATTGGCCAGTGGGCTTGGCACCTGATCCTTCCCGTCATCGCCCTTTCCTCCTTGCAGATGGCGGAGTGGACCCGCTTCATGCGGGCTTCCCTCTTGGAGGTCCTCTCCCAAGACTACATCCGCACCGCCCGGGCCAAGGGGCTTTCCGAGCGGGTGGTGCTCTACAAGCATGCCCTAAGGAACGCCCTCATCCCCATCGTTACCCTGGTGGGCTTGGCCATCCCGGGGGTTTTGGGCGGGGCCACCATCACCGAGACCATCTTCAGCTACCCGGGCATGGGACGGGCCATCTTTGACGCCTTGGTGGAGAAGGACTACAACGTGGCCATGGCCGCCTTGGCCTTCTTGGCCTTGATGACCGCCTTTTTCAACCTGTTGGCGGACCTTGCCTATGCGGTGGTGGACCCCCGCATCCGCTACAGCTAGAGGTGAACCATGGCGACCGCGACCGCATCCCCTAAGCCCAGGACCTTCTTCGGCCTCTTCTGGCGCCGCTTGCGGCGGCACAAAATGGCCATGGCCAGTCTGGTGGTCATCGTCTTCCTCATCCTGATGGCCATCTTCGCCCCCTGGCTGGCCCCGTATGACCCCACGGCCCAGCCCACGGGGGAGGACGTGGGCCAGTACTACTTCAACCCCCCTTCCCGGGAGCACCCCTTGGGCACCGACGACCTGGGGCGGGACGTGCTTTCCCGCATCATCTATGGCTCCCGCATCTCCCTTTTGGTGGGCTTCGCCGTGGCCTTTTCCAGCGTGATCCTGGGGACCGTTATGGGCACGCTGGCGGGCTACTTCTCCGGGCGCCCCTTGCGCTTTTACCTGGGCCCTTTGCGCCGGGAGCGGGAGGGGTTTTACCCTTGGAGCTTCGCCCTTTGGCGGGTGGTTTCCTGGTTCCTCTACTACGGGGTGCTTTACCTGGTCCTTTCCATCGCCTGGGCCTTGGCCCAAGACGGCATCCGGGCGGGAAGCGTGGGGAGCTACCTGGGCTTTGGGCTCACCTTGGCCCTGGTGCTCTGGGCCGCCTGGTATGGGCTTAAGGGGCAGATCCGGCTGGACCTGGACGTGGCCATCAGCCGCCTCATTGACTTCATGCTCACCATCCCCACCCTGCCTTTGCTCCTGGTGCTTTCCGCCCTCCTCCGGGACCCTGGGGTCAAGGTGGGGCAGTGGGCGCAAGGGGTGTTTGGGGATGCGGCGAGCGTTTTCATCATCATCGCCATCTTGGTGCTTTTCGGCTGGCTGGGCACGGCGAGGCTGGTGCGGGGGAACATCCTCTCCCTGCGGGAGCAGGACTACGCCACCGCCGCCCAGGCCCTGGGGGCCACGGACGCCCGCATCATGTTCCGCCACCTGGTGCCCAACACCCTGGCCCCCCTCATCGTCCAGGCTACCCTGCAAGTGGGTGGGGCGATCCTTACGGAGGCGGCGCTTTCCTTCCTGGGCTTTGGCATCCAGCCCCCGGTGGCCACCTGGGGCAACATGCTGACCAACGCCCAGGAGTACATCTTCACCGCCCCGTGGCTGGCCCTGCCCCCGGGCTTCATGATCTTCATCACCGTCTTGGCCTTTAACTACCTGGGGGACGGCCTGCGGGACGCTCTGGACCCGCGGAGCCGGCTCTAGGGCTTCGGGGGTCCAGGGGCCGGCTACGCCGGTCTCTTTTACCTTGGGGTGAGGCGGTCTTCCGGGTAGGCCGCCTCCACGAAGTAAAGCCCGTGGGGTGGGGCGGAGGGGCCGGCGAGGCGGCGGTCTTGGGTTTGCAGGATGGCCTTTAGGCTTTCCGGGGAGCGTTTGCCCAGGCCCACTTCCAGAAGCGTTCCCACCATGCCCCGCACCTGGCCCCGGAGGAAGCTCGTGCCCCGGAAGTGGAAGTGGACCTCGAGGCCCCCCTCCCCCTCCACCACCGAGAGCCTGGCCTCCAAGAGCTCCCTTACCCCTTCCCGCACCTCCTCCTTGGCGAAGCCCAGGAAGTTGTGCCGCCCAAGGAGAAGGGGAAGGGCCTCCTCCACGGCCTTTAGGTCCAAGGGGTGCCGGAGCCAAAGGGCCCGGTGGCGGAGAAGGGGCGAGGGGTGGGGCCTTAGGAGGACCCGGTAGCGGTAGGCGCGCCACAGGGCATCCTTGCGGGCGTGGAAGTCCCTCGCCACCTCCCTGGCGCCATGCACCTTGAGGTCCTCGGGGAGGAGGCGGTTTAGGGCCTCGGGGATCCTTTCCACGGGGATGCGGCCTTGCAGGTCCACGTGGAAGGGCATGGCCAGGGCGTGGACCCCGGCGTCGGTGCGGCCGGCGGCCACCGCCTTGGGGAGGGCCCCGATGGCGGGAAGGACCTTCTCCAGCTCCCCCTGCACCGTGCGCAAGCCCTCCCGTTGCCGCTGGAGCCCGGCGAAGTGGGTGCCGTCGTATTCGGCGAGGAGGAGGATGCGGCGCACGCCCTAAGCTTAGTCGGTGCCCACGGGGGCCTTGGGGCTTTGGCCTTCCAAGGCCACCCCTTCCCCCACCACCTGGACCGCCACCACATCCCCCACCCGGAAGGGGCTTTCCGGCCCCTCTTGCACCAGGACCTCCCGCTCCGGGGCCAGGAGGCGCACCCGGTAGGTGAGGTCGTGCCCCTTGAACTCCCGGGCCACCACCCGACCTAAGGCCCCGCCCGCCTCCGGGGGGGCGAGCCGCAAGGCCTCGGGGCGCAGGGAAAGGAGAAGGGGTCCGTGGGCGGGCTCGGCCAAGGCCACGGGGCCAAGGCAGGTTTCGGCGTAGCGCCCCTTCCCCTCCCCGGAAAGGAGGTTGGTGCGCCCCAGGAACTGGGCCACAAAGGGGGTCTTGGGCCTAAGGTAGACCGCCTCGGGGGTGTCCACCTGCAAAAGCCTCCCGTCCCGCATCACCCCCAGGCGGTCGGCGAAGGAAAGGGCCTCCTCTTGGTCGTGGGTGACCAGGAGGGCGGTGGTGCCCGTTTCCTTGAGCACCTTGCGCACCTCTTCCCGGGTGGCGGCCCGGAGGCTTGCGTCCAGGCTGGAGAAGGGCTCGTCCAGGAGGACCAGCTTGGGGCCGGGGGCCAGGGCCCGGGCCAAGGCCACCCGCTGCTGTTGCCCGCCGGAAAGCTCCTGGGGCTTGCGGTGCTGGAAGAGGGTCATGCCCACCCGTTCCAGGGCCTTCTGCGCCCGGAGCAGGCGGTCTTTCCCCTTGAGCCCGAAGGCCACGTTGCCCAAGGCGGTGAGGTGGGGAAAGAGGGCGTAGTCCTGGAAGACGAAGCCGATGCCCCGCCTTTCTGGGGGAAGGTGGGTGATGTCTTGGCCCTCCAGAACCACCCTTCCCCCGTCGGGGCTTTCCAGGCCGGCGATGACCCTAAGGAGGGTGGTCTTGCCGCAACCCGAAGGCCCAAGCAAGGCCAAGATCTCCCCGGGGTAGACGGCGAGGTCTATCCCCTTCAGCACCTCGTGCTCCCCGAAGCGTTTGCGGATGCCCTTTAGGGCTAAAAGCGGCGCTCGGTCCAAAGCAGCACCCCCACAAAGGCCGCCGAAAGAAGGGCGATGAGGAGGGCGAAGGGGGCGGCCTCAGCGAACATGGCCTCTTGAGTGTAGCTGAAAACCCGGGTGGCCAAGGTGGCGTAGCCCATGGGGGCCAGGAGGAGGGTGATGGGGAGTTCCTTCACCGCCCCGATGAAGGCCAAGGCTCCCCCCGCCACCGCCCCCCGCCAAAGGAGGGGGAAGGTGACGCGGAAGAAGGCCCCCGTGGGGGTTTCCCCCAGGGTCCTCGCCGCTTCCTCCAGGCGCCTTGGCACCTGGAAAAGCGCTCCCCGCACCGGGCCCAGGCTCTCCGCCAGGAAGTGGAAGGCGAGGACCAGGACCAAAAGGGGCAGGGTGCCGTAGAGGAAGGGAAGGCTCCGGAGGCTGAAGAAGATCCAGGCCAGGGCGAAGGCCAAGGGGGGGATGGCGTACCCCAGGTAGGCCAGGCGCTCCAGGAAGCGGGAGGCGGGGGAGGGAAGGCGCACCGCCAGGTAGGCCAAGGGCAGGGCCATCCCCACGGCCAAGAAGGCGGCGGGGGCCGCGGCCAAGGCGGAATGCCCTAAAGCCTCCCAGAGCCCGCTAAGCCCCTCCTGGGGAAAGCGGCGGGCCAGGTGGAAGAGGGCATAGAGGGGAAGGGCCAAGGCGACAAGAGGGGGGAGGAGGGCTAGGGCGTAGCCCAAGGGGGCGAAGGGTCCCAGGCGAAGGGGCTTATGGTGCCGGCTTGCTCCCTTTCCGGTGCGGGCCAGGGTGAGGCGGCGGAGGAGAAGGCCCTCCAGCCACAAAAGCCCCCCGGTGAGAAGGAGGAGCAGCAGGGCCAGCCAGGCGGCGTACACCCGGTCAAAGGCGGCGCTGTACTGCAGGTAGATGGCGTAGGAGAAGGTTTCGTAGCGCAGAAGGCTCACCGTGCCGAAGTCTCCCAGGACGTGGAGGCCCACCACCAGGTAGCCCGAGAGCAAGGCGGGCAGAAGCTGGGGGAAAGCGGCCCGGAAGAAGGCCCGCCAAGGGCCCATCCCCAGGGTCCTCGCCGCCTCCTCCAAGGCGGGATCCAGGCCCAAAAAGGCGGCGCGCAAGGAGAGGAAGAGGTAGGGGTAGGTGATGAAGGAAAGGACGAAAAGGGCCCCCACGTACCCCTCGAGGCGGGGCAAGGGCAGGATGCCCCCCGGGCCGGTGGCGGCCAGGAGGACGTAAGCCCCCACGTACCCCGGGACGGCCAGGGGCAGGGTGAGGAGCAGGGAAAACAAGCGCTTGCCCTTGAGGTCGGTGCGGGTGGTGAGGAAGGCGAGGGGCAGGGCGAGGAGGGTGGTGAGGGCCAGGACCCCCACGAGGAGGGCCAGGGTGTTGCGGAGGAGCTCCAGGTTTTTGGGGCGAAGGAGGATTTCTTGGAGGGCGCCGGGGTCGGCCTCCAGGGCCCGCAGGACCAGGTAGGCCAGGGGCAAGGCCACCCCGCCCCCCGTGAGGAGGGCGGGCACCAGGAAGGGCAAAAGCCCGGGCAGGTGGTGGAGGCCTCGAGGCCGGACCATCTACAAGATGCCCAGGTCGCGCAGGAGCTTCAGGGCTTGGTCCAGGGGTAGGCGCTCAAAGTCCAGCTTGGGGCTTTTCCGCAGGGCCTGGTCCAAGGGGAGCAGGTTGGGGTCCACCACCACGCCTTTCACCAAGGGGTACTCCCCCACGTTGCCCACGAAGTACTGCTGCCCCTTGGGGGAAAGGAGGTAGGTGAGGAAGCGGTTGGCGGCCACCAGGTTCTTGGAGGTTTTGAGGATCCCCGCCCCCGTGACCAAGGCCAGGTTGCCCACGTCCCCGTCTTGGAAGTGGTGCATGCCCAGGTTGTACCCGGCCCGGCGGAAGCGGACCACGTAGTAGTGGTTGGTGGAGCCCAGGTCCACCTCCCCCGCCCGGATGGCGTCCAGCATGGCGGGGTTGGAGGCGTAGGCCTTGGGGTTCAGGGCCTTCATGGCCAAAAGCCACTCCCGGGTCCGGGCTTCCCCGTACAGGGCGATCATCCCCGCCACCATGTCCTGGAAGCTGGAGTAGGTGGGGGTCCAGCCCACCCGGCCCTGGAGGCCCTTCTCCTGGGCGAAGCGGGGGAGGTCTAGAAGGCTTTGCGGCAGCTCCTCCGGCTTGAACTTCTGCGGGTTATAGGCCAGCACCCTAAGGCGCACGGTCACCGGCACCCAGGTCTTGGAAGCGGGCACGAAGGCCAGGGGCTGCTTGAGGAGGGTTTCCCCCAAGGGCCTAAGAAGCCCCCGGGACGCCGCCTGGCCCAAGGCCCCGGCGGTGTTGGCCCAGAAGAGGTCTGCCGGGGAGCGGCTTCCTTCTTCCTGCAAGGCGGCCAGGATCTGGGCGTCGGAACCGTAGCGCACCTGGACCCGGATCCCCGTTTCCTCCTGAAACTGCTTGATTAGGGGTTCCACCAGGCTTTGGCCCCGGCCAGAGTAGATGGTGAGGGTCTGCGCCTGGGCCAGGCTCAGGGCGGTTAAGCCGACTAGCACGAGCCACGTTCTCTTTCGCATCCTACCTCCTTCTCCCGGAAGCCTCCGGGGGGGCGAGGGCGCCCTCTGCCTGGGTAGGCTAGCCCATCCCGGGGAGAAAGTCAAGTATTCCGGTCGGATTTCAAATATTTAGGAGCGATAATTGCTCGCAACAAGGGAAAGACCCCGGTCAGGTTCGTGGGCCAAGAGGGGGCTTCCCCGGTGTAGACCAGGGGCACGGGGTTTCGGGTGTGCCGGGGGTGCCAGGGCTCCTCGGCGTTGCCGTGGTCCGAGGTGAAGAGAAGCTCTCCTCCTTCGGCCAGGAAGCCCTTGAGGAAGAGGGAAAGCTCCCGGAAGCGCTCGGGCAAGGTTTCGGGGGCGCGGTGGGCCGCCAGGTCCAAGGCCCAGTACTCCAGGACCACCAGGTCCCAAGCCCGGGCCAAGGCCGCTGCCCGCGCGCCCATGCCGTAGGGGTCTTCCCAGAAGGCGGGGGGCAGGGCCAGGGGGTGGCCCAGGGGGAGGAGGGGGAGGCCGGCGAGCCTCGCCGCCTGGGCGAAGGCGGAAAGCATCTCCCTTCGGCCTTCCGTGGCCCGCTTGAGGTACTCCGGCCGGTAGGCGTTGGCGTGGAGGACGTTTAGGCCCTTTTCCCGGGCCCAGGCGTAGAGGCTTCGCCGGAGGAGGGGCTTAAGCCTGGGGCTCGGGAAGGGCCCCTGGTGGTGGCCGAGGAGCCGGGCGGCGTTGATCCCGGTGAGGAGGGCGGTCTGCCCCGTGCCCGACTGGGGCAGGCCCTCCACGCCAAGGGTGGCGTCCAGGGGTCTGGGGGAGAGGTCCAGGAGGAGGGGGAAGAGGTCTTTGAGCGCCTCCCCTAGGCCCAGGCCATCCACGAAGAGGAAGAGCACAAGGCCAGTGTAAAGGTGCCTTGCCTTTCTATGCGCCCCGGGTTTTTGGGTAATCTGGAGCCGGAGGGAAAGCGATGCCGGTGCGTAAGGCGAGTGCGGTATGGGAAGGCGGTCTCCGCCAGGGCAAGGGTATCATGCGGCTCCAGAGCCAGGCCTTTGAGGGGCCTTATTCTTTCCCCTCCCGCTTTGAGGAGGGCGAGGGCACGAACCCGGAGGAGCTCATCGCCGCGGCCCATGCGGGTTGCTTCTCCATGGCCCTGGCCGCCAGCCTGGAGCGGGAGGGGTTTACCCCCAAACGGGTTTCCACCGAGGCCAGGGTACACTTGGAGATGGTGGAGGGAAGGCCTACCCTCACCCGGATTGAGCTCCTGACCGAGGCGGAGGTGCCCGGGATTAGCCCGGAGAAGTTCCAAGAAATCGCCCAGGCGGCCAAGGAGGGTTGCCCGGTTTCCCGCGCCCTGGCGGGAGTGAAGGAGATCACCCTCCAGGCCAAGCTGGTCTAGGCCTCCCCCTTCCAAAGGAGGCGGCCGCAGGAGGGGCAGCGGGTGAGCTGCCCCTGGACCACTTTTTGCGCCACGTGGGTGGGCAGGACCACGTTGCACCCCTCGCAGCGGAAGACCTGTCCCTGCCGGGCCATGCGCACGATGCCCATCCCCTTGCGGGCGCGGCGGATGGCCTCGTACTCCTTGAGCACGGGGGCGGGGATGCCCTGGGCCAGGGCCTCCCGCTCCGCTAAGCGGGCGGCGATCTCCGCCTTGAGGGCCTCCACCCGCACCCGGTTGGCCTCGAGGAGTTCTTCCAGCTTGGGTCTGAGCTGGGCGAGCTCCGCCTCGAGGCGGGCGATCTCGCCCTCCAGGTTCTCCATGGCCTCCATGATGGGGGTGGAAAGCTCCAGGAGCTCCCGGATGCGGTCCTTAATCTGCTGGATGCGGTTTTCGTACTGGGTCTGTTCCCGGGCGCTTTGGGCTTGGCGCTGCTCCGCCTCCGCCTGCTTTTCCTTGGCGGTGAGGTCTTCTATGTCCAGGCTGTGGCGGTTGTACTCCTTCCTGAGCTCCGCCTGGCGCTCCAGGAGGTCGGCTAGCTCCTCTTCCAAGGCCTCCACTTGGGCTTTGACGGCGAGGAGCTCCTCCGGGAGGCTTTCCGCCTCCTGCCTGAGCCTGTCTATTTCCAAGTCCTTTTCTTGGAGCCCGAAGAGGGCCTTGAGCGCCTCGAGTTGTCCCCGGTGGGGAGCGTCCGGCCCGTTCACGCTTCCCATTCTAACCCCGTGAGGAAGGGGTTCGTGCGGGCCTCCAGGGCCAAGGTGGTGGGAGGCCCGTGCCCGGGGAGGACCTGGGTTTCGGGGGGCAGGGAAAGGAGGCGTTTCAAGGAGGCGAAAAGGGCCTCCCGCTCCGAGCCCGGCAGGTCGTAGCGGCCGATGCTTCCCCGGAAGAGGAGGTCCCCGGAATACACCGCCTGGCCCACGGGGTCCAGGAAGGCCACGTGCCCGGGGCTATGGCCCGGGAGATGGAGGACCTTCAGGCCGAAAAGCTCCATTCCCTCCGCCAGGGGCTCCACGGGCAAGGGGGGTTTGGGGATGGCGAAGCCCCAGGCGGCCGCCACCTCTCCCGCCCGCTCGTACAGGGGAAGGTCCAGGGGGTGGAGGTAGACGGGCAGGCCGTAAGCCGCCACCAAGGGGGCCACCGCCCCCACGTGGTCAAAGTGGGCGTGGGTGAGGAGGATGGCCTTGGGGGTGAGGCCCCTTTGGGCCAGGAGGGCTAAGATCTTCTCCGGCTCGTCCCCAGGGTCTATGAGGACCGCCCCTTGGGGGGTTTCCACCAGGTAGCCGTTTTCCGCCAAGGGGCCGAGGACCAGGCGGTGGGCTTTCATGGCTCCGTGGGGAGGCCCTCCTGTAGCCACTCGTGCATGGAACCGAGGTAGTTGCGGGCCTTCACCCCGAGGCTTCGCAGGATAAAGAAGGCCACGGCGCTCCGGGCCCCGGAGTGGCAGTAGACCCCCACCTCCTGGCCCGGGGCGAGGCCCAGCCTTTCCAGAAGCCCCTCGGGGTTGAGGAAAAGCTCCAGGGGGGCGTTTCGGCTTCCCGGGATGCGGCCTCCCCGGGGGCAGCAGGGGGGGTGGACCTTACCCTGGAACTCCTCGGGGCTCCGCACGTCCAGGAGGAGGGGGTGACGGGCGGCCTCGTCGGCGGTGAGGAGCCAGTCGCGGCGCAGGCGGGCCTGGGTTTGGCTCCGCTCGGGCTTGGGCTCCTCCTTCTCCGTGGCGTAGGGTTCCCAGCCCTCGGTCCAAAGCTCCACCTCGAGGCCCCCTAGCCCCAGGAAGAAGGCGGTGCGGCAAAGCCGGCTCGTGAGCCCCTCGTCGTAGAGGACCACGGGGCTTTGAAGGCCGAGGCTTTGGAAAAGCTCGGTGAGGCCCGCCTCCAGCGCCCTAAGCTCCGCCTCCTCCCGCAGGCGGAGCTTGGGCGCGGAGAGGTCCAGGTGGCGGGCCCCCGGGAGGTGCCCGGCCTCGTAGGCGGGCCGGGGCCGGGTGTCCACGAAGAGGGCGTTTTGGGGAAGCTCCATGCCCTTGATTATAGGGGGCGCAGGGGTAGGCGCTTTGGATGAGGATACTTGACAAAGGAAGGCGCAAGTGATATAAGTGTAAGTGGAGGTGATGAGTATGGCCCTGGTGCGTAGGGACGCTCGTCCTCTGGAGATCACGCCCTTTAGGACCTGGGGTCCCCTCTCCCTCCTGGAGGAGGCCAACCGGCTCTTTGAGGAGGTCTTGGGCGACTTCGGCCGGCCCGTGGTGACCTACGTGGCCCCCGCCGACCTCTACGAGACGGACGAGGCCTTGGTCCTGGAGATGGCGGTGCCGGGCCTCGCCCCGGAGGATTTGGAGGTGAGCCTCGAGGGCAACAAGCTCACCATCCGGGGCCAGGTGAAGCCGGCTCAGGATGCCCAGGCGCGCCGCTACTACCTCCAGGAGATCCCCCACGGCTCCTTCGTCCGCACCTTCACCCTTCCCGTGGAGGTCAAGGGGGACGAGGCCAAGGCGGAGTTCCGCCACGGCATCCTCCGGCTCACCCTGCCCAAGGTGGCGGAGGCCCGGGCCAAGCGGATCCCCATCCAGGTGGTCCAGTAAGGGCCTAAAGGGCTAAGGCCCCCGGGGAAGCCCGGGGGCCTTAGGCTTTCCGCAGGGCCTCGGCGAGGCGCTTTAGGGCCTCCTCCAGGACCTCGGGGTAGGTGGCGAAGTTGAGGCGCACGTAGCGCTCGTACCCTTCCCCGAAGCTCTCCCCGGGGTTCAAGGCCACCCGGGCCTCTTTAAGGAGGTAGGCGGCGGCCTTGGGGATCCCCGTGCCCAGCCAGGCCAGGTAGGTCCCCTCCGGGGGGAAGTGGACCAGGCCCAGTTCCTTGGCCCAGGCGGCCACCCGCTCCCGGTTGGCCTTCAAGAGGGCCAGGGTTTCCCGAAGCCAGGGCCCCCCTTCCCTTAGGGCCGCCTTCCAGGCGGCCATGGCGAGGACGTTGGGGAAGGTGTGGGGGAGGTGGCGCTTTAGGGCTTCCACCAAGGGTTTGGGCCCCACCACGGCCCCCATGGGGAGCCCCGCCAGGTTGTAGGCCTTGCCCGGGCCCAAGAGGGTGAGGGTGCGCTCGGGAAGGAAGCGGGCCAGGGGCACGTGGGGCCTTTCGTAGGTGAGGGGGGCGTGGAGTTCGTCGGAAACCACGATGAGGTCGTGCTTGCGGGCGATGGCGGCCAGGGCGGAAAGCTCCTCCTCCGTGAAGACCCGGCCTGTGGGGTTTTGCGGGTGGCAGAAGAGGAGGAGGCGGCTGGCGAAGGCCAGGCGTTCCAAACCGGGGAGGTCCAGGCGGTAGCCCTCCTCCGTTTCCCGCAAGGGGTTGGCCAGGAGGGTGCGCTTCTGCTCGCGGATGGCGGCGAGGAAGGGGGGGTAGATGGGAAGCTGGGTCAAGACCCCTTGCCCGGGGGCGGTGAAGGCGGCCACGGCGGCGTAAAGCCCCACCACCACCCCGGGCAGGAAGGCCACCTCTCCCTCGAGGCCCGTGCTCTCCAGGAGGAGGGCCTTGAGCTCCCAATCTCCTTCCCGGGGCGGGTAGCCCAAAAAGCCTTCCGCCCGCTCCTTCAGGGCCCGCACGATGGGCTCGGCCACGGGGAAGTCCATGTCCGCCACCCAAAGGGGCAAGACGTCCTCGGGGTAGGTGCCCCACTTCAGGGAGTCCTTGCGGGGGGGTAGCGTCATGGGTTTATCTTACCGGGGCCTAGGTGTGGTCCTGGACCACCCTAAGGCCCAAGGCTTCCAAGTGTTCCACCAAAGCCCGCACCGCCCCCTTCACCCCCTCGGTGATGAGGGGACTCCCGAAGCGGCTCACCCCGGCGTAGATGCCGTGGGCGCTTGGCCGCACCTCCAGGAGGAGGTCTTGGGTGAGGTCCTCCTCCTCCACGTGGGTGAGAACGTAAAACCCCTTCTCCCCCTTGGCGGTTTCCAAAAACACCGCCACCCCGCCCGAGAGGGGCACGGGGGTTTTCCCTAGCTCCAGGGCTTCGGGTAGGTTTCCTTCCAGTAGGGCGTGGGCCACGGCGTACCTCCTTAGGGGGGGCCAGGGGTGGGGGTCCTCCCCCACCTTGGTGAAGACGGCGTGGAAGAAGGGGCGCCCGGCCTCCCGCCACTTGAGGGCGTACTTGGTCCTCAGGTGGGCCTCCGGGGGCGGCTTCACCTCCACCCGGTAAAGCCCCGTTTTGGCCGCCTCCTCCAGGGCGAAGCGGAAGTAGTCCTCGTGGTCCGTGGTGAGGAGGAGGCTTCCTCCTTCCCTGAGCCGGGTGGAAAGTTTGCGGAAAAAGCCCTCCTGGAGAAGCCGCCTTTCTTGGTGCCGCTTCTTGGGCCAGGGGTCGGGGAAGTTCACGATGACCGCCTCGAGGCCTCCCGCCGGCACCAGGTTCCGCAGGGCAAAGGGGCCTTCCCCGTGGTAGAGGCGCACGTTTTCCACCCCGTGGCGGCGCATCTTCTTGTAGGCCCGTAGGACGCTCGCCGCCGAAACCTCGGCCCCCAGGATGAGCCAGTCGGGGTGGGCCTGGGCCAGCTCCAGGGTGAAGCGCCCGTCCCCGAAGCCGATCTCCAGCACCAAGGGGCCTTCCCGGCCAAAGAGGTCCCGGGGGGAGGGGGGCCAAGCGGGAAGGAGGGCGGGGCGCACCAGCACGAGGGGGCATTATACGGCCTTTTCAAACCCTTTTCACTGGGAGCTGCCAGGCTAAGGGTGGGAGGCGGTTATGGCCCTATTCGGAAGCCTGGATTCCCTGCCCCTGGAGGAGCTCTTGCAGATGCTTTCCCAGAAGGAGGGGGCGTTGGAGCTTTGGAACCTGAAGGAAATTCCTCCCACCACCATCCACCTGGAGCCGGGTTTCATCCGCTCCTTGGAGCAGCGGGGCGAGCCCCTGGACCCCATGGCGGCCAAGGCTGTCCTCCACGCCCTCCTCTTGGCCCGGCAGGGAAGCTTTGAGTTCCTTCCGGGGGTGAAGCCCAAGCACGGGGTGCGCCTGAACCTGCCCGTGCAGAAGGTCCTCCTGGGCCTGATGACCCTGCAGGACGAGCTGGAGCGCTACCGCCCCTACCTCCCCCACCCCGAGGCGGTCTTCCAGGTGGCGGGAAGCTCCCCCGAGGACCCTCGCTTCCGGGACTTCTTCCGCCTCGCCCTGCCCTACCTTAAGCGGGGGGCCTCGGCCAAGGAGCTGGCGGAAAGGCTCCACCTGCCCCTGGACCAGGTGCGCCTCTACCTTTACCGGCTTCAGCTTTTGGGGGCGGTGAAGCGGCTGGAGAGGAAGGCCAGGGTCCATCCCTTGGCCCGGGGCCTCCTGGCCCAGCTTAGGTGGCTATGGAGCCGCTGAAGGTGCTGGTGGCCGGGCCCGTGGGGGCGGGGAAGACCGCCTTGGCCAAAAGCCTCCTGGGGGAGGAGGCCCTGACCACGGAGGCCAAGGCCAGCGAGGACCTGGGCAAGGAAACCACCACCGTGGCCCTGGACTTCGGGACCCTGGCGGTGGGGCCTTACCGGGTCCACCTCTTCGGCGTTCCGGGGCAAGAGCGCTTTGACTTCATGTGGGACGTGTTGGCAGAGGGCGCTTTGGGCCTCCTCTTCCTCGTGGCGGGGGACCGGCCCCACCATCTCCCCGAGGCGCGCAGGATGCTGGACTATTTTCTCTCGCGGCACCCCGTTCCCTACCTGGTGGGGGTAACGCGCCTGGACCTGGGCCGGGCCTGGACCCCGGGGGAGGTGGCCCTCTACCTGCGCCTGCCGGAGGAGCGGGTGATGGGGCTGGACGCCAGGAAGCGGGAGGAGGCCTTTCGGGCGCTTGCTCGCCTTGTGGAGCTAGCCACAGGAGGGGAATGATGCTGGAAGTCATCGTCCTTGCGCACCTGCGGTATCTGGAAAACGTGGAGAAGTTCTTGGAAGGAGGGGAGGAACCGCCCCTCACCCCGCCCACGGAGTGTTCCTTGGGCCGTTGGTACCACGGGGAAGGGGAGAAGGTCTATGGCCACCTTCCCGCTTTCCGGGAGATCGGCCCTCTGCACGAAGCCTTCCACGCCCTCACCGCCCAGGCGGTGAGCCTGAAGAAGGAGGGGCGGGAAGCTGAGGCCAGGGAGAGGATGAACGAGGCTTACCGGCTTTTTGGCAGGATAGAGCACCTGCTCTTGACCCTAGGTCAGTAAAGGGAGGTACGAGGATGACCAGGCAAGAAGAGATTCAGACCCTCATTCGCAGTCTGAGGCAGGCGGTTCCCGAGGTTTCCGGCGTGATGGTGGCCTCGGCGGATGGGCTGCCCATGGTGCACGACTTTCCCGAAGGGGAAGCGGCCAGGATCGCCGCCATGGCCGCCACTTCCTTGGGGCTTGGCAAGCGCATCGCCACCACCTTGCGCCTGGGGGAATTTCAGGAGACGGTGATCCGGGGCCAAAACGGCTACTTCGTGGTCTATGAGGCGGGGGAGAAGGGGGTGCTGGCGCTGGCGCTTCCCACGGGGGCCAACCTGGGTCTGGTTCACCTCGAGGCCCGGGAGGCCGCCCGCCACCTCAAGGACCTTCTCTGAGGGGGAGCCATGCGCCTCATGGTGGTGGACGACGACCCCTTACAGCGCCGCCTCCTCATGCGGGCCCTGGCCCCCTTGGAGGCCGAGGTGGTGGAGGCCAGGAACGGGCAAGAAGCCCTGGACCTCTTCAAGGACGGCTTTCCCCACGCGGTCCTCACCGACCTTCACATGCCCGTGATGGACGGGCTGGAGCTCACGCGGCGGGTCAAGGCCCTGGACCCCCTTCTGCCCGTCATCCTCCTCACCGCCGATGGGGAGCGGGAGGTGCGCCTGAAGGGGATTGAGGCGGGGGCGGACGACTTCCTGAACCGCCCCGTGGACCTGGCGGAGCTCCGCCTGCGGGTGAAAGGGCATCTGGAGAGGCGGCGCCTGCAGGAGCGCTTGGAGGACTTGGAACGCACCCTCCTCGCCCTCATGAGGGTGGTGGAGATGAAGGACGCCTACACCGCGGGCCACGGGGAGCGGGTGGCGCGCTACGCCCTCTGGACCGCCGAGGAGCTGGGGGCGAAGGGGGAAGAGCTGGACGCGCTCCACCTGGGTGCCCTGCTCCACGACGTGGGCAAGATCGGCATCCCCGACCATATCCTGCGGGGGGACTACACCTTGACGGAGGCGGAGTGGCGCCTCATCCGGGAACACCCGGTGAAGGGGGACGAGATCCTAAAGCCCCTTAAGGCCCATCCCCGCCTGCGCCCCTACGTGCGTTGGCACCACGAGAAGCTGGACGGCTCCGGCTACCCGGACGGGATCATGGAGGTGCCCCTCCTGGTGCAGGCGGTGGCCGCCGCGGACATCTACGATGCCCTCACCAGCGTCCGCACTTACCGGGCCCCGGCCAAGCCCGAGGAGGCCTTAGGCCTTCTGGAAAAGGAGGCGGCCCAGGGCAGGCTTTCCCGCGAGGTGGTGCGGGCCTTTAGGAGCGCCCTTTTGCGCAACCGCGCCCTGCGCTAGAACCCGTACTCCTCCCAGCGGGCCTCCACCAGGGCCTTCACCTTGGGGTCCATGCGGATCTTTTCGGGCCAGACCCGCTGGAAGCCCTCCTCGGGGAGCTTGCGGGTGCCGTCCAGGACCAGGACGGGCCCCTCCGCCCCGGGCATCACCCGCGCGTCCCGCTCGGGGTCAATGTTGTTGAGCACGGCCCAAAGGAGCTCCCCTGGGGCGAGGGCGGTGTCGGCGTCGGTGAGGAGGAGGAGGCGGATGCCGGCGCTTTGGGGCGCCCTTAGGAGCCTTTCCGCCACCTCCCAGGCTTGGTGGGGTCTCTGCTTCTCCAGGGCCACCCCCCAAAGCCCGGGCCACTGCCGCTGGGCCAGGGCCTCCGGGTCCTCGGGAAGCTCGGCGTGGGCCCTGGGGGTGAAGGGCACCTCGCTCCCCTCCTCGGAAAGCTTCCGCGTGCCGTCCAAAAGGAGCTTGCCCCCGAAGGCGAAGGCCCGGGCGCTATGGTCCAGGACGTCCATGGGGCCCCTGAGGAGGAGGGTGTCCCGGCCCGGTAGGGCGTGCTTGAGGGCCTCCAAAAGGGCGGGGAAGCCCGGCTTCACCGGCACCTCGGCGTCCACCGCCACGATCACCTTGGCGAACATCATCTGCCCCAGGCCCAGCATCCCGTAGGCCACCTTGTAGGCCTGGCCCGGGTATTCCTTCCTCAGGCTCACGTTCACCCAGTTGTGGGCCACCCCCTCGGGGGGCATGTGGTAGTCCACCACCTCGGGGAGGACCAGGCGCAAGGCGGGGAGGAAGAGCCTTTCCGTGGCCTCAATGAGGTAGGCGTCCTCCATGGGGGGCACCCCCACGATGGTGGCGGGGTAGATGGCCCCCTTGCGGTGGGTGAGGGCGGTGACGTGGAAGCGGGGGTAGAGGTCTTTGGGCGTGTAGAAGCCCGTGTGGTCGCCGAAAGGCCCTTCCTCCACCAGGGGTTCTTCCGGGTCAATGTAGCCCTCGAGGACGAACTCCGCCTCCGCCGGCACCGGCAGGTCCACGGTGAGGCCTTTGGCGAGCTCTATGGGGGCCCCCCTGAGGAAGCCCGCCAGGTGGAACTCGCTCACCCCCGGAAGCGGGGGAAGGGGGCGGTGGCGGCGTAGGTGAGGATGGGGTCTCCCCCCAGGGCCACGGCCACCTCCAGCTTTTTCCCGAGCTTCCTCGCCTTTTCCAGGTGGCGGCGGCCCACCTTGTGGAGCTGCCAGTGCATGGCGGTGCTCCGCTCGTCCAGGACCTGCATGCGGTACATGCCGAGGTTGAGCTCCCCCGTCTCCGGGTCCTTGGTGATGACCAGGGGCAGGGTGAGGAAGGGCCCCCCGTCCAAAGGCCAGCACGTGAGGACGGGAAGGCGCCTTAGGTCCACCGCCTCGCCCCTATACACCACCTCCTGCACGGGGGCCCGGCGCACCCGCCGGGGGAAGAAGCCCTTGAGGAGGGAAAGCTTGGGAAGGAGCCCCAGGAGGGCGGAAAGCCCTCCCTTGCCCGGGTTCAGGGCCAGGAGGGTTTCCACCTTCTGGGCCAGCTCGTCCAGGTCCTCCACCCCCAGGGCGAAGGCGGCGCGTTCCCGGGTCCCAAAGAGGCCGATGGCCAGGGGGAAGTCCTTGCCCACCACCCGCTCAAAGAGGAGGGCGGGGCCGCCTCGCTTCACCATGCGGTCGGCGATCTCGGTGATCTCCAGCTCGGCGCTCACCGGGACCTGGATGCGCTTGAGCTCGCCCCGGGCTTCCAAGGCCTCTAGGTAGGCCCTTAGGTTCCTAAACACGGGCCTAAGCTTACCCAAAGGGGAAAAGGGAGGGGAAGGTGGCGCCTACACTTCCAAAACCAGGTGCTCTAGGCGGAAGGCCTTGGGGGTGCCGTGGACCAAAACCGCCTCCAGGCGCACGGGGAGGTCGTCCCGGCCCAGGAGGAAGCGGGCGCTTTGCAGGAGGCGGAAAAGCTTCTTGGGGGTGATGGCCTCGAGGGGGGTGCCGAAGCGCCCGGAGGCCCGTTGCTTCACCTCCACCACCACGTAGACCCCGTCTTTTTCCAAGAAGAGGTCCACCTCCCCGAAGGGGGTGCGGCGGTTCCGCCCGAGGAGGCGGTAGCCCCTTTGCAAGAGGTAGGCCAGGGCCGCCTCTTCCGCCCACTTCCCCTTCACGGCGCCCACTCTTGGAAAAGAACCCCGTCCAGGTAGAGGCGGAAGCGGGCCTCCCCCCGCGCCGGGTAGGTCCCCTCCAACCTTAACCCCGCCTGCCCCACCCCCTCGTACACCACCCGCTCCCCGTCCGCGTCCAGGAGGGTGAGGCGCACCTCCCGCCCCTCCGCTTCCTGCGGCAGCTCCAGGGCCAAGGACACGCTCCGTTCCTCCACGGGAGGGGCGGGGGGCAGGAGCACCTCGCCCCGCACCGCCACCCTAAGGCGCACCCCGCTCCCCTCGGGCATGGGGGTGCCGGGGGCGGGTGCTTGGGCGATCACCGTGTCCTCAGGGGCGCCCGAGGGCACCTCCTCCACCTCCGCCTTGAGCCCGGCGGCGTTGAGGAGGAAAAGGGCCTCCTGGCGGGAAAGCCCCACGAGCCGGGGCAGGGGCCAGGTGGAGCCCGTGGAGGCCCCTTGGGAAACGAGAAGCCACACCCCACCCCCGGGGGCCAAGGGGGTGCCGGCGGGGGGGAAGGTGGCGAGGACGGTGCCTAGGGGCTTTGGGCTTTGCGCCTGGGCCACGCCCGCCACCTGGAAGCCCAGTTCCTTGAGCCGGGCCTCCGCCTCTTCCTGCCTAAGGCCTGCAAGCTCGGGCACCGGGTTGAGCCGCGCCTGGTTGAGGGTGAGGCGCACGGTGCGGCCGGCCCGGAGGCGGGTGCCGGGCGGGGGATCTTGGGCCAGGACCGCCTCCTTGGGCTTGGTGGGGTCGTTGCCCTCCTCCACCTCCAGCCTCAGCCCCGTGTCCTTGAGGAGGAGAAAGGCTTCCCGGGCGCTTTTGCCCACCAGGTCGGGCACGGGGTACTCGGGGGGGTTGAAGTAGCGGTAAAGCCCCTGGGAGAGCAAAAAGACGCCCAGGGCCAGGAGGAAGACCCCGGGGGCCACCCCCAGGAGGCGGGGCCTTAGCCTGGGCTTGAGGGGGGCGGCCTTCTTTCCCAGGGGCCAGGGGGAGAGGTAGGCTACCCCGTCTTCCCCCATGGCCAGGTGCTCCCGGCCGAAGCCCAAGGGGGCCAAAGCCTCCAGGGCCTTGGCGGGCGGGGCTTTGCGGGAGAGGGGCTTTTCCGGGAAGAAGGCGTAGTGGCGGCCCGGCTTGGCGGAGACGTGGGCCTCGAGGAGCCCCAGCTCCATGAGCCGCTTCAGGGCCGCCCGGTAGCGGTAAAAGCGCTCCTTGTCCTCGGGGGTCTTCACGTCAAAGAAGAAGACGAGCCCCCCCTCCACCCGGTAGAGGGTGATCCCCTCTCGGCTTTCCAGGGTTTCCAGCACCGGGTAGCGGTCGTCCAGGACCATGCGCCGCCGATTATACCTGGGCCGCCTTATACTCTAAGGCGCTATGTGGGATGTGCTCGTGGTGGGCGGTGGACCTTCGGGCCTCTCCGCGGCCCTCTTTTTGGCCCGGGCGGGCCTAAAAACCCTGGTATTGGACGGGGGCCGCTCCCAGGTCCTCCAGGTGAGCCGGGTGCCCAACTACCCGGGGCTTTTGGACGAACCCTCCGGGGAGGAGCTTTTGGCCCGGCTCAAGGCGCACGCCGAGCGGTACGGGGCCGAGGTGCGCCCAGGGGTCGTGAAGGGGGTGCGGGACCTGGGCGGGGTCTTTGAGGTGGAAACGGAAGAAGGGGTGGTGGAGGCGGAAAGGCTTCTCCTTTGCACCCACAAAGACCCCACCCTCCCCTCCCTCCTGGGCCTTAGCCGCAAGGGCACCTTCATTGACACCGACGAGGGGGGGCGCACCAGCTACCCCCGGGTCTACGCCGCCGGGGTGGCCCGGGGCAAGGTGCCGGGCCACGCCATCGTGAGCGCCGGGGACGGGGCCTACGTGGCGGTGCAGCTCATCTCCGACCTCCGGGGCGAGCCCTACAAGGACCACGCCAAATAGGGCCTTCCCTTTCTCATCCTTCCCCCGTAGGGTGGGGAAGGTATGCTCCGCCGCCTCCTTTCCCTCACCCGCCCCCTTTACTGGTTTTACGAGCGCCGCCTGCAAAGGGAGGTGAAGGGGGGGCCCATGCCCCGCCACCTGGGCCTCATCCTGGACGGGAACCGCCGCTACGCCAAGGCCCTAGGGCTTTCCCCCACCAAGGGGCACGAGTTCGGGGTGCACAAGGCCTACGAGGTCCTGGAGTGGTGCCTGGAGATGGGCATCCGGACCGTCACCGTGTGGGTCTTTTCCACCGACAACTTCCGGCGCTCCCCCGAGGAGGTGGAAGAGCTCATGCGCCTTTTCGTGCGGGAGGCGGAGCGGATGGCGGAGGACCACCGCATTCATCGCCACCAGGTGCAGGTGCGGGTGATCGGGCGGCGGGAGGGCTTCTCCGAGGAGGTGCTGAGGGCCTTGGAGCGCCTGGAGGAAAGCACCCGCCACCACCGGGGCATGGTGCTCAACATCGCCATGGGCTACGGGGGGCGGGAGGAGATCGTGGATGCGGTGAAAAGGCTTCTCCTCGAGGCCGAGGAGAAGGGGCTTACCCCGGGCCAGGTGGCGGCCGCCTTGACCCCGGAGGAGATCGCCCAAAGGCTTTACACCGCCGGGCTTCCCGACCCCGACTTCATCATCCGCACCTCGGGGGAGATCCGGCTTTCGGGGTTTTTGCTCTGGCAGTCCGCCTACTCCGAGTTCTACTTCGCCGACGTGCTTTGGCCGGAGTTCCGCAAGATTGACTTCCTCCGCGCCCTCAGGAGCTACCAGGCCCGGGAGCGCCGCTTCGGGCGTTGACAAAATGCGGGGCTTCGTATACCCTTACAGGCAAGATGCTGGCCCGTGGGAAAAAACTCGGCCGCCGGGGGGTAGGATAGCCCTCTAAGGGTTCCTTATCCCCCGGCCCGAGTTCGGGCCGGTTTTCTTTTTAGGGAGGGGCGCATGCGGGAATGGAAGATTATAGACTCCACCTTGAGGGAAGGCGAGCAGTTTGAGCGGGCGAACTTCTCCACCCAGGACAAGATTGAGATCGCCAAGGCCCTGGACGAGTTCGGCGTGGAGTATATAGAGGTCACCACCCCCATGGCCTCTCCCCAGTCCCGCAAGGACGCGGAGGTCCTGGCCTCCTTGGGCCTCAAGGCCAAGGTGGTGACCCACATCCAGACCCGCCTGGACGCGGCCAAGGTGGCGGTGGAAACCGGGGTGCAGGGGATTGACCTCCTCTTCGGCACCAGCAAGTACCTGCGGGCGGCCCACGGCCGGGACATCCCCCGGATCATCGCCGAGGCCCGGGAGGTGATCGGCTACATCCGGGAGCACGCCCCCCACGTGGAGGTGCGCTTCTCCGCTGAGGACACCTTCCGCTCCGACGAGCACGACCTCTTGGCGGTGTACGAGGCCATCGCCCCTTACGTGGACCGGGTGGGCCTGGCGGACACCGTGGGCGTGGCCACGCCCCGTCAGGTCTACGCCTTGGTGCGGGAGGTGCGGCGGGTGGTGGGGCCTAACGTGGACATAGAGTTCCACGGCCACAACGACACGGGCTGCGCCATCGCCAATGCCTTTGAGGCCATAGAGGCGGGGGCCACCCATGTGGACACCACCATCCTGGGCATCGGGGAGCGGAACGGGATCACCCCTTTAGGGGGTTTTCTGGCCCGCATGTACACCCTGCAACCCGAGTACGTGCGCCGGAAGTACAAGCTGGAGATGCTTCCCGAGCTGGACCGCATGGTGGCCCGGATGGTGGGGATAGAGATCCCCTTCAACAACTACATCACCGGGGAAACCGCCTTCAGCCACAAGGCGGGGATGCACCTCAAGGCCATCTATCTTAACCCCGAGTCCTACGAGCCCTATCCGCCAGAGGTCTTTGGAGTGAAGCGCAAGCTCATCATCGCCTCCAAGCTCACAGGCAGGCATGCCATCAAGGCCCGGGCGGAGGAACTTGGCCTGCACTACGGGGAGGAGGAGCTGGCCCGCATCACCCAGCACATCAAGGCCCTGGCGGACCGGGGGGAGCTTACCCTCGAGGAGCTGGACCGCATCTTAAGGGAGTGGATCACGGCATGAGGCTAAAGGTTTCGGAACTCCTCCTCGGTGAGGCCGGCTTGCTTCAGGATCTTTTTGAAGGTGCCCTTGGGAAGCTCTCCGCTGTGGAAGGGTATCACGGCTATCCGGCCATCGGGGTGGGCATAAAGCCGATGCCCTCCTTTGGCCATGCGCTCCACAAACCCCAGGCGCTGAAGCTTTCTGGCCACTTCCTCGGGTCTAGGCGGCATCTATCCCCACCTGCACCGTGCGGATGTCTGGGGGAAGAGGGCGGCCTGTTTCCTTCAGGTAGGCCAGTACCAGCTCCAAGGCTTCTTTGGCGTGGGCCAAGGCTTCCTCGGGGGTCCGGCCAAAGGAATGGGCTTCAGGGATGGCGGGGAACTCGGCGATCCAGGTGCCCGGGGTTTCAGGGTCTTCGTAGACGAGGGCAGTGTAGGTCATACCCTCAGTATAGGAGGCGGGCATGGGCATGACCTTAGCGGAAAAGATTCTTTCTGAGAAGGCGGGAAGAGAGGTAAGGGCGGGGGAGCTGGTGGTGGTGGAGGTGGACCAGGTGATGGTGGTGGACTCCATCGCCGGGAGCTTCTTCAAGCGCCTGGCTTACCTGGAGGCCACCCCCCGGTACCCGGAAAGGGTTTCCATTGTCATCGACCACGTGGCCCCGGCAGCCAACCTCGAGGTGGCCAAGGCCCAGAAGGAGATCCGGGAATGGGGAAGGAAGCACGGCATCCGGGTCTTTGACGTGGGAAGAGGCGTGTGCCACCAGGTGCTCATCGAGGAGGGTCTGGCCCAGCCGGGCTGGATCGTGGTGGGGTCGGATTCCCACTCCACCACCTACGGGGCAGTGGGGGCCTTCGGCACGGGCATGGGGGCCACGGATATCGCCCTGGCCGCCGCCAGCGGCCGCACCTGGTTCAGGGTGCCGGAAAGCGTCAAGGTGACCTTCCGGGGGAGGCTTCCCAAGGGGGTTACCGCCAAGGACGCGGCCCTCGAGATGGTGCGCCTCCTCACCGCCGAGGGGGCCACCTATATGGCGGTGGAGATCCACCTCTTGGACGGGGCGGAAAGCCTTTCCCGGGGGGAAAGGATGACCCTGGCCAACCTCACGGTGGAGGCGGGGGCCAAGGCGGGGCTCGTGGTGCCGAGCGGGGAGATTTTGCGGATGTACCGGGTGCCCGAGTGGCTCTACCCCGACCCCGACGCCCGGTATGCCCGGGAGGTGGAGATCGACCTTTCCACCCTCTCTCCCAGGGTGTCCGTACCCTTCTACGTGGACAACGTGCAGGAGGTGGCCGCCGTCCGGGGCAAGCGGGTGGACCAGGTGTTCATCGGCACTTGCACCAATGGGCGCCTCGAGGACCTGAGGGCGGCCGCCGAGGTGTTAAAGGGGAAGAAGGTGGCCCCCGGGGTGCGCCTTTTGGTGATTCCCGCAAGCTCCCAGGTTTTGGAGGAGGCCACCCGGGATGGCACCCTGCTCACCCTGCTGGAGGCCGGGGCCACCATCGGCACCCCTGGGTGCGGTCCTTGCATGGGGCGGCACATGGGGGTTTTGGCCCCGGGGGAGGTGTGCGTTTCCACCTCCAACCGCAACTTCCGCGGGCGCATGGGGGCCCCGGACGCGGAGATCTACCTGGCAAGCCCCCGGGTGGCGGCGGCCAGCGCCGTGGCCGGGTATATCGCCACCCCCGAGGACCTAGCCTCTTTGCCTCAGGAGGAAGCCCATGCCTAGGGTTTGGAAGTTTGGCGACCACATCAACACGGACGACATCCTTCCCGGCAAGTACGCTCCTTTCATGGTGGGGGAGGACCGGTTCCACACCTTCGCCTTCGCCCACCTGCGGCCCGAGTTCGCCAAGGAGGTGAGGCCGGGGGACATCTTGGTCTTTGGGAGGAACGCGGGGCTTGGCAGTAGCCGGGAGTACGCTCCCGAGGCCTTGCGCAAGCTGGGCATTCGGGCGGTCATCGCCAAAAGCTACGCCCGCATCTTCTTCCGCAACCTGGTGAACCTGGGGATCATTCCCTTCGAGTCGGAGGAGGTGGTGGATGCGCTAGAGGACGGGGATACGGTGGACCTGGATCTGGAAACGGGGGTTCTGGTGCGGGGAGGAGAGCGCTTCGCCCTTCGTCCCCCGCCGTCCTTCCTCTTGGAGGCTTTGAGGGAGGGTTCCCTGCTGGACTACTACAAGAAGTATGGTCACTTCCCGGGAGAGTAGACTGGGGTTTATGGAGGACCTGGAGATCACCTGCCCGGTGTGCGGCGAGGCCAGCGTGGTGCTGGCCGAGGACATGGAGACCCTGGAAGTAGGGGACGTGCTGGAGTGCGAAGCCTGCGGGGCCTTTTTGGAGGTGGTCTCCCTGGAT
Organism: Thermus sp. 2.9; assembly: GCF_000794385.1. Classification (GTDB taxonomy): domain Bacteria; phylum Deinococcota; class Deinococci; order Deinococcales; family Thermaceae; genus Thermus; species Thermus thalpophilus. The sequence goes on from NZ_JTJB01000001.1 coordinate 143,343, forward strand.
CCCCTCGAGGTGGAGGTGACCGAGGAAGGCCTGGAGGGCTTCTTCGTGGACTGCCCCCGTTGCGGCTATACCTTTGAGGTATCCGAGGAGGATCGAGGCCAAGAGGTGCAGTGCCCCGAGTGCGGCTTTAGCTTTGTCCCCGACTGGAGCGAAGTGGAAGGAGAGGAGGACGAGGAATGGTAGCCACCTGTCCAGAATGCGGTGCGGAGATCCGTTTGGAAAACCCCGAGCTTGGAGAGCTGGTGGTCTGCGAGGACTGCGGCGCCGAGTTAGAGGTGGTGGGGCTTGACCCCTTGCGCCTCGAGCCCGCCCCCGAGGAGGCGGAGGACTGGGGCGAGTGAGGTTTTGAAGCCTTGGGGAAGGCCTTTTGGCCTTCCCCCTTTCTAGAGCCATGCTGGCCATCCTTTACGACCGCATCCGCCCCGACGAGAGGATGCTCTTTGAGCGGGCCGAGGCCCTGGGCATCCCCTACAAGAAGGTGTACGTTCCCGCCCTGCCCATGGTCCTGGGGGAAAGGCCCGAGGAGCTGGAGGGGGTTACGGTGGCCCTGGAGCGGTGCGTGAGCCAAAGCCGGGGCCTGGCCGTGGCCCGCTACCTCACCGCCTTGGGCATTCCCGTGGTGAACCGCCCCGAGGTGATGGAAACCTGCGGGGACAAGTGGGCCACCAGCGTGGCCCTGGCCCGCCTCGGGGTGCCCCAGCCCAAAACCGCCCTCCTCACCGATACCGAGGAGGCCCTGAAGCTCATGGAGGCCTGGGGGTACCCCGTGGTCCTCAAACCCGTGATCGGGAGTTGGGGGAGGCTTCTCGCCAAGATCACCGACCGGGAAGCGGCGGAGGCCATCTTGGAGCACAAGGAGGTTCTGGGGGGCTTCCAGCACCAGCTCCTCTACCTGCAGGAGTACGTGAAAAAGCCCGGGCGGGATATCCGGGTCTTCGTGGTGGGGGATAGGGCCATCGCCGCCATCTACCGGAAAAGCCCCCACTGGATCACCAACACCGCCCGGGGCGGCCAGGCGGAAAACTGCCCCCTCACCGAGGAGCTCGCCGCGCTCTCCGTGCGGGCGGCCCAGGCGGTGGGGGGCGGGGTGGTGGCCATTGACCTCTTTGAGTCCGAGCGGGGGCTTTTGGTGAACGAGGTGAACCACACCATGGAGTTCAAGAACTCCGTGCACACCACGGGGGTGGACATCCCCGGGGAGATCCTGCGCTACGCCTGGGAGGTGGCCCGTGGATAGGAAGACCATCTCCATCGTGGGGGCTTCCGGGTACGCCGGGGGGGAGTTTTTGCGCCTGGCCCTTTCCCACCCCTATTTGGAGGTGAAGCAGGTGACCTCGAGGCGCTTCGCCGGCGAGCCCGTGCACTTCGTCCACCCCAACCTCCGGGGGAGAACGAACCTCAAGTTCATCCCCCCCGAGAAGCTGGAGCCCGCGGACATCCTGGTCCTGGCCCTGCCCCACGGGGTCTTGGCCCGGGAGTTTGACCGCTACGCCGCCTTGGCCCCCATCCTCATAGACCTCTCCGCCGACTTCCGCCTGAAGGACTTGGAGCTTTACCGCAAGTACTACGGGGACCACCCCAGGCCCGACCTCCTGGGCCGCTTCGTCTACGCCGTGCCCGAGCTCCACCGGGAGGCCCTAAAGGAGGCGGACTGGATGGCGGGGGCGGGGTGCAACGCCACCGCCACCCTGCTCGGCCTCTATCCCCTCCTGAAGGGCGGGGTGCTCAAGCCCACCCCCATCTTCGTCACCCTCCTCATCTCCACCTCCGCCGCCGGGGCGGAGGCCACCCCGGCGAGCCACCACCCGGAAAGGGCGGGTTCCCTGCGGGTCTACAAACCCACGGGCCATCGCCACACCGCCGAGGTGGTGGAAAACCTCCCGGGCCGCCCCGAGGTCCACCTCACCGCCATCGCCACCGACCGGGTGCGGGGCATCCTCATGACCGCCCAGTGCTTCCTCCAGGACGGCTGGAGCGAGCGGGACGTGTGGCAGGCCTACCGCGAGGCCTACGGGGCCGAGCCCTTCGTCCGCCTCGTCAAGCAGAAGAAGGGCGTCCACCGCTACCCCGACCCCCGCTTCGTCCAGGGCACCAACTACGCCGACATCGGCTTTGAGCTGGAGGAGGACACGGGCAGGCTGGTGGTCATGACCGCCATTGACAACCTGGTGAAGGGCACCGCCGGCCACGCCCTGCAGGCCCTGAACATCCGCATGGGCTGGCCGGAGACCCTGGGCCTGGACTTCCCCGGGCTCCACCCCTAGGAGGCGCCATGATCGTGGTCAAGGTGGGCGGCGCGGAGGGCATCAACTACGAGGCGGTGGCCAAGGACGCGGCCTCCTTGTGGCGGGAGGGCGCGCGGCTCATCCTGGTCCACGGGGGAAGCAGCGAGACCAACAAGGTGGCGGAGGCCCTGGGCCACCCGCCCCGCTTCCTCACCCACCCGGGGGGGCAGGTGAGCCGCCTCACGGACCGCAGGACCCTGGAGATCTTTGAGATGGTCTACTGCGGCCTGGTGAACAAGCGCCTGGTGGAGCTTTTGCAGCGGGAAGGGGCCAACGCCATCGGGCTTTCCGGCCTGGACGGAAGGCTTCTCGTGGGCCGCAGGAAGACCGCGGTGAAGTACGTGGAAGACGGCAAAATCAAGATCCACCGCGGGGACTACACGGGCACGGTGGAGGAGGTGAACAAGGCGCTTTTGGACCTCCTCCTGGGGGCGGGTTACCTCCCCGTCCTCACCCCGCCCGCCCTAAGCTATGAAAACGAGGCTATCAACACGGACGGGGACCAGATCGCCGCCCTGATCGCCACCGCCTACGGGGCGGAGGCTTTGGTGTACCTCTCCAACGTGCCCGGCCTCCTCGCCCGCTACCCGGACGAGGGGAGCCTGGTGCGGGAGATCCCCGTGCACAACGTGGAGGATCCCGAGTACCTGGCCCTGGCCCAGGGGCGGATGAAGCGCAAGGTGATGGGGGCGGTGGAGGCGGTGCGGGGTGGGGTGAAGCGGGTGGTCTTCGCCGACGCCCGGGTGGAAAACCCCATCCGCCGTGCCCTGGCGGGAGAGGGCACCGTGGTACGCTAGCCCCATGGCGCGCTTCGCCCTGGTCCTCCACGGCCACCTCCCCTACGTGCGGGCCCACGGGATGTGGCCCTTTGGGGAGGAAACCCTCTACGAGGCCATGGCCGAGACCTACCTGCCCCTATTGCGGGCCCTGGAGAGGCTTTGGCAGGAAGGGGTGGAGGCCCGCTTCACCCTGGGGATTACCCCCATCCTGGCGGAGCAACTGGCGGACGCCCGCATCCGCCAAGGGTTTTCCGCCTACGCCCAAGACCGCTTGGAGCGAGCCCAGGGGGACTACCTTCGCTACCAGGGCACGGACCTGGAAAAAAGCGCCCGCCACCAGGTGACCTTCTGGGAACTCACCCTGGACCACTTTCACTCCCTTTCCGGAGAGATTCTGCCCGCCTTCCGCCGGGCCCAGGACCGGGGGCAGGTGGAGCTCATCACCTCCAACGCCACCCACGGCTACTCGCCCCTCCTCGGCTACGACGAGGCCCTTTGGGCCCAGATCAAAACCGGGGTGGCCACCCACCGCCGCCACTTCGCCCAACACCCCACGGGCTTTTGGCTGCCCGAGATGGCCTACCGCCCCCGGGGTCCTTGGAAGCCCCCGGTGGAGGGCCCCCCGGAAGGGCTTAGGGCCGGGGTGGACGAGCTTTTGATGCGGGCTGGGATCCGCTACACCTTCGTGGACGCCCACCTGGTCCAAGGGGGTAAGCCCCTTGCCCCCTATGGGGAGGCGAGCTTGGGGCCGGTGGAAAGCGGGGAGGCCACCTTTTACGTGCACGAGCTGGAGTCGGGGCTTCGGGTCCTCGCCCGCAACCAAGAGACCGCTCTCCAGGTCTGGAGCGCCGACCACGGCTACCCGGGGGAGGGCCTTTACCGCGAGTTCCACCGCAAGGACCCCCTTTCCGGCCTCCACCACTGGCGGGTGACCCACCGCCAGGCGGACCTGGCCGCCAAGGCCCCCTACGACCCCGAGGCCGCCTTCGCCAAGGTGCGGGAACACGCCGCCCACTTCGTGGGCCTGGTGGCCCGCCTCGCCCGCCGCCATCCCCGTGGGGTCATCCTGGCCCCTTACGACGCAGAGCTTTTCGGCCACTGGTGGTACGAGGGGGTGGCGTGGCTGGAAGAGGTCTTGCGCCTCTTGGCCCGGGAAGAAGGGGTGAAGGCGGTGACGGCCAAGGAGGCGGTGCAGGGGCCCGCCGTGCGCACCGCCTTGCCCGAGGGGTCTTGGGGCCGGGGCGGGGACCACAGGGTCTGGCTGAACGAGGCCACCTTGGACTACTGGCGCCAGGTCTACCGGGCGGAAGGGGCCATGCGGGAGGCGGTGCGGCGGGGCGTCTTGCCCTCTTCGGCGCTGCAGCAGGCCATGCGGGAGCTTCTCCTCCTGGAGGCCTCCGACTGGCCCTTCCTCATAGACACCGGCCAGGCCAAGGAGTACGCCGAGGAGCGCTATAAGGCCCACGCCGAGCGCTTCTTCCGCCTGCTAAGAGGGGTTTCCCCGGAGGAGCTAAAAGCGCTGGAGGAGCAGGACAACCCCTTTCCCGAGGCGGACTTTAGGCTGTACCAAGAGCTAGGATAAGGCCGTGGTCCGGCACGCCATCCTCCAGTTCCGGCCGGAGAAGGGGCGGGTTCGGGAGAACCTGGCCCGCTTGGCCGAAGCCCTCCGCCTCCTAAAGCCCCACGCCCCCGAGGTGGTGGTCCTGCCCGAGGCCGCCCTCACGGGGTACTTCCTGCAAGGGGGGGTGCGGGAGCTCGCCCTCACCCGCTACGAGCTTTTGGAGCTCCTTTCCAAGGTGCACCGGGAGGCGGGTTGGGAGGGGCTTTTGGACGTGGTGGTGGGGTTTTACGAGCGCGACGAGGGGGCTTACTACAATAGCGCCGCCTACCTGGAGCTCCCTCACCGGGTGGTCCACGTGCACCGCAAGGTCTTCCTCCCCACGTACGGGGTCTTTGACGAGGAGCGCTACCTGGCCCGGGGCCGGCGGGTGGAGGCCTTCGGCACCCGTTTTGGCCGGGCGGCCATCCTCATCTGCGAGGACTTCTGGCACTCCGTCACCGCCACCATCGCCGCTTTGGACGGGGCGGAGGTCATCTACGTGCCGGCGGCAAGCCCGGCTCGGGGTTTCCATGGGGAGCGCCCGGAGAACGTGGCCCGCTGGCGCACCCTGGCCCAGGCGGTGGCGGCGGAGCACGGGGTCTACGTGGTCCTGGCCAGCCTGGTGGGTTTTGAGGCGGGGAAGGGGATGAGCGGGGGGAGTCTGGTGGCGGGCCCCGAGGGGCGGATTTTGGCCGAGGCGCCACTCTTTGAGGAGGCGGCCCTCCTCTTCCACCTGGACCGGGAGCGGATCCCTCCGGTGCGCTACGATAGCCCCCTCCTTTCCGACCTCGAGGCGGGCCTTCCCCTTCTTCTCCCGGACCTCACCCGGGTCCTCAACGGGAGGCGGCATGAGGCTTCTTGAGGCGCCCAAGGCGCACGAGGTGTTGGAGCTCAACTGGCCCCTGGTGGCGGACTTCCTCACCCGCTTCATCCGGGAGGAGCTCGCCTGGCGGGGGTACACCAAGGCCCTGGTGGCGGTCTCGGGCGGGGTGGACTCCGCCACCACCTTGGCCCTGGCGGTGCGGGCCTTGGGGCCGGAGAACGTCCACGCCCTTTTCCTGCCCCACAGGGACTCCAGCCCCCTTTCCCGGGAACACGCCCACCTGGTGGCCCGCACCTTCGGCGTGGCCCTGGAGGAGGTGGACATCACCCCCATGGTGGAGGGGTACGCCGCCCTCACCCCCGACCTCACCCCCCACCGCAAGGGGAACGTCATGGCCCGGGCCCGGATGATCGTCCTCTTTGACAAGGCCGAGGCCTACAAGGCCCTCCCCTTGGGCACGGGCAACAAGACCGAAAGGCTTTTCGGCTACTTCACCTGGCACGGGGACGATACCCCTCCCGTGAACCCCTTGGGCGACCTCTACAAGACCCAGGTTTGGCGCCTGGCGGAGTACCTGGGGGTGCCCGAGGCGGTGGTGAGGAAGCCCCCCACCGCCGACCTCATCCCTGGCCAGACGGACGAGGCGGACCTGGGGGTGCGCTACCTGCGGGCGGACGTGATCCTGGAGCACTACCTCAAGGGCTATCCCGACGCCTACATCCTGAGCCTGGGCTACACGGAGGAAGAGCTTAGGCGGGTGAAGGAGCGGGTGAACCGCACCCACTGGAAGCGGGCCCTGCCTACCGTGGCCCTCCTTTCCTCCACCGCCATCGGGGAGTTTTACCTGAGGCCCTTGGATTTTAGGCTCTAGGCTATGGCGCGACAGATCGGCAAGGCGGGAAAGACGCTTTCCAAAAAACTTTGGCGGGTGGCCTTTGTCCTCTTGGCCTTTGGCTTCGTGGCCTGGCTTCTCGTCAAGCTCCTGGTCCCCTGGGCGGGGTTTTTGGCCTTTCCCCTGGCCCTTTTGGCGGTGGCCAAGCTCCTCCAGGACAAGGAGGTGGAGCGGGTGGTGGTGGCGAGCGCCCGGGGCTACCTTGGGGAGGCCCGGGTGGCCCAGTTTCTGGCCCAGCTTCCCTCCACCTGGCGGGTCTTCCACGACGTGGACCTGGGCGGGGAGAACGCCGACCACGTGGTGGTGGGGCCGCCCGGCGTCTTCAATGTGGAGGTCAAGAACTACACCGGCAAGATCCGGGCCACGCCCCGGGGCCTTTGGATCCGGGGCGAGCGGCGGGACGACCTCGTGCGCCAGGCTTGGCGCCAGGCGCACAAGCTCCGCGAGCTTCTGGGGGTGGAGGTGGAGCCGCTTCTGGTCTTCGTGAGCGGGGAGTTGGAGGGCCGCCAGGTGGGGCGGCTTCCCGTACTCCGGCCCGAGGAGGTGGTGCCCTACCTCAAGGGGCTTCCTCCCCGGCTAAGCTTCGCCCAGGCGCAAAAGGTTGCGGAGCTTCTGGAGAAGAGGGTGAAATGATTGAGATGATGGACGATCAAGCCCTGCGGGCCTATCTGGAAAGGGCCCGGACCATCGCCGTTTTGGGTGCCCACAAGGACCCTTCCCGCCCCGCCCACTACGTGCCCAAGTACCTGTGGGAGAAGGGCTACCGCATCCTGCCCGTGAACCCCCGCTTCGCCGGGGAGGAGCTCTTTGGGGAGAAGGTGGCGGCGAGCCTCGCCGATCTCCAGGCCCCGGTGGACATCCTGGACGTCTTCCGCCCCCCTTCCGCCCTCCCGGACCACCTCCCGGAGATCCTGGCCCTGAGGCCCGGCCTGGTCTGGCTCCAGTCGGGGATCACCCACCCCGGCTTTGAGGAGGCCCTACGGGAGGCGGGCATCCCGGTGGTGGCGGACCGTTGCCTCATGGTGGAGCACAAGCGCCTCTTCCGAGGCCCCATTCCCCTCTAGCGTGGAAGCCTGGCAGAAGGCCCTCCTCGCCTGGTACCGGCAAAACGCCCGGCCCCTTCCCTGGCGGAAGGAGAAGGACCCCTACCGCATCCTGGTTTCCGAGGTCCTCCTGCAACAGACCCGGGTGGCCCAGGCCATCCCCTACTACCACCGCTTCCTGGCCCGCTTTCCCACCCTGAAGGCCTTGCGGGAAGCCTCCCTGGAGGAAGTGCTGAGGGTCTGGCAGGGGGCGGGCTACTACCGCCGGGCGGAGCGCCTCCACCGCCTGAGCCGGGAGGTGGAGGCCCTTCCCCCAAGCTTCGCCGCGCTTCAGGAGCTCCCCGGCCTAGGGCCCTACACCGCGGCGGCGGTGGCCTCCGTGGCCTTCGGGGAGCGGGTGGCGGCGGTGGACGGGAACGTGCGGCGGGTGCTCTCCCGCCTCTTCGCCCTGGAAAACCCATCCCCTCGGGAGCTCTTTTCCCTGGCCCAGGGGCTTCTCCCCGAGGGGGAGGACCCCGGGGAGTGGAACCAGGCCCTCATGGAGCTCGGAGCGGTGGTCTGCCTTCCCCGGAAGCCCCTTTGCCCCGCCTGCCCCCTCGCCGCCTTCTGCCGGGGCCGGGAGGCTTGGGCGCGCTACCCGAGGCCGAGGAGGCGGGAGGCGCCGGAGGAGGGGCTCGCCGCCTTGGTCCTTTTGGGGAGGCGGGGGGTGTACTTGGAGCGCCTTGCGGGCCGCTTCCGGGGGCTTTACGGGGTGCCCCTTTTCCCGGAAGGGGAGCTGGAGGCGCGGGCACAGGCCTTCGGCGTGGCGCCCCGGTACCTGGCCGAGGTGCGCCACGCCCTCACCCACCGCCGGCTTCGGGTGCGGGTGTACGGGGCCCCCTGGGACGGGGAGGGGGAAGACCCTCAGGCCAAGCCCCTACCCAAGCTCATGGAGAAGATACTGGGCGAGGCGCTTCCCCTCCTGGCTCATGCGGGCGTAGTCCCCCTCCCGCACGCAGAGCCCCACGGCATAAAGCCCCGCTAGGCGCTTTAGGCGGAAGGTTTCCTCCTCCCACTCCTCGGGGTGGAAGGCGTGGTAGCGCACCCGGTAGCCCGGGGTGGTGGGGGTTTGGGGCACCTCCCTTTCCCGCACCACGAAGCGAAAGCCCTGGGCCTTTAGGTCCTCCCAAAGGTCGGGGTAGCTCGCCTCGGAGAGCCTTCCCGCCTCCTCCTCCACTTCGCCTAGGTAAAGTCGGGCCCCAAGGAAGCTTCCCACCGCCAACACCACCCGCTCCCCCCAGGCGGGGGGGCCTTCCCAGGTCCTCACCCCCACCACCCGCTCCCCCTCCAGGAGGAGGCCCGTGGCCGTGGCCTGGAAGAGGTGGAGGCGGGCTTCCGCCTCGAGGAGGTACTTGGCCCGGGCGTGGAAGGCCCAGACCCGCTCGTCCTCGGGGTCATAAGCCCTTTCCAGGAGGCTTCCTTGGGGAAAAGGGGGCTTGGGGGGGAGGAAGGGCATCATCACCGAGTCCAGGCTTTGGGTGAGGAGGCCCACCTCCACCCCAGCCCGGGCCAGGTGCCAGGCGGCCTCGGCCCCGGCGAAGCCCGCCCCCACGATGAGCACTTGGTAGCTCCGCATAACCCTAAGAAAAAGGCCCTCCCTTAGGGAGGGCGCGCTGGCGGGCCGTGAAGGACTCGAACCTCCAACCCCCGGTTTTGGAGACCGGTGCTCTGCCAATTGAGCTAACGGCCCCCGCCTTGGGGATTGTAGCACACCCTTGGCGCCAAGGGGAAGGGGGCGGAAGGGGTAAAATGGCTCCATGCCCCGCCTTCTTTTTGCCTTGCTCTTCCTCCTTTTCGCCTTCGCCCAGGAGGCCACGCACGTGGTGGCGCCCGGGGACACCCTTTTTTCCCTCGCCCGGCGCTACGGCACCACGGTGGAGGAGCTCATGCGCCTCAACGGGCTGGAAAGCTTCCTCATTCGCCCGGGGCAGGTGTTGAAGGTGAAGCCCCTCGAGGCCTCCACCCACGTGGTGGCCCCTGGGGACACCCTTTTTTCCCTCGCCCGCCGCTATGGGACCACGGTGGACGCGCTCATGCGCCTAAACGGCCTCGCCTCCCCCGAGCTCAAGGTGGGGCAGGTGCTCCGGCTTCCCCCAAACCAGGAGGCCCCACCCGCCCCGGAAGGGCAGGCGCAAGGGGAGGTGGAGGAGGAGTGGAACCCCGAAAGCCCCCTCTTGCGGGCGGTGCTCCGCTACCTGGGGGTGCCCTACAAGTACGGGGCCAACTCCCCCTTGGCCCTGGACTGCTCCGCCTTCGTAGCCCAGGTGTACGCCGAGCTTGGGGTGGCCTTGCCCCGCACCTCAAAGGAGCAGTACCAGGCCCTCACCCCCGCCGATGCCCTCCGCCCCGGGGATCTGGTCTTCTTCAGCTTCGGGGGGAAGGAGGTGGACCACGTGGGCATCTACCTGGGCCGGGGGGTCTTCGCCCACGCCTCTAGCTACGGGAGCCGGGTGGTGATTGAGAGCCTCGAGGCCCCCTTCTACCAAAAGGCCTACCGGGGGGCGCGGCGGGTGGCGCAGGAGGCTACGGCCAGTCCGGGATCTCCCCCCGGGCCTTCCTCAGGGCGGTGAGGAGGGCTTCTCCTGGCCTTCCTTCACCCCGGAAGGCCTCCTGCTCCCGCTCCAACCAGGCCTCCCCCGGGCGGAAGAGCACCCCCCTGGCCTCCCGAAGGGCCTCCTCCAAAAGGGCCCCGAGGGAGTAGAAGGGGGCCCCTGGGGGTAGGTCGGGGTCAAAGCCCTGGCGGGCTAGGGCCCTGCCATAGGGCGTTTCCCGCGCCTCCATGGTGCCCCCTTGGGTGAAGTAGCGCTTTAGCACCCGGTTCCAGTCCCCCACCCGGCTGTAGGGGGCCATGGCCCGGTAGGCCTCCTCGAGGTCCTCCGCGCTGTAGGGGCGGTAGCGGTCCTCGTGGACCACGAGCCTGCGGGGAAGCCTTGGCCTCGGCGGGCCCTCCTCGTCGGGCACGCCCACCGCCAGGCCCGCCACGGGAAGAACCCCCGGGGGAAGCCCCAGGAGGTCTACGAGGGCTTCTATCCCGTTCAGCACCCCTCCGATGAAGCAAACCCCGTAGCCCAAGGCCTCGGCGGTGAGGGCCAGGTAAGCCCCGGAAAGCCCCGCGTCCAGGATGGCGAAGTGGAGGGCGGTCCTGGGCCAAGGGGCCATGGCTTGCCCCCGGTGGGCGAGAAGCCGTTCCAGGCGGTGCACGTCCGCCAAGAGGACGAAGAACTCCGCCGCCTGCCGGATGTGTTCCTGCTCCCCGGAGAGCCTGGCGATCTCGTCCCGGAGGGCGGGGTCCCGGAGCCGGATGACGGAGTAGAGCTGGGCGCTGGCGTCCGTGGGGGCCCGCTGCAGGGCGAAGAGGAGCTTTTCTAGGTCCTCTTCGGGGATGGGCTCGGGCTTGAAGCGGCGGGTGCTACGCCGTCTGGCCAGGACTTCCAGAAGGTCCACGGGAGGCATCCTACTGCAAGGGAAACTCCAGCCGCACCACCTTCCAGCCGAAAAGCCCCTGCCGCTCCAGGTAAAGCCGGCTTTCCGGGTCGTCCTTGTGGTGGATGTAGGCGGTGCGGAAGTCCAGGTACCTTAGCCGCCAGTTCTTCACCTCCTCCTTGGGGGCTTGGCCCGGCTCGGCGCCCGTGCCCAAGGCGGCGAGCCCCTCCGGGGTGAGGAGGGCCTCCACAAAGGCGTTCACCAGGCCCGCGGCGAAGAGGTAGGCCAGGCCGGCGAAGGGGTTGTTCTCCGCTTCCTTGGCCGCCTCCTGGAGCACGTGGGCGTTGATCTGGGCCTTAAGCCCCTCCCGCACCCGGGGGAAGTCCACCATGCGCTCCAGCTGGGCCCGGTCGCCCGCCAGGATGGCGTTTTGCAGGTGGCGGAGGAAGAGGTAGGGCGAGGCCCAAAGGTAGGCTCCCAGGGCCACACCCACAAGGCCGAGGGCCAAAAGAGCGATCCATAGGGGCTTCCGCATGGCTCCTCCTGGATTTGGAAAGGGGAATAAACCTGTCCCCCCTACAGAATACGGGGCCAAGGGCTGGTTAGTAAACCCCGAGAAGGCGCAAGTAAGCCTCCCAGATGGCCGGCCCGAAGAAGAAGGCCGCCACCCCCCCGAGGGCCAGGTAGGGCCCAAAGGGGATTTTGCGCTGGCGGAAAAGGAGCCCGGCCAAAGCCCCGGCGAAGACCCCGAGGAAGAGGGCCAAGAAGGCGTAAAGCCCAAGCCAGGCGCCCAAGGCTCCCAAAAGCTTCACATCCCCGTAACCCAGGGCCACGGGCTCCTCGTCTTCCCCTTCCGGCACCGGGCGGAGGGCCCAGTAAAGCCCCCCGGCCAGGGCCAGGCCCCCCGCGGCGAGGAGGGCTCCTTTGAGGCTCGCCAGGAGGTCCAGGCCCAGGGCGGGGGCGAGGAGGAGGGCCAGGGGCAGAAGGGGCAGGGTCAGGCGGTCCGGCAGGACCACGGGCTTTCCGGTGCGCCCGGAAAGGGCCCAGGTGAGGAAGGCCAAGGCCATCCCCACCCCGGGGCCCAACAGCGCCCCGAAGAGGGCCGCCATGTGCACCTGGTGGGGCCCCACGGGCACCTCGGCCCGGCCCTCTTGGAAGCGCCTCATGAAGAGGTTGGCGTAGCCGGCGATGAGCCCAAGCCCTCCCGCCGCCAGGAGGGCCCCGTCCAGGGCCTCCCCGAAGGGGAGGGGAAAGGAAAGGAGCCAGGCCCCGAGGAGGCCCAGGAAGAGGAGGCCGTAGGTGAGCGCGTCGGGAAGCTCAAAGGTGTCCAGGTCAATGAAGGAGAGGGCCACGAGAAAGCCCAAGAAGGCGAAGACCAAAAGCGCTTCCACCGAGGGCGGGTAAAAGAGGGCGGCGAGGAGGAAAAGCCCCCCCGTGAGCCCCTCCACCAAGGGGTAACGGGGGCTAATGGGCTTGCCGCAGTAGCGGCACCGCCCCCGAAGGCCCAGGTAGGAGAAGACGGGGACCAGGTCCAAGGCTGAAAGCCTGTGGGCGCAGTGGGGACAGCGGGAAGGGGGGAAGACGATGGATTCTCCCTTAGGCAGGCGGTGGATGACCACGTTGAGGAAGGAGCCCACCAAAAGGCCCAAGACCAGGGCGAAGAGGGGCCACATGGGGGCATTTTACGGGGTGGGCCGCCTGGGGTTCTTGGGGTCTAGGAGGGGCTCTGGGTTTGGAAGCTTCCGAAAGAGAGGCGGTTCTAGCCGGCCCATCCTCGAGGCCTTTCGCCGCGTCCTCGGTCTGGGCTGGGCGGAGGGCTTGGGTGGGCCCCTTCAGGGGGAACTTAGGGCGAGCCGCCCCTTTTCCTTGGGTCGCGGAGGCGGGAGGCCATTCGCCCCGCTTTCACACCCCAGGTGTAGGATGCTTCCGTGACGCCGGAAGCCGCTTACCAAAACCTCTTGGAGTTCCAAAGGGAAACCGCCTACCTGGCCTCCTTGGGGGCCTTGGCCGCTTGGGACCAGCGCACCATGATCCCCAGGAAGGGGCACGAGCACCGGGCCCGGCAGATGGCCGCCCTGGCCCGCCTCCTCCACCAGCGCATGACCGACCCCCGCATCGGGGAGTGGTTGGAGCGGGTGGAGGGTTCCCCCTTGGTGCAAGACCCCCTTTCCGACGCGGCGGTGAACGTGCGGGAGTGGCGCCAGGCCTACGAGCGGGCCCGGGCCATTCCCGAAAGGCTCGCCGTGGAGCTGGCCCAGGCGGAAAGCGAGAGCGAAAGCTTTTGGGAAGAGGCAAGGCCCCGCAACGACTGGCAGGGCTTTTTGCCTTACCTCAAGCGGGTCTTCTCCCTGACCCAGGAGAAGGCCAACATCCTCTATAGCCTTCCCCCGGCCCCCGGGGACCCGCCTTACGGGGAGGTTTACGATGCCCTTTTGGACGGGTACGAGCCGGGGATGCGCGTGGAGGAGCTTCTACCCCTCTTCGCCGAGCTCCGGAAAGGGCTAAGGGGGCTTTTGGACCGCATCCTGGGCAGCGCCAAGCAGCCCAGGACGGAGATCCTCCACCGCCCTTACCCCAAGGAGGCGCAGCGGGCCTTCGCCCTGGAGCTCCTTCAGGCCTGCGGGTACGACCTCGAGGCCGGCCGCCTGGACCCCACGGCCCACCCCTTTGAGATCTCCATCGGCCCGGGGGACGTGCGCATCACCACCCGCTACTACGAGGACTTCTTCAACGCCGGCATCTTCGGCACCCTGCACGAGATGGGCCACGCCCTCTACGAGCAGGGCCTGCCCAAGGAGCACTGGGGCACTCCCAGGGGGGAGGCGGTCTCCTTGGGGGTGCACGAGTCGCAAAGCCGCACTTGGGAGAACCTGGTGGGCCGCTCCTTGGGCTTTTGGGAGCGCTTCTTCCCCCGGGCGAAGGAGGTCTTTGCGAGCCTCGCCGATGTGGGCCTAGAGGAGTTCCACTTCGCCGTGAACGCCGTGGCTCCCTCCCTCATCCGGGTGGAGGCCGACGAGGTCACCTACAACCTCCACATCCTGGTGCGCCTGGAGCTCGAGGTGGCCCTCTTCCGGGGCGAGCTCGCCCTGGAGGACCTTCCTGAGGCCTGGGCGGAGAAGTACCGGGCCTACCTCGGGGTGGCCCCCAAGGACTACAAGGACGGGGTCATGCAGGATGTCCACTGGTCCGGGGGGCTTTTTGGCTACTTCCCCACCTACACCCTGGGCAACCTCTACGCCGCCCAGTTCTTCCAGAAGGCGGAGGCGGGGCTTGGGGCCTTGGAGCCCATGTTTGCCCGGGGGGAGTTCCGGCCCTTTTTGGACTGGAGCCGGGCCAAGATCCACGCCGAGGGGAGCCGTTTCCGCCCCAGGGCCCTGGTGGAGCGGGTGACCGGGGAAGCCCCGAGCGCCAAGCCCTTCCTGGCCTACCTGGAGCGCAAGTTCGCCGCCCTCTACGGCTTCTAGCCCCGCCGGGGCCAGACGGGGGGGAGGGCTAGGGCCAGGAGGAGGCTCGCCACCCACAAGGCCCCCTCCCCCCGGCCCAAGGCTTCGGCCCCTAGCCCCGCCAAGGCGGGGCCTAAGGCTTGGCCTAAGGCGAAGGCCGCCGTGGAAAGCCCCATGGCCCTGGGCCAGGCGGAAGGGGGGAGGAGGGCGCGGAAGGCCTGGGTGACGGCGGTGATGACCCCTAAGAAGGCCAGGCCGAAGAGGAAGGCGCTAAGCCCGGGAAGCCCCTGGGCCAAGGGGGGGAGGCTCGCCAAAAAGAGCACCAGGAGCACGTGGAATAGCCCCCGCTTCCCCCCACCCGCTCCACCCAGGTACCCCAGACCACCCCTGTAAGGAGGGCGCCCAGGCCGAGGAGGGTGAAAAGCAGGGTCCAGTCCCCCACCGCCGTGGTCACGAAGGTCATGTAGCCGATGTACCCCGCCCCGTAGAGGCCGTAGGCCAGGAGAAGGGGGAGGATGGGCCTGAGGCTTCCCTCCCCCCGGGCGGGAGGCGGGGGCTCCTTGAGCGCTTTCCAGGTCCAAAGGGGGGCCAAGGAGAGGAGAAAGGCCCCAAGGCCAAGACGTCCCCAGGCGCTTTCCGGCGTGTCCGCTCCCAAGAGGAGCCAGGGGGCGAGGAGGAGGCCGAGGCCCACCCCGCCGTAGTAGGCGCCCAAGCTCCGCCCCGAGCTTCCCAGGGCCATGAGCAAGGCGGCGCCGCCCACGAAGACCAAGGCCCCCAAAGCGCCTTGGAGAAGCCTTAAGGCGAAGGCCAAGGCGTAGCCATCAGCCCCCGTGAGGGCCAAGACCCCCCCTTGGAGGAGGAGCGCCAGGAAAAACCCCCTCCGGTAGCCGAGCCACCCCAAAAGGCGGTGGCTCACGATGGCTCCCAGGAAATACCCCAAGGTGTTGGCGCTACCCAAAAGCCCCCCTTGGGCGTAGGAAAGCCCCCAGGCGGCCTGCATGAGGGGAAGGACCAGGGCGTAAGCGAAGCGCCCCAGGCCCAGGGCCACCCCGGGCCCCAGGGTGAGGAGGAGGATCCTAATAGCCATGGAGGAGGCCCAGCCGCTTGGCCCTGTACACCGCCCGCCGGAAGAGGAAGAGGCCCACGCCCAGGTAGGCCAAGCCGTTCAGGAAGGCGAGGCCCAAGGCAGAGGGGTCCAAGGGGGCTCCTTCCGCCAGCATCCTCCGGGCCAAGGCCGCCCCCGGGGCTAAGGGCAGGAGGGCGAAGGGCCCCGTGCCCGGGGCCTGGAGGAGGAAGAGGAGGAGGAACTGGGAAAGCCCCAGAAGCTGCTCCACCCGCTTGTAGAGGAGGGCCAGGCTCCCCATGGCGAAGCCCAGGCCGTACCCCCCGAGGAGCACCGCCAAGCAGGGGAGGATCACCCCAGGGGCGAAGGCGAGCCGGGCCCCGGTGAGGGCCATGAGGACCAGGGCGATGAGGAAGACCAAGAGGCCCTGGGAAAGGAGCCCCGCCAGGTTCCGCACCAAAAAGAGGGGGATGGGCCCATAGGGGGTGAGGAAGACCTGCTCCAGGGTGCCCGTCTGCGCCTCCTCCATAAGGCCGAAGGAGAGGCCGTTATAGGCGGAAAGGGTGAAGGTCCAAAGCAAATAGCCCACCAGCACCGCCTCCAGCCTTCCCCCGAACTCCGCCCCCGGCCCCGCCAGGAACCGGGCCCCGAGGAAGAGGAAGTAGAAGATGAGGCTTAGGGTGACCACCGCCCCCAGAAGCTCCAGGGGGTAGCGGCGGAGGTAGAGGAGGCTCCGCCAGAACTCTGCCAAAAAGAGGTCAAGCATGGCCCACCACCTTTAAAAAGACCTCCAGAAGATCGGCCTCCGCCTTGGCCACCCGCTTGAGGGGAAGGGGCTTGAGGGCCTCGAGGACCCGCCACAGCGCCTTCCCGTCCCCGCGAAAGAGGAAAGGTCCATCCCCTTCCACCCCCAGGGCGCGAAGCCGAGCCAAGGCTCCTTCCGGCACGGGGCCCTCCAGCTCCAGCACGTAGTGGTCCCCGGCGAAGCGGGCGAGGAGGGCGCCCTTTTCCTCCTCCAGGACCACCTCCCCCCGGTGGATGATGGCGATGCGGTCCGCCAGGGCCTCGGCCACCTCCAACTGGTGGGTGGTGAGGAGGATGGCCTTGCCGCTTTGGGCCAGGGCCCGGATCCGCTCCCGCACCAAGAGGGCGGTTTCCACGTCCAGGCCCAGGGTGGGCTCGTCCAAAAGGAGCACCTCGGGGTCGTGGATGAGGGCCTGGAGGAGGGCGAGCTTCTGTTGCATGCCCCGGGAGAGGTGGCGCACCTCGGTGTGGGCCTTTTCCCGGAGGCCGTACGCTTCCAGGAGGGCCAAGGCCCGCTTTTGGGCCTCCTTCAGGCGTAGCCCCCGGGCCACGCCGAAGTAGACCAGGTTCTCCAAGGGGGTGAGCCGCCAGTAGACGTTGCGGTTCCCCTCCAGCACCGCCCCCAGATGGCGGAGGGCCTTGGGGTCCTGGAAGGGATCCCGGCCCAATAGGCGCACCTCCCCCTCGTCGGGAAGGAGGAGGCCGGAGAGCATCTTCACCGTGGTGGTCTTGCCGGCCCCATTTTTGCCCAGGAAGGCCAGGACCTCTCCCGGGCGCAAGGCGAGGTTCACGCCGCGCACCGCGGTGAGGGCCCCAAAGCGCTTCACCAGCCCCCGGGCCTGGAGGAGGGGTTCCATGGCCCTAGTCTAGGGGGCTCCAGCGGGTGGCGTCCCGCTTTTGGTACTTTTCCATGGCCTTGCGGAAGGCTTCCTCCAGGTCAATCCCTTCCCGGTTGGCCAGGGAGATGAGGACGAAGAGGAGATCGGCGAGCTCCTCCGCCAAATCCCCTTCCGCCTCCCCCGGCTTGGGCTTTTTGCCGTGGCGGTGGGCCAGGACCCGGGCCACCTCTCCCAGTTCCTCCGCAAGGCGGGCCAGCAGGAGGAGGGGTGGGAAGTAGCCCTCCTTGAACTGGGAGATCCACGCATCCACCTGGCGTTGCGCTTCCCTAAAGGTGAGGGGCTCCATGCCCCAAGCGTACAATGCCCCCATGCGGGCCCTTGCCCTCATCGCCCACGATGCCAAAAAGGAGGCCATGGTGGACTTTTGCCGGAGGCACCGGGAGCTTCTCGCCCGCTTTCCCCTCGTCGCCACGGGCACCACGGGGAGGCGGATAGAGGAGGCCACGGGGCTGGAGGTGGAAAAGCTCCTTTCGGGCCCCCTGGGTGGGGACCAGCAGATGGGGGCCCGGGTGGCGGAGGGGCGGATTTTGGCCGTGCTGTTCTTCCGCGACCCCCTCACCGCCCAGCCCCACGAGCCCGACGTCCAGGCCCTCCTGCGGGTGTGCGACGTGCACGGGGTGCCCCTCGCCACCAACCCTATGGCGGCGGAAGCCTTGGTCCCGTGGCTCGCCTCCCTGGTGGGCTAGAGGGTCCTGCGGCAGACTCCCCTACTGGGATGGGTGGGAAGAGCACCCCCGCCACGGTGAGCCCTCCCCGAAAGGCATGGCCCAGGAAGACCAGTCAGATTGAGGGGATGGTAGGGGGCCTGGTTGCGCAGCACCCGGAAGCTGTCGCGGAAAGAGGGGTCTTCAAGGGGGATCAGGTCGGGGGCGCAGCCCCCCTTTTCCGTGGACCCAGGCCGTGAGCTTTTCGTTCGCCGTACTCTGAAGGTAGGCCACCCAGGGCGTGAGGAGGAAATCCAGACTAAAGGCCAAGGCCAGCCCTGCCAGGGGCTAGAGGGGGCTGGAGTAAGGGCGCCGCTTCCCAGATCGGTTGCAGGTTGTTCACCAGGAGGCGGGTCAGGCCCAGCACCGCCACCGGCGCCAAGCCTCCCAGGGCCGAGAGGCCCAAAAGGAAGAGGCTCTCCGTGGGGGTTGCGCGGAAGATATGCTGCAGCGCCGGGGGCAAGAGGGGGCTTTTTCCGTTCAGCCCTGACCACCTCCTGTCCTTCAAGATGCTTTTGCCGGTGCTTGGGGTTTGTCCCCCAGTAGTGCACGGAAAGCATTTCTCAAAGACGTCCGGAGAACTGGGACTTGCCCCTCCCCGCCAAGGGCGCAAGGGCGAGGAGAAGCCCCCCAGCGAGGAGGAAGGGGCAGGGAAGGGACACCCCCGCCAGGGCCCCGCCCAGGAGGGGACCTAAGGGGGCCAGGGCTCCGCTAAGGAAGAGAAAGCCTCCCGCCACTCGGCCCCGAAGCTCCGGGGGGGCCTGGCTCAGGCGCACCGCCCCAGCCACCGCGCCGAAGAGGGTGCCCCCAGCCCCCAGGAGGAAGGCGGAGCCCGCGAGGAGGGGCCAGGGAAGGAGGAGAGCAGCCCCCAGCAAACCCAGACCCGCGAGGTATAGGGCAAGCCTTAGGGTTCTCCCTTCCCCTAACCGCTTTAGGGCCGCTCCTACCAGGACTCCCCCCAAGGCTCCCCCCAGGTTTTGGGCCGTGCCCATGACGCCCAAGACCCAAGGAGCTTCCCCGAGGCCCCGCAGGATCACAAAGGGAAGGAGGCCGGCGAAGAGGGCGTAGGCCAGGTTGAGGAGGGCCTCCTGGAGCAGGAGGGGGCGGAGGGAAGGGGTTTCCCAAAGGAAGCGCAAGCCCAAGAAGCTCCCTCCTTCCGGCTTCCCCGGGGGCCTTGGGGGCAAGGGAAGGGTGCGGTATAGCCCCGCCGCGAGAAAGAGGAATCCACTTCCCAAGCCCAGGGTCCAGAGGCGGCTTCGGGCGAAGAGGAGGCCTGCGGCCAGATCGGAAAGGGCGTCGGCCACGGTGTAGAGGGCCCCCAGCTGTCCCCGGGCCCGGGCCAAGGCCTCCTTGGGGAGGAGGTCGGCGAGAAGGGCGCCTGTGGCCACCATCCGCAGGGCCTCCAGGAGGGCGAAGAGGAAGCCCACGAGGTAGAAGGGGAGGAGGGCGGGGGTGGCGAGGAGGGGAAAGAGGGCCAGGGTGAGCCCCCCCTGGCCCAGGGTGGCCAGGAGGAGGAGCCTTGCCCTAGGCCACCGGTCGGCCAGGTGCCCCCCGTAGAGGGCAAAGAGGGGTTCCGCCAGGAGGCGGAAGGCCAGGGCCAGGCTGGCCTCCAGGGGGCTTAAGGCCCCAAGGGCGGTGAGGGCGGCGTGGCTAAAGTAGAAAAACCCTGCCCCAAAGAGACGGAAGGCCTCGAGGCCAAGGAGCAAGGTCACGGACATCCTCATGCGTGAAGGCCTGTGTCAGAAATCCTCGGGGGGCCTAGCTGCCCAGCCTGGGCTTACCCCAGGCTCTGCCGGTACGCCAGCGCCTCGGCCACGTGGGCTTCCTCCACCCTTTCCGCCCCTAGGAGGTCGGCGACGGTGCGGGCCACCCGCAGGATGCGGTCGTAGCTCCTTGCGGAGAGGAGCATCTTCTTGGCGGCGGCTTGCAGAAGGGCCTCGGCCCCTGGGGTGAGGCGCACGTGTTCCCGCAGGGCCTTGCCGGAAAGCTCCCCGTTGGGCCTGCCCTGGCGGGCGAGCATCCGTTCCCGAGCCCTTAGGACCCGTTCCCGCACCGCCTCCGTGCCCTCCCCTTCGGGGGCGCGGGATAGCTCCAGGGGCGTGAGGCGGGGCACCTCCACCACCAGGTCAAAGCGGTCCAAAAGGGGGCCGGAGATGCGGCCGGCGTAGCGCTTTTGGGCGGAGGGGGTGCAGGTGCAGGGCCTTTCCGGGTCGCCGTGCCAGCCGCAGGGGCAGGGGTTCATGGCCGCCACCAGGAGGAAGCGGGCGGGGAAGGTGAGGCTGGCCCGGGCCCGGGCCACGGTGACCACCCCGTCCTCCAGGGGTTGGCGGAGGGCCTCGAGGGCGTCCCGGGAGAACTCGGGGAACTCGTCCAGGAAGAGCACGCCCCGGTGGGCCAAGGATACCTCCCCCGGCTTGGGGATGGCCCCGCCCCCGATGAGCCCGGCGTAGCTCACCGTGTGATGAGGGGCGCGGAAGGGGGGCGTGCGCAGGAGCCCCTTCACCGGCTTCCCCGCGGCGGAGTGGATGCGGGTCACCTCCAGGGCGGCCTCCCGGGCGAGGGGCGGGAGGAGGAAGGGCAGGCGCCGCGCCAGCATGGTCTTCCCCGAGCCCGGGCTTCCCACCAGGAGCAGGTGGTGGTAGCCGGCGGCGGCGATCTCCAGGGCCCTTTTGGCCTTGGCCTGCCCCTTCACGTCCCGGAGGTCCAGAACCTCCAGGGCCTCCCCCGTTTCCTCGGGGTGGGCGGGGGCGAGGGCCGCTTCCCCCCGCAGGTGGGCCACCGCCTGGGCCAGGGTTTCCGCCCCCAGGGCCACCACCCCCTCCACCAGGGCCGCCTCCTTGGCGCTTTCCTTGGGAAGGAGGAGCTTTTTCCCCTCGGCCGAGGCGGCCAGGGCCAGGTTAACCGCCCCCGGCACGGGGCGGAGGGTGCCGTCTAGTCCCAGCTCCCCCGCCACGGCGAGGCCAAAGAGGGCCTCGAGGGGCACCACCCCTTGGGCCGCCAAGAGGCCCAAGGCGATGGGGAGGTCAAAGTGGCTTCCCTCCTTCCTGAGCTCGGCCGGGGCCAGGTTCACCACCACCCGGGCCTGGGGGTAGGGGAAGCCGGCGTTTTTCAGGGCGGCCCGCACCCTTTCCCGGCTTTCCTCCACCGCCTTGTCCGGGAGGCCCACCAGGGCGTAGGTGGGAAGCCCGGGGCTAACGTCCACCTCCACGGTAACCGGAACCGCGTCCAGGCCGAAGAGGGTGTAGCTTCGCACCTGGGCTAGCATGTAGGGAGTTTAACGAAAGTTTGTTGGTTTGCCCAGGGGGAAGGCCCTTTCCTAGCAGCGGGGTTTTGCGCTAGGGTTGGGGCCAGGTGCCCCGTAAGGCCAAAAGCGCATATAACAAACTTTGCCGCGCCCCAGGGTGAAAGACCTCCCCTCCTTTACCCGGAGGACTTCTGAAGCACGGGCAGGTAAAGCCCTAGGGCCAAAAGGAGCAAGAGGAGAAGCCCCCCAAAGGCCCACGTGTACCCCAGGCTTCCCACCGCCACCCCCACCCCCCATTGCAGGAGGAAGGTGCCGCCGATGCCGAAGAGGTTCACCAAGGTGGTGCCGCGGCCCACCAGGTGGCCCGGCACCAGTTCCCGGGCCTGGGTGAGGGTGAGGATGTTGAAGGCCCCGAAGAAGCCCAAAAGGGCGTAGGCGGGGGCCAAGAGCTTGAGGAGAAGGAGAAGAAGCCCAAGGGCGAAGGCCAAGGCGGAAAGGAGGAGCACCCGCGCCGTGCCCAGGCGGTCCGCCAGGTACCCGGATACCAGAAACCCCAAAACCGCCATCCCCGAGTAGAGGAAAAGGAGGTTCCCCACCGCCACCGCCGAAAGCCCCAGGTGGTACCCGTAGGCTCCAGCCCAAAGGGTCTGGAGGGCCAGGAAGCTCCCGGTGAAGGCCAAGGCCAAAAAGGCCACCCGGAGGAGCCTCCCGTTCTGCCAAACCTCCCGGAGCCCTCCACTCCCCCCCGCCTTGGGCCAGGGGACCCCGGGAGGGGTGTTCCGCACCCCCAGGTAGATGGCCAGGGCCACCCCCACCACCCCCAGGGCTCCCACGAGGAAAACCCCCCGCCAGCCCAGGGCCTCCTTGAGGAGGGCGAGGGGCGTGGCCGCCAAAAGCCCCCCCGTGGCCCCGAGGCCCACCAGCAGGGTGGACACCGTGGCGTAGTTCTTGGGGAACCAAAGGCTAAAGGCCTTGAGGGAGCCCATGAGGGCCGCGGCCATGCCCACCCCGATGAGGGCCCGGCCCAGGGCCAAGATGGGAAAGCTCGGGGCTAAGGCGAAGACCACGCTCCCCAAGGCGGCCACCAGGAGAAGGGCCGGGGTCACCACCCGGGGCCCCACCCGGTCCAAAAACCCCCCCAAGGGGAGTTGCGCCGCGGCGAAGGCCAGGTAGAAGAGGCTCGTCATGAAGCCGAGCTCCGCCGGCCCAAGCCCCAGGTCCTGGGAGAGGTCCTTGGCGAGCACCGCATTGGCCGAACGGTAGAAGTAGGAGAGGAAGTAGCCCAAGGTGAAGAGGAAAAACACCCGCGCCGCCATATCACCTCCGGTTTAAGACTACCCCCAAAAGGATGAGGCCGCCCCCCAAAAGCGCCTCTGGCCGTAAGGGCTCCCCCGCTAAGGGCCAGGCGAAGATGGCCCCCGCCACGGGCTCCAGCATGGCGAGGAGGGTGGCCTCCCGGGCGGGGACCAGCCGCACCCCCTGCAGGAAGAGGGCGAAGGGGAGGAGGGTGCCGAAGAGGACCAGGTAGGCCACGGCGCCCCAGGCCTCGAGGTCCAAGGCGAGGAGGTGGGGCAGGTTTAGGAGAAGAACGGGCAGGGCGAGGAGGCTTCCCACCCCGGTGGCCACCCCCAGGCTCACCAAGGGCGGGGTCTTGAGCCCTTGGGAGGTGGCGGCGTACAGGGCGAAGGAAAGGGCGGCCAAAAGGCCAAAGGCCACCCCCAGGGGGCTTCCCGCAAGCCCCACCCCCCCGCCACCAGGATGTAGGCCCCCAAAAGGGCCAGGGCCACCCCAAAAAGGGCCCGGCCGGGAAGCCTTTCCCGGCGGAGGAGGGCGTAAAGGGTGAGGAGGGCGGGGGCGAGGTACTGGAGGAAGATCCCCGTGGCCACGCCTGCGGCGTGGATGGCCAGGTAGTAAAAGGCCTGGGCCCCGGACAGGGAGAAGCCCACGGCCAAGAGGCGCCGCCTTTCCTCGGGCCTTGGGGGGTGGCGGAGGAGGAGGGGAAGGAGGAGGAGGAAGCTCAGGAGGAAGCGCAAGGGGATGAGGACCCCCGGGGGGATGCCCTCCATGAACCGCCCCGCCAAGGCCCCTCCCAGGCCCCAAAGGAGGGCGGCCAGGGCCACGAAGATCACCGCCTACCCCCCACCACGGCCAGGCCCACGCCCAGGAGGAGGACCAAGGCCCCGAGGAGCACGGGGAGGCCCGGAAGCTCCCCAAAGAGCAAGAAGGCCAGGAGGCTTGCCCCCACCGGCTCAAAGAGGATGGCCAGGGTGACCAGGACCGGGGGGATGTGCCGCGTGGCCCAGTTGAAGCTGGTGTGCCCCACGAGCTGGGGCAAAAGGGCCATGAGGAGGAGGTAGCCGTAGACGGCGGGGGGGTACCCGCCGTACCCGCCCCCAAAGAGGTAGGGAAGGGGGAGGAGGACCAAGGCCGCCACGGTGTAGGCGACCCGGATGTATTCCAAGGTGGAGAGCCCCCGCCGCTGGGCCTCCCGCCCCAGGAGAAAATAGAAGGAAACCGCCACCGCCCCCAAGACCGCCAGGAGGTCCCCCAAAAGGGGATTTTCCCCCCCGCCCCCTTCCGCATCCCCAAGCCCGATGAGAAGCCCCCCCACGAGGGCCACGGCCACCCCGAGGAGGGTGGTGCCGGAGGGCTTCTCCCCGAAGAGGAGCCAGCCGAAAAGGGTGACCCAGACGGGGTTGGTGGTGACGAGGGCGGTGCTTGCCGCCACGGAGGTGTAGGAGAGGGAGGTGATCCAGAAGGCGAAGTGGAGGGCCAAAAAGACCCCGGCGCCCACGGCGAAGGGAAGGCCCCTCTTTTCCCGCAAGGGCCTAAGCCAGCCCGGGGCGAGGAGGAGGGCGGCAAAACCCAGGCGCCCGGCGCTCATCACCAGGCTGAAGGCGAGGCTTCGGTCCTGGGCGGCCTCGAGGCTTAGGCGCACCAGGATGCTGCCGAAGCTTATGGCCAGGATGCCGGCAAGGAGCACGGCGAGGAGGGTGAGCCTCGAGGGGCGCATGGCGGTATTCTTCCACGAAAAGGCGGCGCTTGCGAGGGTGCGCTTTCTGCCCATCCCGGGGTACTTGGCGGAAAGTCCAGGAAGTGTAGACCTCCTTCCGGAGTGGTGTAAAGGGGGGCTTCCCCGTGGGACAGGCGTCCTCACCTGGGCTGGTATACTGCCCCCGAAGGAGGTCCTATGGTGACCGTAGCGGTTCCCAAGGAACGGGCTCCCGGGGAAAGAAGGGTGGCCCTGGTGCCCGAGGTGGTGGCCCGCCTGGTGAAGGGGGGTGCCCGGGTGCGGGTGGAGCGGGGCGCCGGGGAGGGCGCCTACCACCTGGACGCCGCCTACCAGGAGGCGGGCGCAGAGGTGGTGGAGCGAGGAGAGCTTCTCCAGGGCGCCAACCTCCTCTTCACCGTCCAACCCCCCCCGGAGGACCTCATCGGGGCGCTGGAGCCTGGGGCCATCGTGGTGGGCTTTGTCCAGGCCCACAAAAACCCCGAGTTGGTGCGGGCGCTTGCGGCCAAAAAGGCCACGGTGATCGCCATGGAGCTCATCCCCCGCATCACCCGGGCCCAGAGCATGGACGCCCTTTCCAGCCAGGCCACGGTGGCGGGGTACCTGGCGGCGGTCCACGCGGCGAGGCTTTCCCCCCGCTTTTTCCCCATGCTCACCACGGCGGCGGGCACCATCCGCCCGGCCAAGGTGATGGTCATGGGGGTGGGGGTGGCGGGGCTCATGGCCATCGCCACTGCCAAGCGCCTGGGGGCCCAGGTCTTCGCCTACGACGTGCGAAAAGCGGCGGTGGAGCAGGCGGTCTCCTTGGGGGCGAAGCCCATTGAGCTTCCCATCAGCGCCGAGGGGGAAGGCGGCTACGCCCGGGAGCTCACCGAGGAGGAGAAGCGCATCCAGCACGAGGCCCTGCGCGAGCACGTGGCGGGGATGGACGTCCTCATCACCACCGCCCAGGTGCCGGGCCGCCGCGCCCCCATCCTCCTCACCGAGGACATGATGGAAAGGCTCAAGCCGGGGACCGTGGTGGTGGACCTGGCGGCCGAGAGCGGGGGGAACTGCGTCCTCACCAAGCCGGGGGAGGTGGTGGAGGTGCGGGGGGTGCGGATCTTTGGCCCCTTGAACCTGCCGAGCGAGCTTTCCGTGCACGCCTCGGAGATGTACGCCAAGAACCTCCTCAACCTCTCCAGCTTGCTCATAGAAAAGGGGGAGTTCGCCCCCAAGTGGGAGGACGAGATCATCCAAGGAGCGCTCCTCATGAAGGAGGGGGAGATCCTGCACGGGCCCACCAAGGCCCTTCTGGGAGGTGCGTGATGGAGTTCGGCTTCTGGTCGGCCCTTTACATCTTCGTGCTCACGGCTTTTTTGGGCTACGAGCTCATCACCCGGGTGCCGGTGATCCTCCACACCCCCCTCATGTCCGGGTCCAACTTCATCCACGGGGTGGTGGTGGTGGGGGCCATGGTGGTCCTGGGGCATGCGGAAACCGGTTTGGAAAAGCTCATCGGCTTCCTGGGCGTGATCCTGGGAGCGGCCAACGCCGCCGGGGGGTACGCGGTCACCGTGCGCATGCTGGAGATGTTTGAGAAGAAGCCCGGCAAGGGGGGTGGTCAGTAATGGACCTCATCCAGGCGGCCTACTTCGTGGTGGCCATCCTCTTCATCGTGGGCCTGAAGCGCATGGCCCACCCCACCACCGCTAAAAGCGGCATCGTTTGGGCGGGCTGGGGCATGGTCCTGGCGGTCTTGGCCACCTTCTTCTGGCCGGAGATGGGGAACTTCGGCCTCATGCTCCTGGCCTTGGCCTTGGGTTCCGCGGTGGCCTGGTGGGCGGCGGTGAAGGTGGCCATGACCGACATGCCCCAGATGGTGGCCATCTACAACGGCATGGGCGGGGGCGCCGCCGCCACCATCGCCGCGGTGGAGCTTCTGAAGGGGGCTTTTGAAAACGCCGGGCTCATGGCCTTGGCCATCCTGGGCGGGCTCATCGGCTCGGTGGCCTTCACGGGAAGCCTCATCGCCTTCGCCAAGCTCCAGGGCCTCATGCGGAGCCGCCCCATCCTCTTCCCGGGGCAGAAGGTGGTCAACGCCCTGGTCCTTCTGGTCACGGTGCTCCTGGGCTTTTCCCTCCTTTGGAACGACCCCACCTTGAGCATCATCCTCTTCTTCCTCCTCGCCCTCCTTTTTGGCGTGCTCATGACCCTTCCCATCGGCGGGGGGGACATGCCCGTGGCCATCTCCTTCTACAACGCCTTCACCGGCATGGCCGTGGGCTTTGAGGGCTTTGCCGTGGGGAACCCAGCCCTCATGGTGGCGGGCACCTTGGTGGGGGCGGCGGGCACCCTCCTCACGGTGCTCATGGCGAGGGCCATGAACCGCTCGGTTTGGAGCGTGCTGGTGGGCGGTTTCGGCGTGGAGCAGGAGGCGGGGGAGGTCAAGGGGAGCCTGAAGCCCATTGACGTGGAGGACGCCGCCGTGATGCTGGCCTACGCGGGCAAGGTGGTCTTCGTCCCGGGCTACGGCATGGCCCTTTCCCAGGCGCAGCACAAGGTGAAGGAGCTCGCCGACCTCCTGGAAAGCCGGGGGGTGGAGGTGAAGTTCGCCATCCACCCCGTGGCGGGGCGGATGCCGGGGCACATGAACGTGCTCTTGGCGGAGGCCGGGGTGGACTACGATAAGCTCAAGGACCTCGAGGAGATCAACCCCGAGTTCCCCACCGTGGACGTGGCGGTGGTTATCGGGGCCAACGACGTGGTGAACCCGGCCGCCCGCCGCCCGGGAAGCCCCCTCTACGGCATGCCCATCCTGGACGTGGACAAGGCCAAGAACGTCATCGTCATCAAGCGGGGGCAGGGGAAGGGCTTCGCCGGGGTGGAAAACGAGCTCTTCTACGCCGACAACACCCGCATGCTCTACGGGGATGCGCAACAAGTCCTAACCCAGCTCACCCAGGCCTTGAAGAAGCTCTAGCGCCGAAAGAGCCCGCCCCGGAGGCCTTCCCGGGGCGGGTGCGTTTAGGCCAAGAGGAGCACGGGGTTTTCCAGGTAAAGGGCCACCCTTTCCAAAAGCTTCCGGGCCACGGGGGCTTCCAAGCCCGAGGCGGCCAGGACCCCTTCTGCGGAGAGGAAGAGGCTTGGCCGGCCCGTGTGGACCTCTTCCTCCCCGGCGAAGCAGAGGAGGCCCTCCCCCTCCTCGCCCCCTTCTTGCCGGAAGAGGGCGAGGAAGTTCCCCAAAGGCCTTAGCCCCACCACCCTCTCCCCCTCCAACCGGCCCAGGAGGGGCCTAAGGGGAAGCTCCAGTTCCGCCAGGGCCCGTTCCGCCCCTTTGAGCAAAAAGGGCAAGGGGTTTTCCGGCACCCCGTGGACCTGGGCGAAGGTTTTTAGGGCGTTTTGCAGGGAGGTGGGGTCAAGCCGGCGGCGGTAGACCCGAAGAAGGGTGGCCGCGGGGGCCACGGGGTTGGCGGCCGCGCCCAGGGTGGGGGCCACGGGGGGAGGGGGCGGGACCGGAACCGGGGCTTCTTCGGTCAGGAAGTCCTCCCCCGCCAAAAGTGTTTCGGGGACCGCTTCTTCCTCCGCCAGGAAGGCGGCGAGCTCTTCCTCCAGGGAACTTGGGGTCTCCGCAGGCTCCTTTTCCTCGGCCAAGAGGGCCTCGAGCTCCTCCTTCAAGGGGCTTGGTGCGGGCTCTTCCGGGGGAAGGACCAGGTCCTCCTCGAGGACGGGGGGCGGTTCCTCCGCCACCTCCAGGGCCTCCTCCTCCAGGTCCAGCTCCAGGTCCATCTCTTCCAGGACCGGCTCCAGCTCCAAGGCCTCCTCTTCCAGCTCCTCCAACTGCACCGTGGGGGTTTTGGGAGGCTCGGGGAGGAGTTCTGAGAGGTCCACCCCTTCCTTCCCCAGGGCTTCCTGGGCCCGCTTGAGGTCTTCCTCCGGCAGGACGGGGGGCGGCTCCTCCGGCATGGGGGGCAGGTCCACCTCCCCCGCCATCACCTTGGCCAAAAAGGCCAGGATGTCCCGCTCCACGATGGTCCCGTCGGGGCCCGTGCCTTGGAGGCGGCGCCAGTCTATGCCGTTCTCCTCGGCCAGCCGCCTTGCCAGGGGCGTGATCTTGGGTTCTTCCATCTTGGCCCTATGATAACAGGGTGGAAGCGCGTTTTGCCGAGCTTTTGGCCGAGTACTGCCTGGAGGCGGGCCCGGGAGAGACGGTTTTGGTGGAGGTGGAAACCCCGGCCCTTCCCCTCCTGCCTCACCTGAAGCGAACCCTGCTTCGGCGGGGGGCTTACCCCTTCTTCCGCCTGGCTTACCCCGGGGAGGGGCGGGACTTCCTCCTCCACGGAGGGGCATGGTTGGAGCGGGTTCCCGAGGTGGAGTGGGCCCTTTACGAGAAGGCGGACAAGTTCCTTAAGGTCCTTTCCGCGGAGAACCCCTTGGAGATGGCCTCCTTGGACCCAGAGCTTTCCCTAAAACACCAGCGGGCCTGGCGGCCCTTGCAGGAGGTGCGGCTTGGGAAGCGCTGGACCCTCACCCTCTACCCCACCGTGGGCTACGCTGTGGGGGCGGGGATGGGCACGGGGGAGTTCCGGGCGTACCTCGAGGGGGCCCTCTTCCTGGACCGGGAGGACCCCGTGGCCGCCTGGCGGGACCTTTCCCGCTTCCAGGAGGGCTTGATCGCGCGGCTTGCCCAAGGGAAGGAACTCCGCATCCTAGCCCCGGGCACGGACCTCACCCTTTCCGTGGCGGGGAGGGTCTGGATCAACTCCGACGGGCGGCGGAACATGCCCTCGGGGGAGGTCTTCACCGCTCCCGTGGAGGACAGCGCCGAGGGCGAGGTGCGCTTCAACCTCCCCGCCTTCGTGGGGGGGCGGAGGGTGGAAGGGGTTTACCTCCGCTTTGCCCGGGGCGTGGTGGTGGAGGCCCGCGCTGAGGTGGGAGAGGACTACCTGCGAAGCGCCCTGGCCACGGACGAGGGGGCGAGGCGGCTTGGGGAGGTGGGAATCGGCACCAACTTCGGCCTCACCCGGCCCACGGGCCTCATCCTCCTGGACGAGAAGATGGGGGGCACGGTGCACCTGGCCTTGGGGCAAAGCTACCCGGAAACGGGGGGCAAGAACCGAAGCGCCCTCCACTGGGACCTGGTGCTTTCCCTGAAGGAAGGCCGGCTCCTCCTGGACGGCGAGCCCCTCCTGGCCGAGGGGCGCTTTGTGGGCCTCTAGAGGTCCTTCCGCTCAAAGAGGAGGGCCGCCAGGAAGGCGAAGCCCAGGGTGTAGATGAGAAGGAGGGAAAGCCCAAGCCCCGCCGCCTGGGGCCGCAGGTGTAGGTCCAAATAGGTGGTGAGGAGGAAGGGCGTTAGGGCGGGGAAGGCCACCAGGAGGCGCATGAGGAGCAGGGTGGCCACCGCCGCCAGGGCGCTTGCCGTGGTGGAGAGGAAGAGGGTCCCGTAAAGGAGGGCCAAGGCGGCCAGGGGCACGAGGACCGCCCCCGCCAGGAGGTGCGCCCGGAGGAGTTCCCCTAGGGCTTCCCCCGGGGTGAGGAGCCCGGTGCCGGCAAACCCCCCTTCCCCCAGGCCCGTGCCGCCGAAGAAGGGGCCAAACCCGTGGGGTAGGCCCGCCAGGAGGCTTCCCAGGAAGCTCGCCGCCAGGAGGACGAAGGGGTAGAGGAGGACGGCGAGGAGCTTGCTCAGGAGGAGGAGGCTTCGGGGAAGGGGCCTGAGGAGGAGGGTCTTGAGCGTGCCCTGGGCCACCTCGCTTCCCAAGGACTCGCTCGCCGCCATGACCACCAGGAAGGGGAAGAGAAACTCCATCCCCGCCAGGAGGCTCAAGGAGACCACCTGCCACCCCGAGGCCAGGACCAGGCCGTAGACCTCCTTGAGCCCGGGGGCCAGGGCCCAGAGGAAGGGGAGGAGGAAGGCGAAAACGAGCCCCAGGGCCACGGAACGCAACCGGAAAAGTTTGTAAAGTTCAAAGAAAAAGAGCCTAAGCATGCTTCACCCGCTCCTGGTAGTAGCTCCTGAGGTCAAAGCGCTCGGCATGGAGGGCCTTCACCCGGTAGCCCTCCGCGAGGAGGGCCTTGAGCGCCGCTTCCGGGTTCCCCTCAAAGAGGATGGCGCCCCCCTGGAGCCGCGCCTGGGCCACCTGGGGGAGGGTCTTGAGGAGGGCCAAGGCCCCTTCCAAAGGGTGGGCCTCGAGGCGGTACACCTCCCGCCCGGAAAGCGCCACCTCGTCCAAAAGCCTTCCCCCGCCCAGGATCCCCACCTTGTGGGCGTACTGGCTCACCTCCTGGAGGTGGTGGGTGGAGAGGAGGACCGCCACCCCTTCCTGGGAAAGCTCCTTTAGGAGGCCGTGGACGAGCTCCACCCCTTCCGGGTCTAGGCCGCTGGTGGGCTCGTCCAGGATCAGGACCTTGGGCCGGTGGAGGATGGCCGCCGCCAGGCCCAGGCGCTGCCGTTGCCCCAAGGAGTAGCTTCCCACCTTCTGGTCCGCCACCGCCAGAAGCTTCAGGCGGGCCAGTACCTCGCCGATGCGCCCTTCCTCCCTCACCCCGGCCAAGTAGGCCTGCAGGTGGAGGTTCTCCCGCCCCGTGAGGTAGGGGTAGAAAGCGGCGGGCGCCTCTACCACCGCCCCCAGGTGGCGCCGGGCCGCGGGGTTTTTGTGCACGTCCTCCCCCAAAAGGATCGCCCGCCCTTCCGTGGGGAAGGCCAGGCCCGTCACCAGGCGGATCAGGGTGGTCTTGCCCGAGCCGTTGGGGCCCGCCAGGGCGTAGACCTCCCCCGGGGCCACCGTGAGGCTCACCCTTTCCAAGACGGGCTTGCGCCCGTAGCGCTTGCTCACGCCCTCTGAACCCGGACAGACACATATGAGACTGGACGAGTAAAAATGTGGGGACCACTCCAAGAGAGAGGAGGTCCCCACGGATGCAGCTTACCACGGTTGGCAAAGAGGTTTTGCGGGGAGCGCGGAAGGCCCGGGAACTCCAAGAGGCCGGGGCCGGCGATCCCACGGTTCAGGACCGCTTACGGAAGCTCAAACAGGTGGAGGCGCTCAGGAAATACCGGGTGGGCTGGCCCGAGATCCAGGAGCTTTTGGGGATCAGCCGGGCCACCTATTACCGCTGGCGGAAACGCCTCAAGGAAGAGGGCCTTGCCGGTCTTAAGCCTCGGTCAAGACGTCCTCAGCGCTTGCGGCGGAGGATTTACTGGTCTTCCGATCTGCTGATCCGGGTGGAAGCCCTAAGGAAGGAGAACCCCACCTGGGGCCGCTGGCCGATTTGGCTGACCCTAAGGAAGGAGGGCTTTGCGGTGAGCGAGCGCACCGTGGGGCGGATCCTGGCCTACCTGGAAGGGAGCGGACGCGTGGAGAGCGTGGCCAGTTTTTTGGCCAGGAGGGGAAGGGGAAAGGGAAGGGGAAGGCCAAGGAGGCCCTATGCGCAAAGGAAGCCCAAGGGATACGAGGTGGGTCACCCTGGCGACCTTATCCAGGTGGATACCCTCACCGTGACCCTGGGTCCTGGGGAGAGGATCCAGCACTTCTCGGCCGTCGACCTCTTCACCCGTTTCTCCCTTGCGGAAGTCCACACCCGAGCCACGGCCAACCTGGCGGCCAGCTTTCTTGCCCGCCTGATGGTGCGAGCGCCTTTTCCTATTCGTGCGGTGCAGGTGGATGGGGGCAGCGAGTTTATGTCCGATTTTGAGGAGGCCTGTGAACGTTTGGGCGTTAAGCTCTTCGTTCTTCCTCCGAGGAGCCCCAAGCTCAATGGTCACGTGGAGCGGATGCAGCGGACCTTTAGGGATGAGTTCTACACACGGCCGTTGCCTTCACAGATCCCCGAGCTCCAAAGGGAGCTTGACGCCTACCTGGACCACTACAACCGCCGGCGACCCCACCAGGCCTTGGGGGGCCTGGCCCCTTTAGAGTACCTGGCTAGAATACGGGGGGAGGCGGTCCCCACAGAGTCTCAAATGTGTTGACCGACTACACCCTCTAGCCTCAGGGCTTCCATGGGTGCTATACTACCCAAGCCCCCGGTCCAGCGCGGCGGGCCGGGCGTGAACCGGGTCAGGTCCGGAAGGAAGCAGCCCTAAGCGCCCAGGTCCGGGTGCCGCTGGGTAGCCGGGGGCGAGTTATCCACAGGGTTATCCACAGCCGTCCACGCCCTTGGCCAGAGGTTCTTGTGAAAAAAGCGCCCTTCCGAAGGGCGCTTTCCTTTACCCTTCTCGCCGCTTGGCCACCCGGGCGGCGCCCATTTCCACAAGGCGGCATACCTCCTCGGGGGTGTACCCCGCTTCCAAGAGGACGGCCTCCGTGTGCTCGCCCAAAAGGGGTGGGGGGTGGGGGGCCTGGCGGGGGTGCGGGAGAGGAAGCGCAAGGGGTTGGCCAGGGTGGGGAGGGTCCCCAAAAGGGGATGTTCCAGGGTCCAGACCGCTCCCCGGGCCTGCGCCTGGGGGTCCTGGAAGGCCTCGGCCAGGTCGTTCACCGGGGCGGCGGGGATGCCCGCCTCCTTGAGCCGCTCCAGCCAGTGGGCCCGGGGGCGGGTGCGGAGCACCTGGGCCAGGGTTCTTTCCACCTCCTCCCGCCCTTCCACGCGGCTCGGGTTGGTGGGGAAGCGCGCCGCCAAATGGGGAAGCTCTAAGACCTGGCAAAGCCTCCCAAACTGCTCGTCGTTCCCCACGGCGAGGACCAGCCACCCGTCCGCCGCCGGGAAGGCCCCGTAGGGGACGATCTGGGCGTGGGCGTTGCCAAGCCTTTGTGGGGGTCTTCCCGTGAGAAGGTAGCTTTCCCCCAGATTGACCAGGGCGAAGAGGCCCACGTCAAAGAGGGAGAGGTCCACGTGCTGGCCCACGCCGCTTCGCTCCCTTTCCCAAAGGGCGGTGAGCACGGCCACCGCCCCCATCATCCCCGTCATCACGTCAATCCAGGCCACCCCCACCTTCATGGGGGGGCCTTGGGGCTCCCCAGTGACGGACATGATGCCGGTGTAGCCCTGAAGGGCGGCGTCGTAGCCAGGTTCCTTGGCCCGGGGCCCGGTGTGGCCGAAACCGGTGAGGGAGAGGTAGACGAGCCTGGGGTTCAGGGCCTTTAAGCTTTCGTAGTCCAGGCCGTAGCGGGCGAGGTCCCCTGTTTTGTAGTTTTCCACCAGCACGTCCGCCCCCTGGGCCAGGCGCCGCACCGCCTCCTGGCCTTCTTTGCGCTTCAGGTCCAGGACCACGCTTTTCTTGCCCCGGTTCACCGAGAGGAAATAGGCGCTTTCCCCCGCGGCGAAGGGGGGGCCCCAGCCTCGAGTCTCGTCCCCCCAAGGGGGTTCCACCTTGATGACCTCCGCGCCCAAATCGGCCAGGATCATGGTGCAAAGGGGCCCCGCAAGCACGCGGGAAAGGTCCAGGACCTTGATGCCGGAAAGGGGTCCCATGGGGGCATCCTAACCCTTTATAGTGGGGGCGTGGGCCGCTTCCTCAAGCACCTTTTCGTCTTCGCCGTCCTCCTTTTCATCGCCCTCCCCTTCCTCTGGATGGCCTACGCCGCCTTCATGCCCAAGGAGGCGGTGTACTCGGGGGAGCTTTTCTCCCGGGTGGGCTTCAGCCTGGAAAACGTCCGCGCCCTGGCCAAGGAGGGTTTCTGGGATCGGCTTCTCTTCTCCTTGGGCCTCTCCGCGGGCGTGGTGGCCCTGCAGCTTTTCACCGCCCTTTTGGCCGCTTACGCCCTCCGAGCGGGGCTTGGGCTTTTGCCCTTTTACCTTTTTCTCATGGCGGTGCCGGCGGAGCTCCTTCTGGTCCCCCTTTACGGCGTTCTCCAGGGGCTTGGCCTTTTGGATACCCTTTTCGCCCTGGTTCTTCCCTTCGCCGCCAGTCCCTTTGTCATCTATCTGGTCTACCAGGCCATGCGGGGGGTGCCGGAGGAGCTTTTGGAGGCGGCCTGGCTGGATGGGGCGGGGCATAGGGTGCTCCTCTTCCACATCCTCTTCCCCTTGGTTCGGCCCACCTTGGTGGCTGCGGGGGTGCTCGCCTTCGCCGCCCACTGGAACCTGGTCCTTTACCCCAGGGTGGTGGTTTCGGACCCGAGGCTTTGGACGCTCCAGACCTGGCTCACCGACCTGCAGCGCAAGTACCCCACGGACTGGGGCCTCCTCTCGGCGGCGGCCCTTTTGAGCGTCCTGCCCATCGCCCTTTTGTACCTCCTTTTTGAGCGGCGGGTGGTGGCCACCTTTGAGGAGGGGCTAAAGGGCTGAGGTGCTATCCTGAGGGCGAGGGGTGAAAACGCATGCGGGCCCTACTTGCGGGGCTGCTTCTCTTCTTGGCGGGGTGCCTGCCCGTGGCGGTGTTGCGGGACCCGGAGCCAGTGCGGGGGGTGGCCTTCAGCGTGGGAGGGAGCCTCTTCCCCAGCCTTTCCCCGGGGAGCCAGTACCCGGTTTGGGCCTTGCCCTACGTGGCCTTGGCCCAAGGGGACGGGCGGTGGGAGTGGAACCTTTCCCTCCAGTGGAGCCTGCGCCTGGGGGGCAAGGTGGCCTTGGCGGAGGGGTTTAGCCTGGACGGCGGCCTAAGCCTGTGGCCTTCCGGGGAGGGACAGCGGGCTTTTAGCGCCGATCTGGGCCTTCTCCTGGGCGGGGGGGGTGGTACCTTTCCCCTCGAGGCCACCTGGCCTTGGACTGGGACGGCAACCTGGGCCTGGCCCCCCAGCTGAGCCTGGGGTACAGGGGGGAAGGCTGGCTTTTGGAGGTGGGCTACGGACCCTTCAGCCCTTACCTCGCCTTGGGCCTTCGCTTTCAAAGCGTGCCCTGAGGGCTTTTAGCCGCTCCCTTACCCGTTCTTCCCAGCCCTCCCCCGTGGCTTCAAAGAGGCGGAGGGCCTCGAGGCCCTCGGGCAGGTAGCGCTGGGCGAAACTCCCTTCCGGGTCCTCGTGGTAGTAAGCGTAGCCTTGGCCGTGGCCCTGGGCTTTGGCCAAGGGGGTGGGGGCGTTGCGCAGGTTTAGGGGCACAGGGGCATCGGGGTGGGCCTTGGCCGCTTCCTCCGCCTCTTGCCAGGCGGTGTAGAGGCTATTGGACTTGGGGGCCAGGGCCAGGTAGACCGCCGCTTCCACCAAGGCGAGCTCCCCCTCCGGACTGCCCAAGGCCTCGTAGGCCTCCAGGGCCGCCACCGCCAGGCGGAGGGCCAGGGGATCGGCCAAGCCCACGTCCTCCACCGCCACCCGGATAAGGCGGCGGGCCACGTAGCGGGGGTCCGCCCCTCCCTTGAGGAGCCTTGCCAGGTAGTAAAGGGCGGCGTCCACGTGGCAGCCCCTCAGGCTTTTGTGCAGGGCGGAGGTGAGGTCGTAGAAGTGGTCCCCTTGGCGGTCCATGGCGAAGCGCTCGGCCCCCAGGGCTTCCCGCACGCTTTCCCGGCTCACCTCGCCGAAAGCGGCGGCGAGCTCTAAGGTGTTCAGGGCGAAGCGGGCGTCCCCCCCGCCGCCTGGGCCAGGAGCCTCAAGGCCGCTTCCTCGTAAGGGGTGCCGGGAAGGCCCCGGGGGTCCTCGAGGGCCCGCTTGAGGAGGGCGAGGAGGTCCCCTTCGGAAAGGGGGCGCACGGGGAGGAGGCGGAGGCGGGAGCGCAGGGCGGGGGTGAGGAAAAAGGCGGGGTTTTCCGCCGTGGCCCCGATGAGGGTGAGGAGGCCGGATTCCAGGTGGGGAAGGAGGGCGTCCTGCTGGGCCTTGTTGAAGCGGTGGATCTCGTCTAGGAAAAGCAGGAGCCCCCCCTCCTCCCGCGCCCGCTCCAAAGCCTGCCGCACCTCCTTAAGCCCCGCCTCCACGGCGGAAAGCCGGAGAAAGGGCTGGCCCATCCCCTCCGCCAGGAGGCGGGCTAAGGTGGTCTTGCCCGTGCCCGGGGGGCCGAAGAGGACCATGGAGCTTAGGCGCTTGGCCTCCAGCATCCGCCTTAGGAGGCCCCGTTCCCCCGTGAGGTGGGGCTGGCCCAGGACCTCGTCCAGGCTTCTCGGCCGCAAGCGTTCCGCTAAGGGTTCCACCTTCCCATGCTAAGGCGGGTGTAAGGAAGGCGTGGTAGCCTTGGGGGGAGCATGCGCTGGCTCTTCTTGCTTCCTTGGCTTCTTTTCCTCCTGGGCCTTTTGCCCCTGGCCCAGGGGGAACCTTTAGGCCAGGTGGAAAGGGGGCTTACCCTTTTCGTGGTGGGCCTCCTCCTGGCGGCGGTGGCGAGCCTTTATTCCCGGTTCCCCGTGGGCTTTCGGGTGCAGTTCGCCTTGGTGCTGGGGCTTGGCCTTTTGGCCTTGACCCTCGCTTTAGAGAGCGCCTTGGCCTTCACCGGGCGGGAAGGCTCCCTCTACACCGCCCTATCTGGGGCCTTGGGAGCGGCCACATTAGGGGCGGCCTTCTTCCTGGGCACGGGGCGGGAGGCCCCCCTGTTGCCCGCCTTGGAGGGGGTGGGGACGCGGGAGGACCTTTTGCGCCTGGCCGGGGCCTTGGAGGGGCTAGCCCTAAGGCGGGAGCTGGTCTTGGTCTACTTCTCGGCCCCCTTGCCCCCGGAGCGCTTGGTGCGGGAGCTTCGCCGAGGGGACCTGGCCTTCCGCCTGGAAGGTGGATATCTTTTGGTGCTCCAGGGGGGGCGCCCAGAGGACGCCGCTGGGCTTCTCAAGCGGCTTAAGGAGCGGTTTCCCCTGGCGGCCTATGCCGTGGAGCGCTGGCGGGGAGGGAGCTTAGAGCGGGTTCTCGCCCGCCTCGAGGCGGAAAGCCTCCTGCAGACTTAGCGGTGTAGCCTCCTTCCGCCTACACCGCTTGGGGGTGTACGGGTTTTGCCTTTAGCTTGGGGCGCCTTGCCCGCTTGGGGGCTACCCTTAAGGCCAAGGAGGTCAGCCATGGAGCAGGCCAAGGAGATCAGCCAAGCGTGGCAGGAGGCTTTGGAAACCTACGGGGAGCGGGAAGAGGAGTAAGAAGGCCGGGCCTTTTGGCCCGGCCTTAACCGCTAGACCAGGCGGCTACGGAGCCAACTGGAAGCGAAGTCAATCAGGTTTACCACCAGGACGATGGCGATGATGCCAATTACCATTTGGTCGTAGTGGCCAGCGTCCATGGCTCCCTTGATGAAAAAGCCAATACCCCCCGCCCCCACCAGGCCGAGGACGATGGACACCCGGAAGTTGATCTCAAACCGGTAGAGGGTGTAGGAAACAAAAAGGGGCAGCACCTGGGGCAGAATGGCCCAGCGCAGCACGTTGCTGCCACTGGCTCCCACGCTTTCCAAGGCTTCTATGGGGCCTTTGTCCACGTTTTCAATGGCTTCCGAGTAAAGCTTACCCAGATCGGCGATGGAGTGGATGGCCATGGCCAGGACCCCGGCAAAGGGGCCAAGGCCCACCGCCGCCACCAGGATGAGGGCCAGGATCAAGGTGTCTACGCCCCGGTCCACGTTGTAGAAACCGCGCATGAGATAAAAGAGAAGGCGAAGGACCGGGTTTTTGAAGGTGAGGTTGCGGGCGGCTAGGAAGCTGGTGGGTAGGGCGAACAGGGCGGCGAGGAGGGTGCCCACCAGGGCGATTTCCACCGTGAGGAGCATCTCGCTGGCCACGCTTTGCAAAGGGTAGATATCGTGCTGGGGCTGGGCCAGATTGGGAGGCCAGGCCCGGTCCAGGAAGTTGACCAAGAAGGGCCAGCCCTTTACCAGCTTGCCCAGGTCAAACTCCGTGGCATCAAAGGCGGGGAAGATGCTCAAGGCCACGGCGGCCATCACCCCTCCTTGGCGCAGGTCGCCGGGCTCTTCCAACCCGGGCCGGAAGACGAGCCAAAGCCCAGCGCCGAACAAGACACCCAGGAAAAGGAGCAGGGCCACCGCCCCATACCTAAGGGCGGCGGGCTGGAGGAGGCGGTACCCTGCCTGGGCTACCTCCTGGGGCAGCCTTCCCTCCCCCAGGCCTGAAAGGTCTTGGATGGGCTTTAGCGGGGGAAGGCCGATTTCCTGGCGGACCCGGTTGAGCTCCTCGAGGCCCTGGTTAAAGGCCTGGACCAAGGCTTCCTCGGCCCCCGGCTCCGCCGGCAGGACCAGCTTGTAGTAGGCCCCCATCCGGGGGAAGTAGGTGTGCCCGGTGGGCGAGTTCAGCCAAGAAAAGGCACCAAACCCCAGCGCCACCCCCAAGGGAAGCCAGAGCCAGGCCCGCTTCCGCTGCCCCCAGGCCAGGGCGAGGAAGGGTATGGCCAAGGCCAAGGCGGCCACCCCTTCCATGAGGCCCGGTACAGGGCGGAGCTTAACCAGGTGGGCGTGCCCGTCCAGGAAGCTGAGGAGGGCGAAAAGGCCGAGCCCTCCTCCCAGGAGCCCCCCGAGCCCCGCCACCCGGCCCCCGAAGTGGGCCAGGGCCAAGGCCAAGGCGGCGGCCAAAGGCACCAAGGCCAGAAGAGGGTAGGCGGGAAGGAGGGCGGCCAGGGTTGGCTCCAGAGCTTCCCGGGAAAGGTACCCCACCGCGCCCACCAAGGGGAAGGCCGGGCTCGCCACCAGGATGCCTAAGGCCGCCGCCACCAGGTACCGCCGCACCGAACCCCGGCCAAGGCCTAAGAGCCCAGCTAGGGATAGGCCCGCGGCAAAAAAGGCCAGGCTCATAGCGCCTCCAGGTTGCCCGAATAGACCTGGCGCTCCACCTCGGGGGTTAGGGCTTCCACCGGGCCGTCAAAGACCAAGCGCCCTTTGTTGAAGGCCAAGATGCGCCGGGCGTAGCGCCGGGCCAGCTCCAGCACGTGGATGTTCACCAGGACGGTGACCCCCTTTTCCTCGTTGTACTCCTTGAGGATGCCCAGGATCACGTCGGAAAGGCGCGGGTCTAGGCTCGCCATGGGCTCGTCCGCCAGGATGAGCTCGGGTTCCTGGGCCAGGGCGCGGGCGATGGCCACCCGCTGCTGTTGTCCTCCGGAGAGCTGGTCGGCCCGGGCGCGCTCCTTGCCTTGAAGCCCCACCCGCTTAATCTGCTCCAGAGCGATGGCGGTGTCCTCTTCCCGGTAGAGGCCTAAAAGCCCCTTCCACGTGGGCAAGTACCCCAGTCGGCCGTGGAGCACGTTGTCCAGCACGGTAAGGCGTTGGACCAGGTTGAACTGCTGGAAAATGAAGCCCACCTTGCGGCGGAAAGCCTGGAGCTCTTTGCGGGAAAGGCGTGTGACCTCCACCCCGCCCACCCATACCTCCCCGGCGGTGGGCTCCACCAGGCGGTTTAGGGTGCGCAAGAAGGTGCTCTTGCCCGCCCCGGAGAGGCCGATGATGGCCACGAAATCCCCCTTGGGGATGGAAACGCTGGCCCCGGAAAGGGCCTGGGTGCCGTCGGGGAAAACCTTGCTCAGGTTGCGGACCTCAATCATGGTTTTCGGAAAAAAGCCCCCAGGGGGTCCTGGGGGCCGGAGGGAGGGGCTGTTCACTTGTCCTGGCCGGATATCCGGCGGGCTTCCCGCACCACGTCGTAGTCGCTGTCCTTGGCGGGGATCATGTAGTCAATGCGGTAGAGGTTCTGCAAGAGGTTGCACTGAGGAGCTTTGCAGCGCTGGATGGCGGCGGCGATCCCCCGGGCCAGGTTGGGGTACTTGGCCAGGAAGTCTTTGGCCACGGAGAAGGTGTCCCCGGGGATGGGCTTGGAGTAGAAGATGGCCGTGATCTGGCGGGCCTCCTCCGGCTTCAGGTACTGCGTCCAGGCCCCGGACTTGTTCTTGTCATCGTTGGCGAAGGTGGCGGCGGCGTCCACGGACTTGTTGAGCACCGCCAGCACGGCGGCGTCGTGCTTGCCGGCGAAGACCTGTTTGGCGAAGAAGGTATCGGGGTTGATGCCCCGGCTCACCAAAGCCGCCCGCGGGAAAACGTAGCCGGCGGCGGAGAGGGGGTCCACCCAGGCGATGGTCTTGCCTTCCAGGTCCTCAATCCGCTTGACGCCGGAGTCCTTGCGCACGATGATGGCCGACCAGTAGTAGGGGTTGCCGTTCCGCACCGACTTCAAAAGGACCTCGGCCCCGGCTTCCCGGTGGGCCAGGACGTAGCCGTCCGGGGGGAAGAAGGCGAACTCCAGCTTGCCCGCCTTCATGGCCTCAATAAGGCCGCGGTACTCCGTGGGGACGAAGATCTCCACCTCCACCGTGCCCTTGAACTCCCGCTCAATGTAGTCGGCGATGGCCTGGGCCGCCGCCTTGAGCTGGTCGGAGTTCTGGGTGGGGTTAAAGCCGATGCGCACCTTTACCGGGGCTTGGGCCAGGCCCACGCCAAGGCCCAAAAGGGCCAGGGTGAGGAGCAGAAAACGCTTCACGGGGCGATTCTACACCGGCTTGGGGCCCGTGGCTACTTCCCCACCAGGCGCTTGCGCTTGGCCGGGTCCAGGACCCTTTTCCGCAGGCGGAGGCTTTTGGGGGTGACCTCCAGGAGCTCGTCCTCGGCTAAGAACTCCAGGGCCTCCTCCAGGGAGAGCTTTCTTGGGGGGATGAGGCGGATGTTCTCGTCGGAGCCCGCGGCCCGGATGTTGGTGAGCTTTTTGGCGGTGGTGACGTTCACCTCCAGGTCGTTTTCCCGCACGTGCTCCCCCACGATCATGCCCACGTAGACCTCGGTGCCCGGCTCAATGAAAAACTGCACCCGTTCCTGCAGGCGGTGGAGGCTGTAGGCGGTGGCCACCCCCGCTTCCATGGCCACGGCGCTCCCCGTGGCGCGGGTGGGGATGGGCCCGGCCTCGGGGCCGTAGCCGTGGAAGGTGTGGCTCAGGATGCCCTCCCCCCCGGTGAGGGAGAGGAAGAGGCTCCGGAAACCGAAAAGCGCCCGGGCGGGCAGGATGAACTCCGCCCGCACCCGTTCGCCCGATTCCATGTGGACCATCTCCGCCCGCCTCTGCCCCAGGGCTTCCATCACCGCCCCAAAGCGGTCCTTGGGGGCTTCCACCACCAAGCGCTCGTAGGGCTCGAGGCCATCCTTCAGGAGGACCCGGGGCTGGCCCACGCTGAACTCGTACCCTTCCCGGCGCATGGTTTCCAGGAGGATGGCCAGGTGGAGCTCCCCCCGCCCCCTTAGCTCAAACACCTCAGGGGCCACCTCCAAAGCCTGCAGGGCCACGTTGGTGCGAAGCTCCCGTTCCAGCCGTTCCTTGAGCTTTTGCCCCGTGACGTACTTCCCCTCCCGCCCGGCGAAGGGGGAGGTGTTGGCGCTCAGGGTGAGGGCCACGGTGGGCTCGTCCACCGCCAGGCGGGGCAGGGCCTCGGGGGCCTCGAGGCTCGCCAGGGTGTCCCCGATCTCCGCCCCCTCCACCCCGGCCAGGGCCACGATGTCCCCGGGAAGGCTTTCCTCCACCTCCACCCGCTCCAGGCCCTGGTGGGTGTAGACCGCCGCCACCTTGGCCAGGACTTGGCCCCCCTCCTTCAGGACGGCCACCGTCTCCCCCTTGCGCACCCGGTCCCGGGCCACCTTGCCCACCGCCACCCGGCCCAGGTAGGGGGAGTGGTCCAGGTTGGCCACCAAAAGCTGCAAAGGGCCTTCCGTCCAGCGGGGCGGGGGCACGTGGTCCAGGATGGTCTGGAAAAGCTCCGCCAGGTCCTCCCGGGGCTCTTCCCGCCAGGCCCTCCCCTCGCGCCCGACGGCGTAGAGGTAGGGGAAGTCCAGCTGCTCCTCGGAAGCGCCTAGCTCCACCATGAGGTCAAAGGTGAGGTTTAAGACCTCGTCGGGGCGGGCCTCCTTCTTGTCCACCTTGTTCAGGACCACGATGGGCTTGAGGCCGGCCTCGAGGGCCTTCCTTAGGACGAAGCGGGTCTGGGGCATGGGGCCTTCCGCCGCGTCCACCAAGAGGAGCACCCCGTCCACCAGGGAAAGGGCCCGCTCCACCTCCCCCCCGAAGTCCGCGTGCCCCGGGGTGTCCACGATGTTCACCTTCACCCCGCCCCAGACCACGGCGGTGTTCTTGGCCAGGATGGTGATGCCACGCTCCTTCTCCAGGGCGAAAGAGTCCAGGATCCGTTCCCCCTCCTCCTTCTTCAGGGCCTTGGCTTGGTGGAGCATGGCGTCCACCAAGGTGGTCTTGCCGTGGTCCACGTGGGCAATGATGGCAATGTTTCTAATCTCCATGGGCGCACCCAATCCCCCCACTCTACCACGGGAAGGCGCGTAGGATAAGGGCATGGTGGTGGCCACCTTCTCCCTGGTGGCCCGGGACCCCAAAACCGGGGACCTGGGCGTGGCCGTGGCCAGCAAGTTCCTGGCGGTGGGGGCGGTGGTGCCCTTCGCCAGGGCCCAGGTGGGGGCCATCGCCACCCAGTCCTACGCCAACCCCCGCTTTGGCCCCCAGGGCCTGGCCCTTCTGGCGGAAGGGGCGAGCCCGGAAGGGGTCTTGGAGGCCTTCCGCCGCACCGATCCCCACTTGGAAAGGCGGCAGTTCGGCTTGGTGAGCGCGAGGGGCGAGGCCCTAAGCTTTACCGGGAGCCTTTGCCACCCCTGGGCCGGGGGGGTGGTGGGGGAGGGTTTCGCCGCCCAGGGCAACCTCCTGGTGGGCCCCGAGGTGGTGGAGGCCATGGCGGAAACCTTCGCCCGGGAAAAGGACCTCCCCTTTCCCGAGCGGCTCCTTTGGGCCCTGAAGGCGGGGGAGGCGGCCGGGGGGGATAAGCGGGGCCGGCAGTCCGCCGCCCTTTTGGTGGTGGGGGAAGGGAAAGGGTACGGGGGGCTTTGGGACCGCTACATAGACCTGCGGGTGGACGACCATCCCGAGCCCCTAGGGGAGCTTTCCCGCCTCCTTTCCCTCCACCGCCTCCTCTTTGAAAGGCCCAAGGCCCGGCGCCCCTTGCGGGAGGAGGAGGTGCGCTGGCTCCAGAAGGTGCTCGGGGAGCTTGGCCTTTACGCCGGGGAGGCCCACGGGGCCTTTGACCGGGAAACGGAGGAGGCCTTTTTGGCCCTCATCGGCATGGAGAACCTGGAGGAGCGCTACCAAGGGGGTCCTGAGGTGGACGAGGCCACCCTGGACCACCTCAAGCGGAGGTACGGGTGGAACTAGGCGCTGGGGGCGTGGTCTTCAACGCCAAGCGGGAAGTGCTTCTTCTTCGGGACCGCATGGGCTTTTGGGTCTTCCCCAAGGGGCACATAGAGGCGGGGGAGAGCCTGGAAAGCGCGGCGGTGCGGGAGGT
Source organism: Thermus sp. 2.9 (assembly GCF_000794385.1). Lineage (GTDB taxonomy): Bacteria > Deinococcota > Deinococci > Deinococcales > Thermaceae > Thermus > Thermus thalpophilus. The sequence goes on from NZ_JTJB01000001.1 coordinate 186,458, forward strand.
GTACGAGGAAACCGGGGTCCAGGCCGTGGTCCTGGGCCCCCTTTACCCCACCCGCTACGTCAACCCCAAGGGGATAGAGCGGGAGGTGCACTGGTTCCTCATGCGGGGGGAGGGGAAGCCCAGGCTGGAGGAGGGCATGACCGGGGCCGGCTGGTTCGCCCCCGATGAGGCCCGGGCCCTCCTCGCCTTCCCCGAGGACCTGGGGCTTTTGGAGGTGGCCCTTGAGCGTTTACCGCTTTGAGGACAAGCTTCCCAAGGTCCACCCCACCGCTTTCCTCGCCCCCGGGGCCTACGTGGTGGGGGCGGTGGAGGTGGGGGAGGGGGCTTCCCTCTGGTTTGGCGCCGTGGCCCGGGGGGACTTGGAAAGGGTGGTGGTGGGCCCCGGCACCAACGTCCAGGACGGGGCCGTCCTCCACGCCGACCCGGGCTTTCCCTGCCTCTTGGGGCCTTCCGTCACCGTGGGCCACCGGGCGGTGGTCCACGGGGCGGTGGTGGAGGAGGGGGCCCTGATCGGCATGGGGGCCATCGTCCTCAACGGGGCCAGGATCGGCAAAAACGCCGTGGTGGGGGCGGGGGCGGTGGTGCCGGCGGGGATGGAGGTGCCCGAGGGGATGCTGGCCCTGGGCGTCCCCGCCCGGGTGGCGCGCCCCGCCGACCCCCCCGCCAACGCCCCTCGGTACCGGGCCTTGGCGGAGCGCTACCGCAAGGGGCTTTTCCCCGTGGACCCACCTAGGCGCTACCGGCTCACCCTCAGGGGCCAGGACGCCCTAAACCCCTTTAGCGAGCTCCACTTGCGGCTCAAGCGGCAAAAGCGGGAGGCTTTGGAGGCCCTGCGCCAGGTGGCCCAGGGCTTCCCCTTGGCGCCGGAAGCGGCCTTGCCCCTCGTGGAGGAGGGCCTCATCGTTCCCGAGTGAGCCCGGGGCCACAAAAAGAGGGGGAAAAAGGGAGCACCATGGAGCGCAAGATGGTGGAGATTGAAGAAACCGGCCTTTCTTTTGAAACCGAACTGGACCTGGACCGTCTCAAGGCCCTGGCCTCGGAGTGGCTTCAGGCCATCGGGGAGGATCCCAACCGGGAAGGGCTTTTGAAGACCCCGGAGCGGGTGGCCAAGGCCTGGGCCTTCCTCACCCGAGGCTACCGCCAGGACCTGAAGGAGGTGGTTAACGGGGCTGTCTTTCAGGCGGAGGGGAGCGAGATGGTGGTGGTGAAGGGTATAGAGTTCTACTCCCTCTGCGAGCACCACCTCCTCCCCTTCTTCGGCGAGGTGCACATCGGCTATATTCCCAACGGCAAGATCCTGGGGCTTTCCAAGTTCGCCCGCATCGTGGACCTCTTCGCCCGCCGCCTCCAGGTGCAGGAGCGCCTGGCGGTGCAGATCGCCGAGGCCATCCAGGAGGTCCTCGAGCCCCAGGGGGTGGGGGTGGTGGTGGAGGGGGTCCACCTCTGCATGATGATGCGGGGGGTGGAAAAGCAGCATTCCCGCACCCTCACGAGCGCCATGCTGGGGGTTTTCCGGGAAAGCCAGAAGACGCGGGAGGAGTTCTTAAGCCATCTGCGGTAGGGGCTAGCGCCGCCAAAAATACTCCAGGAGGTTGAGCAGGAGGGTGAGGAGAAGGGAAAGGAGGAGGGCTGAGGTGAGGGGGATGTACACCCGTAAGCCCTCCCGCTCTATACGGATATCCCCCGGCAGGTGGCCGAACCAGGCGAAGAGCTTGGGGAAGTAGAGGAGAAGAATTCCCAAGGCCACAAGGAAAAGCCCAAGGTAAAGGAGCGCCTTACCCAGTTCCATCCCGCACCTCCAAGTAGGCGGTGAGGGCGGCCCCCAAGAGCCCGGCGTCTCCCCCGAGCTCGGCCTTGCGCAAGGGGGGTACCTCCCAGCCCGCCAGGTAGTGGCGGTAGGCGGCGTGGAGGGCCTCCCAGTAGCCCTCTGGGGCGTTTAGGGCGAGCCCCCCGCCCACCACCACCGCCCCCGGGTCAAAGGCCTTGACCAGGCTGGCGAGGCCCAGGCCCACGTAGTGGGCCGCTTGCAGGAGGATGCGCCTGGCCTTGGGGTCGCCTTCTTGGAAGAGGGCGAAAAGCTCTTGGTTGCTGAGGGGGCGGTGGTAGGCGTAAGCGGCTTCCCGCTCCAGGGCCCGCCCGGCGGCCAGGGCCTCCAAACACCCCTCCAGCCCGCAGCCGCACATGGGCCCCCCGGGGAGGAGGGTCATGTGGCCCAGCTCGCCGCCTTGGCCCCTTTCCCCCCGGAGCACACGGCCCGCCAGGACCACCCCGCCCCCGATGCCGGTGGAAACCGTGAGGAAGAGGGAGCTTGTTTCCCCCTTGGCCGCCCCCAGGTGGTGCTCGGCCAAGGCGGCGGCGTTGGCGTCGTTTTCCAGGTGGACGGGCTTGCCCGTGGCCTCTTGCAGAAGGTCCCGGATGGGAAAGTCCACCAGGCCGGGGATGTTGGGGGTGAAGCGGATGATCCCCTTGCGGAAGTCCAAGGGCCCCGGGGTGCCGAGGCCAAGGGCCACCCCTGCCACCCCCGCTTCTTCCTCCGCCTTCTGGGCCGCTTCCGCTAAGGCCCGCACCACCGCCATCCCCCCCTCCTTGGGGGTGGGGAGGACCACCTTGGAAAGGAGCTTTTCCCCGTCAAACACCCCGGCGGCGATCTTGGTCCCCCCGAGGTCCAGGCCCACCACCCTCATGGCGCCTCCTCAGCCAAGACGGCCTCGGCCTCGCCCCAAAGGGCCTCGGGCACAAAGAGGGCCACGTCCCCCATGTAGGTGCCCAAGGCGGCCTCGGGGAGGCCGGCGAAGGGGGTTTCCAGGAGGACGGGGATGCCCCGGGCCTCGAGGCGGGCTCTAAGCCCCTCCGCCACCGGACGGGGGGCGGTGAGGAGCTTGGCGTATGGGGTTCCGGCTACCGTGCGCCGTTCCATAGGGCCTCCACTAAGCGGGCGTAGGCTTGGCCGGCGGCCTCCACCTGGGAGAGGAGGATGTGCTCCTTGGGGGTGTGGGCCAAGGCGGGGTCCCCCGGCCCCAGGCCCAGGACCGGGGCCTTGGCCCCCAGGTAAGGGGCGTCGGTGGTGAAGGGCCAAAGGCCCGCCCCATCTTGGCCCAGGGCCTTCAGGGCCGCCTGGAGGAGGGGGTGGTCCTCCGGCAGGCGGTAAGGGGGCCAGAGGGCGGGGATATTCATCCGCACCTCCCCCGAGGCCCGCTCCTCTTCGGGGATGTAGACCGAGGCGCTTCCCAGGGCCTTCAGGCGCTCCAAAAGCCCGTCCAGGTTCGCCTCGGGCTCGTAGCGCACGTCCAGGTAGAGCCGCACCACCCCGGGGGTCTGGTTGGTGGCTCCGGGGTAGGTGTCCACCCGGGTGGGGGTGAGCTTGATCCCCGAGGGCAAGGGGAGCTCCTTTAAGGCGGTTAGGTACTCCGCCAGGTCGTAAAGGGGGTTTTCCCCGGAGGCCAGGGCGGCGTGGGCCTCTTCCCCTTCAAAGTCCGCCCAGACCTCGGCCCGGCCCCGGTGCCCCCGCATGAGCCTTCCCCCCGAGGGCTCCCCCAGGATGAAGGCCAAGGGGTTAAGGCGGGCGGCGGCGTAGCGGCTCCCCAGGCCCCCCACCTCCTCCTGCACCACCGCCAAAAAGCGCACCCGGCCCCGGAGGGGGGCCTTGGAAAGCGCCTCCAAGGCCAGGAGCATGGCCACCAGGGCGCCTTTCATGTCCACCGCTCCCCGGCCGTAGAGCCGCTCGCCCACCACCGCCCCTTGGGGGTGAGGCCAGTGGGCGGGGTCCCCCACGGGCACCACGTCCATGTGCCCCGCGAGGACCACCTCGGGCTCCTTCTCCCCCAACAGGGCCTCCACGTTCCCCGCCTCGTCCAAGGTGGCGGGAAGGCCCAAGGCCTTCAGGGCTTCCAGGAGAAGCCCTGCCACCTCCTCTTCCTTCCCCGGAAGGCTTTCCGCCTGGACGAGGCGGGAAAGGAGCTTCACCCAGTCCACGCCCCTATCCTACACCCCGGGAAAGCCCCGCCTGGTAAAGGGCGATGCCCAGGGCCACGGAGGCGTTCAAGGACTCCGCCTCGGGCCGGATGGGGATGCGGAAGAGCTCGTCGCAGGACTCCCGCACGAGCCGCCGCATCCCTTCCCCTTCCGAGCCCACCACCAAGGCCAAGGGCCTTTGGAAGTCCAGTTCTTTGGGGGTCTTTTCCCCCCGCAGGTCCAAGCCGTAGATCCAAAGCCCCCTTTCCTTGAGCTCCTTCAGGGTACGGGGGAGGTTTTTCACCTTGATCACGGGAAGCTTGAGGGCGGCCCCGGCGCTGGCCTTGAGGGCCAGGGGGGAGAGGGGGGCGGCCCGCCGTTCCTCGGAAACCACCCCGTGGGCCCCGAGGGCCAGGGCGCTCCGGATCATGGCCCCGTAGTTCCTGGGGTCGGTGATCCCGTCCAGGACCACGAGAAGGGGAGATTCGCCCCGGGCTTGGGCCAGGAGGAGGGCGTCTTCCAGGGTGGCGTAGCTGGGCGCCTCCACCTCCGCCGCCAGGCCCTGGTGGTGGGTCGTGCGGAGGAGGGTGTCCAGCTCTATCCGGGGGACGAGTTCAAAGGGGGCCCCAAGACGCTCCAGTTCCCGTAGGAGCCAGGCCTCCACGCCCTTGGCCACCAGGACCCTCCGGGCGCGGCCTTCCCGGATGGCCTCGAGGACCGGGTTCCTCCCGTAGATCCACATGGCCCGAGTCTACGCCGTATGATGAGGGGGAAGGAGGCCTTATGTACAAGACCATCCTTATGCCCACGGACGGGAGCCCCTGCAGTTTCCAGGCCCTGGAGCACGGCCTCGCCTTGGCCAAGGCCTTGGGGGCCAAGGTGCACTTCCTCTACGTGCTGGAAAACCCCGCCCAGGCCATCTGGATCGCCCCCGAAAGCGTCCCCTACGGCCTTGAGCTTTTGGAGGACCTGAGGAAGGCGGGAGAGGAGGCCATCGGGAAGGCCCTGGCCCTGGCCCAGGAGAAAGGGGTGGAGGCCACGGGGGAGGTGAAGGAGGGTACCCCCATCCCCACCATCGTGGAGGCGGCCAAGGGGTTTGACCTCTTGGTCATGGGCACCCACGGGCGCACGGGGCTGGACAAGCTCCTGCTGGGCTCGGTGACGGAGGGGGTGCTCCACCGGGTTTCCGTGCCGGTTCTGGTGGTGCGCTGCCGCTAGATGCGCCTTCTTTCCGTCTTCGTTTCCTCCAGGCTTTCCCCGGAAGACCCCCTTTACCCCAGGCTCGTGCGCTACGGGGAGGTGCTGGCCGAGGAGGGGTTTGGCCTGGCCTGCGGCGGGTACGGAGGGGGGATGGAGGCCCTGGCCCAAGGGGTGAAGGCCAGGGGGGGTGTGGTGGTGGGGGTCACGGCCCCCGGCCTCTTCCCCGAGCGGAAAGGCCCCAACGCCCACGTGGACCTGGAGCTTCCGGCGGCGAGCCTTCCCGAGCGCATCGGCCGGCTTTTGGACCTGGGGGTGGGGTACCTGGCCCTGCCCGGGGGGGTGGGCACCCTGGCGGAGCTCGTCCTCGCCTGGAACCTCCTCTACCTGCGGCGGGGCTTGGGGCGGCCCCTGGGGGTGGACCCCTACTGGCTCGGCCTCCTCAAGGCCCACGGGGAGATCGCCCCCGAGGACCTCGCCCTCTTGCGGGTGGTGGCGGACGAGGAGGACCTGCGCCGCTTCCTGAGGAGCCTATGAGCGAAACCCTGGTGGTCTACGTGCCCGACCTGGGCCAGGGGGCGAGCTTCTACCAGGCCCTGGGCCTGGCCCTGGAGGAGCTCGTTCCCCTCGAGGCCTTGCTGGTGCCGAAGGAGGGGCCCCTTCTCCTCCTCCGGCCGGGGAAGGGGGGGTGGAGCGCGGACCGGGCCGGCCCCGGCCCGAGGGGCAGGGCTTCGCCCGGCTCCGCCTGGAGGAGGGGCGGCTCGTCTTCCTGGTGGAGAGCCTCGCCCACGAGCGGCTTCGCCTGGCCAAGTATGGCCTGGCCTACCGGGAGGCGGGGGACCACCTCCTCCTCTTTGACCCCGGGGAGAACCCGGTGGTGGTGCGGGAGGGCTGATGCGGCTTTGGCTTTTGGACCTGGACGACACCCTCCTCGTGGACCACGGGGTGACCCGGGAGGTGCTGGAGGCCCTGGGGGCGGAGGCGGGGGTGGAGGGGCTGTACCCCGCGGTGCGAGCGCGGGCCGAGGCCCTTTTTCGGGAGGCCCCCTTTTACCCTTGGGCGGAAAGGATCGGGCACTCGGCCCTGGAAGCCCTTTGGGCCCGCTACACCACCCCGGGCCTGGAAGACCTAGCCGCCTGGGCCTGGCCCTTTCGCGAGCGGGTCTTCCGCGAGGCCTTGGCCGCCTTGGGGGGACCGGTGGAAAGGGCCCGGGCCCTGGCCGAGGCCTTCTTCCAAAGGCGGCGCCGCTACCCCCTTTTCCCCGAGGTGCCGGAGTTCTTAGAGGCCCTGCGGGCCCGGGGGGCCTTCCTCGCCCTCCTCACCAACGGGGTCCCCGACCTGCAGCGGGAGAAGCTCGCGGGCTCGGGGCTAGGGGAGGCCTTTGACCTCACCCTGGTTTCGGGGGAGGTGGGGTGGGGCAAGCCCGACCCCAGGCTCTTTCGCATGGCCCTTTGCGCCTTCTCGGTGCGGGCGGAGGAGGCGGTGATGGTGGGGGATAACCCAGAGCGGGACATCCGGGGGGCCCTGGCGGCGGGGATTTATGCGGTCTTCGTGGACCGGGGCCACCGCCCGCCCGACCCCCGCTACCCCGCCCACCTGGAGGTGAAGGACCTCAAGGAGGCCTTGGCCCTCCTTTCGTGAGTCGCTTCACAGGGGTCCTGGAGTCTTTCCGGTAGACTCCCCCCATGCACGAGGTGCTCCTTTTCCTCCATGGCTGGGTGCGTTGGTTCGTCCTCCTCTTCGGCCTCCTTACCCTCCTCCGGCCCGAGCCCCGCTTGGGGGCCTTCTTCGCCCACACCCTCACCCTGCAGGTGGTCCTGGGGGTGGTGTTGGCCTTTACGAGCCCCCTCTTCCAAGGGGCCTTGGCCAACCTACCCGCGGTGATGGCGGCGGGGGGTGAGGCCCGCTACTTCGTGGCGGAGCACTGGGTGGGGGGGCTTGTGGCCTTGGGGCTAGCCCACGCCGGGCTCGCCCAGGCCCGAAAGGGGAAGCCCCGGGCCCGGCTCCTCTTTGGCCTCGCCCTCCTGGTCCTCCTCCTTTCCATCCCCTGGTTCCGGCCCCTGTTCCGGCTCTAGGTAGGCTAAGGCGGCGTAGCCCACCACCCGCGCCCTATCGCCCCCCGCCTCGGCGCTGGTGGCGTAGGCGAGGAGCTTCGGCCTCCAGTTCCAGGACCGGGCCAGGTGGGTGAGAGCGGCCCAAGGCAGCCGGCCGCAGGCCTCGGCCCGGGCCAGGCCCTCCGCGTCCAGGGCCAAAGCCTTCTCCAGGGTCCTCCCGTCCCGAAGGCGGGCCACGGGGTCGGGGTGGTAGTGGGAGAGGTCGCTGCTCGCCACCAGGAGGTCCTCGGGGCCCACCAGGGGGCGGAGGGCCTCCGCCGCCTCCTTGGGGTCCACCTCCCCAAAGAGGAGGGGGAGGATGGGGGTTTGGGGGAGGAGGCGCTGGAGGAAGGGGAGGAGGACCTCGAGGCTATGCTCCTCCCGAAAAGGCGCCTCGTACGCCAAGAAGGGCCTGCCCAGGGCGAGAAGCCCCTCCACCCCTTCCCGGTCCACCGCCACCTCTCCCAAGGGCGTGGCCCAGGCTCGGTGGGGGAAGAAGGCCACCCCCAGGAAGGGAACGAAGTGGCTTGGGCCGAGGAGGAAGACCCGCCTTGCCCTGCCCCGCCAAGCGGAAAGGGCCCGGAAGCTCTCCGCTATCGCCTTTCCCGCGTAGCGGTAGCCGGCGTGGGGGGAAAGGGCGCCCCGCACCCCCGGGAGGGGTGGGGTCTTGGCCTCTTGGAGAAGGCTTTCCACCTCCTCCTGGAGGGCCGCCGCCGACCCCGGGTAAAAAGAGCCCGCCACCGCCGGCTTCCTCACCATACCCCGGGGATCCTCCGCCCGCACCCCGGGCAGACCCCGGGGGTTTCCCAAAGGGCCTCCACCCGGAAGCCCCGCCGCCTGAGGAGGAGCCGGCCGCAGTCCGGGCAGTGGGTGGAGCTCCGTTCCTCGTCCAGGACGTTTCCCACGTAAACGAAAAGGAGCCCCTCCTCCTTGGCGATCTCGTGGGCCCGCGCCAAGGTGGCGTGGCGCGTGGGCTTCAGGTCCAGCATGCGGTAGTCGGGGTGGGCGGCGGTGAGGTGCCAGGGGATCTCGGGGGAAAGCCCCTTGAGGAAGCGGGCCATGGCCCTAAGCTCCGCCTCGCCGTCGTTGTACCCTTCCAGGAGCAGGGTGGTCACCTCCACCCAGACGCCGAGGCCCACCAGGTACTCCAGGCTTTCCAGCACCGGCTTGAGCCGGGCCCCGCAGATCTCCCGGTAGAACTTCTCCGTGAACCCCTTGAGGTCCACGTTGGCGGCGTCCAGGTAAGGCCCTATGTAGTCCCAGGCTTCCCGGGTTTCAAAGCCGCTGGTGACGAAGACGTTCTTCATCCCCCGGGCCTTGGCGAGGCGGGCGGTGTCGTGGGCGTACTCTATCCAGACGGCGGGCTCGTTGTAGGTGTAGGCGAGAAGCCTTACCCCCAAGGCCTCCGCCCTTGCCACCAACCGCTCGGGGGGCCAGTCCTCCCCCACGAAGCGGTCCAAGACGCCCTCCGGGCTTACCTGGAACTCCCGGAACTGGGAGATTTGCCAGTTCTGGCAGAAAGCGCAGAAGAGGTTGCACCCCACGGTGCCCACGGAGAGGATGGCCTCCCCGGGGTGGAAGTGGTAAAGGGGCTTCTTCTCCACTGGGTCCAAGTGGACCGCGGCGGCCTTGCCGTAGGTGACCAGGTAGAGCTTGCCCTTCAGGTTGCGCCGCACCCCGCACTTCCCCGCCCCGCCTTCGGGGATGGCGCAGTAGTGGGCGCAGGCCCGGCACTGAACGAAGCCCTTGGGCAGGGGGCGCTTTAGGTCCGCTTCCCTGAGCGTGGCCAGCGTCATTTCATAGGCTTCTAATCCCAGGATACCACGCCCTAAACTGGGGAGGTGCGGCCCTTTCCTCCCCAAAGCGAGGAGGACTTCGCCCCCTTCTTCCCCGAGGAGCTCTTGCGCCGGGGCCTGGCCTACGCCCGGGAGGGGCGGGTTCGGCGGGTTTTCCGGGTGGGGGAGAGGCTTCTGGGCGAGGTGCAGGGTTCGGCGCCCCTCCCTTACCGGGTGGAGGTGGGGCCGGGCCTTTCGGGCCGGTGCGACTGTCCTTACCCGGACTTCCCCTGCAAGCACACCGCCGCCCTCCTTTACGCCTACCTGGAAAGGCGGCCCGAGGACCTCCAGGCCCGCCTCGAGGCCCTCCCCCCCGAGGAGGCCAAGGCGCTTCTCCTCCGCCTTGCCCGGGTGCCGGAGGTGGCCTTCCGCCTCAAGGAGGCTTTGGCGCCCGAGGAGGCCTTCCGGGAAGGGGTGCGGCGCCTGCGCCAGGCCTTCCGCCTGGGGGAAGGGGAGGAGGAGGTGGAAGCCCTCCTCCTAAGGCTGGAAGAGGCGGGGCGGGAGGAGGTGGAGACCCTTTTGGAGGCCCTGCTCCAGGCCCCCTTTGACCCCGAGCCTTACCTGCGCCTGGCCCTGGCCCGCTACCAGGCCCTTTCGCCCCGGCTTCCCTTCCTCCTGGGGCTTTACCTGCGCCACCCTTCCGAGGCCTTGGGGGAGGCTTTTCTGAAGGCGGCGGAAGGGGCGCCGGAGGAGGCGCTTGCCCTCCTCAAAGGGAAAGACCCCTCGGGCCTAAAGCGGGCGCTTAGGGCCGAGCTCCTCTTCCGCCTGGGCCGGGAGGAAGAGGCCCTCGCCGCCTTGAAGGAGGGCCTCGAGGGGGTGGAGGACTACTTCCTCCTGGTGGAGCGCCTTTTGGCCCTGGGCCGCCTGGAGGAGGCCCTCTTCTACGCCGAGGAGGCCCTGGCCTGGTTCGGCCGGGATCCGAGGCTTCTTCCCCTTTTGGACCTCCTGGTGGCCCACCGGGGCCGGGTGGAGGACCACCGGGCCCGCTTCGCCCTGAGGCCGAACCTCGAGGACTACCTGGCCCTCAAGGCCAAGCTGGGAAAGGCCTTTTACCAGGAGCGCCCGCGGCTTTTGCGCCAGATGGACCTCCTTCTCCTCGCCCGCATCCACCTCCTGGAGGAGGACTGGAGGGCCTTGGAGCGCCTTCTGGAGCGGGCGTCTCCGGAGCACTACCCCGCTTTGGCCGGGCTTCTGGAGGAAAAGCTTCCCGAAGAGGCCTTTCGCCTTTACCGGGAGGCGGCCCGGCGCCTGGTGGAGGCGGGGGGGAGGGCCCGCTACGCGGAGGCGGCGCGGCTTTTGCAACAGGCGGCCCGCCTGGACCCCAAGGGAGCCGAGGAGGCGGCCTTGGCCCTCCTCCGGGCCTACCCCCGCCGCCGGGCGCTTCAGGAGGCCCTCACACCCCTTTTCGGGCAAAGCTCGTGAAGCCCTGGGAAAACGGGGAGGCGGAGCGCTCCCCTTGGGTGGAAGCTTTCCGGGGCTTGCCATCGTGGAGGTGGTCCTCCGCCACGTCATCGGCTATTTCCTGCGCGAGCTTTCCCTGGGGAGCCCAGAGTGGCTCCTCCTGGCGGCGGTGAACCGCACCCTGCGCCTCGCCGTGCCCGCCTTCCTCTTCATGACCGCCCTGGTCCTGGGGGCGGGGCTTTTGCGGGGGGTTCGCCTGGGCCGCTGGGTGAGGAACCCCGCCCTGCGCCTCCTTTGGCCCCACCTCCTCTTCCGCTACTGGGATGCGGGGGTTTTCCAGCCGGAGCGGCTTTTCCAAAGACTCCTTTGGGGCAGGGCCTACTTCCTGGCGGGGACCCTTCAGTTCACCCTGCTCCCCCCTTTGCCTTCTCCTCCTCTGGAGGCGCCCCTCGAGCCTCCTTCTCCTCCCCCGGCCGTGGGGCTTACCCTCCTCGTCTACTTCCTGAACCGGCGGTACCGCTTCCTGGCCTACCCGGGAAGCTTCGTCCATTGGTACACCCCGGCCATATTCCTCGGGCTTTACCTCGCCGCCCACCTGGCCCGCCTCCTCCCCCGGCTTGGGGTGCGGCGGCCCGCTTACCTGGGGCTACTCCCTCGGGGCTTGTGGGGCTCTCAAAGCGGCGGCCCGGAAAGGGGCCTCCAGGGGGGTGGCCTTTGTCATCGGGCCCGTGGACTTCGCCTAGCAGGTGGCCCTCCTCCGGCGAAGCCGCCCGGAGGCCTTAGGGCGCTGGCGGGAGGTCTTCGGCGGCCTCCCCGAGGACTGCCCCGCCTGCTACGTCCGGCAAAGCCCCTTGCCGGAGGCGGGGCGCCTGCAAGCTCCCCTCCTCGTCCTCCAGGCGGGCAACGACCCCCTCACCCCCCACCCAGGCCTGCCGCCTCCGGGACGCGCGGGAGGGGATGGGGCGGAGGGTGTACCAGGTGGCCCTTTCTCGGAGGACCATCCGATCCTCTTTCCCGACCTCCACCATGCGGTGGTGCCGGCCATGGGGGCCTTGGTGGAGCGGTTTCTTTTGGCCTGGCTTTGGCCTTGACAGGCGCGGGGCTTTGCCGCATAGTAAGGCTTGCGGCCAGACCTTGGAGGGTTGGCCGAGCGGTTGAAGGCGGCGGTCTTGAAAACCGCTGTGGGCCTTGGGCCCACCGGGGGTTCGAATCCCTCACCCTCCGCCAAAGGCGTGGAGAGGTGGCCGAGTGGTCTAAGGCGGCACCCTGCTAAGGTGTTGCACCGGGAAAACCGGTGCCGCGGGTTCGAATCCCGCCCTCTCCGCCAAAAGGGCCCGGCCTGAAGGCCGGGCTTGGCCCTTTATGATCCTTCCCCTGCCGCCCCTAAAACCCTGCCGCTTTTGTAGGCGGAAAAACCGCTTCCTGGTGGAGGCGGACGTGGGGCCCTTGCACCTTGCCAACACCGGCCGCATGGCGGAGCTTCTGCGCCCCGGGGTTTCCTGCTACTACCACCCCAAGCCCACCCCCAAGACCCTGGGGCGGATGGTCCTGGTGGCCGCAGAAGGGGTTTTGGTGGGAGTGGACGCGAGCCTTGCCGGCAGGCTTTTGGAACGCCTGCTCCGCTCCGGGCGGCTGGGCGCTTGCGAAGACCTTCGGCGGGAAGTGACGGTGGGTGGGGAAAGGTTGGACTTCTTCTCCCGGCTGGGGGGGAAGGAGACCTATTTGGAGGCCAAGAACTGCAACCGAGTGGCGGAAGGCCTCGCCCTTTTCCCCGACGCCCCCACCGCCCGGGGGGCGCGGCACCTCCGGCTCCTCGCCGCCTTGGCGCGGGAGGGGAAGGGGGCTTACGCCCTGTGGTTCGTGCAACACCCCTTGGCGGAGGCCTTCGCCTTAGACCCCGCCGATGCTCCCCTTTACCGTGCGGCCCAGGAAGCCCTGGAGGCGGGGGTGGTCCTCAGGGCCTACCGGGTGCGGCCCACCTTGGCGGCCCTGGTGGTGGAGGGAGAGCTCCCTTGGGTCTGGCTAGCCCCCTAGCAGGATCTGGAAGGCCACCATGAGGGCCGCGGCCACGGTTAAGACCGTGGCCACCCCCTCGGCCTCCGCCTCCTTGAGGGCGTCGGGCAGGAGCTCGGCCACCGCCATCCAGATCATGGCCCCGGCGGCGAAGCCCAGGCCCACGGGGAGGAGGGGCCGGAAGGCTTCCACCAGGAGGAAGGCGGGCACGGCCATGAGGGGCTGGGGCAGGCTGGAGAAGACGCTCCAGAAAGCGGCCCCCAGGACGTTCACCCCCCGGGGCACCAGGACTAGGCTGATGGCGAGCCCCTCGGGTATGTTGTGGACGGCGATGGCCAAGGTGATGAAAACTCCCAGGGCCTCCCCGCCCCCAAAGGCCACCCCCACCCCCACTCCCTCGGCGAAGGAGTGAAGGGTCATGATGCCCACGATCATCAGGGCCTTGCGGGCGTCCAGGCCCTTTAGCTCGCCGAAGCTCACCTCCCGGTTTTCCAGGTAGCGGTGGGAAAGCCGGATGAAAAGGAGGCCCAAGGCCACCCCCAGAAGGGTGCGGCCCAGGCTGTAGTTCACTCCCTCGTAGATGAGGCCGAAGCTCGCCGCCACCATGAGTCCGGCGGCGGCGGCGTTGGCCAGGCCCAGGTGGCGCTTGAGGACGTTTTGGGTGAAGAGGAAGGGCAAGGTGCCCAGGCCCGTGGCGGCGGCGGTGAAGAGGGCGTAGAGGAAGACGGTCCAGGGGGAAACGGTGAAGCCTTCCATACCCCCTCTAGCTTAATGCAAGCGATTACTAGTTGCAATAAGCCAATCCCGCACCGCTTCCGCTACCGCATGCCGGTTCCGGTCCAGTAGGAGGTCGTGCCCGCTTTCCGGGAAGACCAGGTGGCGCTTTTCCCGGCTCCCCAAAAGGGCGTAATAGCGGTCCTCTCCCTTGACCACGCGGTCCCGCCCCGCCTCCACCACCAAAGCGGGGGCCCGGACCTGGGGGAGGACCTTGGGGGTTCCGCGCATGAGGCCAAGGAGCTCCCCCACCGCCCGGGTGGGGAAGTAGGGGTAGTTGGGGTTTTGCCGCTTTAGAAGGGGGTCCTCAATGGAGTTGGGCCCGGGAAAGAGGGGGATAAGCCAGGCCAGGTAGGGGGCCAGGGGGGCCAAGGGGTTTTGCAGGGCGAAGGCGGGGGCCAGGGCCACCAAGGCCACGGTGGGGTGGACCGCCGCCAGGTGGGCGGCGAGGAGGGCCCCCATGGAAAGCCCCACCACCCCCCGGGGCTCCGGGAGGGCCAGATAGGCCTCCTCCGCCTTCTTGAGCCAATCCTGCCACCGCACCTTAAGCAGGTCCTCGGGGCGGGTGCCGTGGCCGGGGAGGGTGGGCTGGGCCACGGCGAAGCCCGCTTCCCGGAGCACCTCGGGCAAGGGCCCCAGGGTGAGGACGGGGTGGGAGGTAAAGCCGTGCAGGAGGAGGAGGTGCATGCCTCAGAATACCCCGCCTGGACGTTCTTGTAAGCGGCGTGGTAAAACGGGGGGGAATGCTGGAGGGCAACCTCGCGGAGTTCCCCTTTCCCTCCCTGGTGGGCGCCCTGATGAGCGCCGGGCGTACCGGGAGGCTTTTGGTAAGGCCACCCCACCTCGAGGGGGAGGTCTACGTACAAGGCGGCCAGGTGGTCCACGCCCGGGTCCAGGCGGGGGAAAAGGTTTTGGAGGGAGAAGAGGCCTTGGACCTCCTGGCGGGGCTCCGGCGGGCCCCTTTCCGCTTTGAACCGGAAACCCTTCCCCCCCACACCACCCTACTTGGGGGGCTTGCCGTGCCTGCGCGGCTTGCGGAGGCCCAGGCGGCCTGGCAGGCCCTAAGCCTCCCCGCGGACTGGGGCTACGTTCTGCGCCTGCCGAGCAAGGAGGGAGCGGCGGAGCTCACCCCGGAGGCCTTGAGGGTCCTGGCCCAGGTGGAGGGGAAGCGCATCGCCGAGGTCCTGGTGGCCCCTGGGGTGTTGCGCCTTGCCCGCATCCTCCACACCCTGTTGCAGATGGGGGTTTTGGAGGCGGTGCCCGTGGTGGAGGTTCCCCCCGAGCACCTTCTGGTCCTGCCCATCTACGGACCGGGGCACGGGATTGCCTACGTGGACGAGGCCCTTTACGCTGCGTGGGCCCGGGCCATCCGCCACGGGTTCCGCTTGCGGGTCACCCCTCCTGGGACCACCATGGAGGTGCGGCCCAGACCCAACATCCCCGGGCGGCTTGGGCTTTTGGAGGAGGACCTGAAACGCCTGCGCCTCAGGCGTGGGGATAAGGTGGAAGCGGTGCCGGAGGTGTAGCCTATGGATATCCTGACCCTAAACGAGTATCTAAACCGCATCGTCTACGGCTTCCCCATGAAGTTGGTCTTCCTTCTCGTGGGAGCTTATCTGGTGATTTTCCAAATACGTTGGTTTAGCGCTCCCTTCCGGATGATGCGGGTCTCCTTCAGCGAGACCTTTGGGGCTCTCCGGGAGCGGGCCTACGGCTTCGGCGGCCAGATTACCCCATTCCAGGCCACCATGGTGGCCCTCTCCGCCACGGTGGGGACCGGGCACCTTCTCGGGATGCTGGCGGCGGTTTTGCTGGGGGGGCCGGGGGCGGTCTTCTGGATGTGGGTGGGCTACTTCTTCGGCACAGGAAGCAAGTTCGCCGAGGCCACCCTGGCGGTGCACTACCGCCGCCGCTACGCCGATGGCTCCGTGTCCGGAGGCCCCATGTACTACCTTTCCCGGGGGCTACCCCGCCTTCGCTTCTTGGGCTACCTTTTCGCCTTTTTCGCCGCCGTGGCCGCTTTTGGCATCGGCAACCTTTCCCAAGCGGGGGCGGTGGGGGGAGCCTTGGCGCCCCTAGGGGCGCCCCCAGCCCTGGTGGGGCTTGGCCTCGCCCTTTTGGTGGGGGTGGTGCTGGGTGGGGGGATCGTTCGGGTGGCCCGTTTCGCCCAGGTGGTGGTGCCCCTCAAGCTTCTCCTCTTTTTGGTGGCGGTGCTGCCCCTCCTGGTCCTTTACGGAGGCAACCTCCCCGAGGCCTTGGCCCTGGTCTTCCGGGCGGCCTTCACCCCGGAGGCCGCCTTGGGCGGGGCGGCGGGGTACAGCCTCTTTGCCGCCCTCAACGCCGGGCTTGGCCGGGGCATCTTCGCCAACGAGGCCGGGCTGGGTTCAGCGGCCATCGCCCACGCCCAGGCCCAGGTGGACCACCCCGTGCGCCAGGGTTTCTGGGGGGTCACGGAGATGTTCGTGAGCTTCCTGGTGACCTCCCTCACCGCCCTCACCTTCATCGCCTCCGGCCTTTGGCGCCAGGGGGGAAGCGCGGCGGAGGCGGCCCAGGCCCTCTTCCAGGCCCACCCCTTGGGGGGGGTGATCCTGGCCCTCACCGTGGCCGTCTTCGCCCTGGGAACCATGGTGTCCTGGGGGTTTTACGGGGAGGAGGCGGCGGCCTTCCTCTTCGGGGAGGGGGTGCGCTGGCCCTACCGCCTCACCTTCGCCGTTTTGGCCTTCGTGGGGCCTTTGGGGGGCCTCGAGGCCTTTTTGGCCATTTCCGACACCCTAAACGGCCTCATGGCCATCCCCAACCTCCTGGGTCTCCTCCTCCTGGGTGGGGTGGTGGGCCGGCTCGTCTACGGTTTCTTCCGCGGGGAGCCTTGGGTGCCGCCCCGTTAGCGGAAAAGGGCCCGGATGGCCTTTTCCAGCTCTTCTCCCGCCTTGCGGTCCAGGGTGAGCTTCACCTTGAGGGCCACCCGCAGGGCCTCCTCCTCTAGGGCCTCCCGGCTCTCGCAGGCCTTAAGCCGAGCGGCGAAGGGCTCCGCCCTTGGTCCCAGGCGGGCCTTGAGGAGGTCTAGGAGCTTTTGGCAAAGCTCCTTCGGCCCTTCCACGGGCAGGATGAGCCCCCGCTTGAGGAGGCTCGCCAGGATGGCGTAGGCGTTCTCTCCTAAGCCGCTATCCCGCACCACCTCCTCCTCCGTGCGCCGCCCATCGCAGAGGGTGTACACCCGCCACTCCTCCGGGGTGGGTTTCCAGTCGGCCACGGGGGGGTTGGGATTGCGGCGGAAGACCATGGCTACAAGGAGGCCACGATGGCGTCCACCAGGCGGAGGACCAGGTAGACGAAGACGGCGCCCAGGAAGAGGACCAAGGAGAGGAGAAGGAGGAGGAGGCTTGCGGGCTCGTTCCAGGTGAGGAAGAGGATGGCGAGGTAGGCCAGGGCGAAGAAGGCGATGAGGAAGAGCATCTGCCCGCCCCGCTCCCCCATCACCCCGCCGGGAATGGCCCGCTTGAGCCTTAGGCCATAAAGGACGTTGTAGACCATGAGGATAAGTCCCAGGAGAAGCAGGATTTTTTCCATGGCACTATTTTACCCCTTCCACTCCCGGATGGGCACGAGTTCGCCACCTTCCACATGCTTCCGCACGGGGCGGTAGCGGCGGTCAAACCAGATCTCCAAAACCGCCCGGTCCAGGCTCCTTGGGGCCACGATCTCCTTGCGCACGTAGTAGCCGCCTTCCGTGGGGCTAATCTCCATACTCTTGGAAAGCCTTAGCTCCACCACCTCCCCGCTTTTCGTGCGCACCCGCACCCGGAAGGCCAGGGGGCCCTCCGGCTTCACGTGGGGGTCTTGGCGGAAGGGCCACATCATTCCTCCTTGAGGTCGGCCACCCTCGCCCCCGTGAGGGCGAGGAGCTCCTCGGGCCTGACGGCGAAAAGGGCCTTAGGCGTGCCCGCCGCCGCCCAAAGGGTCTCGTAGGCCAGGAGGTCTTGGTCCAAGAAGGCGGGCAGGGCCCGGGCGTGGCCCAGGGGGGGCACCCCGCCGATGGCGAAGCCGGTGAGGGTCCGCACCTCCTCGGGACGGGCCCGGCGCAGGGGCTCGCCCACCAGGGCGCCCGCTTTGTTTAGGTCCAGGCGGTTCTTGCCGCTTAGGAGGAAGAGGTATGCCCCCTTCTCCCCCACGAAGACTAAGCTCTTCACAATCTGCCCCACCTCAGCCCCCACCGCCTCCGCCGCCTCCTGGGCGGTGCGGGTGGAGGCCGTGAGCTCCACCACCTTTAGGTGGCCGAAGCCCTTGGCCTTAAGCGCTTCCTGCACCTTCTGGGCGGAGGGGCTCATAGGGCGTAGAGGAGCTCGGCCAAAAGGGCCGCCCGCCGGGGGATTTCCGAGACCACCACGTACTCCGTCTTTTGGTGGGCGTCCCCGCCGAAAAGCCCCAGGCCGTCCAGGGTGGGCACCCCGAGGGCGGCGGTGAAGTTGCCGTCGGACCCCCCGCCCACCCGGCCCGGCTCCAGGCGGAGCCCCAGGGCCTCCCCGATGGCCTTGGCCTTGGCGAAGAGGGCGAGGCTTTCCTCCGTGGGCTCCATGGGGGGGCGGTTGAGGCCCCCCGTGACCTCTAGCCGGGCCCCGGGGAGGGCGGGGGTGAGGCGCCTAAGGCCCTCTTCCACCCGGCGCACCTCCTCGAGGGTCCAGGCCCTCAGGTCCACCTCCACCCAGGCCTCCTCCGCCACCACGTTGCTCACCGTGCCCCCCCGCACCACGTTGGGGCCCAGGGTGGTCCCCTTTTCCCGGTCCTCCAGGGCGGCCACCTGAAGGATCTGGTGGGCGAGCTCCAGGATGGCGTTCACCCCCTTTTCCGGCTCCACCCCCTGGTGGGCGGCCTTGCCCAGGGCCCGGACCCGGTAAAGCCCCACCCCCTTGCGGGCCACCTTCAGGTCCCCCGTGGCGGTGGGGGGCTCCAGGACCAGGGCGGCCCTGGCCTTCTTGGCCGCCGCCTCAATGAGGGGGTGGCTTTCCTTGGAGCCCGTTTCCTCGTCGGGGGTGAAGAGGATCTCCAAAGCGGGAAGCCTCCGCCCCGTGGCCTCGGCGTGGCGCAGGGCGTAGAGGAGGGCGATAATCCCCCCCTTCATGTCGTAGACCCCGGGGCCCACCGCCCGGTCCCGCTCCAGGCGGAAGGGCTCGGGGAAGCTTCCCCTGGGGTGGACGGTGTCGTAGTGGCAGAGCACCAAGACGGGGTCCCCCTCCCCTTCCCGCCGGAGGAGGAGGACCGGCCCCGCCGGGGTGTCCTTGCGGGAAAGCCGCCCTTCAAGGGGCCCGAAGGCCTCTTCCAAAAAGGCGGCCGCGGACCTCAGGCCCTCCAGGTCCCCCGAGGGGGACTCCCGGCGCACGAAGGCCTCGAGGTCCTTCAGGAACTCGGGGAGCTTGGCCTGCATCCAGGCTAGGGTTTCCATACCCCCATTATGCCCCGGGGATAGGGGGCAATTTGTCCGGGCTAAAAGGGAAGGGTGAGGGTGAAGCCGGCGGCGAAGCCCTCTCCCTCGGGTCTTAGGGCGAGGAGGAGGTCGGCGCGGAAGATGCCGTCTTGGCGGTTCCCCACCTGGGGCATGCCCCTTTGGGCGTAGGGGGGACGGGTGTAGACCTGGCGCTGGACCTCCTCGGGAAAGAAGAGCTGGGTGGTGAAGGCCCTCCCCTTGGCCTCCACCCGGAGGTGCAGGTGGGGGGTGCGGCTTGGGTACCATCCGGGGAAGAGGGTGAGGAAGGCCACCTCCCCCTTTTCGTCCGTGGCCTGCCACCCCCGGCAGAAGACGCCGGGGGCGTTCACCCCGGAGTAGCGGCCCAGGGCGTCCGTGTGCCAAAGGTCCACCCGGGCGCCCTCCAAGGGCCGGCAGGCGGCGTCCTGCACTTTTAGGGTGAGGCGCAAAGGGATTCCGGGAAGCCCTTCCCGCAGGTCCGCCCTCTTGGGCACCTCCCGCAGGTAATAGGGGCCCTCCGTGAGGGCCGGGGTGGGGCGGCAGGCCCCTTGGGCCCGGACCAGGGGGAGGAGGAAAAGGCCCAAGACCGCACGCCTTCGCATCACCGCCTCCTGAGGAGGAGCTCCACCTCTAGCCGGATCCGGTTCTCCACGCTAAGGAGGATGGGCACCCGGGGCTGGACCAGGCGGAACCGCTCAAAGGGGAACTCGGTCTTCAAAAAGACCCTCACCTCTTGGCCCCTGAACTCCGCCTCCCCCTCCCAAGCCACCTCCTGGGTCACGTCCCGGAGGGTGAGGTCCCCCACCACCTGGATGGCCGCCTTGCCGCTTTGGGGCAGGGGGTTGGGAAGGCCCTTCACCTCCTTGGGGCGGAAGGTGGCGGTGGGGAAGCGGTCCGTCTGCAGGGTGTTCTGCCGCAGGTAGTTGTCCCGGCGGGCTTGGTCGCTCCTCAGCTCCCTCAGGTCCACCACGAACTCCCCGCTCACCCGCCCTCCCTGGAGGGTCACCCGCCCCTGCACCGCCTTGGTGGTGCCCACGGCGTCGGTGATGCCCACCTGCAAAAGCTCTTCCTTCACCCGGTAGCGGGCCTCCCCCGAGGCCACCTCAAAGGTCTGGGCCAAAGCCGGTATAAGAAGGGCCAAGCTCCAAGCGAGCCATCGCATCCCGTTCACCTCCTTTGCTATGAAAAGTGTAGTGAGCTAGGGTTAGACCCGGGTTAGAGGGAAGCGGTTTAGACTTGAGCCATGACCCGGGCCGTGCTCTTTGACGTGGGCAACACCCTGATCCTGGCAAGCCCCCGCTTTTGGCTCCTGCCCTTTTTGGAGGAGCGGGGCCTGAGGCCTCGCAAAGACCCCAAGGCGGCGGCTCTGGAGGCCTTTCGCTTCTACGAGGAAAACCACCTCCAGGCCAAGGACCTCGCCGCGGCCCTCGCCCTTTGGCGGGAGTTCCACCGGAGGCTTTTTGTGGGCATGGGCCTCGAGGCGGAAGCGGAGGCCCTCTCCCAGGAGTTGGTGGAGAACTGGAAAAACCCCCGTTTCTGGCCCCTTGTCCCGGGGGCCCAGGAGGTGCTCTCCACCTTGAAGGAGCGGGGCTACGCCCTGGCCGTGGTGTCCAACTGGGACGCCACCTTGCCGGAGATCCTGGAGGTGGTGGGCCTAAGGCCCCACTTCCACCACCTGGCGGTAAGCGCCCTTTCCGGGGTGGCCAAGCCCGACCCCAGGCTTTTCCAAGAGGCCCTGGAGGCCTTGGGCGTGGCGCCGGAGGAGGCGGTGCACGTGGGGGATTCGGAGGCGGACCTTCTGGGGGCCCAGGGGGCGGGGGTAAGGCCCCTCCTCTTTGACCCCCTGGGGCAAAACCCCGAGGCCCTCCACCACCTGGAAAGGGTGCTAGACTTCCTGCCATGAGCGTGCGGGCGGCCATCTGGGGGGAGAAGCAAAGGGCCATTGAGGAGAGCCTCGAGGCGGTGGACGAGGACCTCTTCCGCTACATCCGCGACTTCGCCTATGAAGAGGTCCTGGCCCGCCCCGGGCTGGACCTGAAGACGCGGGAGCTCCTCGCCATCACCGCCCTCATCGCCCTGGGAAGCCCGAAGGAGCTCGCCACCCACCTGGAAGGGGCCTTGCGGGTGGGGGCCACGGAACGGGAGGTGCGGGAGACCATCCTCCAGTCCGCCCTCTTCCTGGGCTTTCCCCGGGCCCTGGCGGCCATGAAGCTCTTCCAGAAGGTGCTGAAGGGCCGTGGTGCTCCTCACGAGGGGGAAGGATAAGGCTCTTTTAGAGCGGCTCGCCGCCTTGGGGGTGGAGGCGGCGGAGGTGGCCCTTCTGGAGCAGGTGGACCTCCCCGGGCTAGGGGAGCTTCCCGGGAGGCTTTGGGAACCCTGGGACTACGTGGCCGTCACCTCCAAGGAGGGGGCGAAAAGGCTCCTTTGGGCCTGGGAGGAGGCGGGGCGTCCCCCCTTGCGGGTGGCGGCGGTGGGGGAGGGGACAGGGGAAGCCTTGGCGCAGGGGGGGCTACCCCCCGCCCACGTTCCGGGAAGGGCCACGGCCAAGGACTTAGCCGGGAGCTTTCCCCCGGCGAAAAGGGTCCTCTTCGTGGCGGGGGACCTGGCGGGGCGGGACCTGGAGGCGGGGCTAGGGGCTAAGGGGGTGGAGGTGGTGCGCCTTGCGGTCTACGCCACCCGGGAAAGGGAGCTTTCCCAGGTAGAGCGCCGCCTTTTGGAGAGGGCGGAGGTGGTGGCCTTTTTCAGCCCGAGCGGGGTGCGGGCCTACGCCCGCTGGACGAATCGGCGGCCCAAGGCGGCCTGCATCGGCCCCGCCACGGCGGAGGCGGCGGCGGCCTTGGGCTTTCCCGTCTTCGCCGCGGAAGAGCCGGGGCTAGAGGGGCTTTTCCAGGCGATCCTTCGCGCTTTGTAGGGGACAGGTGTCCCTACCCGGCTTGGGTATACTAGCGGGAGGTTATGGCCCTGCCCCTTTACCTGGTGGGCCTTTCCCATAAGACCGCTCCCTTGGCGGTGCGGGAAAAGGCCGCTTTGGACCCCGCCGTGGCCCTTCCCGCCGCCCTCCGGCGCCTGGGCAAGGCGGTGGTCCTTTCCACCTGCAACCGCACGGAGATCTACGGGGTGGGTCCTTTCCAGGAGGCCAAGGGGCTCCTTTTGGAAAGGGGCGTGGGGCCCCAGCACCTCTACCTCAAGGAGGGGACGGAGGCCCTCCGCCACCTCTTCCGCGTGGCCGCGGGGTTGGACTCCTTGGTGGTGGGGGAGGCGCAGATCCTGGGCCAGGTGCGGGAGGCCCTTTTCCTGGCGCGGCGGCACGGGGCCACGGAAAGCCTTCTGGAAAAGGCCTTCCAGTCCGCCATCGCCGTGGGCAAGCGGGCCCGGAGCGAAACCGCCATCGGGGCTGGGGCGGTGAGCGTGGCCTACGCCGCCTTGGACCTGGCCCTGGCCGTTTTTGGCGACCTCATGGGGCTTTCCGTGGCGGTCCTGGGGGCGGGGGAGATGGCGGAGCTCTTCCTCACCCACCTCCGCGCCCACGGGGTGGGACGGGTCTTGGTGGTGAACCGCACGGCGGAAAGGGCCAAGGCCTTGGCGGAGCGCCTGGGTGGGGAGGCTTTTACCCTGGAAGCCCTGCCCCAGGTCCTGGCGGGGGTGGACTTGGTGGTGGCCTCCGCCGCCGCCCCCCACTACCTGGTGCGCCCCCAGGACCTGCCTCGGCGGGCCAAGCCCCTTTTCCTCATAGACATCGCCCTGCCCCGGAACATTGACCCCCGGGTGGGGCGCCTTCCCCACGCCTACCTCTACAACCTGGACGACCTGGAAAAGGTGGTGGAGAAAAACCGCCAAGCCCGCCTAGGGGAGGTGCCCAAGGTGGAGGCCCTCGTGGAAAAGGCCTTGGGCGACTACCTGGAGTGGTACGCCGGCCACCGGGTGCGGGAGGCCATCCGGGCCTTGGAGGAGAGGCTTCTTAGGGAAGTGTCCGCGGAACTGCCCCAGGCCGACCCCCTCACCTGGCACAAGGAGGCGGGCCGCCGGGCCCACCCCTTGATCCTGGCCCTCAAGGCCCAGGCCCGGCCATG
This sequence comes from Thermus sp. 2.9, assembly GCF_000794385.1. Classification (GTDB taxonomy): domain Bacteria; phylum Deinococcota; class Deinococci; order Deinococcales; family Thermaceae; genus Thermus; species Thermus thalpophilus. Next base: position 209,250 of record NZ_JTJB01000001.1, read on the forward strand.
ACCTTGGCGAGCGCCCTGGCCTTTCTGGGGGTGGCCTTCCTGGCCCTGGGGTGGTTCTGGCCCCGGGGGATTGGGCTTGGGGCCTGGCTCTACCTGGGGGCCGCCCTGGCTGACGCCTTCGCCAAGGGGCTCTTCTCGGGCCCGGCTCAGCCCGCCTTGGTCCTTGGGGGCCTTTTGGCCCTGCGGGGCGAGTCCCTCGCCCTCCGCCCTAGGCTCACCCCTTTGCGCCGCTACCTCCTGGCCCTCTCCTTGGTCCTGGGCCTCTTCGCCCTCAAGGCCCTGCCCCACCCCAAGGGGGAGCTTCCCCTTCCCCTCACCCTCTTTCACGCTGGGGCTTTTTTGGTGGCCTATCTGGCCTTGGCGGTGGGGGTAGGGGCGGGGGTCCTGTGTGCGCTTCAGGACCTGCGCCTGCGGGCGCACCCGGAGCGGGCCTTGGGGGCCCCGCCCCTTTGGAGCCTAAGGCGGCTTGAGCGGGGGTACCTGAGGGTGGGCTACTGGGCGGCCACCTTGGGCCTGGGAAGCGGCATGGCTTGGGCCTTCAGCTACTTCGGAAGCGCTTTGAGCCTGGACCCCAAGGAGGTTTCCGCCTTTTTGGGCTGGCTCCTTTTCACCCTTTACTTCCTCCTGGAGGAGCGGCTTGGGGGCCGGGCCCGGGCCGCGCTCCTCCTTCTGGCCTACGCCCTTTTCCTCTTCGCCTTTTTGGGGGCGCCCTTCCTGGGGTCCCGCCACCCCTCGAGGCTCCCCTTTTAAATATCGCAAGCAAGACTTGACAATCTGTAAACGTCTGGTTTAACCTTTTAGCCAGGAGGTGCGCATGGGGCTTGGGCACTGGGGCCGGGAGCGCCTTGGGGAAGCGGAGCGGGAAAGGCTTCTCCTTCCCCTGCGCCGGGGGCTCTTTGGCGCCTGGCCGAGGCCCTGGCGCCCGAGGTGCGGTGGGGGGTGGCCCGTGGAGGCTAAGCGGCGCGTCTTGCTTAGGGAAGGCGCCATCGGCCTCGAGGCGGTGGCGCGATTGGAGGCGTGGGTGCGGTTGGGCGACCTGGCGCTTTGAACCAAGGAGGCGTGATGGAGGAGAAGCGGAGGGTTTTGGAGATGGTGAGGGCGGGGGAGATCGGGGTGGAGGAGGCCTTGGCCCTTCTGGAAGCCCTGGGGGAGCGGCCCAAGGCCTCCTCCCCAGCCCGGCTTTTGCGGGTGCGGGTGGACGGGCACGACCAGGGCAAGCCGGTGAAGGTGCACGTCAACCTTCCCTTGGCCTTGGCGGAGCTTCTGGAGAAGTTCCTGCCCGAGGAGGCCCAGCTCACCCTGGGACGCCAAGGGGTGAACCTGAAGGAGCTCCTGGCGGCGGTGGGCCAGGGGGTGCCGGAGGGGAAGCTGGTGGAGGTGGAGGCGGAGGACGAGGGCAAGCCCGTGCGCATCCTGGTGGAGGTGGTTTGAAGGGCCGCCTGATCCCCTTGCGCCCCCGCTTCCTCTACCTGGGGGTATGGGTGGGGAGGGTGCCCGTGGGGCTTGTCTGCCCCCTTTTCCTCCTGGAGGGGCTTCTCCTTGCGGTCCTTTGGTGGGAAAAGACGCGGGCCCTCCGCGGCCAACGCCCCCGCCTTTTTCTCCCCCTTGGGGCGGTCTTCGCCTTTCGGGCGCTTCCGCCCTTGGTCTTCTTGGAGGTGGAGGCGGAAGGGGTCAAGCTAAAGGTGGGACTATGGTGATGCGACCGCTTCCCGTGCGTTGCCCGGCTTGCGAAAACCCCTTGGCGGTGAAGGTCCTTTTCTGCCCCGCCTGCGGTACCGAGGTTTCGGGCCGCTTCGCCCTAAACGAGTTCGCCCTCTTGCCCAAGGAGCACCTGGACTTCCTGCGGCTTTTCGTGAGGGTCCGGGGGAACCTCAAGGAGATGGAGCGCCTCCTCGGGGTTTCCTACCCCACGGTGCGGGCCCGGCTGGACGCCCTCCTGCGGGCTTTGGGCTACGAGGCGGAGCCGGAGGGCACGGAGGAGCCGCGCCTCCAGGTCCTGGAGGCCTTGCGCAAGGGGGAGATCAGCGTGGAGGAGGCGGTGGCGCGCTTGCGGGGAGGGAAAAGCTGAAGGCGGTGCCCTTTCCCACCTCGCTTTCCACCCAGACCTCCCCCCCGTGGGCCTCGAGGATGGCCTTCACGATGGCCAGCCCCAGCCCCGAGCCCCCCCGTTCCCGGTCCCGGGCCTTGTCCACCCGGTAAAAGCGCTCAAAGAGGTGGGGGAGGTGCTCCTCGGGGATGCCTTCCCCGTCGTCCTCCACCCGCACCACCACCTTCTTCCCCAGATCAAAGGCCCTGAGCCACACGTGCCGGGCCCCGGCCTTGAGGCTGTTGGCCACCAGGTTGGCCAGGACCTGGTGGAGCCTATCCGGGTCCCCCCGCACGTACACCTCCGGGGGGGCCTCCACCAGGATTTCCCCCTCAAAGCTCCGCTTGAACTCCTCCCGCACCTCCTCCAGGAGGTCCAAAACCCGCACGGGAATGGGCTCTATGCGCCAGCTCCCGCTTTGGGAAAGCTCTAGTAGGTCCGAGACCAGCTTGCCCATGCGCTCGGCCTCCCGCCTCACCGTTTCCAGGCTTTCCCGCTGAACGTCACTCAGGGGGGTGCGGCGGAGGAGGTAGCCCACGTGGCCCAGGATGGCGGTGATGGGGGTCCTGAGCTCGTGGGAGGCGTCTTGGAGAAAGCGGGTCTGGGCCTCAAAGGCCTTCTGCATGCGGGAAAGCATCCCGTTAAGGGCCCGGACCAAAGCCGCCACCTCGTCCTCCCCTTCGGGCTCGGGCAGGGGCTCGGGGCGCTCGGGCATGGCCTCGGCCCGCTGGGCCAGCCACTCCAAGGGGGAAAGGGCCCGGGCCACCAAAGCCCGGGCCAAGAGCACCGCCAGGAGGAGGACGGCCAAGGCGGTGCCGGCGTAGATGCGGGCGAACTGGGTGAGGGTGGCCTCTATTCCCTCCGTGGGCCGGCCCACCAGGAGGAGGCCCTTCCACACCGTGCCGGCCACGTTCACCTCCACCCGCCTGGCGTAGACCAGAAGGGCCAGGGGCTTCCCTTCCCGGGGGAGCTCCACCCGGGCCCAGACCTCGCCCTGGGCCAGGAGGGTGCGGTAGTCCGCCTCCTTGAGGAGGAGGCGCCCACTTCCCAGGGCCGGGCTTTTTTGCAGGCTGATCCCCCCCTCCCGGGCCAAGAAGGCGGGGTCTTCCTCGGGCAGGAGCTGGAGCTCGGCGTAAAGGCCGGCGGGGAGGCCCGCTTCCAAAAGGGTCTGCCCCCCGAGGTTCAAAAGGCGCACCACCTGGTTGCTGGCCTCCAAAAGCTCGGCCCGGAGGTTGCGGTAGAGGAAGCTCCGCAAAACCCCCTCCAGGGCGAACCCCAACACCAAGAGGGTGACGAAGAGGAGGCCGGCGGTCAAAAGGGTGATGCGGGTGCGCAGGGTCATGGAGGGGGGCTAGTCCTCCCTTAGGACGTACCCCACGCCCCGCACCGTGTGGATGAGGCGGCGCTCCCCACCCGCCTCCAGCTTCTTGCGCAGGTAGCCGATGTAGACGTCCACCACGTTGCTCCCGCCCTGGTAACCAGGCCAGACCTTTTCCTCTATCTCGTAGCGGCTGAAGACCTTGCCCGGGTTCTTGGCCAGGAGTTCCAGTAGCTCAAACTCCTTGTTGGAAAGCTCAATGCGCCGTCCGGCGCGGAAGACCTCCCGCCCCTCCACGTTGATGATGAGGTCGGCCACCCTAATCTCCCCGGTGATGGCCGGGCTTACCCGGCGCAGGTGGGCCCGCACCCGGGCCAGGAGCTCCTCTATGGAGAAGGGCTTCACCAGGTAGTCGTCCGCCCCGGCGTCCAGGCCCTCCACCTTGTCCTCCACCCGGTCCTTGGCGGTGAGGATGAGGATGGGCACGTTGGAGGTCTTGCGGATGCGCTTGGCCACCTCTATCCCGTCCATCACGGGGAGCATCAGGTCCAGGATCACCAGGTTGGGGTTCACCTCGCGGAAGCGGGAAAGGCCGGTGATGCCGTCGTGGGCCACCTCGGTGCGGTAGCCCTCCGCTTGGAGCTCCAGTTCTATGAAGCGGGCGATGTCCTTCTCGTCCTCCACGATGAGGATCAGAGGGGGTTCCATACCCCCCAGGATACACACTTTCTCATGAGAAAGCTAGGTGTAGAGGCTGAGGACCGCCAGGTACATGAAGAGGCTTCCCAAAAGCACCAGGAGGTGCCAAAGCCCGTGGAAGCCCACCCGGTGCGGCCAGGGGTTGGGGCGCTTGAGCCCGTAGACCAAGGCCCCCAGGGTGTAGAGGGCCCCCGACAGGGCCATGAGGGCGAAGGTGGAAAGGGGAAGGTCAAGGCGGGGTAAGAAAAGGACGGAAAGCCACCCCAGGCCCAGGTAGGCCAGGGTGTAAAGCCAGCGGGGGGCCTTGAGGAAGAAGAGGCGGAAGGCCACGCCCAAGAGGGCGAGCCCCCAGACGAGGCCCAGGGCGAAGGTTTTGGGGCCTTCCCGCAAGCCCGCAAGCAAAAAGGGGGTGTAGCTCCCGGCGATGAAGAGGAAGATGGCGGCGTGGTCCAGCCGCCTGAGCCAGGTTAGCGCCCTTTCCTCCACCTTTAGGGCGTGGTAGAGGGCGCTTGCGCCGAACATCAGGGCCATGGTGAGGCCGAAGAGGAGGATGCCGCCCCAGGCCTCCTTGGGGGCCAGGAAGAGGAGAAGGAGGCTACCCAAAAGGGCAAACGGCACGCCCAAGGCGTGGCTTAGGGCGTTGAAGGGCTCGCGGACCATGCCCAAGCTTACCCCAAGCCCAAGGCGCGTTCCACCTCCGCCACCTTTCTCACCGTGCGCAGGAGGGCGTCCGGGTTGAGGCTTAGGGAGTCAATCCCCCGCTCCACCAGGAAGGCGGCGAACTCGGGGTAGTCGGAAGGGGCCTGGCCGCAGATGCTCACCGTCTTGCCCCGGGCGTGGGCCTTTTCTATGAGGAGGGCGCAGAGGGCCTTCACCGTTTCCCGCCGCTCGTCAAAGAGGTGGGCCACCCTTTCCGAGTCCCGGTCCAGGCCTAAGGCTAGTTGCGTAAGGTCGTTGCTGCCGATGGAGAAGCCGTCAAAGAGCTCGGCGAAGGCTTCGGCCTCGAGGACGTTGGAAGGGATCTCCGCCATCACGTAGACCAAAAGCCCCTCCTCCCCCCGCCTCAGGCCCCCTTCCGCCATGACCTCCAAAACCTTCGCCCCCTCCTCCGGGGTGCGGCAGAAGGGCACCATCACGTGGAGGTTCTTCAGGCCCATCTCCTCCCGCACCCGCCTCACCGCCGCCACCTCCAGGAGGAAGCCCTCCTTGTAGTCGGGGTGGTAGTAGCGGCTCGCCCCCCGCCAGCCCAGCATGGGGTTTTCCTCCTTGGGTTCAAAGAGGTGCCCCCCCACCAGGCGGGCGTACTCGTTGGTCTTGAAGTCGGAAAAGCGGAGGATCACGGGCCTGGGGTAGAAGGCGGCGGCGATGAGGCCGACGCCCTGGCTCAAGCGGTCCACGAAGTAGGCCCGCTTGTCGCCGTAGGCCTCGGTGAGGGCCTCCACCTCCCGCTGCACGCCAAGGGGCAGGGTCTCAAAGCGGGTGAGGGCCAGGGGGTGGACGCGCACGTGGCTGGCGAAGACGAACTCCATGCGGGCGAGCCCCACGCCGTCCGTGGGGAGGAGGCTTGCCTTCAGGGCCTCCTCCGGGGTGCCCACGTTGACCAGGATCCGGGTCTTGGTCCTGGGGAGGGCCTCGGGGCGGATCTCCTCCACCTCAAAGGGCAAGGCCCCGCGGTAGACCCGGCCCACCTCCCCTTCGGCGCAGGAGACGGTGACCGCTTCCCCCTCGGGGATGGCCCGCGTGGCCCCCACCGCCCCCACCACCGCCGGCACCCCCAGCTCCCGGGCCACGATGGCGGCGTGGGAGGTGCGCCCGCCCCTTTCCGTGACGATGGCCGCCGCCTTCTTCATGATGGGCTCCCAGTCGGGGTTGGTGGTTTCCGTGACCAAGACCTCACCCTCCTGGAAGCGGTCCATCTCCTTGGGGTCCTTGAGGATGCGGGCCCGCCCGGTGGCGATGGCCTCCCCCACCGCCAGGCCTTCCGCCACCACCTCCCCCCGTGCCAGGAGCCGATAAACCCGAAGCACCGGGCTCTTTTGCGCGTGCACGGTCTCGGGGCGGGCCTGGAGGATGAAGAGCTCCCCCGTGGGCCCGTCCTTGGCCCACTCAATGTCCATGGGGGTGGGGGCGCCCCGCTTCTTGGAGTAGTGCTCCTCAATCTTCAAGGACCAGTCGGCCAGTCGCAGGGCCTCCTCGTCCTTCAGGGCGAACTGGTTGCGCAGGTAGGGGGGCGTGGGGCGGTTTTTCAGGCGGCCTTCCTTGGGATCAAAGACCAGGGTGAGCTCCTTGGTCCCCAGGCGCTTGTACACGAGGGCCTTGTACCCCGCCTTCAGGGCCTCCTTGTGCACGTAGTAGCCGTCCGGGACCACCCGCCCCTGGACGATGTTCTCCCCCAGGCCCCAGATGGCGGTGAGGTAGACGAAGCCCCGGTGGCCCGTGTCCGGGTCCAGGGTGAAGATGACCCCGCTCGTGGCGGTGTCCGCCCGCACCATGCGCTGCACCCCCACGGAGAGGGCCACCTTCAGGTGGTCAAAGCCCATGTGGGCCCGGTAGCTGATGGCCCGGGCGGTGAAGAGGCTGGCCATGGCCCGCTTCACGTGCTGGAGGAGGTCCTCCTCCCCCTGGACGTAAAGGTAGCTTTCCTGCTGCCCGGCGAAGCTGGCCGTGGGCAGGTCCTCGGCGGTGGCGCTGGAGCGCACCGCCACGGGGATCTCCTCCTCCCCCGCCTCCTGGGAAAGCTGGCGGTAGGCGGAAAGGATCTCCTCCCGAAGGTCCGGGGGGTATTCCCCTTTGAGGATCAGGTTCCGGAGGCGGCGGCTTGCCCCTTGAAGGGCCTTGGGGTCTTCCACGTCCAGGCCTGTGAGCTCCTGGGCGATGGCCTGCTTCAGGCCGTTTGTCTCCAAAAAGTACCAGTAGGCCTCGCTGGTGGTGGCGAAGCCGCCGGGGACCTTCACCCCCAAGGGGGAAAGCTCCCGGATCATCTCCCCCAAGGAGGCGTTCTTGCCCCCCACCAAGGGGACGTCCTCCAGGCCCACCTCGTGGAAAAACCGCACCCACCTCATGGCACTCCTCCCTTCCGCAAAACCTCCCGCAGCACCCCTTCCGCCGTTTCCCCCTCGTAGAGGGCCTCCTCCGTGAGGAAGAGGCGGTGGGGAAGGGCTAGGTAGGCGGCGTCTTTGAGTTCTTTCCAGTCTACCAAGGGTTTCCCCCGCAGGTAGGCCAGGGCCTTGGCCAAGGCCAGCCAGGCCTTGGCCCCCCGGGGGGAAAGCCCCATGCGGAGCCGCTTGTCCTCCTGGGTCAGGAAGGCCACGTGGGTGATGGTCTCTAGGGCCTCCTTGGCCACCCGCACCTCCCTGGCCTCCTTTTGCCCCTGGAGGAGGTCCACCGCCTGGGGCTCGGGGAGCTTGGGCTCCTCGGTGAGGATCCGGAGCCACACCTCCCGCCTGGGGGGGCGGAAGGGGATTTTGGCGGTGAAGCGGTCCAGCTGGGCCTCGGGCAGAGGGTAGGTGCCCTCCAGCTCCAGGGGGTTTTGCGTGGCGATGACGAAGAAGGGTTCGGGCAAGGGGTGGCGCACCCCCCCTGCCGTCACGGCCCGCTCCTGCATGGCCTCGAGGAGGGCCGACTGCACCTTGGGCGGGGCCCGGTTGATCTCGTCCGCCAGCACCACCTGGGCGAAGAGGGGGCCTTTGACGAAGACGAAGCCCCCCTCGCGGAAGATCTCGCTCCCCGTGAGGTCCTGGGGGAGGAGGTCCGGGGTGAACTGGATGCGCTTGTAGGAGAGGCCGCTTCCCTTGGCGAAGGCTTCCGCCAGGAGGGTTTTGCCCAGGCCCGGCGTCCCTTCCAGTAGGGCGTGCCCCCGGGCCAGGAGGGTGGCCAACAGGGCCTCGATGGCCTCCTCCTGGCCGAAGAGGGTTTGGTTCAGGGCCTCCTTGAGGCGGAAAAGCGCCTCCACTACCCCTCCTGGGCCCGGCGCTCCTGGACGATCTTTTGCGCCAGGTGCGGGGGCACCTCGGCGTAGTGGCTGAACTCCAGGGTGTAGGCCCCGGCCCCCCCGGTGAGGCCCGGCAGGGTCTTGTAGTACTCCAGCACCTCGGCCAAGGGCACCTCGGCCCGCACGGCGCTCAAGGCCCCCTCCTGCTCCATGCCCAGGATGCGGCCCCTACGGGCCTGGAGGTCGGAGAGGATGTCCCCGACGCGCTCCTGGGGGGCTAGGACCTTGATCTGGTAGATGGGCTCCAAGAGGACCGGGCTCGCCTCCGCCATCACCTTTTTGAAGGCCAGGCTGGCGGCGATCTGGAAGGCCAGGTCGGAGGAGTCCACCTCGTGGTAGGAGCCGTTATAGACGATGGCCTTGAAGCCCATCACCGGGTAGCCCGCCAGGACCCCCTTCTTGGCGGCCTCGAGGATCCCCTCCTCAATGGCCTCCTGGTACTTGCTGGGGATGACCCCCCCGGTGATGCGCCACTCAAAGCTGTACTCGGGGGCGGGCTCCAGCCTGAGCCACACGTCCCCGTACTGGCCGTGCCCGCCCGTCTGCTTCTTGTACTTGCCCTGCCCCTCCGCCACCTTGCGGATGGTTTCCCGGTAGGGCACCTTGGGCACGGAGAACTCCACCTCCACCCCGTAGTCGGCCAGGCGCTCCTTGGCGGTGGTGAGGTGGAGCTCCCCATGCCCCCATAAGAGGAACTCCCCGGTTTCCTCCTGCCTTTCCAACTTGAGGCTTGGGTCCTCTTCCAAAAGCTTCCTTAAGGCCTCCCCCAGCTTGGCCTCGTCCGTGCGCCCCTTGGGGCGTAGGGCCACGGGCACGTTGGGCTCCGGCAGACGGGCGAAGGGCACGGCCTCGCTTTCGGGCTTTTCCCCTTGCCAAAGGATCATGCCCCGGTGGAGGGTGTCCGCCTTGGGAAGGCCCAAAATGTAGCCCGCCTCCGCCTCCTCCACCTCCAGGAGGTCCTTGCCCATGGGCACGTAGAGGTGGGGTAGGCGCACCGCCCCCGCCTCGCTTTGCAGGGTGTCCCCGGGCTTGAGCCTTCCCCGGTAGAGGCGGACGTAGGCCACCTGGCCCATGAAGGGGTCCACCTGCACCTTGAAGACCTTGGCCAAAGGGGAGCCTTCCCCGAAGCGCTCCTCGGGGGAAGGGAAGGCCTCCAGGATCAGGTCCAGAAGGGGCAGGACGCCGATGCCCGTCTCCCCCGAGGCCAGGGCCACGGGGTAAAGGAGCCCCCGCCGCACCGCCTCGTGGAAGGCCTTTTCCAGGGCCTCCCCCGTGACCTCCTCCCCTTCCAGGTACTTCTCCAAAAGGCCCTCGTCCGTTTCCACGATGGCCTCCAGGACCTCCTGGCGGAAGCGCTCCGCCCGGGCCTTCTCCGCCTCGGGCGGGGGCACCTCCACCTCCTTGCTCCCCTCGAGGCGGTAGGCCTTGCCGTGGAAGACGTCTATAAGCCCCACCCAACGCCCCCCCTCGTAAAGGGGCAGGTCAATGGGGAGGATGGGGCCCAGGGTGGCCCGGAGGTCCTCCAGAAGGGCGTAGTAGTCCCCGCCCTTGTCCAGTTTGGTCACCACCACCATCCGGGGCAGGCCCAGGCGCTCGGCCACGGTCCAGGCCCTTTCCGTCCCCACCTGGACCCCGCTTTCCGCGGACACCGCCACCAAGGCGGCGTCCGCCGCCTCCAAGGCCCCCCGGATCTCCCCCACGAAGTCCCCGTAGCCGGGGGCGTCCAGGAGGAAGATGCGGTGGTCCTTGTAGCGCAAGGGGGCCACCCCGGTGCGCACCGTGGTGCGGTGGAGCTTGGCCTCGGGGGTGTAGTCCGTGGTGGTGGTGCCCTCCTCCACCCGGCCCATCCGCTCCTTGGCCCCCCGTGTGGTAGAGGAGCGCTTCCGTTAGCGTGGTCTTGCCGCTTCCCGCGTGGCCCACCAGGGCAAGGGTACGGATCATGGTCCCTCCTTCTTGGTGCCCATAGTATAGGGCCAAGGAGGGGGCGATTGTCCCAAGTTCTCTACGTGCCCAGAAGGCTTCTGGAGGAAACCCGGGCCCACCTCCTGCGGGAGGCCCCCCGGGAAGGGGTGGGGCTTTGGGCGGGCAGGCGGGAGGTGGAGAGGGTCATCCCCCTCCCCAACGCCCATCCCCACCCCCTCACGGCCTACCTGGCGGAGCCTTTAGCCCTCCTGAAGGCCCTGAAGGCGCTGGAGGGCCAGGGCCTGAGCCTCCTGGCCATCTACCACTCCCACCCCCATGGCCCCGCCTTCCCGAGCCCCACGGACGTCCGGGAGGCCCGCTGGCGGGTGCCCTACGTCATCTTCGGCACCGACGGGGTTAGGGCCTTCCTCCTGCCCGAGGGCGAGGAGGTGGCCTTGGCGGTCCTATAATCAAAGGCATGCGCACGGCGGAGATCCGCGAGAAGTACCTATCTTTCTTTGAGGGCAAGGGCCATTTGCGCCTGCCTTCCTTTAGCCTCATCCCCGAGAACGACCCCTCCCTCCTCTTCACCTCCGCGGGCATGGCCCCCCTAAAGCCCTACTTCCTGGGAGCCAAACCCATCTTCGGGGGCAAGGAGTGGCGCAGGATCACCACCTGCCAGGAGTGCCTCCGGGTGGGGGACATTGAGAACGTGGGCCGCACCTCTCGGCACAACACCTACTTTGAGATGCTGGGGAACTTCTCCTTCGGGGATTACTTCAAAAAGGAGGCCATCCTCTGGGCCTGGGAGTTCCTCACGGAGCACCTCAAGTTGGACCCGAACCGCCTTTGGGTCACGGTGTACGAGGACGACGACGAGGCCTACGCCATCTGGCGCGACCTGGTGGGGGTGCCGGAGGAGAGGATCGGCCGCTTCGGCGAGGACGAGAACTACTGGCCGGGCGGGGCCATCACCCACGGGCCCAATGGGCCCAGCGGCCCCTGCTCGGAGATCTTCTACGACCGGGGCCCGGCCTTCGGCACCCCGGACGAGACGGGGCCCAACACGGGAAGCGGGGACCGCTTCGTGGAGATCTGGAACCTGGTCTTCACCCAGTACGACCGCCAAGGCCCCATCCCCGGCCCCGGCATCCTCAAGCCCCTGCCCCAGAAGAACATAGACACGGGCATGGGCCTTTACCGGGTGGCGGCCATCCTCCAGGACGTGGAGGACTTCTACCGCACCGACACCTTCTTCCCCCTCATTGAGCGGGTGGCCCTGTGGAGCGGCAGGCCCTACGAGGGGAAAAGGAGCGTGAGCCACCGGGTCATCGCCGACCACGTGCGGGCCGTGGTGGCCGCCTTGGCCGACGGGGTGACCTTCTCCAACACGGGGCGGGGCTACGTGATCCGCCGCCTCCTCCGCCGGGCCCTGCGGCACGGCTACCTGCTCGGGCTTTCCGAGCCCTTCCTGTACAAGCTCGCCCCCTTGGTGGCGGAGCTTTTGGGCGACTTCTACCCGGAGATGCGGGAAAACCTCCCCTCGGTGGAGAAGCAGGTCCGCCTCGAGGAGGAGCGCTTCCTGGAAACCCTGGAAGGGGGCTTGAAGCGCCTAGACCTCCTCCTCTCCGGGCTCAAGCCGGGGGAGGCGCTTCCTGGGGAGGAGGCCTTCCGCCTTTACGACACCTACGGCTTCCCGTTGGACCTCACGGTGGAGATCGCCGCCGAGCGGGGCTATGGCGTGGACACCGAGGGCTTTAGGCAGGCCCTGGAGGAGCAGCAGGAGCGCTCCCGGGCCGCCATGGCCTTTGAGCGGGAGATCTTCAAGAAAAGCGCCCAGGTCCTGGAGGAGCTTTACGCCGAGCGGGGGGCCACGGAGTTTTTGGGCTACGGCACCCTCGAGGCCGAGGCCGAGGTCTTGGCCCTCCTCGCCGGGGACCAGAGCCTCGAGGAGGCGGGCCCCGGGACCGAGGTCCAGGTGGTCCTGGACAAGACCCCCTTCTACGCCGAAGGGGGCGGGCAGATCGGGGACTTCGGCCTGTTGGAGTGGCCCGGGGGTAGGGCCTGGGTGGAGACCACCCAGAAGACGGACAGGGGCATCTTCCTCCACAAGGCCAAGGTGGAGGAGGGCGTCCTTAGGGTGGGGGAGAGGGTGCGGGCGGTGGTGGACCCCAAAAGGCGCGACACCGAGCGCCACCACACCGCCACCCACCTCCTCCACGCCGCCCTTAGGGCCGTCCTCGGCCCCCACGTTCGCCAGGCGGGAAGCCTGGTGGCCCCGGACCGGCTCCGTTTTGACTTCACCCACCCCGAGCCCTTGGCCCCGGAGGAGCTTGCGCGCATAGAGCTCCTCGTCAACCGCTGGATCATGGCGGACTTCCCCGTCACCTGGCGCTACATGCCCCTGGAGGAGGCCCGGAAGGAGGGGGCCATGGCCCTCTTCGGGGAGAAGTACGGGGAGGTGGTCCGGGTGGTGCGGGTGGAGGGGAGTCCCTTGCCGGGCCTGGAGTCCAAGGAGCTCTGCGGTGGCACCCACGTGCGCCGCACCGGGGAGATCGGGGCCTTCCTCATCGCCAAGGAGGAGGCGGTTTCCGCCGGGGTGCGCCGGGTGGAGGCGGTGGCGGGGGAGGCGGCCATCCGCTTCGCCCGGGGCGCCCTAAACCGCCTGAAGGCCCTCGCCGAGAGGCTTTCCGCCGGGGAAAGCGCCCTGGAGGAGCGGCTGGAGAAGCTCTTCGCCGAGCTTAAGGCCAAGGAAAGGGAGGTGGAAAGCCTTAAGGCGCGGCTGGTGCAGGTGGAGCTCAAGAAGGAGGTGGCCCTTTTGGAAAAGGGCGGCCTCCGCTACGCCGTGGTGGAGATGTCGGGGCTGGACGGGGAGGCCCTGCGCCAGGCGGCGGACGAGCTGGTGGAGCGGGGGGCCGACCTCGCCCTGGTCCTCTCCGGGGGGCGTGCGGCCCTAAAGCTTTCCAAGCGGGCCCAGGAGCGGGGCCTCGAGGCGGGAAGCCTCTTCCGCGCCCTCACGGAAAGGGCGGGGGGCCGGGGGGGCGGCAAGGGGGCCTTGGCCCAGGGGGCGGGGCTGGACCCCGCGCGGGCCAAGGAAGCCTTGCCCGAACTCCTCCCCTAAAGGGGTTAGGATAAGCCCATGGCCGAACTCCTGAGCGCTTTGGCCGTGGCCCTTTCCTGGGGCCTTTTCGCCCTCACCTGGGGGCGTTACCGCAAGCGCCCCTCCCTCCACAACGCCCTCTACAGCCTCGGCCTGCTGCTTTTCGCCCTGGGGGTTTCCGCCGAGCTTCTGGCCCGCCTCCTGGGGGCCTGGACCCCTGCGCTTTACCGCCTTTGGTACCTGGTGGGGGCCATGCACGGGGTGACCTTCTTGGGCCTGGGGAGCCTGGCCCTCCTCAACCCTCGGGCGGCCCGGGGCCTCCTCCTTCTCCTGAGCCCCTTCATCCTTTACGGGCTCCACTTGGTCCTCTCGGCCCCCTTGGACCTAAGCGCCCTCCCCACCCCCCACGCCCCCTCGGGGAAGGCCTTCCCCGAGCCAAGCCTCACTTCCCCCCGGCTTTGGACCATCCCCTTTAACCTCCTGGGCACCCTGCTCCTGGCTGGGGTGGCCCTGTACACCACCCTCCTCTTCTGGCGGCGAAACCCGTTGCGGGCCCAAGGCACGGCCCTCATCTTCGTGGCCGCCTTGGTCCTGGCCTCCACCAGCACCCTCAACCGGTTGGGGGTGGTGGGCCTGGAGGAGCTGGGGCGGGCCCTCGGGGTGGCCCTCCTCTACCTTGGGGTGGTCCTGGCGGACCGGTCAGCCTATGCGGGTGGGCGCGCTTGACGTGGGGGAGGCCCGCATCGGCCTGGCGGTGGGGGAGGAGGGAAGCCCCTTCGCCTTCGGCCGGGGGTACCTGGTGCGGAGGGGCCTCGAGGCGGACCTCGAGGCCATCCTGGACTTCGTGCGGCGGGAGGGCTTAGGGAAGCTTTTGGTGGGCCTTCCCTTGCGCACCGACCTCAAGGAAAGCGCCCAGGCCAAGCGGGTCCTTCCCCTGGTGGAGGCCTTAAGGGCGCGGGGGGTGGAGGTGGAGCTTTGGGACGAGCGCTTCACCACCAAGCTCGCCCAAAGGCGGCTCCAACACGCCCCCAAGCGCCTGCGCCGGGAGAAGGGGAAGCTGGACGAGCTGGCGGCCGTGGTCTTGCTGGAGGACTACCTTGCCCGAAGGCTCTAGGAAGTGGCTCTGGCGGGGGGTTTTGGCCCTTTTCCTCACCTTCGCCCTCCTCCTGGCCTACGCCCTTTGGCTCTTGGGGCCCACGGGGAAGGAGGCGGTGGTGCGCATCCCCCGGGGGGCCAAGGGGGCGGAGGTGGCGCGGATTTTGGAGGAGGCGGGGCTTTTGCGCTCGGGCCACCTCTTCTCCGCCTATCTGCGCTTTTCCGGGCGGGAAAGGCGCTTGGTGCCGGGAGTTTACCGCCTTAAGGGGGAAGGGGCCTTCCGCCTGGCCCGCGCCCTCACCGGGGGGGAGAAGCCCCTGACCCTCACCCTCACCTTCCCCGAGGGGCAAAGGGCCAAGGATTACGCCCAGAGGCTCTCCCAAGCGGGGTTGGATGGGGAGGGTTTCCTCCGCCTCGTGGAAAACCCCGGGCCCCTCAAGCCCCCTTACGTGGAGGGGAGGACCCTGGAGGGCTACCTCTTCCCCGCCACCTACACCTTTGACCTCCTCGCCACCCCGGAGGAGGTGGTGCGGGCCCTGCTCCGCCGCTTTGAGGCGGAGCTCACCCCCCCGGTGCGGGCCCTGCTGGCCGAACAGGACCTTTCCGTCCACGCCTGGGTGACCCTGGCCTCCATCGTGCAGGCGGAGGCCGGGAGCGAGGCGGAGATGCCCTACATCGCCGGGGTCTTCCTCAACCGCCTGGAACGGGGGATGCCCCTCCAGGCCGACCCCACCGTGGCCTACGCCCTGGGCAAGCGCCTCCCCGAGCTTTCCCGCCCCGCGGGGGATTTCGCCGTGGACTCCCCCTACAACACCTACCGCTACAAGGGCCTTCCCCCAGGCCCCATCGGCAACCCGGGGCGAGCGGCCCTCCTCGCTGTCCTAAACCCCATCCGCCAGGACGCCCAGGGCCGCCCCTACCTTTACTTCTTCCACGCCCGAGGGAAGCTTTTCCTCAACACCGACTTCGCCGGGCACCTTCGGGACCTCGCCCGCCACCGCTACTCCTCCCCGTAGCGGAGGAGCCTTAGCTGGGCGTAGGCGAAGAGCAGGGTGAGGAGGAGGATGACCACGGTGACGGCGGCGGCGTAGCCTAAGCGGAAGTTCTCAAACCCCGCCTCGTAGAGGTAGTAGCCCAGGACCCGGGTGGCCCCGTAGGGCCCGCCCCGGGTGAGGAGGAAGACGGCGGCGTAGGACTGGAGGGAGAGGATGGTCCCCACCACCACCAAGAAGGCCACCGCCGGGCGCATGAGGGGAAGGACCACGTGGCGGAAGGCCTCCCAGGGCCCCGCCCCGTCCACGTAGGCGGCTTCCAGGAGGGTTTTGGGGATGGCCTTGAGCCTTGCCGAGGCCACCAGGACCCCGTAGCCCAGGTGCCGCCAGAGGGTGAAGAGGACCACCATGACCAGGGCCCAGAACCCCTCCCGGTCCCAGGGGGGGATGGGGAGGAACTGGGCCAGGGCCCCGTATTCCGGGGTGAAGAGGGTGTACCAACTCAGGGTGGCCCCGCCCAGGGTGACGAGGCCGGGTAGGAAGAGGAGGCTCTTGGCGAAGCGCTCGTAAGGCATCCCCTCCAGGGCCACCGCCAGGGCTAGGGAAAGCCCCACGAAAAGGGGCAGGGCGAGGAGCATGAACTTAAGGGTTACCCAGAGGCTATTCCAGAAGGCGGGGTCCTTCAGGAGGTCCTGGTAGTTTTTAAGCCCCACGGGCTTGGGCTCGGAAAGCCCCGACCACTCCCAGGTGGAGAAGCGGATCACGTCCAAAAAGGGGTAGAGGACGAAGACCCCCAGGGTGAGGAGGGCGGGGAGGGAGAAGAGGACTAAGGGCAGGCGGCGCACGCTAGAAGAGGTAGAGGAGGCTTAGGCGGAAGGGGAAGCGGTCTGAGGTGGCGGCCTCGAGGGCAAGGGGCTCCAGGTAAAGCCGGAGCCCCAGGCCCCAGGCCAGGTGCAGCCCGCTTCCCGTCTGGTACCCGAGGCCCAAGGTGCCGGAAAGGGCCCCGCCGGGAAGCTCCAGGCTCGCCACCGGGCCCACGTGGGCCCCCAACGGGTAGCGCAGGTCAAGCCCAAGGCCAAGGGAGGTATAGAAGTCCCCAAGCACGAGCCCAGGGAAGAGGTTGGCCTTGAGGAGGGCGTAGACCTCGGGGCTTGGCGAGAGGAGGGCCTCGGCGTCTAGCCCAGTGTCAATCCCCAAGGGGCTAAAGGGGAGGAGGAGGCTTCCTTGCAGGTAGGCTCCCTTGTCCGGGGCGTAGCCCACGCCTAGGGTGTTTTCTGGGTAGGCCGGGGCCTGGGCCAAGGCCAAGCCCAGGAGGAAGAGCAAAGCCAAAAGCCGCTTCATATCCCCCCCATCCTACCAGGTAGCATGGGCCCATGCAGGCGGCCTTTTCCCTGGAGCCTCAAGAAGGCTACCTTCCCGCCAAGGAGGTGCCCCTTCTGGTCCTGGTGGGCCTCACCGGGGTGGGGAAGAGCACCCTGGTGGAGGCCTTGGCGCTTCCCCGGCTTCCCGACCGCCGGGAACTCGTGGACCGCCACATCCTCCCCCGCTACGGGGCCAAGCCCCCCCTTCCCCGGGAGGAGCGCTTCCGCTACACCCGGCTTTTCCGGGAGGAGTTCCCCGGGGGGGTGGCGGAGGTCCTGGCCCGGGGGTACGTGGAGGCCAAGGGCCCCCTCCTCTTTGACGGCCTGCGGGGAGAAAAGGAGGTGGCCTTCGCCCTGGAGCACCTGCCCCACGCCCGCTTCGTCCTCCTCCACGCCCGGGAGGCCACCCGGCTCAAGCGCCTTCTTTCCCGCCAGGACGCCTTTGACCGGGTGGCCCTAGCGGAAGGGGAGCTCCAAGCGCTTAGGGAGCTTGCCCGAGGGGTGCTCGCCCCAGGGGAGCTGGAGGAGGCCTTGGCCCTTGCCCCCCCGGAGGAGGTCTTGGCCAAGCTGAAGATCGTGGCCGAGGAGAAGAAGAACTATGACCCCGAGGGCCCCTTGCGCCTCTTAAAAGGCCACCCCCGGGCCCTCCTCCTGGACACCGAGGCCCTCTCCCCCGAGGAGGAGGCGCGGGCGGTGCGGGCCTTCCTCCGGGACCAGGGCCTTTTAGAATGAGCCTCATGCCGACCCTGAAGGACTTCCGCCTCATCCCGTTCCGCATCCCCCTAAAGGCCCCCTTGCGCTGGGGCAAGGCCTCGGAGCTAGGGGCTTTGGAGCACGCCCTTTTGGAGGTGGAGCTTTCCGATGGCTCCCTGGGCCGGGCGGAGGTGGCCATAAGGCCCACCATCTACGGGGAGACCTTGGGAAGCGTGGAGGCCGGGCTTCGCTACCTCTGGCCTCGGCTTAAGGGCCTCGAGGCGGACGACCAGGAGGCCATCCGGGCCGTCTTGGAAGCCTTTCCCTTCAACTACGGCCTGAAAGGGGCCTTGGACACCGCCATCTGGGAGGCCTGGGCCCGGAGCGAGGGGGAGGAGCTCCACCAGGTCCTGAAGCCCGCCAAGCACCGGGTGCGGGTGGCCTACATCCTGGGCCTGGGAAAAGAGGAGGAGGTCCTGGAGGACGCCCGCATGGCCTACGGGGCGGGGGTTAGGGTCTTCAAGGTGAAGGTGGGGCGGGACCTAAAGGGGGACACGGCGCTTCTCACCCGCCTCAAGGAGGCCTTCCCCGACGTGGACCTCTACGCCGACGCCAACGAGGCCCTCGCCCCGGGGGAGGCGGAGCGCTACCTCGCCGCCTGGAAGGAGCTCGGCCTCCTCTACGTGGAAGAGCCCTTGCCCCGGGAGGAGGTGGAGGCGAGGAGGCGCCTTAGGGAAAGGAAGATCCTCCCCCTCATCGCCGACGATTCCGCCATGACCCCGAGGGACCTGCGGCGGGAACTCCTCTTGGACACCTTTGACGTCCTCAACCTCAAGCCCGCCCGCACCGGCATCACCTGGACCCTGGAGATGCTGGCCTTAGCCCGGGAGAAGGGCAAGCGGGCCATGGTGGGAAGCCAGGCGCAAAGCTCCTTTGGCGCCTACCAGTCCGCCCTCCTCGCCTTCCAACAGGGGGTGACAGAGCCCTCCGAGCTCGCCTTCCACCTGAAGGCGGAGGGCGGCTTCTTCCCCTTCCCCGCCTTCCGGGAGGGGTGGCTCTACTGGGATGACCTGGTGGAAGGCCGCTTTGACGAGGCGGCCTTCGCCCGGTACGCCCTAAAGGAGGTCTAGCGCCTCCTGGAAGTCCCGGAGCACCCCCTTGGCCCCCGCCTCCAGGAGGCTTTCCGCCCCATGCCCCGTGAGGAGGGCGTAGGTGGGGATGCCAGCCCCTGCGGCGCTTTTTACCCCGGAAGGGGAGTCCTCAAAGGCGAGGGCTTCCTCCGGGGCCACCCCCAGGCGCTTTAGGGCCACCCGGTAGGGCAGGGGGTCGGGCTTGCCCCGGCCCACCTCCTCGGCGAGGACCAGGAGGGGCGGGCTTAGCCCGAGGGCCTTTAACACGTGGTGGGCGTTTTCCCGGGGAGCGTTGGTGACCACGCCCCAGGTGAGGCCTTTTTCCTCGGCCCTTTTCAGGAGCTCGTGGAGCCCGGGGGTGGGCTTTAGCCCCTGGGCGAGCTCCCGGAAGCGGGCCTCCTTGGCCGCGATGAGCCTCTGCGCCTCTTCTCCTTTTAAGCCCAGGAGATCTTCCACGATCTCCGGGTTGAGCCGGCCGGAGATGCGCTCGCGGTAAAAAGCAGGGTCCACGGCGAGGCCAAAGGGCCTAAGCGCCTCCTGCCAGGCCAAAAGGTGAAGGGGGTCGGTGTCCGCCAAGGTGCCGTCCAGGTCAAAGAGGAGGGCCTTAGGCATGGGCTTCCCTCCGCGCCAAGCCCTGAAGGAGGAGGAAAATCGCCCCCGCCAGGGCCAAAAGCCCAAGGGGAATCCCCCCTTGGGGCAAAAGGGCGAAGAGGGCGGGGATCAGGGTGCTCCCCGCCGCCCCCGCGTACATGAGCCCCCCCAGGGCCTTGTGCCCAAAGCGGGCCTGCACCAGGGCGAAGAGGGTGGAGAAGAGGGGCCCGAGGAGGAAGCCCGTCAGGGGAAAGAGGAGGGCGGTGGGGGGGAGGAGGTTGAGGGCGAGAAGCCCCATCACCCCCAGGAGGAGGGCTTGGAGGGAAAAAAGGGGCCTTTGCGCCACCCGCTTCGCCAGGGCGAGCCTTCCCAGGGCCAAAAAGAACCAGTAGAGGGAAAGGAGCAAGCCCCCCAGGGCGGTGGGGTGGCCTAAGGCCTCCAACCAGACCCGGTTCCAGGTGGCCAAGGAGCCCTCTAGCCCGGTGTACAGGGCCACGGCCAGGAGGAAGGGCCAAAGCCTTCCCGAGGCCTCCCCGGAGGCGCGGGCCACCTTGGGGGCCTCCCAGACCAAAAGGGCGGCGAAGAGGGCGAGGAGCCCCGCCAGGGCGAAGAAGAGGCCATAGGGCAGGAAGGTAAGGGCGAAGGGGGTCGCCACCGCTCCTAGGCCGAAGGCCACGTTCACCCGGTTTAAAAGCTCCACCCGCCTTTCTGGGAAGAGCTCCCCCACGAGGCTATTGCCGTGGACGTTCATCGTCCCTTCCCCGAGGCCCAGGAAGAAGGCCAGGGCCACCACCCAGGGAAAGCCCGGGGCGAAGGCCACGCCGAAAAGGGCGAGCCCCACCAGGAGGAGGGCTCCCGGGAAAAGGGGGTGGCGCCTTTCCCCTTGCGCCAGGCGCACCCCCAGGAGGAGGCCCACGAGGAGGGCGGTGAAGAAGAGGGAAACCTCTTCGCCCACCCCGTACCGGGCCCGCCAGAGGGGCAAGGCCGCCCCCGGCAGGGCCACGATGACCCCCACCAGGAAAAGGGCGAGGAAGGAGCCCCAGAAAAAGCGCACGTCCGCCATTCTCCCCCTTCCTGACCCTTTGGTCAATAATGGAAGGCATGGAGGCCCTCTTGGCCCAGGCCCTTTCGGGGGAAGGCTTCTTCGCCTTCCCGGGTGTGCTTTTGGTGCGGGGGCCGGACGCCTTTTCCTTCCTCCAGGGGCAGTGCACCCGCGACCTGAGGCGGCTTTCCGGGCCCATGGGGGCCCTCTTCCTCAACCACAAGGGGCAGATAGAGGAGGCGGCGACCCTGTTCCCCCACGCGGAGGGCTACCTCCTTGCGCCTTGGGGTAGCCTCGAGGGCCTTTCGCAACGGCTCAAGCGCTACATTGTCTTTGACCAGGTGGAGCTTTTGGCGCTTCCCCTTTACCGCTTGGTCCACGCCGACGGGCGGGAGGCCATTGGGGAAAGCGCCGAGGGCGCTTGGCCCCTGGCGCTTTACCCCCTTTACACCCTGCTCAAGGGCCTTCCCCTCCTCTCCGATATCCGGGGGGAGCTACCCCAGAGCGTGGGCCTCCTCTCCCTGGTGGACTACGGCAAGGGGTGCTACGTGGGCCAGGAGATCATGGCCCGCACCGAGGGCAAGGCGGTGCCCTACCGCCTGGTGGGCCTAAGGGCCCTGGCCTCGGGGGAGGCGCCGGCGGAGCTCTCCTGGGCGGGGAAGCGGGTGGGGGAGCTCAAGCGCCTCGAGGCCACCCCCTTTGGCCCCTTGGGCCTCGGGGTGGTGCGGCAGGAGGTGCCCTTCGGGGCCGAGGTGGAAGGGGGCGGGGGGCGGTACCGCCTCGTCCCCCTTCCCTTTGAGGAGGCGACGTGGAGCGGGCAGAGATCATCGGGGTAGGCACGGAGCTCCTTTACGGGGAGACCCTGGACACCAACACGGCGGAGATCGCAAGGAGCCTCAAGCCCTTCGCCCTCAAGGTGGAAAGGACCCTCAGGGTGGCGGACGAGCCCGAGCCCTTGGCCCGGGAGGTGCGGGCCGCCTGGGAGCGGGCCCGGCTTGTGGTGCTCTCCGGGGGGCTCGGACCCACCCCGGACGACGTGACCCGGGAGGCGGTGGCCTTGGCCCTGGGGGAGCCCCTAGGCCTGGACGAGGCGGTCTTGGCGGAGATTGAGGCCCTCTTCCGCGCCCGGGGGCGGGCCATGCCCGAGGCCAACCGCAAGCAGGCCCTGAAGATCCCCTCCGCCACCTGGCTCAAAAACCCCGTGGGCACCGCACCCGGCTGGTGGGTGCGCAAGGAGGGCAAGGACCTCGTCCTCCTCCCCGGGCCGCCCCCCGAGTGGCGGCCCATGTGGCAAGAGGTGCTTCCCCGGCTCGCCCTTCCCCAAAGGCCCTACGCCGAGCGGGTCTTCAAGACCTGGGGCATCGGGGAGTCGGAGATCGTGGAGCGGCTTGGGGAGCTTTTCCTCCGGGAGGAGGAGGTGGAGGTGGGCACCTACCCCAAGCCCCACGGGGTGGAGGTGGTGGTGCGGGGCCGGGAGGACCGGGTGGCGGAGCTTTCGGAAAGGATTAAGAAAAAACTTCTCCGGGAGATCTGGGGCGAAGGGGACTTGACCCTGGCCGAGGCGGTAAAGAGGCGGATGGAGCTGGAAGGGGCCACCCTGGCCACCATGGAAAGCCTCACCGGGGGGCTTTTGGGGGCGGAGATCACCCGGGTGCCGGGGGCGAGCCGCTTCTACCTCGGGGGCGTGGTATCCTATTCCGTAGGGGCCAAGGCCCGCTTCGGTGTGCCCGAGGAGCTCCTCGCCAAAACGGTTTCCGCCGAGACGGCCAAGGCCATGGCGGAAGCCGCAAGATCCCTTTTCGGCGCCACCTACGCCCTGGCCACCACGGGGGTGGCGGGGCCCGAGCCCCTCGAGGGCGAGCCCGTGGGCACGGTTTACGTGGCCCTGGCGGGGCCCACGGGGACGGAGGCCAGGCGCTACCGCTTTCCCGGGGATCGGGAGGCGGTGCGGTTAAGGAGCGTGTACGCCGCCTTGGCCCTTCTGGTGACATGAGGCTTTTCTACGCGGTTTTTCTCCCTGAGGACGTGCGGCGGGCCCTGGTGGAGGCCCAAGGCAAGGTTTCCCGCTACAAAGGCTGGAAGGAGGTGGCGCCCCACCAGCTCCACCTCACCCTCCTCTTCCTGGGGGAAAGGCCGGAGGAGGAGCTGGAGGACCTCGTGGCCCTGGGCCACCGCCTGGGGCGCCGGCAGGCCCCCTTCCCCGCCCGCATCCGGGGCACGGGCTACTTCCCCAACGAGGGAACCCCCCGGGTCTGGTTCGCCAAGGCGGAAGGGGAAGGGTTTTCCCTCCTGGCCGAGGCCCTTAGGGCGGGGGTGGTGGAGGCCTTGGGGGAGGAGGCCCTGAGGGCGGGGGGGGATAAGCCCTTCAAGCCCCACATCACCCTGGCCCGGCGCAAGGCCCCTGCCCCCAGGGTGCCCCCGGTGGTCTTCGGCCTGGAGTGGCCGGTGACGGAGTTCGCCCTGGTGCGCTCGGAGCTCAGGCCCAAAGGGCCCGTCTACACCATTTTGGAAAAATTTCCCCTGCGAGGTGAGCATGGACGAGAACAAGAGGAAAGCGCTAGAGAACGCCCTAAAGACCATTGAAAAAGAGTTCGGCAAGGGGGCGGTGATGCGGCTTGGGGAGATGCCCAAGCAGCAGGTGGACGTGATCCCCACGGGCTCCTTGGGCCTGGACCTGGCCTTGGGCATCGGGGGCATCCCCCGGGGCCGGGTGGTGGAGATCTACGGCCCCGAGTCCGGCGGCAAGACCACCTTGGCCCTCACCATTATCGCCCAGGCGCAGAAGCAGGGGGGTGTGGCCGCCTTCGTGGACGCGGAGCACGCCCTAGACCCCCTCTACGCCGCGCGGCTTGGGGTGAAGGTGGAAGATCTCCTGGTCTCCCAGCCGGACACCGGGGAGCAGGCCCTGGAGATCGTGGAGCTCCTCGCCCGCTCCGGGGCGGTGGACGTGATCGTGGTGGACTCCGTGGCCGCCTTGGTGCCCAAGGCGGAGATTGAGGGGGACATGGGGGACGCCCACGTGGGCCTCCAGGCCCGGCTCATGAGCCAGGCCCTGCGCAAGCTCACCGCCGTCCTGGCCAAGAGCAACACCGCCGCCATCTTCATCAACCAGGTGCGGGAGAAGGTGGGGGTGATGTACGGCAACCCCGAAACCACCCCCGGGGGGCGGGCCCTCAAGTTCTACGCCAGCGTGCGCCTGGACGTGCGCAAAAGCGGCCAGCCCATCAAGGTGGGGAGCGAGGCGGTGGGCATCAAGGTGAAGGTGAAGGTGGTGAAGAACAAGCTGGCCCCGCCCTTCCGCGAGGCGGAGCTGGAGATCTACTTCGGCAGGGGCTTTGACCCGGTCATGGACCTGGTGAACGTGGCCGTGGCTGCCGGGGTGATTGAGAAGGCGGGGAGCTGGTTCTCCTACGGGGAGCACCGCCTGGGCCAGGGGAAGGAGAAGGCGGCGGACTTCCTGAAGGAGCGGCCTGAGCTCCTGGAGGAGATCCGGGCCAAGGTCCTGGAGCGGGCCGACCAGGTGGTCTTGGCCGCCAGCGAAGAGGGGGAGGAATGAGCCTTCTGGACCTGGTGCTCTTGGCCCTGGTCCTCCTCCTCTCCGCGGCCCTTTTCCTAAGGCGCAAGGGCGAGGATCGCGCGGGGGAGGAGGCGAAGGCGGTCCTGGACGCCGCCAGGGAGGAGGCGAAGGCGGCCTTGGAGGCCGCCCGCAAGGAGGCCAAGGAGATCCTCGAGGCGGCCCGGCACGAGGCCAAGGCCCTAAGGGAGGAGGCGGAGGCCCGGGCCAAGGCCCTGAAGGCGGAGCTGGAGGCCGAGCTCCAGCGCCGGACGGAGGCGCATGAGCTGGAGGCGAAAAAGCGCTTCGCCGAGGCGGAGGAGCGCCTCAAGGCCGAGCGGGAGGAGCTCAAGGCGGAAAGGGAGCGGCTCCGCTCCTTGCAGGAGGAGCTCAAGGCGGAACGGGAGCGCCTCAAGGAGGAAAGGGAGGAGCTTCGCCGGGAGGCGGAGAGGCTTTCCAAGCGGGGCGAGGCCTTGGACGCCCGGGCCCTGAAGCTGGACGCCCTGGAGGAGGCCCTCTCGCAAAAGGAAGCGGCCCTCAAGGCCAAGGAGGCGGGGCTTTCCGAGCGGGAGAAGGAAATAGAGAAAAGGCTTTACCAGGTGGCGGGCCTTTCCCCTGAGGAGGCGCGCAGGCTCATCCTGGAAAAGCTGGACCAGGAGCTGGAGGAGGAAAAGGCCCAAAGGGTGAGGGCCGCTTTGGAGAAGGTCCGCCTCGAGGCCCGGCGGGAGGCGCAGAAGATCCTGGCCCAGGCCATGCAGCGCCAGGCCTCGGAAACCGCCGCCCAGCTCGCGGTTTCCGTGGTCCCCATCCCCTCCGACGCCATGAAGGGCCGGATCATCGGCCGGGAGGGGCGGAACATCCGCACCTTTGAGGCCCTCACGGGGGTGGACCTCATCATTGACGACACCCCGGAGGCGGTCCTCCTCTCCTCCTTCAACCCCGTGCGGCGGGAGATCGCCCGCATGGCCCTGGAGGAGCTCTTAAAGGACGGGCGCATCCACCCAAGCCGCATTGAGGAGGTGGTGGAGAAGGCCAAGCAGGAGATGAAGACCTTCATCTACGAAAGGGGGGAGGAGGCGGCCCTCGAGGCCGGGGTGGTGGGGCTCAAGCCCGGCCTCATCCAGCTTTTGGGCAGGCTCCACTTCCGCTCCAGCTACGGCCAAAACGTCCTCAAGCACTCCGTGCAGGTGGCCCACCTGGCGGGGATCATGGCGGCGGAGCTCGGCCTGGACGCCGCCTTGGCCAAGCGGGCAGGGCTTCTCCACGACATCGGCAAGAGCGTGGACCGGGAGGTGGAAGGGAGCCACGTGGAGATCGGCATCGCCCTGGCCCGGCGCTTCGGGGAGCCCAAGGAGGTCCTTGACGCCATCGCCCACCACCACGACCCGGAGAACGCCGAAACCACCTACGCCGTCTTGGTGGCCGCCGCCGACGCCCTCTCCGCCGCCAGGCCGGGGGCCCGGCGGGAAAGCCTGGAGGAGTACCTGCAGCGCCTCGAGGCCCTGGAGCGCATCGCCCTCTCCTTCCCCGGGGTGGAGACCGCCTTCGCCGTGCAGGCGGGAAGGGAGGTGCGGGTCATCGTCAAGCCGGACAAGATCACCGACGCCAAAGCGGTGCTCCTCGCTCGGGAGATCGCCAGCCGCATTGAGCGGGAGATGAACTACCCAGGGCAGGTCCAGGTGACCGTGGTGCGGGAAAGCCGGGCGGTGGAGTACGCCAGGTGAGCTAGAATAGGGCGATATGCTTCGGGGCGAGGACATCGGGATTGACCTGGGGACGGCCAGCGTCCTCATCTACGTGCGGGGGAAGGGGATCGTCCTCCGCGAGCCCTCGGTGATCGCCGTGGTGCAAGGGAAGCGGGAGGTGAAGGCGGTGGGGGCGGAGGCCTACCGCATGCTCGGGCGCACCCCCGGCAACATCGTGGCCGTGCGCCCCCTAAAGGACGGGGTGATTGCCGACTACGCCCTCACGGAGAGGATGCTCCTTCTCTTCCTGCAGAAGGTGCTTTCCCCCATGAGCCGCTTCTTCAAGCCCCGGGTCATGGTGGGGGTACCTTCTGGGGTCACGGACGTGGAGCGGCGGGCGGTGGTCCAGGCGGTCTCCGCCTTGGCGCAGAAGGTCTACCTCATTGAGGAGCCCTTGGCGGCGGCCATCGGGGCGGGCATCAACGTGGCCGAGCCCACGGGGAGCATGGTGGTGGACATCGGGGGCGGCTCCACCGACATCGCCGTCATCTCCTTGGGGGGGATTGTCCGCTCGGAAAGCCTCCGCATCGCCGGGAACGAGATGGACCAGGCCATCATCCGCCACATTCGCCAGAAGTACAACCTCCTCATCGGCGAGCGCACCGCCGAGGAGCTCAAGATCCAGCTCGGCCGGGCCAAGCTCCTGCCCGGGGAGGAGAAGGAGGTGGCGGAGGTCCGGGGGCGGGACCTCATCACGGGCCTTCCCCGCACCGCGGAGATCCCGGCGGAGGACGTGGCCGAGGCCCTCAAGGAGCCCTTGGAGAAGATCTTCCAGGGGGTGAAGGGGGTGTTGGAGACCACGCCCCCCGAGCTGGCCTCGGACATCTACGAGCGGGGCATCCTCCTCACCGGGGGCGGGGCGCTCCTCAAGAACCTGGACGTGGCCTTGCAGGAGGCCACGGGGGTGCCGGTGGTGGTGGCGGAAAACCCCATTGAGGCCGTGGCCTTGGGCACGGGGAAGGCCTTGGAGATGCTCCACGTCCTCGAGGACACCATCCTCTCCTCCGACGACGTCCTCAGGAGGTGAGGCCGTTGGACATCCAGGAGATCCTCAAGCTCCTCCCCCACCGCTACCCCTTCCTCCTGGTGGACCGGGTGTTGGAGGCGGACGAAAAGCGCTTCCGCGCCCTGAAGAACGTGACCTTCAACGAGCCTCACTTCCAGGGGCACTTCCCCGGCTACCCCATCATGCCGGGGGTGCTTCTCCTCGAGGCCATGGCCCAGGCGGCGGTGGGCACCATCGCCCGCCAGCCCGGCTTCAAGCCCGGGGGGCTCGTCTTCCTGGTGGGGGTGGAGGAGGCCCGCTTTAAAAAGCCCGTGGTGCCGGGGGACACCCTCATCCTGGAAGGGGAGCTCCTCCTGTTCCGCCGGGGCCTGGGCAAGGTGGCGGTGAAGGCTTTGGTGGAAGGGGAGGAGCGGGCGAGCGCCACCTTGAGCTTCGCCGTGCGGGAGGGGTGATGGACCTTTCCGCCTACCTCAAGCGGGCCCGGGGCGGGCGGGTGGTGCGCACGGCCTTCTTGGACCTGGAGGACCAGGCCCTCCTGGAGGCCCAGGCGAAGGCGGAGGGGCTCAAGGTGGCCTTCTTCGGCGGCTTTCCCCTGGCGGAGCGGAAGGTGGCCGTCCTCTACCCCCCCGAGGTGCCCGGCGTTTCGGACCCGGTGGAGGTCTACGTCCTGGAGAAGGAGCCCCCGGACCTGGGGGAGGCCATGGGAGACGTGGAGGCCTGGGAGGAAGGGTACTTGGTGGCCCTCCTGCCCGAGGGGAAAAAGGCCCTCCTGGAGGCGGGCTACGCCTTGCACCCCGCCCCCGAGGCCGCCTTCAAGGCCAGCAAGGGGGTGCGCACCTTGGTGGTGCCTTCCCTAAGGGTGGACGCTCTCGGGGCCAAGGGCTTCGGGGTTTCCCGGAGCTACTTCGTCCAGGGGGTGAAAGCGGGCAAGGTGCGCCTAAGGGGTAAGGTGGCCTCCCCCAAGGACGAGGTGCGTCCCGGGGACACCCTTCTGGCGGAGGGCCTAGGAAGCCTTAGGCTCCTGGAGGTCTTGGGCTCCACCCGCCGGGGCAACTTCAAGGTGCGGGTGGAGGTGGAGAAGGGTTAGGCGTCCTCGTTTGGGTGGGGGGGAAGTGTGAGCCCCCCCACTTGCCACGAAGACTCAAGGAGTAGTAGCATTCAGGCCGTAAGCCCCAAGATATGGGGGGATTTAGGAGGGGTTATGGAGCGCTATTTCTTTGACGAACACGCCCAGGCCATCGCCAAGCGCCAGTATCTCCAGCCCGGGGACGGGGATATTCTGGGCATGTTCCGCCGGGTGGCCCGGGAGATCGCCAAGCCGGAGAAGCCCGAGGAGCGGGCTTATTGGGAGGAGAAGTTCTTTGAGCTCATGAGCAGCAAGCGCTTCTCCCCCGGCGGGCGCATCCTGGCCGGGGCCGGCACCGCCCACGGCAACCTCCTCAACTGCTTCGTGCAAGGGGCCACGGAAAACCCCCCCGAAAGCTTCGCGGGCATCATGGAGGTGGCCAAGAAGCTCGCCTTGGTCACCAAGGTGGGCGGGGGGAACGGGGTGAACCTGGACCCCTACCGCTCCCGGGGCACGAGGAAGCGCCGGGCGGTGCAGGGGGTGGCCTACCTTTCCGCGGGCCACCCCGACGTGGAGGACTTCATCCGCGGCCTCATGCGCCCCCCCATCAACCCCGATGGCCCCAAGGAGGAGATCGCCCTGAAGAACTTCGCCCGGGTGGTCTACGGGGAGGTTTCCCCTGAGCTAAAGGCCTTGGCGGAGCGCTACGGGGTGGCCCTGGCCCAGGAGCCCCCGGGGGACGTCATCCGGGTGCCCGACGACATGGGGGGCATCGTGGAGGCCGCCAAGGAGGCGGCGGACCTTGCCCGGCGGGGGCTTGTGCCCCATGTGGACTTCTCCCTCCTTCGGCCCGAGGGCGCCCCCATCCGGGGAAGCGGGGGAACGAGCTCGGGCCCTGTGAGCTTCCTCTTTGAGATCTTTGACAACTTCCTGGAGTGGGCGGCCTTGGGGGCGGAGGAGGCGGGCCCCGTGGCCACCTTGCGCTACGTCTACGCCCCCGTGCTCCGGGTGGTGCGGCAGGGGGGGTGCCTCCATCCGGACACCTTGGTGCACACCGACCGGGGCACCTTGCGCCTTTGCGAGCTCGTGGACCCCTTCCGGCGGGGCTGGCAACGCCACACCCTAAGCGTGGCCACCGATGAGGGCTGGCGGCCGAGCCCCGAGGGGTACAACAACGGCGTAGCCCCCACCCTCCGGGTGGTGTTGGAAAACGGCCTCGAGGTCCAGGGAACCCCCAACCACAAGCTCAAGGTCCTCCGGGAGGACGGGACGCGGGCGTGGGTGGAGCTCCAGGAGCTTAAGCCCGGGGACTGGGTCATCTGGGTGCTGGATGAGCACACGGGCACTCCGGTCCAACTCGCCCCCTTGGACGAGCCCTTCCACCCCAACGCCACCCCCATCCGCACCCCGGAGGTGCTCACCGAGGACCTGGCCTTCCTCCTCGGGTTCTTCTTCGGGGAAGGTTTCGTGAGCGGGGACCGCCTCGGCTTCTCCGTTCACGAGGACGAGCCCATGCGGGAGGAGGTCAAGCGCCTCTTCCGGGAGCTCTTTGGGCTAGAGCTTCGTGAAGAAAAGAAACCCGGTGACCGGAGCGTGACCCTGGTGGTCAGGAGCCGTCCCCTGGTCACCTGGCTCAAGAAGAACGGTTTACTTAAAGGGAAGGCGCGGGAGTTGGAGGTTCCCCGGGCCATCCGCCAAAGCCCCCGCCCCGTCCTCGCCGCCTTCCTCCGGGGCCTGTTTGAGGCGGATGGCACGGTGACCGCAGGCTACCCCATGCTGGCCACCGCCTCCAAGCGCCTGGCCCAGGACGTGATGGTCCTCCTGGGAGGGCTTGGCATCCCTTCCAAGCTCCTCCGCTACAACCCCCGCCCCGGTCGCTTCTCCAAGGCTGAGCACTACCGGGTCCGGGTGGTGACCGCAAAGGGCCTGGAGCGGTACCTGGAAAGGATTGGGGTGCCCCAAGGCTCCCGCCTCGAGGCCCTTTACCAAAGCCGACCCGACACGCGCCGAGAGTCCAGCTGGCCCTTGCCCCACGCCGAAGGCCTCTTAAGACCCCTCCTGGCGGTGGCGGAAAAGGGCGGGAAGGGCCATGTTTCTCCCTACACCCCCTTGCGCAAGGACCTCCTCCGGTATCTCCGGGGCGAGCGCCAGCTCACCGCCACGGGGTACACCCTGGTCCAGGAGAAGGCCCAGGGCTTGGGCTTGGAGGCCGAACCCTTCGCCTTTAACGAGTACTACGTGCGCGTGGCGGCCGTGGAGCCGGGGGGGGAGATCCTTACCCTGGACCTTTCGGTGGAGGGCAACCACACCTACCTGGCCAACGGCCTGGTGAGCCACAACACCCGCCGCGGCGCGGGCATGGCCACCCTGTCCATTGAGCACCCCGACCTCCTGGACTTCCTCACCGCCAAGGACCTGGACCGGGAGAAGGCGGAAGGGGACATCTCCACCTTCAACATCTCCGTCCTGGTAAGCGACGCCTTCATGCGGGCCTTGGAGCAGGACGCCCTTTGGCCCGTGACCCCCATTGAGGTCCCCGGCAAGTACTACCCTTATCCCCTGGAGGGCCCCTACACCGGGAAGGTGCCCGAGCTCCCCGAGCGGGAGGACGGGGCCAAGGCCATCCCCCTTTACGAGGGGAAGGTACCCGCCCGCTGGCTTTGGCACGAGATCGCCTGGCACGCCTGGGCCACGGGGGAGCCGGGGCTCATCTTCGTGGACCGGGTCAACGCCCTTTCGGCCCTGAAGGGGTTGGGGGAGCGCTACCAGATACGTTCCACCAACCCCTGTTTCGTGGGTTCTACCCGGGTGCCCACGGAGTACGGCCTGGTTCCCATCGCCGAATTGGCGGAGAAGCCGGAAGGCTTTTTCCTGGTCACGGACAACCGCGCTCCCTTCGGGGGTGTGGGCCGGCCCATGCCCCACGAAGGCACCACGGTGCGCCGGGCGGCCAAGGCCTTCTTCACCGGGGTGAAACCGGTGGTCCGCCTGAGGACGCGGGAGGGGCTGGAGCTCACCCTTACCCCCGACCACCCGGTCCTTACCCCTCTGGGCTACCGGGAGGTGGGGAGTCTCCGTCCGGGGGATCGGATCCTGATCCAAAGTGGGGAGGGCCTTTTCCCCAAGGAGGTGGCCCTCCCAGCCCCCGCCTTGGCGGTGGTTCGGGAGCGGGTGGCCACCGCCGGGAGCCGGGGCGGGGCGGGAAGGGCCGATGTGCGGGCACAGTACGCCAACCTTCCCACCCAGTGGAGCCGGGAGCTGGGCGTGGCTTTGGGGTGGCTTGTGGGCGATGGCTACCTGCGGGAAGACGGGGTGGGCTTTTACTTCTCCCGGGAGGATTTCCAGGCGCTTGGTTGGCTTGTAGACCTTCTTCGGGATTGGTTGGGCGGAGGGACCCTCCAGGAAACCTCCTCCAACACCTACCACCTGCACTTTAAGCGCATCCCCGCCGAGTTCTTCCAGGCGCTTGGGGTCAAGGTGGCCAAGGCCACGGAGAAGCGGGTCCCTGAAAGCCTTTTCCGGGCTCCCCGGGAAGCGGTGGTGGGCTTCCTCCAGGGGCTCTTTAGCGCCGATGGCTCGGTACAGCTGAACCCGGGCAAGAAGGACGCCACGGTGCGATTGGCCTCCTCCAGCCTGGCGTTGCTGCAGGATGTGCAGCTCCTTCTCCTCAACCTCGGCATCTTCGGCAAGATTTACCGGCGCCGTGCTGCGGGTAAAACCTCCTTGCCTGATGGGCGGGGTGGGCTGAAGGAATACCCGGTGGCGGAGCAGTACGAGCTTATCCTTGGGGCTAGAAGCCGGGACCGCTTCGCCGAGGTGGTGGGCTTCTTGCAGGAGGAGAAGCAGGCGAGGCTTTGCGCCTACCTCCAGGACCGCCCTCGAGGGAGCTACCGCAAGCCGTTTGTGGCGGTGGTGGAGCGCCTCGAGGCCTTGGGGGAAGCCCCCGTGTACGACCTCACCGAGCCCGTGACCCATAGCCTCATCGCCAACGGCTTGGTCTGCCACAACTGCGGGGAAATCCCCCTCACCGTGGGCGAGCCCTGCGACCTCGGCGCCCTGAACCTCGCCGCTTACGTGAAGGACGGGGAGTTCCAGATGGAGGCCTTCAGGGAGGACGTGCGCACCGCCATCCGCTTCCTGGACAACGTCCTGGACGTGAACCGCTTCGCCCTCAAAGACAACGAGGAGGCGGCCAAGAGGCTCCGCAGGCTCGGGCTTGGGGTCATGGGCCTCGCCGACATGCTCATCCGCTTGGACCTTCCCTACAACTCCGAAGCGGCCCGGCAGAAGGTCTACGAGATCCTCTCCGCCATGCGGGAGGAGGCCATAAGGGCCTCGGAGGACTTGGCCGAGGAGCGGGGGCCCTTCCCCCTCTACGAAGAGCACCGGGAGTACTTTGAGGCCCTGGGCATCAAGCCCCGGCGCAACGTGGCCGTCCTCACCGTGGCCCCCACGGGCACCACCAGCATGCTCATGGGGGTCAGTAGCGGGATTGAGCCCGTCTTCAGCCCCTTCGTCTGGCGCAGGATCGGCGGGGAGTACAAGCCCCTCCTCCACCCCCTCTTCGTGGAGCTCATGGAGGCCTTCCCGCCCGCCCCCGGCTACGAGAAGGACGGCAAGTGGGACTGGGACAAGATCGTTGAGGAGATCCAGAAGGACGGGCACGGCTCGGTGCAGAACCTCCCCTTCGTGCCCGAGACCATCCGCAAGGTCTTCCTGTGCGCCCACGACATCCACCCCCTGGACCACGTGCGCATGCAGGGGGTGGTGCAGCGGGCCTTTGACGCCGAGGGGTACGCCGGGAACTCCCTCTCCAAATGCCTTGCCAAGGGCACCTTGATACCTACCTCCCGTGGGCTTATCCCCGTGGAAGAGATCGCCCCACCTCACCCCGAGGACACCTTTGTTCCCGTGGAGGGCCTTTACACGGCTGAAGGCTACCGCATCACCGCCCACTACTTTGCTGGGAAGAAGCGGGGGGTTCGGGTGCGCCTGGACAACGGCGCCGAGCTGGTGGGGGCTTGGGAAAGCCACCGCGTCCTTACTCCGGAAGGTTGGCGCCTTATGCGGGACCTGAAGCCGGGGGATCTCGTGCTGGGGAAGTTGGTGCCTTCCCATGGCCCAGGGGGCGCTCCTATCCCCTTGGACTTTCCCCGCCGTACCAACGCCAAGGCCCTCCCTTTGCCGGAATGCATGAGCCCGGAGTTGGCCCTTTTCCTGGGCATGTTGGCGGCGGATGGGGCCACGGTGGAGCGCACGGGTTTTGTGGGCATCGCCACCAAGAGCCCAGAGGTGGAGGCGGCTTTCCGGAATGTGGCCTACAAACTCTTCGGCGCGGAGCCCAAGGCCACCCTGGACAAGCGCACGGGGGTGCGTAACGTTTACCTACTTTCTAGGCGCTTGGCCCGCTATGTGGAAGCCTTGATCGGCAAGGGAGCTAAGGAGAAGCGGGTGCCCTCCCAGATCCTCCAGGGGAGCCCCGAGGAGAAGCTGGCCTTCCTCCGGGGGTTGACCTTGGACGGGTACGCCCGCCAGGACCAGGGCCTCATCCTTTACGAGGGCAAAAGCCGCCGGCTTGCTTACGAGGCTGCCGAGGTGGCCCGCAGCTTCGGGCTGCCCTGGGTGTACCAAGGCCGCAAGAAGGTGAGGGCGCCTAGGGAGACGTACTTCGTCCACTCGGTGGTGGTTTCTGGCCCTCTTCAAGAGCTGGTGGAGCCCATAGAAAGCCACAAGCGCATTCCCCGGGTGGACAAGCGGTACAGGGTTTTCGTGCCCGAGGAGATTCTGGCGGCCACCCGGGTGGGGGTACACCACCCCGGCTACAATAACCTGAAATCGGTGCGGGATAGGGGGGTATCCCACGTGTACAACCGCACCGCGGACCGGCTGGGTTGGCCCACGGAGGTGCTGGCCTTCCGGGTGGTGGCGGTGGAGGATGCGGGCGAGGTGGAGATGTACGACATAGAGGTGGAAGACGTCCACCGCTATGTGGTGAACGGCATCATCTCCCACAACACCATTAACCTGCCCCACGAGGCCACGGTGGCCGACGTGGAGGCGGCCTACACGGAGGCCTACCGCACGGGGTGCAAGGGGATCACCGTCTACCGGGATGGCTCCCGGGAGTTCCAGGTGCTCACGGTGAAGAAGGAGGACAAGGAGGTGAAGGAAGAAAGGCGGGAGGCACCCGACGAAGCGCCGCAAGGGCAGGAGGCCAAACGGGGGGAAGGGGGCCCCGTCTACGAGCGCCCGGGCCGCCTCATGGGCTTCACGGACATGGTCAAGCTCCTTTCCCCGGAAGGGACCAAGCGGAGCTTCCTCGTCACGGTGAACCTCCTGGGGGACAGGCCCATTGAGGTGATCCTCACCTCGGGCAAGGCGGGGGACGAGGCCAACGCCGACAGCGAAGCCCTGGGCCGGGTGGTGTCCATCGCCCTGCAGTACGGGGTTCCCCCCGAGGCCATCGTCCGCACCCTCCGGGGCATCAACGGGGGGCTTTACGGCACCTACCAGGGCCGGCTCGTCTCCAGCAAGGCCGACCTCATCGCCGTGGCCCTGGAAACCATCCCCCAGGCCTTCAAGGGAATGGTGGGGGCGGAGGAGCCCTTGCCGAGCCTTTCCGGAGGGGGCCTGGCCCTGCCCGGGGCCCTTCCTTGCCCGGTCTGTGGGGAGAAGGCCCTGGTGCGGGAGGAAGGTTGCTACAAGTGCCAGGCCTGCGGCTACTCCAAGTGCGGCTAGGGCATGGTGCGGGTGAAGATCTGCGGCCTCACCCGCCTCGAGGACGCCCTCCTGGCCGAGGCGCTCGGGGCCCACGCCCTGGGCTTCGTCCTCGCCCCGGGCTCCAAGCGGCGGGTCTCCCCGGAGCAAGCTCGGGAGATGGCCAAAGCCTTGGGCCCCTTCGTGGTCCGGGTGGGGGTCTTCCGGGACCAGGCCCCGGAGGAGGTGCTCCGCCTCATGGAGGCGGCGGGGCTTCAGGTGGCCCAGCTCCACGGGAGGGAGCCCCCGGAGTGGGCCTTGGCGGTGGGGCGCTTTTATCCCGTGATCAAGGCGTTTTCCCTGCAAGGCCCCGCCGATGCCGCCTGGGCCGAGTACCCCGCCTGGGCCCTCCTCCTGGATAGCCCCCGGCCCGGAAGCGGGGAGGCCTACCCCCGGGCTTGGGCCGAGCCCCTCCTGGCCACGGGGAAGCGGGTGATCCTGGCCGGGGGAATCACCCCGGAAAGCGCTCCCCAAGCCCTGGCCCTCCGCCCCTACGCCATAGACCTGGCGAGCGGGGTGGAGGAGGCGCCGGGGGTGAAGAGCCCAGAGCGGCTCAAAGCCCTCTTCGCCCAGGTGCGGGCCTTTATGATGGGGGCGTGAAGGGCCATCCCTTTTACCCCTATCTAGAGGCCCTCCTGCAGGCGGCGACCCTGGCCCAGGGCATCCACGCCTACTACTTGGCCAAGGGCTTCACCCAGGGGACCAAGTCCGGCCCCACGGACCTGGTGACCCAGGCGGACCGGGAGGCGGAGGAGGCCATCAAGAACCTCCTCCTTTCCCGCTTCCCCGGAGCGGGGTTCTTGGGGGAGGAGGGGGGAGGGGAGGGCGGGAAGGCCCTCCGCTTCATCGTGGACCCCCTGGACGGCACGGTGAACTACGCCCACGGCTTCCCTTTCTACGGGGTTTCCCTGGCCCTCGAGGTGGAGGGGGTCATCCAGGTGGGGGTGGTGCGGGACACGGCCCGGGGGGAAACCTTCTACGCCCTAAGGGGTGGGGGGGCCTACCTGGATGGGCGGCCCATCCGGGTCACGGAGCGGGCGGAGCTTTTGGGAAGCCTCCTCGCCACGGGCTTCCCCTATGACGTGGCCAAGGACCCCGAAAACCTCACCTACTTCGCCCGGGCCCTCCGGCGGGGGCTTTTGGTGCGGCGGCCGGGGGCGGCGGCCCTAGACCTGGCCTACGTGGCCGCGGGGCGCCTGGAGGGCTTTTGGGAAGTGAAGCTCAACCCCTGGGACGTGGCGGCGGGGTGGCTCTTGGTGGAGGAGGCGGGGGGAAGGGTGACGGACCTGGAGGGGAGGCCTTACCACCTGGGCCACCGCTACATCGTGGCCACCAACGGGTGCATCCACGAGGCTTTGCTAAGGGTGCTCCAGGAAGATTAGAATGGGGGCATGGACCTCGAGGCCAAGAAGAAGGTCTTAAGGAGCTTCACCTACGGGCTTTACATCCTCACCGCCAAGGATGGGGAGGAGTACGCCGCCGGCACGGTGAACTGGGTGACCCAGGCCTCCTTCACCCCGCCCCTCGTCGCCCTGGGGGTGAAGCGGGATAGCCGCCTCCACGCCCTCATAGAGCGCACGGGGAGGCTCGCCCTCATGACCCTGGCCGCGGACCAGAAGGCCATCGCCCAGGACTTCTTCAAGCCCACGCAAAGGGAGGGGGAGACCCTAAACGGCCACCCCTTCGTCCCCTCCCCCACCTTCGGCCTGCCCCTCCTCACGGAGCTTCCCTACTGGCTCGAGGCGGAGGTGCGCCACCTCTACCCCGGGGGGGACCACAGCCTGGTGGTGGCGGAGGTGGTGGAGGCCGGGGTGCGGTACGAGGCCAAGCCCCTGGTCATGTGGGACACGGGCTGGTTCTACGGGGGCTAGGCCTGGCAGCGGGGGCAGAAGTGGGTGCTCCTGCCCCCCACCACCCCCCGCCGGATGGGCCCGCCGCAGCCGGGGCAGGGGCGGCCTTCCCGCCCGTAGACGGCGTGGTGCTCCTGGAAGCCCCCGGGGAGGCCGTCGGGCTGCCGGTAGCTCTGGTCGGAAAGCGTGCTTCCCCCCAGGGCCACCGCCTCGGCCAGGACCTCCCTCAGCGCCCAATAAAGCCTTTCCCCCTCGGCGGCGCTTAAGGAGGAGGCCCGCCGGAAGGGGCTCAGCCGGGCGCGGAAGAGGGCCTCGTCGGCGTAGATGTTCCCCACCCCCGCCGCCAGGGTCTGGTCCAGGAGGAGGGCCTTGAGGGGCTTTGGGCTTTGGGCGAGGCCCTGGAGGAAGCCGGTAAGGGTGAAGGCCTCGGATAGAGGCTCGGGGCCGAGGCGGCTTAGGAGGGGGATCTCCCGGTAGTCCCCTTCCCGCACCACCAGGATGCGGCCGAAGCGCCGGGGGTCGTGGAAGTGGAGGCGTAGCCCCTCCAGCTCCCAGGTGAGGCGGGTGTGGGGGGTGGGCTCGAGGCGGAACCCCCCGGTCATCCCCAGGTGCACCACCATCTCCAAACCCCCGGAGAGGGCGAAGAGGAGGAACTTCCCCCGGCGGCCGATCCCCTCCACCCGCCTCCCCACCGCCTCCTCCACGCGGCGGTAGCGCCCCGGGTCCTGGTGGCGCACCGCCAGGACCCGCCTGCCCAGGACCAGGGGGAGGAGGCGCCCCCGGGTGGTCTCCACCTCGGGAAGCTCAGGCACGGGGCCTCCGCGCCGCCAGGAGGCGGTAAAGGGGCCTTCCCACAGGGCCTAGGAGGTAGAGGACAGGGAGGAGCGGCCAAAGGAGGGGCAGGCGGCGGGCCAGGTGGAGGAGGGCGCCGTAGCCGCGGTAAACCCTTTGACCCTCCAGGACGTGGAGCTCCTGGAGGAGGGCCTCTTGGTCCAGGTCCCGGACCTCCTGGAGGGGTTCCACCCGGAGGCTTTGCCCCAGGTCCAGGGCCTTGAGCACCCCGCCCAAGGCCCGGCAGTAGGGGCACCGGGCGTCAATCAGCACCCGCATGGGCCTCCACGGGGACGGGCTCCCCCTTCTCGTTCACCGCCACGTAGGTGAGGGTGCCCTTGGTGGCCAGGGTCCGGCCGTTCTCCTGGCCGAAGCGCTCCTTGTAGACCTCCACCTCCACGGTCAAGGAGGTGCGCCCCACCCGCACCACCCGGGCCACCACCTCCAGGAGGTCCCCGGTGCGGATGGGGACCTTGAACTCCACGCTCCCCACCGCCACGGTGACCACGGGCTTCTTGGCGTAGCGGGCGGCGGCGTAGGAGCCCACCTTGTCCATGAGGCCCAGGACGAAGCCGCCAAAGGCCGCTCCCAGGGGGTTGGTGTGCTCGGGGAAGACGAGCTCGAGGGTCCGCGCCTCCATGCCTCTAGCCTACAGGAGCGCATCCGTGAGGCGGGCCATCTCCTCGTCCTTCGCCGTGATGCCCCCGGCGCTATGGGTCCACCACTCCACCTCCACCTTGCCCCACTCCACGGTGAGGCGGGGGTGGTGCCCCTTGGCCTCGGCCAGCTCCCCCACCCGGTTGGCGAAGGCCAGGGCCTCCCGGAAGTCCTTGAAGCGGAAGACCTTGGCGAGCCGCTTGGGGTTTTCCCTCACCTCCCAGTCCATGCCTTAAGGGTAAAGCGAAACTCCCCGGGCCATTGTGCCCGGGGGCCTTCTGGTTGCGGGGGCGGGATTTGAACCCGCGACCTTCGGGTTATGAGCCCGACGAGCTACCAGGCTGCTCCACCCCGCGTCGCCATCCTTAACTATAGTGAAGGATGGCACCTT
>NZ_JTJB01000002.1 GCF_000794385.1 Thermus sp. 2.9
GGTGGTGGAGGGCGTGGGGGAAGCGCCAGGGTTTCCCCCTTCGGCCTGTGGGGGTGGGAGGGGCCACCTCCTGGGCGAGGCGGAGGCAGTGGGTGAGGACCTCTTTGGGGCTTGGTTCTCGCCGGGGAAAGCCGCGCTTGCCCATGGTGCTAGGATGTATACCGTAGACGAGGTTTGCAAGGCAAGCCCCAGGAGCGTTGACCCTTGGGTCTAGCCACCCCAGAATAGGAAGGATGCGCGCCGCTTTCCGCACCTTAGGGTGCAAGGTCAACCAGGTGGAGACAGAAGCCCTCTTGGGCTTCCTGAAGGCCTTGGAGCCCCAGGTGGTGCCCTTGGAGGAAGGGGCCGACCTCGTGGTCATCAACACCTGCGCCGTCACCACCACCGCCGAGGCGGACGCCAGAAAGGAGATCCGCCGGGCCCGGCGGGCCAATCCCGAGGCCTTCATCGTGGTCACGGGGTGCTACGCCGAGCTCGCCCCCGAGCAAATCCGGGAGCTGGGGGCCGATGCCGTGGTGCCCAATAGCCGCAAGGCGGAGCTTCCCAAGGTGATCCTAGAGCACTTTGGCCTGCCCTCGGACCCCATCACCACCCCCCCAACGAGTTCTGGGGGGCGGGGGAAAGGGGGCTTCTGAATAGCCGGGTGCGGGCCTTTTTGAAGGTTCAAGACGGCTGCCAGGTGGGGTGCGCCTACTGCATCATCCCCAGGCTTCGCGGCAAGGAGCGCCACCGGGACCACAAGGACGCCTTGGCCGAGGCGGAGGCCCTGCTGAGGATGGGCATCAAGGAAATCGTCCTCACCGGGGTGCGGCTTGGGAGCTACCGGGGGCACCCCAGGGGCATCGCCGGGCTCGTGGAGGACCTCTACCACCTGGGGGCTAAGGTGCGGCTTTCCTCCATAGAGCCCGAGGACACGGGGGAGGACCTCCTCCGGGTCATCGCCCGCTACGCCCCTGCGGTCCGGCCCCACCTGCACCTCTCCTTGCAGACGGGTTCGGACCGACTCCTTAAGCTCATGGGCCGCCGTTACGACAAGGCCTACTACCGAGGTTTGGTGCAAAGGGCCTACGAGCTCATCCCGGGCTTCGCCCTCACCACCGACGTGATCGCCGGCCTGCCCACGGAAACCGAGGAGGAACACCGGGAAACCCTGGCCTTCCTGGAAGAGCTCAGGCCCACCCGGGTCCACGCCTTCACCTACACCCCCCGTCCCAAGACCCGAGCCGCCTC
This sequence comes from Thermus sp. 2.9, assembly GCF_000794385.1. Taxonomy (GTDB): domain Bacteria; phylum Deinococcota; class Deinococci; order Deinococcales; family Thermaceae; genus Thermus; species Thermus thalpophilus. The sequence continues at coordinate 1,231 of NZ_JTJB01000002.1, forward strand.
CATGCCCCAGGTGCCCCCGGAGGTGCGCAAGCGCCGCACCAAGGAGCTCATCGCCTTGGCAGAGCGCCTGGCGGAGGCGCGCATCCGGCCGAAGCTGGGGGAGGAGGTGGAGGTTTTGGTGGAGCGCCTGCAAGGTGGGCGGGTCCTGGGCCACACCCCGGACTACTACGAGGCCCGTCTCTCGGGCTCGGCCCGGCCGGGGGAGACCGTTTGGGCCCGGGTGGAAGGGGTGGAGGGGTACACCCTCCTGGGCCGGGTGGTGGGGGTGAAGGAGGGGCTTGTGGAGTTCCCCCTAAGGTAGACTTTTCCCATGGACTGCGTGTTTTGCCGCATCATTCGGGGAGAGCTTCCCGCGCGCAGGGTTTACGAGGACGAGGCGTTTGTGGCCTTTCACGACATCCGGCCCAGGGCCCCGGTGCACGTTCTGGTGGTGCCCAAGGAGCACGTGGAGAAGCTTTCCGACTACCCCGATGACGAAGAGGGGGAAAGGAGGCTTGGGGCCCTTTTCCGCACCGCCAACCGGGTGGCGCGGCTTCTTGGGCTTCCTGGCTACAAGGTTCAGGTGCACGTGGGGGAGAAGGGCGGCCAGGAGGTCTTCCACGTGCACGTGCACGTCATGGGGAGCCCCGCCTGAGGAGAAAGCGGTCCAGGACCCGTCCCTCCGGGTCCAGGACGTGGCCCTCGAGGGTGGTGTCCGTGGCTTCCAAGAACAGGGCGTGGTGGGCCACGGCCAAGGACTGGGTAAAGGGAAGGGGCGCCCGGATGGGGTAGAGGGGGGCACCCCCGCCCCCCAGGACCAGGTGGGTGGTGGAGCCCACGCGGAGCCTTTCGTAGTGGTGATCGTGCCCGGTCAGGACCAAGGGAACCGCCGCCTGGCTTAGAAGGGGTTCCAGCAGACTCCGCAGCACAGGGCTTCCCCCGTGGAGGCCAGAGGAGTAAAGGGGGCGGTGCAGGACCACCACCCGCCAAGGGGCGGGGGAGGTGGCCAGGGCCTCTTGGAGCCAAGCCCTTTGCTCCCGAAGCGAGGCCTCGGTGTAAAGGAAGAAGAACTCCACGGCCCCAAGGCGCAGGCGGTAGTAGGGTTTGGCGAGCCCGAAGCGGCGGAGCTGCTCGGATAAGGCGGGGGCGTCGTGGTTGCCAAAGGCGGGGTAGAGGGGGAGGGTGGGGAGGTCCTGGAGGAACCGCTCCACCACGCGGCCCCTGGGGTAGAAGTTGTCCCCCACGGTGAGGAGGGCCAGGAGGGGCTGTGTTCCGTGCGCGTTCCGCAAAAGGGCCGCCACCTGGGCCCTTCCCGGGGTGTCGGCCCCCCAGTCGCCGAGGACCGCCACCCGCCCCGCTTGCGCCGGGAGGAGGAAAAGAAGGGCGAGGAGGGCCCGAAGCACCGCCTACGCTTCTGCCGCCCCGTGGGGCTTGAGGCTCGCCTCCTCCACCCCCGCCTTTTCCACCACCTCCTCCGCCACCAGGATGGGGGCTCCCACCCGGAGGGCCAAGGCCATGGCGTCGGAGGGGCGGGCGTCCACCTCCAGCTCAATCCCCCGGTGTTCCAGGATGAGCCGGGCGTAAAAGGTGCCGTCTTTTAGGTCGGTGATCTCCACCCGCTTGAGCTTTCCCTGGAGCATATCCATCACGGACAGGAGGAGGTCCGGGGTGAGGGGGCGGGGGGGTTTTTCCCCCTGCAGGGCCACCACGATGTGGTGGGCCTCGAGGGGACCTATCACGATGGGGAGAAGCTTGTCCTTCTCCGTCCTGAGCAGGACCACCACGCTGCCGTTTTGGGGGTCCACGCCCAGGGTTTCAATCTTGGCGTTCAGCATACTTTGAGTATAGACTGGCGGCGTGAGGACCTACCCTGTGGAGATCGCCGGGGTCAAGAGGGAGCTTCCCATCGTTCGGGTGGGCCCGGACGTGGCCGTGGCCCTTTTGAACCTCTTGGGGGACACCGAGCTCACCGAGGCCGCCGCCGAGGCGCTGGCCAAGCGCCTTCCCCCCGAGGTGGAAACCCTGGTCACCCCGGAGGTCAAAGCGGTGCCCTTGGCCCACGCCCTTTCCCGCATCACGGGGAAGCCCTACGTGGTGGCCCGCAAGACGGAAAAGCCCTACATGATCAACCCCGTGAGCCGGCAGGTGCTCTCCATCACCACGGGCAAGCCCCAGCTTCTGGTGTTGGACGGGGCCGATGTTCCCCTCATTCGGGGGAAGAAGGTGGCCATCGTGGACGACGTGGTCTCCACGGGCTCCACCCTTTCTGGGCTTAGGGAGCTCATTGAGGGCGTGGGGGGGCAGGTGGTGGCGGTCCTGGCGGTCTTCACCGAGGGCACGCCCAGGCAGGACGTTATCGCCCTGGGCCACCTACCCCTCTTTAAGCCGGAATAGGAGGGCTTTATGGAAACCTATCCCATTAGCATCGGCGGCGTGACCCGGCACGTCCCCCTGATTGAGCCCCTACCAGGGCGGCGCATCCCCTTGGTGGAGTTTTTGGGGGACCCGGAACTGGTGCGGGCCGCGGCCTTGGCCCTTAGGCCCTTGGTGCCCAAGGAAACCGAGGTCCTCTTCACCACGGAAACGAGCCCCATCCCCCTCACCCACGTGCTGGCGGAGGAGATGGGCCTGCCCTACGTGGTGGCCCGCCGCCGCCGCCGTCCCTACATGGAAGACCCCATCATCCAGGAGGTGCAGACCCTCACCCTGGGGGTGGGGGAGGTGCTTTGGTTGGACCGCCGGTTTGCCGAAAAGCTCTTGAACCAGAAGGTGACCCTTCTTTCCGACGTGGTTTCCAGCGGCGAAACCATGCGGGCCATGGAGCGCATGGTCCTTAGGGCCGGGGGGCGGGTGGTGGGGCGTCTGGCCGCTTTCCGCCAGGGAAGCCCGGCGTTGGACGTGGTCACCGTGGCGGAGCTCCCGGTGCTGTAGCCGCGTACACCTCCGCCCGGAGGCCGAGCCTCTGGGCGGTTTCCACGTTCTCGGGATCGTCGTCCAAGTAGAGGGTTTCCTCTGGGGAGAGGCCCAGGCCCTCCAGCGCCAGGAGAAAAGCCCGGGGGTCCGGTTTGGCTACCCCTAGGGCGCAGGAGGCGAAAAACCCGTCCACGTACCGGTCCAGGCCGTGGTGGGCTAGGCTTTCCCTAAGGCTTGGCAGAGTGTTGGAGAGCACGCCCACCTTGAACCCCCTCGCCTTCAGGTCCTGAAGGAGGGCCTCGGCCCCCGGGGCTTGGCGCATGAAGTGGTAGTAGCGGAGACCCTTAAGCCGCTCTGGGGGCAGACCCAGCTCCTTGGCGGCCTTGTGGGCCAGGGCTTGGAAGAAGCGGGCCTCCTCTTCCAGGGTGCGCACCTTGAGCCAGCGCACCGCCTCGAGGATCTCCCGCATGGCCCAGGCCAACACCGCCAAGGTTTTTTCCAGGCCCGGCCCCTGGGCGGCCAGATCCAAAGCCTTCTTGAAAAGAGCCTCCTCGTCCATGAGGAGGAGCACCCCGTCCCGGTCCAACAAGGCCCCCCGCATGGGGCGAGTTTAGCACCCCCGCCAGGGGAAGCGGGGTCATGTGACCCGCCACACCCCCTTTTCCGTGGCCAGGTACCCCACGGGCACGTCCCATGGGTCCCGGGGCAGGCGGGGAAGGAGCAGGGCCTCCGGCACCACCCCGAGGCGGGTGGCTTCCAGGTTTGCCAGGAGGCGGTCGTAAAACCCCTTGCCGTGCCCCAAGCGGAAGCCTTCCCGGTCAAAGGCCAGGCCTGGAACCACCACCAGGTCCAGCACCCCAGGGTCCACGGGGGGCGTGGTGGGCTCCAACAGGCCAAAGGGGCCCGGGGCCAAAGGGCCAAAGGGATGCACGGAAAGCGCCTCCCCCGCCACCTTGGGCAGGTAGTAGCGGGCGGAGTGTTTTTCCCTTAGGGCCAGGAGGTCCAGCTCGTGGGGCAAGGGGTGGTAGAGGAGGATGGCCCTGAACCCCTTTTCCCGAAGCCAGGGGAGGAGCTGGGCCACCACCCTTTGGGAGAGGGCTTGGCGGTCCAGGGTTTTCCAAACACCCAGGGCCCAGCGGCGCAGGGCGGGCTTGTCCACGGAGGGAGGGTACCACCCCGGCCCCTTGACACTCAAGGCAGTTAAGTGTCAAAATGCCCCCTAGGAGGGTAGGGTATGCCGGTCTACGTCTACAAAGGCCTGGAAACGGGCAACTACTACGAGTTTGAACAGGGCTTCCACGACGAGCCCCTGAAGGCCCACCCGGAAACGGGGGAGCCCCTCAAGCGGGTCATTACCCCGCCCGCCATCATCTTCAAGGGCTCGGGGTGGCACGTGAAGGACTACGCCAAGAAGGACGCTTCTTCCAAGTCGGAAGGAAGCGAGGCCAAGGAGTAGGCCTAGCCGCCCCCTGGCCCCGGGGATGGCCCCGGGGCTTTATGCTTGGGTCATGCTGAACCTGGCGGCGCTGGCGCTCCTTTTGCTGGGCCTTGGGGTGCTCTTCACCCCTAGGCGGCGGTTTGGGCTTCCCTTGGTGGGCGTGGGGCTCCTTCTGCTTCTCCTGGCCAACAGCTTCGTGGTGGTTCCGGCGGGGCATGTGGGGGTGGTCTTCAACATCCTGCGGGGGGTGCAGGAGCGGCCCCTTTACGAGGGCATCCATTTCGTGGTCCCCGGCCTGCAACAGGTGATCCTCTACGATACCCGGGTGAAGGAGGTGACCCTTTCCGCCCCCCACGAGGGGGAAAGGCGGGCCGACACCTCCATCCGGGCCCGCTCCAAGGAGGGTCTGGAAATCGGCGTGGACGTCACGGTGCAGTACCGGGTGCTAAAGGACCGGGCGCCCCGGCTGCACCAGGAGGTGGGGCCCGGCTACCTGGAAACCCTCATCGTTCCCCAGGTGCGCTCCAAGGTGCGGGACGCCGTGGGCCAGTTCAACGCCGCCGAGCTCATCAGCACCCAGCGCACCGCCTTGGAAACCTCGGTGGTGCAGGGCCTCGAGGAAACCCTCCGCCAGTACCACATTGAGCTCATCTCCGTCCTCCTGCGGGAGATCCGCATCCCCGAGGCGGTGGCCAAGGTCATAGAGGAGAAGCAGACCGCCGAGCAACAGGTGCAGATTGAGATCAACCGCCGCAAACAGGCGGAGATCGCCGCCGAGCGCCGGGTGATTGAGGCCCGGGGCGAGCGGGATGCCGCCATCTTGCGGGCGGAAGGCGAGGCCAAGGCCATCGCCCTCCGGGGCCAGGCCCTCAAGAACGCCCCCGAGGTGGTCCAGCTCACCTTCGCCGAGAAGCTGGCCCCTGGGGTCCAGACCATCTTCGTCCCCAGCACGGGGAACTTCCTTCTGGACCTGCGGGGCCTCCAAGGGGGCGCCAAACCCTAGCGCAGGACCCGGTCCCCCGGGGCGGGCTCCAAAAGCCCTTCCCGCACCTCCAAAATCCCCCGGTAGGCGGTGCCGGGGGCGTAGGTTTCCCCCGGGCGGAGCCTGGCCACCTTGAGCACCCGCCCCTCCCCGTCCAAAAAGGCCACCACCACCCCGAAGCGGTAGCCCTCCGTGGAGAAGGGGGCGTCCGTGGCCTCGGGGAAGAGGTAGAGGAGGGCCTCCAGGTCCTCCCGCCGCAGGCCCAGGCCCAGGTTCCAGGCCTCGGGGGTGCGGGCCAGGCGGGCCCTTAGGGTGTGGCGGCCCGTGGGGGTTTCCACCACCACCTGGGCGGGCGGGGGCGGGGTTTGGAAGCGCCGGGCCGCCAGGAGGTAACCCAAAAAGGAAAAGACGGAGAGGAGGATCAAGAGGGCGAAGGCCACCAGGGGAAAGAGGGGGCTGCGGTCCACGCTATCTCGACCAAAGCTTCAGGGCCTCCCCCCCCACCTTGGCCCCCGGGGTGAGGCCCCGCCGGGCGAACCAGCCCTGGTTCACCTCCAACGCCCCTTGGTACACCACCCCGGGGTAGTAGACGGGGCAGGGGTCGGCCTTGCAGGGCTCCATGTCCAGGATGCGCAGGATAACCCCCTGGCGGTCAAAGAAGGCGATGGAAAGGGGGATCAGGGTGTTTTTCATCCAAAACCCCCCTGCGGTGGGGGTGGGGAAGAGGAAGACCATGCCCTCGTCCTCTCCCAGGCGCTTGCGGAACATGAGCCCCTGGGCCTGGCGCTCCGGGGTGTCCGCCACCTCCACCTTGAGGGGGTGCCGCCTTCCCCCTTGCTCCACGTAGAGGGTGCTTTTGGGGAAGGATAGCCCCTGGGCCAGGGCGAGGAGGCCGAAGAACAAGGCCAAAAGGCGCATGGGCCCATTATGGCAGAAGGGGGCGGAGGTGGGCCTGGATCTCCGCCTGCACCGCCTCCGGGGGCTTGGTGGCGTCCAGGACCACGAAGCGCTCGGGCTCCGCCTCCGCCAACCTCAGGTACCCTTCCCGCACCCGGTGGAAGAAGGGAAGGCCGAGCCGCTCCAGGCGGTCGGGGTCCTTCACCCGCCTAAGGGCTTCCTCCGGGGGGAGGTCCAGGAGGAAGGTGCGCCGGGGCCTAAGGCCTAAGGTGGCCAGGCGGGCCACCTCCAAAAGCCAGGCCAGGGGAAGCCCCCGGCCGTGGCCCTGGTAGGCCAGGCTGGAGTCCAGGTAGCGGTCGGAAACCACCCACTCCCCCCGCTTCAGGGCCGGGAGAATCACCTTGCGCACGTGCTCCGCCCGGTCGGCGCTGAAGAGGAGGTACTCGGCTTCCGGAGAAAGGTCTTCTCTAAGGAGGAGGGCCTCCCGCACGGGGGGAAGCCCCGCCCCGGGTTCCCGGGTGAGGCGCGCCTTCAGGCCCCTTTCCTCCAAGAAGGCGGCGAGGAGCCTGGCCTGGGTGGACTTGCCCGCCCCGTCCAGGCCTTCCAGGGTGAGGAAGACCCCTTCCATCTAGAGCCCCGTGGGGTGGTCCAGGAACACCCAGGGCAGGCCAAAGCGCTCCTCCAGGTGGGCCGCCAAGGCCTTGACCCCAAAGACCTCGGTGTCGTAATGGCCGGCGTAGATGACGTTGAGCCCCCGCTCAAAGGTTTCGTGGAAGGCGCTGTGTTTGGGCTCCCCGGTGATGAAGAGGTCCGCCTCCACCTGGCCCACCAGGCTCGCCGCTCCCCCCGAAACGATCACCACCCGCTCCACCCGGTCCTTGCCCCCTTGGTGGACCAAGGGCTGCATCCCCGTGAGCTGCCCGAGCATGTCCGCCACCTGGACCAAGGGGGTGGGGAAGGGGAAGCGCCCCGCTACCCCCACGTCGTAGGGGGCAAGGTCCACCAGGCCCAGGGCCCGGGCCAGGACGAAGTTGTTCCCCACCTCGGGGTGGGCGTCCAGGGGAAGGTGGGCGGCGTAGAGGTTGATGCCCCCTTGGAAGAGGAGGGCCAGGCGGCGCCTGTGGTGCCCGCGGATGGGAAAGGGCTTTCCCCAGAAGAGGCCGTGGTGCACCACGAGGAAGTCCACCCCCTCTTCCAAGGCTTTTTGGAAGGTGGCCTCCGCGGCGTCCACCGCCGCCCCCACCTTGCGCACCTCCTCCTTCCCCTCCACCTGCAGGCCGTTGAGGGAGGGGTCTTGGGGGAAGTCGGCGAGCCGCAGGTAGCCGTCCAGGTAGCGCACGAGCTCATCCCGCTTCATGGGCCCTAGCTTACCGGAAGCCCCCCCTGGGCGGATGGCTGACCGGTCAGTATCATGGGGGTGTGGAACCCGAAACCCTTTTACAGCTCCGCTTCCTTTCCGACCTCACGGAGGGCCCAGAGGGCCTGCCTCTTTTCTTGCTCACGGAGATCGTGGCGGGCGATCCCCCCCGCTACCGCTCCCGCTTGGCCCTCTTTGACGGGGAGGCGCGCTTCCTCACCCAGGAGGATGCGGCCAAGCCCCGCTACGCCCATCCTTACGTCTACTTCCTGCGCAAGGTGGGGGAGGGCAAGGAGCTTTTCCGCCTGGACCTGAGGGGGGGTGAGGCGGAAAGGCTCACGGAAACCCCCGGGGTCTTGGACTACGCCCTGGGCCCCTCAGGGGAGGTGGCCTTCTTGGCCCTGAAGGAAGCCCCCAAACCGGGAAGCCCCCGGGTTTACGAGACCTGGCCCTTTAAGTTTGACGGCCGGGGCCTCCTGCCCGAGGGGAACGTGGCCCTTTACCTCCTGAAGGACGGGGAGAAGCGGCTTCTTTTGGACCGCTACCCGCCCCCCAAGGAGATGGTCTTCGCCCCCGAGGGGCTCTACCTGGTGATGCCGGAGGACGCCCAGGCCCAGGCGGCGTGGCGGGACACCCTCTTCCTCTTGGGGGAGGGGGGCCTGCGGAAGGTCTACGGGGGGGTGGGCCCCATCTTCGGCCTGGAGTGGAGCCCTGAGGGGCTTTTCTTCCTGGGCCACGCCTTTGAGCGGGGCGGGGGGACGGAAGCCCGGCTTTACCACCTCCGGGAGGGCGAGGCCCGGGTCCTCTTCATGGGAAGCCTCTTGAACTCCATCAACAGCGACCTCCGCTTCGGCGCCCACTTCCAGGGGCCCCGGTGGGCCGGGGACGGGGTCTACCTGGTGCGCACGGAGGAGGGGGTGGGGCGGCTTTACCGGGTGGACCTGGAGGGGCGGGCCGAGGCCCTTCCCGCCTCCGGGAGCGTCCTGGCCTTCGCCCGCACCCCCAGGGGCCTCTTCCTCCTCACCGAGGACTTCACCCGCCCGGCCCGCCTCGAGGGTCCCTTGGGCGCCTACGATCCCAACCCCGGCCTGCCTCCCCTGGCCGAGCCCCTTTACACCGCCTGGGAGAGCCCGGAGGGGCACCGGGTACCCGGCTGGGTGCTCCTGCCGGAAGGGGAGGGGCCGCACCCCGTGATCCTCTACATCCACGGTGGGCCCCACACCGCCTTCGGGGCCGCCCCCATGCTGGAACTCCAGCTTTTCCGGGCCCACGGCTACGCCGTGGCCTTCTGCAACCCCCGGGGCTCCACGGGCTACGGCCAGGACTACGCCCTGTTGGAGGGGGCCTGGGGCGAGCGGGACGAGCGGGACCTTTTAGGCTTCTTGGACCACGTCCTGGCCCGTTTTCCCCTGGACCCTAGCCGGGTGGGGGTGGCGGGGGGGAGTTACGGCGGGTACATGGTGAACTGGCTCACCGCCCGCCACCCGGAGCGCTTTAAGGCGGCGGTCACCGACCGGAGCATCGCCAACTGGCTAAGCTTCTTCGGCGGCAGCGACATCGGCCCCCGCTTCACCCACCTGGAGCTTTTCGCCAAGCCCTGGGAGCGGCCCGAGGTCCTCTGGGAGAAAAGCCCCTTGCGGCTTGTCCACCGGGTGAAGACCCCCACCTTGGTGGTCCACGCCGAGGCGGACCACCGCTGCCCCATTGACCAGGGGGAGACCTGGTACACCGCCCTTTTCCACCTGGGGGTGAAGGCCCGGTTCTTCCGGGTGCCCGAGGAGGGGCACGAGCTTTCCCGCTCGGGCCGTCCCGACCGCAGGCTGGCGCGGCTTCGCGCCTATTTGGACTGGTGGCGGGAGAACCTGTAGGCAAGAGGGGCCAGGGGAGGCCCTGGCCCCTAAGCGCTTACCCTTAAGCTTGGCTTTCCGCCACCGGCTCGGGGATGGGGCCGAAGGTTTCCTCGTAGCGGGCCACGTTCTCCGCCAGGCTCCGCAAGAGGGCCTTGGCGTGCTGGGGGCTGGTGATGACCCGGCTCACCACCATGGCCCCGCCTTGGGGCTGGAGGAGGGCGAAGTCCAGGATGAACTCGTTCTTGGTGTGGGCGATGAGGGCCAGGTTGGTGTAGCGGCCCAGGGCGGTGTCCTTGTCAATCTGGATGTCTAGCTTTAGCTCGCTCATGCTAACGCCTCCTGGATTTTGGGAAGGGCCCGTTTCAGGGCGAGCCGCGCCCGGCCGAGGCTTTTGGCGCCGTCCAAAAAGAGGAGGAGGTGGTGGCCGGGAAGCGGCACGAGCAAAAGGGCCCCTTCCGGGTACTCTACCATGACCTCCTCCACCCCTTCCTGGCCCAGGGTCTGGGCCAGCGCCTTGGCGGTGCCCAGCACCGTGGCGGAGCGGGCGGCGAGGGCGCTGGCCTCGGGGGCCCCTTCCTCCCGCACCTCCTCCACCACGAACCCGTCCTCGCTCAGGAGGGCGGCCACCCGCACCCCCCGGGTTTCCTTAAGTTCTTTGAGGACCTCCAGCATCCCTCACCTCCTAGAGGGTTTGCACCCTGAGGGCGATGCGGGAAAGCTCCTGCCCGATGGCCTTGCGGTCCATGCCCCGCTCCAGCACCGCCCCCAGGATGTACTCCCCCACCCGTAAGGCCAGCACCTCGTGGGTGTCGGTGGCCAAGGTGAAGCGGCGCACCTCCCCGGAAAGGGCCTCCGCCAAGGGGGCCATGTGGCGCACCAAGGAGGCGAGCTCCGCCGCCAGGACCTCGGCGGGCGGGGCGCTCCGGCCCAGGGCTTCTATGACCAGGCCGTCCAACCCGGTGAGCACCGCCCGCTTTACCCCCAAAGAGGCCAGGCTGTCTAGGTAGGCCATCCCACCACCTCCCAAAGCTTTTCCGCCGTCTTGGCGGCCTCCACCCGGGCCCGGCCGAGGTTGGCCGAAGGCTCCAGGAGGAGGAGCAAGAAAAGGTCTTCCCGGGCCTTGGGGGCGCGCGCCATCCGGGCATAGCCTACCACGGGATGCCCTCCGATCCAGAGTTCCTCCACCCGGGAGGCTCCCAGGCTTGCGGCGTAGGCGGCCCTGGCCTGGCGGAAAAGGGCAGCGTGTTCGGCGATGGCCGCCTCGAGGTCCACCCGTTTCCGCCGCACCCCCTCCACCAGGAGCCCGTCCAAGGTGCCGAGCCCCGCGGCGAAGGCCCCTTCCACCCGGTCCAAGAGGCGTTGCAAGAGTTCCTCCATGCTACACGGGCTTCCTTCCCTCCAGGGCCCGGCCCAGGGTCACCTCGTCCACGTACTCCAGGCTCCCGCCCACGGGCAGGCCGTAGGCGAGGCGGGTGGCCTTCACCCCCCGGCGCTTGAGCTCCTCCGCCAGGTAGAGGGCCGTGGCCTCCCCCTCCACGGTCATGGAGGTGGCCAGGACCACCTCCTTCACCCCTTTCAGGCGGGGCCAGAGGGTTTCCAGGTTGAGCTCCTTGGGGCCGATGCCCTCTAAGGGGTTGAGGGCCCCTCCCAGGACGTGGTAGACCCCCGGGAACTCCCCGCTCCGCTCCAGGGCGAAGAGGTCGGCCACGGTTTCTACCACGGCGAGGAGGCTAGGGTCGCGGCTTTCGTCCTGGCAGATGGGGCAAAGCTCCCCCTCCGCCAGGTTGCCGCACACCCGGCAGACCCCAAGCCCCCGGATGGCTTCCAGGGCCTCCCGGAGCCCCTCCGCCTCTTCCGGGTGGAAGGCCAGGTGCAAGGCGAGCTTCTGGGCGGTTTTGGGGCCGATGCCGGGAAGGCGGGAGAGGGCCCGGGAAAGCTTTAAGAGGCTTTCGGGGTACTTCATCTAGAAGAGCTTGCCCAGCATCTGGCCCACGCCCCCAAGCTCCCGGGCCATTTCCTTCTCGGAAAGCTCCTGGGCCTTCTTCTGGGCGTCTTGGATGGCCACCAGGAGGAGGTCTTCTAGGGCCTCGAGGTCGTCCTGGATGGCGGTGAGCACCTCGGGCTTGAGGCGCACGGCGAGGATCTTGCCGTGGCCGTTGGCCTCCACCTCCACCAGCCCCTGGGCCGTGCCCACCACGGTCATGGTTTCCAGGCGCTCTTGGATCTCCGCCGCTTTCTTCTGGGCTTTTTGCGCTTCCTTCAGGAGCTTCTGTAGGTTCATCGTCCCTCCCCTATGAGTATAGTGGAAGGCATGGAGCGCCCAAGAAGGCTGCGTTCGCCCCTTTTGCGCCCCCTGGTGGCGGAGGTGGAGCTTTCCCCCCGCCACCTCGTCCTTCCCCTCTTCGTGAAGGCGGAAGGGGAGCGGGAGGAGATCGCCTCCATGCCTGGCGTCCACCGCCACCCCCTAAAGGACCTCCCCCGCCTGGGGGAGGAGGCCCTGAAGGCGGGGCTTGGCGGGGTCATCCTCTTCGGCGTCCTGCCCGAGGGGGAGAAGGACCCCTTAGGCCAGGGGGCCTACGCCGAGGAGGGGGTGGTGCAGCGGGCCATCCGCCTCCTTAAGGGGGAGTTCCCCGAGCTTTTGGTCATGGCCGACACCTGCCTTTGCGAGTACACCAGCCACGGCCACTGCGGGGTGGTGCGGGAGGGCCCTTTAGGGTTTTACGTGGACAACGACGCCACCTTGGAGCTTCTGGCCAAGACCGCCCTTTCCCAGGCCCAGGCGGGGGCGGACGTGGTGGCCCCGAGCGCCATGATGGACGGCCAGGTGCGGGCCATCCGGGAGGCCTTGGACCGGGCAGGGTTTTCCCACGTGCCCATCCTCTCCTACGCGGTGAAGTACGCCTCCGCCTTCTACGGGCCCTTCCGGGACGCCGCGGCCAGCGCCCCCCAGTTCGGCGACCGCTCCGGCTACCAGATGGACCCAAGGGCGGGGCTTTGGGACGCCCTGCGGGAGGCGGACCTGGACGACCGGGAAGGGGCGGACCTCCTCATGGTGAAGCCCGCTTTGCCCTACCTGGACGTCCTGGCCGCCTTAAAGGGGCGCTTCGCCAAGCCCCTTTTCGCCTATCAGGTTTCCGGGGAGTACGCCATGCTAAAGGCCGCCGCCCTCAAGGGCTACCTGGATGAGCGGCGGGCGGTCTTGGAAACCCTTTACGCCATCCGCCGGGCCGGGGCCCAGGGCATCCTCACCTATTACGCCCTCGAGGCCGCCCGCTGGCTCCAGGAGGGCTAAAGGCCCCAGATCTCGGCCGGGGCCAGCTCCACCAGGTTGCCCTCGGGGTCGCGGGTGTAGAGGCTTCGGCCCTTGGGCCACTCGGCCCACCAGACGGGGAAGCCCCCGGCCTTCAGGCGCGCTTCCCAGAGGGGAAGCTCCGCTTCTTCCACCCGAAAGGCCACGTGGACGCTTCCCCGGGCCCCGTGGGGGGGTAGGGAGGGGTCCTTTTCCGTCTCCTCGGGGTTGAACACCAAGAAGACCCCCCGCCCGGCCCGGAAGAAGGCGTGGCGGGGCGGCTTGTACTGGAAGCAGGGGAGGCCCAAAACCCCCTCGTAGAAGGCCCGGGCCCTTTCCAAATCCTTGGCGTAGACGGAGGTTTCCAGGACGTCCACTATTTGAGCCGGGCGATGAGCTCCGCCACGGGGATGGCCTGGAGGGTGGTGGTCTTCACGCTGCCCCGGGAGGCCAGGTGGAGCATGGCCCGAGCCACGCTGGCGGCGTCCTCCGCCTCCACGATGTTGACGAAGTCGTAGGGGCCAAGGACGGCGTACTGGGCCACCACCTTTACCCCGAAATCCCGCTCCAGCTCCTGGTTCACCTCCTTGATGCGCTCGGGGTTTTTCACCAGGGTCTCCGCGCCGTCGTCCGTGAGGGTGCTCAGCACGATAAAGGTGGGCATGGCTTGCCTCCTTGCCCCCAGTTTAGCCGGGTTTTGCTCCCCGCTCCACCCCTCACTCCCACTCTATGGTGGCCGGGGGCTTGGAGGTGATGTCGTAGACCACCCGGCCCACCTCGCTCACCCGGCGGGTGATGCGCCGGGCCACCTCGTCCAAGAACTCTAAGGGAAGCCTGGCCCAGTCCGCGGTCATGAAGTCCTCCGTGGTCACCGCCCGGAGGGCCAAGACGTAGCCGTACCTCCGCTCGTCCCCCGCCACCCCCACGCTCCTTAGGGGGGTGAGGACCGCCAGGGCCTGGGCCACCTTATCGTAAAGCCCCCACTCCTTGAGGAGGCTCGTGAAGAGGTCGTCCGCCCGCCTAAGGATCTCCAGGCGCTCCTCCGTCACCTCCCCCAGGATGCGCACGGCGAGGCCCGGCCCCGGGAAGGGGTGGCGCAGGCGGATGGGGTCGGGTAGGCCCAGGAGGAGGGCCAGTTCCCGCACCTCGTCCTTGAAGAGGAGGCGGAAAGGCTCTAGGAGGGCGAACTCCAGGTCCTCGGGAAGCCCGCCCACGTTGTGGTGGCTCTTGATCTTAGCGGCCCCGTGCCCCCCCGCCGACTCTATAACGTCGGGGTAGAGGGTGCCTTGGGCGAGGAAGCGGAAGGGCCCATGGGTTCGCGCCACCTCCGAGAAGACCGCCACGAACTCCCGGCCGATGATCTTGCGCTTTTCCTCGGGGTCCTCCACCCCCTTCAGCGCCTTTAGGAAGCGCTCCTTGGCGTCCACCACCAAGAGGTTGACCCCCAGGGCCCTTAGGGCCCCCTCCACCTCCTCCCGCTCCCCCAGGCGCAAAAGCCCGTGGTCCACGAAGACCGCCAGGTGGTCCACCCCCGCCCTGGCCAGGAGGAGGGCCAGGGTGCTGGAGTCCACCCCCCCGGAAACCGCCAGGAGGACCCGCTCCCCACCCACCCGCTCCCGCACCTCCTTTAGGAGGCTTTCCAGGACGTGCTCCGGGGTCCAGTCGCGGGGGACGCCGGCGATCTCCAAAAAGTTCTCCAAAACCTGCATCCCCTTGGGGGTGTGGGCCACCTCGGGGTGGAACTGCACGGCGAAGCGCTTGCCGTCCTCGGCTTCCATGGCCGCCACGGGGTTGTCCTCGGTGGCGGCGGAAACCCGCCAGCCGGGGGGGAGCTCGCTCACGGCATCCTGGTGGCTCATCCAGACCTGGACCTCTCCGGAAAGCCCCCGGAAGAGGGGGCCTTGGTAGCGGGTGAGGAGGGCTTTGCCGTACTCCGCCTTGCCGGAGCGCTCCACCTTGCCCCCGAGCTCCTGGGCCAAAAGCTGCATCCCGTAGCAGATGCCCAGGATGGGAAGACCGAGCCCAAAGAGGCGAGGGTCGGGGCGGGGGGCTTCGGGGTCAAAGACGCTCTTGGGCCCCCCGGAGAGGATGAGGGCCTGGGGCTTGTGCTGGAGGATCTCCTCGAGGGGCGCAGTGCCCGGGAGGATGAGGGAGAAGGCCCGGAGTTCCCGTAGCCTCCGGGCGATAAGCCTCGTGTACTGGGAGCCGAAGTCCAAAACCAGGACCATGGGCTAAAGTTTACCCTGTGGTGTGTAATGAAGGCATGGCCGAGGTGGAGAGCTTCGCCCTGGACCACACCAAGGTCCAGGCCCCGTACGTGCGTTTAGCCGGAAGGAAGCCCGTGGCAAAGGGATGGGTGGAAAAGTACGATCTGCGCTTGGCCCAGCCCAACCGGGAGGCCATCCCCACCGCCGCCCTCCACACCCTGGAGCACCTTTTGGCCGGGTACCTCCGGGACCACCTGGAAGGGGTCATTGACCTCTCCCCCATGGGGTGCCGCACGGGGTTTTACCTGGTGGTGGAGGGCCCCTTGGAGGAGGAACGGGTTTTGGTGGCCTGGGAGCGGGCGCTAAGGGACGTCCTCATCCACCAAGGGCCCATCCCGGGGGTGAGCTTTAGGGAGTGCGGCAACTACCGGGACCACGACCTGGAAGGGGCCAAGGCTTGGGCGGAAAGGGCGCTTAGGGCGGGGCTTCGGGTGCAGCCCACCGTCCCCTTGGAGGAGCGGTGATCGCCTTCTTCGCCGCCGAGCCCGAGGAGGCGGGGGCCATCCGGGAGGCCTTGGGGGCGGAAGCCCTCCTAACGGCCCCTTTTCCCCTACACCGGGGCGCGGGCGTCCTGGTGGCGGAAACGGGGGTGGGCAAGGTGGCGGCGGCCATGGCCGTGGCCCACGTCCTCACCCGCTTCGCCCCCAGGGAGAGCTTCTTCCTGGGGGTGGCGGGGACGTTGGACCCTTCCTTGCGGGCCCTGGACCTCCTCCTGGCCGAGAAGGCGGTGCAGTGGGACGTGGACCTCACCCCTTTTGGCCGGGCTTTGGGGGAGACCGCTTTGGGGGTGCGCTTTTTCCCCTCGGACCCCGCCCTCTTGGCCCGGGCGGAAGTGGCGGCCCTTTCCTTGGGCCTTCCGGTGCGGCGGGGCGTGGTGGCCACGGGGGACCGCTTTTTGGCGGACCGGGAGGAGGCGAAGCGGCTTCGCACCCTCCACGGGGCCCACGCCGTGGAGATGGAGGGAGGGGCGGCCCTCATGGTGGCCTACCGCTTCCGCCATCCCATGGCCCTGGTGCGGGCGGTGACGGACGGGGCGGGGGAGGGGGCGGAGGGGGACTTCCAGGCCTTCTTGCGGGAGGCCTCGAGGCGCCTCGGCCTCCTGGCCCGGGCCCTCGTATACTAAAAGGGGGGTCCCAATGCAAATCCGCCTCTTCACGGGAAACGCCCACCCGGGCTTGGCCCAGAGGATCGCCGAGGCCTTAGGGGTGCCCCTGGGCAAAGCCCTGGTGGACCGCTTCCCCGACGGGGAGATCCGGGTGCGGCTTTTGGAAAGCGTCCGGGGGGACGACGTCTACCTCATCCAACCCACCTGCCCCCCGGTGAACGAGCACCTCATGGAACTTCTCCTCTTGGCGGACGCTGCAAGGCGGAGCTCCGCCGGGCGCATCAACGCCGTCATCCCTTACTTCGGCTATGCCCGCCAGGACAAGCAGACCGAGGGCCGCGAGCCCGTGAGCGCCAAGTTGGTGGCGGGGCTTTTGGAGCGGGTGGGGGTTCACCGGGTCATCGCTATAGACCTCCACGCTCCCCAGATCCAAGGGTTTTTTGACATCCCCGTGGACCACCTCTCCGCCGTGCGCCTTTTCGCCCGCTACCTTCGGGAAAAGGGGTATGCGGACAACGCCGTGGTGGTTTCCCCCGACGCCGGCCGGGCGGAGGAGGCCAGGCGGCTCGCTGAGCGGCTTGGGTTGCCCCTAGCCATGCTGGCCAAGCGCCGCCACGGGCCCAAGGAGACCTCGGTGACCTACGTGATCGGGGACGTGGAGGGGAAAAAGCCCCTCCTCATTGACGATATCGTCTCCACTGGTGGGACCATAAGGCGGGGGGTGGAGGCCCTCTTGCAGGCGGGGGCCTTGCCCGAGGTGGTGGTCATGGCCACCCACCCCGTTTTGGTGGGGGAGGCCCGGGAGAACCTGGCCCACCCCGGCATCCGGGAGGTGGTCTTCACCGACACCATCCCCCTGAAGGATGGCGGCTACACCGTGCTTTCCACCGCCGAGCTCCTGGCCCAGGCCATCCGCCACGTGCACACCAACCAGTCGGTGAGTGCCCTAATCTAGAGGGATGTGGTAAGCTTTCCTTTGTGCGCCCCTTGGGGGGCTGGGTTTTGCGTGCGAGGAGGAGCCATGGAGTACCGCCTGAAGGCCTATTACCGGGAGGGGGAGAAGCCCGCCGCTTTGAGGCGTGCGGGGAAGCTCCCCGGGGTCATGTACAACAAGAGCCTGAACCAGAAGGTCTATGTGGAACTCGGAGAGTTTGACAAGGTCTTCCGTCAAGCCTCCATCCACCATGTGATTGTCCTGGAGCTTCCTGACGGCAAGGAGCTTCCCACCTTGGTGCGCCAGGTAAACCTGGACAAGCGCCGTCGCCGTCCGGAGCACGTGGACTTCTACATCCTCTCCGACGAGCCCGTGGAGATGTACATCCCCTTGCGTTTCGTGGGCACCCCCCAAGGGGTGCGGGAGGGCGGGGTGCTCCAGGAGGTGCACCGGGACATCCTGGTGCGGGTTTCCCCCCGCAACATCCCCGAGTACATTGAGGTGGACGTTTCCGGCCTCGGCATCGGGGATAGTCTCCATGCCGCCGATCTGAAGCTACCCGAGGGGGTGAAGCTTGCCATCTCTCCCGAGGAGACCATCGCCGCCGTGGTGCCCCCCGAGGACGTGGAGCGCCTGGCGGCCGAGGCGGCGGAGGCCCCCGCCGAGCCCGAGGTCATCAAGAAGGGCAAGAAGGAGGAGGAGGCCTAGCCTCCCCCTTGGCGGGCGGGGGGCCTGGGCTCCCCGCTTGCTTTTAGGGCCATGTTCTTGGTGGTGGGGCAGGGCAACCCGGGGGAGCGCTACGCCCACACCCGGCACAACGTGGGCTTCATGGTTTTGGACCGGCTGGGCCTTTCCTTTCGCAAAAAGGGGGAGGCGCTTTTGGCCGAGGCGGAGATGGGGGGGCAAAGGGGCTTTTTCCTGAAGCCCCTCACCTACTACAACCTCACCGGCCAGGCGGTGGCGCCCCTGGCCCGCTTCTACAGGATCCCCCCCGAGCGCATCCTGGTGGTGCACGACGAGATGGACCTTCCCTTGGGCCGCCTGCGCCTTAAGGCGGGGGGGAGCCCTGCAGGGAACCGGGGGGTGGCCTCCATCGCCGAGGCCTTGGGCACCCTGGCCTTCCACCGCCTGCGGATTGGGATCGGCAAGCCCCCCGCCAGGGAGCTGGGGGCGGATTATGTGCTTTCCCCCTTCGCTCCCGAGGAGCTTCCCCTTTTGGAAAGGGTGCTGGAGGCGGCCAAGGAGGCGGTGGTCTGCTGGGTGGAGCGGGGGCTTCTTCCCTGCGCCGACCGCTATAACGGCTTGGATCTGCGGGAAAACCGCTAAGCTTGGGGTATGGCCGAGCCCACCGTTTTGCTCCTCGCCGGGGGGAAAAGCCCCGAGCACGAGGTTTCCCTGCTTTCCGCCGAGGGCGTTCTGCGCCACATGCCTTTCCCCACGGACCTGGCGGTGATCGCCAAGGACGGGCGCTGGCTCTTGGGCAAGGAAGCGGAGGCCGCCCTAGCGGCCAAGGTGGCCCCCGAAGGCCGCCACCCCTTCCCGCCCCCTTTGGACTGGGACCGGTACCAGGTGGTCTTTCCCCTCTTGCACGGGCCCTATGGGGAGGACGGGACGGTGCAGGGTTTTTTGGAGCTTTTGGGCAAGCCCTACGTGGGGGCGGGGGTGGCGGCGAGCGCCCTTTGCATGGATAAGGACCTCTCCAAGCGGGTCCTGGCCCAGGCGGGCATCCCCGTGGTGCCCTGGGTGGCCCTTTACCGGGGGGAGCGGCCCTTTGTGCCCTTTGAGCCCCCCTTTTTCGTGAAGCCCGCCAACACCGGCTCCAGCATCGGCATCACCCGGGTGGAGGACTACGCCCACCTGGAAGAGGCCTTGGCCGAGGCCTTCCGCCACGACGTCAAGGCGGTGGTGGAAAAGGCCCTACCAGGGGTGCGGGAGCTGGAGGTGGGGGTTTTGGGGAACATCTGGGGCGAGGCGAGCCCCGTGGGGGAGGTGCGCTACCAAGCCCTCTTTTACGATTACGAGACCAAGTACACCCCGGGCCGGGCGGAGCTTCTCATCCCCGCCCCGCTGGACCCGGGAACGCAGGAAACCGTTCAGGAGCTGGCCTTAAAGGCCTACCGGCTCCTGGGGATCCGGGGCATGGCCCGGGTGGACTTCTTTTTGGTGGAAGGAGAGGTGTACCTAAACGAGGTGAACACCATTCCTGGCTTCACCCCCACCAGCATGTACCCCAGGCTCTTTGAGGCGGGTGGGGTGCCCTATCCCGAGCTTCTCCGGCGACTCGTGGAACTGGCCCTAGGTTAGGTGGTCACCCCCTTTCCGGTAAACTGGGGGCAAAGCAGACTTGACCGTTATTCCGCATAGAGCCCCAGGAACCTGAGGGCGGAGAGGGGATGGAAGGAGAAGACCTCCAGGGCCGCCTTCTTCTCCCGCACCTCCCTCTGGTGGAGCAGGGACACCAGAAAGGCCCGGAGGGCCGCCAAAACCCGCGCCCCTATCCCCCGCACCTGGCAAGCGTCCTCGCAGAAGAGAACATCCCGCACCCAAAAGGACCGGTTCTCCACCTCCCACCGGGAAAGGAGAAGCTCCCCAAGCCGCCTCGCGTCCGCTTCTTTGGCTTCCAAGCTGGTGAGGGCGTAGCTCACCGTCCGCCGCACCTCCCCCATCCCCTTGTGCATCACCTCCCGCTCCAACCGCACC
>NZ_JTJB01000003.1 GCF_000794385.1 Thermus sp. 2.9
ACAGCCCTTTTCAATACCCCCGGTTGCATATCCTTGAGGGGAAGTGGATGAGTGCAAGTTTTGAGATGCCTTTCTTTTATAGGCGCCACCACCGGAAGCGGGACGGCCGGGAGCTCATCCTCTACGGGCTTACCCCTTGGGAGGAGGCCCCTTTGCCGGAAGGGGAGGAGGCCCTGGCGCCCGCCCCCCACCTCCGCTACCACCCCTTGCGGGGGGAGTGGGTGGTCTACGCCGCCCACCGCCAGGAGCGCACCTTCCTTCCCCCAAAGGAGCACTGCCCCTTGTGCCCCAGCCGGGAAGGGGCCTTCCCCACGGAGATCCCCTTTACCCGCTTCCAGGTGGCGGTCTTTGAGAACCGCTTCCCCGCCCTGGTTTCCTCCCCTCCGTCCCCTCCTTCCGGCCTTCCCGTGGCGGCGGAAGCCGCCCGGGGCCGGTGCGAGGTGGTGGTCTACACCCCCGCCCACACGGGGAGCCTGGGCACGCTTAGCGAGGAGGAGAGGCTCCTTTTGGCCTGGGTGTGGCGGGAGCGGTACCAGGCCCTCTATAGCCTTCCCGGGGTGCGCTTCGTCATGCCCTTTGAGAACCGGGGGGAGGCGGTGGGGGTGACCCTGCACCACCCCCACGGGCAGATCTACGCCTACCCCTTCGTGCCCCCCCTTCTAGAGCGGGAAAGCGCGGCCTTCCGCGAGCGGCCTGTGCTCCAGGAGCTTATGCCCCGCCTCGAGGCCTACCGGGTGGACGAGGAGGAGGGCTTCCTGGCCTTCGTGCCCCCCTTCGCCCGCTACCCCTACGAGGTCTGGGTGGCCCCCCGGGAGCGGCACCCAGGCCCCTGGACCTTTGGGGAAGGGGAGATGGCGGCCTTCGCCCGGCTTTTGGGCCGGGTGGTGGCCCGCTACGACGCCCTCTTTGGCGAGCCCTTTCCCTACGTGATGGTCTTCCACGCCGCGCCCTTGGGGGAGGAGCGCACCTTCCATTTCCACGTGGAGTTCTACCCTCCAAAGCGCACCCGGGACAAGCTCAAGTTTTTGGCGGGAACGGAGCTTGGGGCGGGGACCTTCGTGGTGGACGCCCTGCCCGAGGACACGGCGCGGCGGCTTAGGGAGGTGTTATGAGCTATCTTTTAGCCCTAGACCAAGGCACCACGTCCTGCCGGGCCATTCTCTTCACTTTGGAGGGGAGGCCCGTTGCGGTGGCCCAGCGGGCCTTTGCCCAGCTCTACCCCAGGCCGGGCTGGGTGGAGCACGACCCCCTGGAGATCTGGGAGACCACCCTGTGGGCGGCCAGGGAGGTGCTGCGGCGGGCGGGGGTGGAGGCCCGGGAGGTGTTGGCCCTGGGCATCGCCAACCAGCGGGAGACCACCTTGGTGTGGGAAAGGGATACGGGGCGGCCCCTCCATAACGCCATCGTCTGGCAGGACCGCCGCACGGCTCCTCTTTGCGAGGCCCTGAGGGAGCGGGGACTAGAGGGGCTCTTCCGGTCCCGCACCGGGCTCCTTTTGGACCCCTACTTCTCCGCCAGCAAACTCCTATGGCTTTTGGAGAACGTCCCAGGGCTAAGGGGGCGGGCGGAGCGGGGGGAGGTGTGCTTCGGGACCGTGGACACCTGGCTCCTCTGGCACCTCACGGGGGGCAAGGTCCACGCCACCGACCCCACCAACGCCAGCCGCACCCTGCTTTTCAACCTCCAGAGCCTCACCTGGGACGAGGAGCTTCTCGCCGCCTTGGAGATCCCAAGAGCCCTTCTCCCCGAGGTGCGCCCCTCGGACGGGGACTTTGGGACCACCCTTCCGGAACTCCTTGGGGCCCCCTTGCCCATCCGAGGGGTTTTGGGGGACCAACAGGCGGCCCTCTTGGGGCAGGCGGCTTTGGGGGCGGGGGAGGGGAAGTGCACCTATGGCACCGGGGCCTTCCTCCTCCTGAACACGGGGGAGCGGCCGGTGTTCGCCGAGGGGGGCCTTCTCACCACCCTGGCCTGGCACCTCCGGGGGCGGGCCACCTACGCCCTGGAGGGGAGCGTCTTCGTGGCGGGGGCGGCGCTGGGATGGCTTCAGGAGGTGGGCCTCCTGGGGGAGAGCGCCGAGGCGGGACGGCTGGCCGAGGAGGTGGCGGACACGGGGGGCGTCTACTTCGTCCCCGCCTTCACGGGGCTGGGGGCCCCCTACTGGGACCCCTACGCCCGGGGGGCCATCCTGGGGCTCACCCGGGGCACGGGACGGGCCCACCTGGCGCGGGCGGCCCTGGAGGGGGTGGCCTTCTCCGTGCGGGACGTGGCCCTGGCCATGGCGGGGGCGGCGGGGCTTCCCCTCAAGGCCCTGAAGGCGGACGGGGGCATGGCGCAGAGCGACGCCTTCCTGGCCATCCAGGCGGACCTCCTGGGGGCGCCGGTGCTCCGGCCCAAGACCACGGAGACCACCGCCTTGGGGGCGGCCTTCGCCGCGGGGATGGGGTCGGGGGCGCTTGCCCTTGAGGACCTCCCCGCCCTGTGGCGGGAGGAGGCCCGCTTCCTCCCCCGGATGCCGGAGGGGGAACGGGCGCGGCGTTACCGCCTTTGGCGGAAGGCGGTGGAGCGGGCCCTGGGCTGGGCGGGGGAGGGGTGATGCCCTGGGAACGGGAGGCGCTTTGGGAAGGGCTTAAGGAACCCCTGGACCTCCTCATCCTGGGGGGCGGGGCCACGGGGGCGGGGGTCCTCTGGGAGGCCACCTTGAGGGGCCTCAAGGCCGCCTTGGTGGAGGCGAGGGACTTCGGCGCGGGGACGAGCTCCCGCTCCACCAAACTCCTCCACGGGGGCGTGCGCTACCTGGAGCTGGCCCTTAAGCGCCTGGACCGGCGGCAGCTCAAGCTGGTAATGGACGCCCTCCACGAGCGCCGGGTGGTGATGGACCTGGCTCCCCACCTGGCCCACCCCCTCCCCCTCCTCACCCCCCTCTTCCGCCCCCTGGAACTCCCCTACTACGGGACGGGCCTCATGCTCTACGACCTCCTTTCGGGGCGAAGACGCCTCGGCCCCACCCGCTACCTCCCCCCCCAGGCGGTGGCGGCCCACTTCCCCCAGCTGCCCAAGACCCTGGGGGGCATCCTCTACTGGGACGGGCAGTTTTTGGACCACCGCCTCACCCTCGCCCTCCTCCTCTCCGCCCTCCACCGGGGGGCCACTGCCCTGAACCACGCCGAGGCCACCGCCTTCCTCCTCCAAGGGGGAAGGGTGGCGGGGGCGGTGGTGCGGGACCGCCTCACGGGGAAGGAGGTGGAGGTCTACGCCAGGGCGGTGGTGAACGCCACCGGCCCCCTCACCGACCGCACCCGCCACCTCCTGGACCCTGACCTCCCCCCCCTCCTCACCCCCTCCTCCGGGGCCCACCTGGTCCTGGACTACCCCTTGCGGATGGGCCTCCTCCTGCCCAAGACGAGGGACGGCCGGGTGCTTTTCCTCCTGCCCTACCGGGGCAAGGCCCTCCTCGGCACCACCGACCTCCCCGCCGAGGCCACTTCTTGCCCCCTCCCCCGGGAGGAGGAGGTGGCCTACCTCCTGGAGGAGGTGCGGCCCTACCTGGGGGACCTCTCCCCCCACATCCGGGCGGTCTGGTCCGGGCTCCGGCCCCTGGTGGGGCGGGGGGAGACCCGGCTTTTGGTGCGGGACCACCTCATCGCGGAGGAGCGGGGGCTCTACACCCTCACCGGGGGCAAGTGGACCACCTTCCGCCTCATGGCCAAGGACCTCTTGGACCGCCTGGACCGGGACCTGAGCCTGGGGCTTCCCGCCTCCACCTCCCACGCCACGCCCCTATGGGGGGCGGGGCCCAAGCCCGCCTTGGACCTTCCTTCCGAGGTGGGGGAGTACCTCTACCACACCTACGGGAAGGAGGCGGGGAGGGTGGCGGCCTTGGGGGATAGGCCCCTTGTGCCCGGGCTTCCCCACCTGGAGGGGGAGGTGGTCTACGCCGTGCGGGAGGAGCTGGCCTGGAAGCCCCTGGACGTTTTGGTGCGGCGGATGGGCCTTGGGCTTTTGGACCAGGAGAAGGCGAAGGAGGCCCTGCCCCGGGTGGTGGAGCTCATGGCAAGCCTCCTGGGCTGGGACCAGGGGCGGAAGGAGGCGGAGCGGAAGGAGGCCGAGGCCGCCTTGCCCGGGCTTTGCTAGCCCTCCTCCGCCCGCTGCACCGCCTGAGTTTCCCGCAGGATGGCCCGCACCCTTTCCCCGGGGATGGTCTCCTCCCGGAGGAGCTCCTCCGCCAGGCGGTGCATGGCCTCGGCGTGGGCCAAAAGCACCTCCCGGGCCCGGGCGTAGGCCTCGTCCAGGATCTTCCGGATGTCCTGGTCAATGAGGCGGGCGGTTTCCTCGGAGTGGTCCTTTTTCTTGGCGATCTCCTCCCCCAGGAAGATAGGGCCGGAGTCCGACCCCCAGGCGATGTTCCTAAAGTGCTCCCCCATGCCCCAGTCCAGGACCATGCGCTTGGCGAGCTGAGTGGCCCGCTTGAAGTCGTCCTGGGCCCCGGTGGTCACGGTGCCGGTGAAGAGCTCCTCCGCCACCCGGCCCGCCATGAGGACGGAAAGCTCGTCCATGAGGTGTTCCCGGGAGACCAAAACCCGCTCTTCCGGCTTGCTCCACCGGGCCCCCAGGGCCATGCCCCGGGGCACGATGGACACCTTTTCCGTCTTGTCGGCGTGGGGCAGGACCTCCCCCACCACGGCGTGGCCCGCTTCGTGGTAGGCCACGGCCCGCTTTTCCTCGGGGGAGAGCTTGAGGGCGGGGCGCTCCAGGCCGAGGACAATCTTGTCCAGGGCCTTGAGGAAGTGGTCCTTGCGGATTTTCTTTTCCCCGTCCCGGGCGGCCAGGAGGGCGGCCTCGTTCACCAGGTTCTTGAGGTCGGCCCCGGAGAAGCCGGGGGTGAGGTGGGCGAGCTCCAAGGCGTCCACGTCCTCGGCGATGGGTTTGCCCCGCATGTGGACGAGGAGGATGTCCTTCCGTTCCTCCAAAGAGGGAAGTCCCACCACCACCTGGCGGTCAAAGCGCCCCGGGCGCAACAGGGCGGGGTCCAGGATGTCGGGGCGGTTGGTGGCGGCGAGGACGATGACGGAGGTGTCCTTCTCAAACCCGTCCATCTCCGAAAGGATTTGGTTTAGGGTCTGCTCCCGTTCGTCGTGGCCGCCCCCGATGCCCGCTCCCGCTTGCGCCGATGGAGTCCAGCTCGTCAATGAAGATGATGCTGGGGGCGCTTCTCCTGGCGTCCTCAAAGAGGCTCCGCACCCGGCTCGCCCCCACGCCCACGAACATCTCCATGAACTCGCTGGCGGAAACGGAGAAGAAGGGCACCCCCGCCTCCCCCGCCACCGCCCGGGCCAAAAGGGTTTTGCCCGTGCCCGGGGGGCCCACCAGGAGGACGCCTTTAGGGATCTCCGCCCCCAACTCCAGGTACTTCTTGGGGTTCTTGAGGAAGTCCACCACCTCCATGAGCTCGCGCTTGGCCTCCTCGTGGCCGGCCACGTCCTTGAAGGTGGTGTTGACCTTGCGCTCTTTGCCGTAGAGCTTGGCCCGGCTTTGGCCAAACTGCATCACCTGGCCCGCCCCGCCTTGGGCTCGCATGAAGAAGAACCAGAAGAAGAGGATGAGGAGGAGGGTGGGGCCCACGTAGAGGAGGAGCTGGGGCCAGAAGGAAGGGGCCTTGGTCACCACCCGGACGCCGTTTTCCTCCAGGAAGCGTAAGAGATCGGGGTCCGCCACCTGGGTGGGGGGCAGGGGCACCTGGAAGCGGCGGGCCACCTGGCTGCCCCCTTGCGGGGTGGGGAAGCGCTCGGGCTCCTTGAGGGCGCCCAGGATGCGGGTTTCCTCCAGGGTCACCTCCGCCACCTTGCCTTGGCGTACCAGCTCCCGGAACTCGGTGTAGGAGAGGGTGGGGGCCGGGGGGCCGGTGAAGGCGGTGTAGGCCAGGTAGCCTAAGAGGAGCAGAAAGATCAGGGTAAAGGGGTTCAAGCGTTGCGGCAACATCTACCTCCCTTGCCCTATGGTAGCGCCTTACCGGGTGAGAGGACTGAAGGCTGTGGTATCCTCTAGCGGCGATGAGGGGGGTCCTCGAGGCCCTGCACCAGGGGGACTACGACACCGCCATAGAGCGCCTCACCCGCAAGGCCCTCTTCGGTTCCAAGGAGGAGGCCAAGGAAGCCCTTTTGCTCCTGGCCGAGGTGCATAGCCTCTACGGGGAGGAGGGGCTGGAGCGGGCCCATCGGGCCTTGGAGGAGGCTTATGAGCTCGGGGAGCTGGAGTATAACCCCCTTTACCGGGCCCTTTTGGCCGAGCTTCTGGCCCTGGAGGGGCGGAGCGAGCGGGAGGTTCTCCCCCTCTTCCTCCCCACGGAGGACCCCCGGGCCCTTTACCACCAGGCCCAGGCCCTCTTTTACCTGGGCCGCTTTGAAGAGGTCTTGGGGACGCTCAGGGAGGGGCTTCCCGCCTTCTTGGCCTGGCGGGCGGAGGCGCTAAAGGGGAGGGCCCTGGAGCGGCTTGGCCGCCACCGGGAGGCAGCCACGGCCTACGAGCGGGGGGCGGAGCTCGCCCTGGGGCTTGAGCGCTACTGGCTCCTTCTGGACGCCGCCGCCATGTGGGTGGAGGCGGGGGAAGGGGAGCGGGCCCTTGTGGCCTTGAAGGAGGCGGAGGAGGAGGTGGGGGAGATGGAAGGGGTGGAGGACGCCGCCACCCGCCACTACCTCCTGGCCCGGGCCCACCTCCTCTTGGAAAACCCCAACCGGGCCCTGGAGGAGGTGCAGGAGGCCCTGAGGAAGGAGGAGGAAAGCGGCCACAGGGCCTACGGCACCCCCCTCCTCATGGGGCAGATCCTGCAAAGGCTCGGCCGCCACGAGGAGGCCATGGGGGCTTATCGGGAAGCCCTGGCCAGGGCCCAAGGGGAGGAGCGGCCTTACGTGCTCCACGAGATGGGGGTAGCGGCCTTGGACCAGGGGGCTTTCCTCGAGGCCGAGGCGTACCTCAGGGCCCTGGTGGAGGAGGAGGGCTACCCCTACCGGGCCCAGGCCCTGGCGGACCTGGCGGAGGCCCTCTACCGCCAGGGGCGCTACCAGGAGGCGGAAACCGTGGCCAAGGAGGCCATGGCCCAAGGGGCGGAGGCGGCGGGGGAGCTCATCCTGGGCCACGTGGCCTACGACCTCATGCACCTGGAGGAGGCCCTGGCCCACTACCGCAAGGCGGCGGAGCTTTCCGAGGAGGGGAGCCGGGAGTGGGTGGGGGCCCAGGAGATGGTGGTGGACACCTTGGCCCAGTTGGGCTACCGCTTCCCGGAGGAGATCCTGGCCCGCGCCGAGGCGGTGCTGCCCCACGTCCACCCCGCCGACGAGTGGCACCAGGCCCTCCTGGCCTACCGGGAGCGGGCCGAGGCCATTCTGCGCCAGGGCCGGCGGCCCAACTAGCCCCGCCGCAAGGGGCTTAGGGCCCTGAGCACCTCCTGGGCCCGGAGGGGCTTGGGCAGGTGGAGGACCCGCAAGGGGCGGAAGAGGAGGCCCGGGGGGGTTTCGCTCACCAGGTACAAGGAGGCGAGCTTCCCCTCGGGGTGGGACCGGATCCTGCGGGCCATCTCCAGGGCCTTTTCCCCTTGCACGATGACGCCCTTGGGCCTTTCCTTGAGGAGCCTTAGGGCCATCTCCAGGTCCTTGGCCAAGAGGACGCGGAAGCGGTGGGCCTCGAGGAGGTAAAGAAGAAGCCTCCGCACCACCCCGCTTGGTCGTGTCAAGATTTATGTGTAAGCGTCTGTGTACGGGGGGCATACCTCTCCCGAAGCATCCCTTCCAACACCTCCTGCACCTCGGCAAAACCCTTCAACCTCCGCTCCGCCCACCTCCCTTCCTGCCGCTCGGACTCCAGGTACAAAAGCTTGTACACCGCCTCTCCCTTGGGAAACTTGTGGTCCCGCACCTTCGTCCCACGCCTCACTTCCCGAATAAACCGCTCCATCAGGTTAGTGCTGCGAAGATAGGGCCAGAGCACCTGGGGGTAATCGTGGAAACGGAGCAGAGCCCCCGAGTTCTCCCACCAGGAGGCCACCAGGGAAGGGTACCTGGCACCCCAGGCCTCCCTCAGCCTCTCCAAAGCACCCAGGGCTTCCTGTCGGCTCCCCGCCATGTACACCCCCTTCAGGTCTTGGGCCAAAAGAGCCCTGTCCCGGGAACGCACCTGCCCCAGGCTAGAGCGCACCATGTGCACCACGCACCGCTGCCACCCCGCCATGGGATAAACCCTCCTGATGGCCTCCTCTATCCCAGGTAGACCATCGGTGACCAACAGCAACACCCGCCTTAGCCCCCTTTCCCAAAGCTCCTTCAGCACCTCCCCCCAGGCATGGGCGTTCTCCGTGGAAGGAGCCAGAAGCCCAGAACCTGCCTCTCCCCTTTGGGGGTCACCCCCAGGGCCACGTATACGGCCGCCCTCTCCACCCCAAGTCCCTCCCTGAGCACCTTCAAGAAAAAGCCATCCAGGTAAACAAAGGCCATCTCCTCCGGCAAAGGCCGCTTCTGGAAAGCCTCGGCCGCTTCCAGCACCTGGTCGGTGATGGCGCTGATGGTTTCGTGGGTGTACCGGTGGCCCAGCAAGAGGCTCATCACCTCCGCCGCTTTGCGTTGACTCACCCCAGCGGCGTAAAGGGCAATGGCCACCTCCCCCACGTCCACCTGACGGCGGGCATAGGGTTGAAGGAGGCTGGGATAGTATTTCCCTTCCCGATCCCGGGGGATGGCCAGCTTCACCTGGCCAAAGGCGGTCTCCAGCTTGCGGGGGTAGTAGCCGTTCTTGCGTCCCCCGTGCTGGCGCAAGAAGGCTTCCCGGTCGGCGTCCAGGAGAATCTGCAAGACCTCGGTCACCGTCTGCCTCACCGCTTCCCTTAGCATCACCTGCAAGGTATCCTGGTCCACGGGGTACCTCCTTCCTAATCCTGGTACCCCCCTTTTATACACAAACCCCTACACATAATTCCTTACACGACCCCCCGCTTTCCGCCAGGACTAAGAGGCTGTCGTAAAAGGGTGGTATTCTTGAGGGATGAGCTCTAGACGATCTTACCCCAGCGACCTCAGCGATGCGGAGTGGGCCCTCCTGGAGCCCCTCATCCCAGCCCCCAAGCCCGGCGGCCGACCCGCCAAGGTGCCGAGGAGAGAAATCGTTAACGCCATCCTTTACGTCCTGGAAAACGGCATCAAGTGGCGGGCTATGCCCCATGACTTGCCCCACTGGTCCACCGTCTACCACTACTTCCGCAAGTGGCAGAAGGAAGGCATTTGGGAGAAGGCCGTCCAGGCCCTGGCCCGCCAGGACCGGGAGCGAGAAGGGAGGCAAGCTTCGCCCAGCGCTCTGGTGATGGATAGCCAGTCCGTCAAGACCACGGAAAAAGGGGGCCCCGAGGGAACGACGGGGCGAAAAAGGTCAAGGGGAGAAAGCGCCAAATCTTGACGGACACGGGGGGTCGCTTGCTGAAGGCCTTCGTGCACCCGGCCAACGAGCACGATAAGCGGGGTGGGGAGGCCTTGCTCCTGGGGATGGACCTCTCCCTTTGGCCAAGGGTGCGGAAGCTCTTTGTGGACTGGGGGTACAGGGGCCTCAAGGGGCTCGCTTCTTCCCTGGGGCTGGAGCTTGAGGTGGTGGCCCGTCCCTACGCGGGGGTGCGTGGGGTCTGGGTGCGGGAGGGGGAGGAGGCGCCGGAGCTTCCGCGGGAGAGGGGGTTCAAGCCCTTGCCCAAGCGGTGGGTGGTGGAGCGGACCTTCGCCTGGCTTGGGCGGAATCGGCGGCTTGCCAAGGACTACGAAGCTAACCCTCGGGTGAGCGAGGCCTGGGTGTATCTGGGCATGCTACGCTTGTTGGTGAAGCGGCTGGCTAGGGCCGCGTAGCTGGCCGTGGAGGACTTTTACGACAGCCTCTAAGACCAAGGGGTCTTCCGCCAGGAGGGTGGAAGGGCGCACCAGGCCCCGGCTTTTGAGCTCAAAAAGGAGGTGGTAGACCTCCTCCTCCGGCAGGCCAGAAAGGAGGGCCACGCTCCGGGCCCGCCGCACCCCGTCCAGGTGCTCCAACACCGCCCAAGCCTCCGGGGGCAGGGGATGGCGGGTGGGGTCTTCCACCAGGTGAAAGACCTCGTCCGGGTCCACCTGGCCCCGGCGCCACTCGTCCAGGCGTCTCGCCGCTTCCATGAGGGCGGCGTCCGTGTCCAGGGTGTGGGGGAGGGCCACCTGGCTCCCCTCCGTGAGGGGCTCGGCCAGGACCTCCCCTTCCTTTTCTCCCAAAAGGGTGGCCAGGGCCTCCAGGACCTGGGCCTCCAGGGCCTCCCTTAGCTCCTCCTCCCCGATGAGGCCGAGCTCCAAGGCCAAGGCCCCCAAGGGGGTGCCGGGGTTTTCCCGGCCCTGGCGCTCCACGAGCTCCTGCACTTCCTCCAGGGTGAGGTGGCCGAGGCGCACCAGGTACTCCCCCAGGTGGGGGCCCGGCTCGGTGCGGGCGTAGAGGATGCGCCCGCCCAGGAGGTGGACCCGGCCGTAGATGCGGCCCTGGAAGGCCACCACGGCGCTTTTCCGCTGGGCGGAAAGGGCTTTTAGGAGTTCGCCCAGGTCCAGTTCCTCGAGGGTGGCCCGGATCATGCTAGAGGAGGG
This sequence comes from Thermus sp. 2.9, assembly GCF_000794385.1. Classification (GTDB taxonomy): domain Bacteria; phylum Deinococcota; class Deinococci; order Deinococcales; family Thermaceae; genus Thermus; species Thermus thalpophilus. Next base: position 10,620 of record NZ_JTJB01000003.1, read on the forward strand.
GTTCTGCGGGGGGCGGGTAGCCCAGGTGGCGGTAGGCCCGCTCCGTGGCCACCCGGCCCCGGGGGGTGCGCTTGAGGAGGCCCTGCTGGATGAGGTAGGGCTCGTGCACCTCCTCCAGGGTCCCGGGGTCCTCCGAAACCGCCGTGGCCAGGGTGGCGAGGCCCACGGGCCCACCCCCGAAGCGGAGGATGAGGGCCTCGAGGATCTCCCGGTCCCGCTTTTCCAGGCCGAGCTCGTCCAGGCCCAAGGCGGCCAGGGCCTCCTTGGCCCTTTCCGGGGTGATGACCCCTTCCCCCGCCACCTGGGCGAAGTCCCGCACCCGGCGGAAAAGCCGCTTGGCGATGCGCATGGTGCCCCGGCTCCGCTTGGCGATCTCCATGGCGGCCTCTTCCGTGATCTCCACCCCCAGGAGCCCGGCGTCCCGTCGGATCCCTTGGGCGAGCTCTTCCAAGGAGTAGTACTCCAGGTGCTCCACGATGCCGAAGCGGCTCCTCAGGGGAGCGGTGATGAGGCCGGGGCGGGTGGTGGCCCCGATCAAGGTGAAGCGGGGAAGCTCCAGGCGGATGGTCCGCGCCGCCGGCCCCTGGCCGATGACGATGTCCATCTTGAAGTCCTCCATGGCCGGGTAGAGGTGCTCCTCCGCTTGGCGGCTCAGGCGGTGGATCTCGTCAATGAAGAGGATGTCCCCCTCCTCCAGGGAGTTGGCCAAGATGGCCGCCAGGTCCCCAGGCTTTTCTATGGCGGGCCCCGAGGTGACGCGGAGGTTCACCCCAAGCTCGTGGGCGATCACGTGGGCCAGGGTGGTCTTGCCCAGGCCGGGGGGGCCAAAGAGGAGGAGGTGCTCCAGGGGTTCCCCCCGGGCCTTGGCGGCCTCGAGGTAGACCCTAAGCTTCTTCTTTAGCCTTTCCTGGCCGATGTACTCGTCCAGGGTCTTGGGCCTTAGGGCGAAGTCCGGGTAAACCTCCACGCCCTTTCATGATAGCCTTTTCCCGTGCGGCGCACGGTGAAGGAGTTTCGCGAGGCCAAGGGCAAGCGGCTCGTCTACCTCACAGCGTACGATTACCCCACCGCCCGCCTGGCGGAGGCGGCGGGGGTGGACGCCATTTTGGTGGGGGACTCCTTGGGCATGGTGGTCCTGGGCTACCCCTCCACCGTCCCGGTGAGTCTGGAGGAGATGCTCCACCACACCAAGGCCGCCAGGCGGGGGGCGCCCGACACCTTCTTGGTGGCGGACCTCCCCTACCTCTCCTACGCCACCTTGGACCGGGCCTTGAGTGCGGCGGAGCGCCTCCTTAAGGAGGGCGGGGCCGACGCGGTGAAGCTAGAGGGGGGCGAGGAGGTGGCGGAGATCGTCCGGGGCCTCACCCGGGCCGGGGTTCCGGTCTTGGGGCACGTGGGCCTCACCCCCCAGACGGCGAGCCAGCTCGGGGGCTATAAGCTCCAGGGCAAGCGGCCCGAGGAGGCGGAGCGCATCCTAAAAGGTGCCATGGCCTTGGAGGAGGCGGGGGCCTATGGGGTGGTGCTGGAGATGGTCCCCGCCCTCTTGGCCAAGGAGATCACGGGGCGGCTTTCCATCCACACCGTGGGCATCGGGGCTGGGCCCTATACGGACGCCCAGGTCCTGGTCTTCCACGACGTGGTGGGGCTTTACGGGGAGTTCAAGCCCCGCTTCGTGAAGCGCTATTTGGAGGCGGGGAAGCTGATCCAAGAAGCCCTTGTCCAGTACGCCAAGGAGGTGCGGGAGGGGGTTTTCCCCGGCCCTGAGCATAGCTTCTAGCCCTACAATGAAGGCCGTGGTGCGCTTTCAGGCGGAAGGGGTGCGCCTGGACCAGGCGGTGGCCGAGGCCTGCGGGGTGAGCCGGGCCCGGGCCCAGGCCTGGATTGCCCAGGGCCGGGTGCGGGTGGGGGAACGGGTGGTGGAAAAACCCTCCTACCGCTTGAAGGGGGAAGAGGTCCACGTGGAGCCCCCGGAGGAGCGGCCCATGGTGGTGCCGGAGGACCTTTCCCCTTCCCCTGCTTTATGAGGACGAGGACCTTCCTGGTCCTGAACAAGCCCCCGGGCCTTCCTCACCCCACCCCGCCCCTGGGGTCTACACGGGGTACCGTGGTGAACGCCCTTTTTGGGCCGCTATTTGGAGGTTCCGGAAGCCCTTCCCCCCGCTCGGCCTGAACTGGTGCGCCCGGGCATCGTCCACCGCCTGGACAAGGACACGAGCGGCGTTTTGGTGGTGGCCAAGCACCCGGGGGCGGTGGAGGCCCTCTCCCGCGCCTTCCGCGACCGGCTCGTGATGAAGCGCTACCTGGCCCTCACCGAGGGACACCCCAAGGAGGGCACCCTCATCGCCCCCATCGGGCGCCACCCGGTGGAGCGGCACAAGATGCACGTGGGGGGTGTGGCTCCCCGCTACGCCGAGACGGAGTTTAGGATTTTGGCCACCGCCGGGCCCCACGCCTTGGTGGAGGCCAGGCCCCACACGGGGCGCACCCACCAGATCCGGGTGCACCTGAAGCACCTAAAGGCCCCCATCCTGGGGGATGAGGTTTACGGCAGGAAAAGCCCCCATATCCCCCGCCAGGCCCTGCACGCCTACGAGCTCCGGATCCCCCATCCCCGCACCGGGCGCATCTTGGAGTTTGTGGCCCCGGTGCCCCCCGATATGGTGCGGGCATGGGGGGCGGTGGGGGGGGTGTGGCCGGGGGATATTCTCCTGGAAGGGTATACTGGGGCCTAATGAGCGCTTCCCAGGCCTTTCCGGTAGCGGAAAGCCTGCCCGAAGAGGCGGGCCAGCCCCGTCTCTACGTGGGGGACGCTCGGGAGGTGCTTACCCGCCTGCCCGAGGCCTCCGTGCACCTGGTTCTCACCTCACCCCCCTACTGGACCCTGAAGCGCTACGAGGACATGCCCGGGCAACTGGGCCACGTGGAGGACTACGAAGCCTTCCTGGACGAGCTGGACAAGGTGTGGCGGGAGGTTTACCGGGTCCTGGCCCCCGGGGGGCGGCTCGTCATCGTGGTGGGGGATGTGGCCGTGGCCCGGAGGCGCTTTGGGCGCCACCTGGTCTTCCCCCTCCACGCCGACATCCAGGTGCGCTGCCGGAAGGTGGGCTTTGACAACCTCAACCCCATCCTATGGCACAAGCACACCAACGCCGCCCTCGAGGCGGACCGCCCCGGGTTCTTCCTGGGCAGGCCCTACGAGCCCGGGGCCATCATCAAGACCGAGGTGGAATACATCCTCATGCAAAGGAAGCCCGGGGGCTACCGCAAGCCCACCCCGGCGCAGCGGGAGGCCTCCCGCATCCCCAAAGAACTCTTTGCCCGCTGGTTCCGGCAAATCTGGGACGACATTCCCGGGGAAAGCACCAAGGCCCACCCGGCGCCCTTCCCGTTGGAGCTGGCGGAGAGGCTCGTGCGCATGTTCAGCTTCGTGGGGGATGTGGTGCTAGACCCCTTCGCCGGCACCGGCACCACCCTCATCGCCGCCGCCAAGTGGGGGCGGAGGGCCCTTGGGGTGGAGCTGGTGCCCCGGTACGCTGAGCTCGCCCAAAGGCGCTTTGCCCAGGAGGTTCCCGGGGGCTCCTTGGAGGTTTGGGATGGGATCCCAGGACTTGGCCCGTGAGCTGGAGGGGGTGCTGGAAGGACTGATCCACACCTCCTCCCAGGACAGCGGGCGCCAAAACCGCCTCGCTGACTACCTGATGGGGCGCTTGCGCGCGCGTCTTCCTTCCCACCTTTGGCCCTATCTGGAACCGGAAGTCCAGGTGCCAGGGTTGGCGCGGGAAAAGGCTTGGGACCTGGGGTTGGTCTACCCGATGGGGCCCACGCTTCCCAAAAAGCCCCGGCTTCTCCTTTCCCTTAAGTCCATTTTGAAAAACCCTTCGGGCTCCTGGCCCAACCGCTTGGATGACCTGGTGGGGGAGGTTTCCTCGGTGCAGATGCTTTTCCCCGAGGTGGTGGTGGGCTACGTGGTGGTCCTGGACCATGGGGCGCCCACCAAGCGAAAGGGCGTCTACAGACAACCTGAAGGGGACGAGCTTTTGCCCATCTATGCTCGCTTCAAGGACGGGCTTGCCGCTTTGGCGCGAAGGCGGCCCCCCCTTTGGGCCCAGGGGCTGGTGGAGGCCCATTGGGTCTTGGAGATAGATACAAGGAAACGGCCGCTTTTGCAAAACCCCCAGGAAACGGCCCGTGCGGGCGAGGCCTTTTTAGACCTTTTGGTGGGGGCCTTGCGCCAGCGGGAGCCCCTGCTTTTCCTAGGCCAGGGCCAGTAGCCCCTTTAGCGCCCTGCCCAGGCGGCGCACGCCCTCTTCTATGCGCGCTCGGTCCATGGTGGCGTAAGAGAGCCTCAGGGTGTTCTCCCCGCCCCCGTTGGCGAAGAAGGGGCCTCCGGGCACAAAGGCCACGTTTTCCTCTATGGCCCGTTGGAAGAGGCGCTCGGCGGAAAGCCCCTCGGGTAGCGTCATCCAGACGAACATCCCACCCTGGGGCCGGGTGTAGCGGACCCCCTCGGGCATCTCCCGGTCCAAGGCGGAAAGCATGGCCAGGGCCTTTTCCCGGTAGGTCCTGCGGATGAGGGCGAGGCGCTCGGAAAAGCCCTCCTGCACCAGGGCGTGGACCAGCATCTGGTTGAGGACGGGGGTGTGGAGGTCGGACCCCTGCTTGGCCTGGGTGAGCTTGCGGATGGCCTCGAGGTTCCCGGCCGCAAAGGCCACCCGGAGGCCCGGCGCGAGGATTTTGGAAAAGCTTCCCAGGTAAATGACCCCCGGGTAGCCCGCCTGCCGGGCGAGCTCAAAGAGGCTGGGAAGCCTGCTTTCCCCAAAGTAGAGCTCCCGGTAGGCGTCGTCCTCCACCACCACCAGGCCCCGTTCCATGGCCATGGCCAGGAGGCGCTGGCGGGCGGGAAGGGGCATGAGGCCCCCCGAGGGGTTTTGGAAGGAGGGGATGAGGTAGAGGAAGCGGGGGCGCTCCCGCTTCAGGACCTCCTCCAAGGCCTCCAGGTCCGGCCCCTCCTCCCCAGTGGGCGCGGTGAGGAAGCGGGGGCCATAGGGGCGGAAGGCCTGGATGGCCCCCATGTAGCTGGGGGCTTCCAGGAGGAGGGGGCTTCCCTCGTCCAGGAAGACCTTGCCCAGGAGGTCTAGGGCCTGCTGGCTTCCCGTGGTGATGAGGACCTCCTCCGGGTTGAGGCCGAGCCAGTCCGCCACCCAGGCCCTAAGGGGAAGGTAGCCCTCCGTGGGGCCATACTGCAAGGCCACCTCCCCCTTTTCCCGCAAGATGGCCGCCACCTTTTCCGCCGCCAGGTCCTTGGGGAAGAGGTCGGGGGCGGGAAGCCCCCCGGCGAAGCTGATGACCCCCGGGCGCTGGGTGAGCTTGAGGAGCTCCCGGATGGTGGAGGCCTGGATGCGGCCCGCCCTTTCGCCGAAAAGGGTACTCCAGTCCAGGGTTCTCACTTACCCATTCTACGCCTTAGGGGAAAAGGCGGCGGTAAGCTTCCAGGGCGTAGCGGTCCGTCATGCCGGCGATGTAGTCGCACACCGCCCGCTCCAGGCCCTCCTCGAGGATGCGCCCCTGCACCTCCTTGGGCAGGGTTTCCGGGTAGCGGGTGTAGGCGCGGAAAAGCCCTTCCAGGGCGGTTTCGGCCTTGAGCCTTTCCCGAAGCACCTCGGGGTGGCGGTAGAAGCGCTCAAACAAGAAAGCCTTTAGCTCTTTGAGCGCCGCTTCCGCCTCCTCCGTGAGGGTGGCGAGGCGGCTGGGATGGTGGCGCACCGCCTCGGCGCTGTGCACCTGGGCCCTTTCCAGGCGGGCGTGGGTGGCCTCAATGGCGGCGGTGATGAAGTAGCCCAAAAGTTGCCGCACCAGAACCCGCCGCTCCAACTCGGGAAGCCGCAGGAGGTCCAGCCCTTCCTCCTGGGCCAGGGCCTTGAGGAGGGGGACGTCCAGAAGCTCCTCCGGGCGCAAAAGCCCCGCCCTTAGCCCGTCGTCCAGGTCGTGGGCGGCGTAGGCGATGGCGTCGGAGAGGTCCACCACCTGGGCCTCGAGGGTGCCCTGCCCTTGGTACTGTTCCTTGAAGCCCGGGACATAGGCGGCCTCGTGGGTGGCGATCCCCTCCAGGACCTCGTAGGTCAGGTTGAGGCCGCGGAAGCCGGGGTAGCGCACCTCCAAGTGGGTGAGGATGCGCAGGGCCTGGGCGTTGTGCTCAAAGCCCCCGTGGTCCTTCATGAGCTCGTGCAGGACCTTTTCTCCCGTGTGGCCGAAGGGGGGGTGGCCCAGGTCGTGGGAGAGGGCGATGGCCTCGGTGAGGTCCTCGTTGAGGCCTAGGGCGCGGGCGATGGAGCGGGACACCTGGGCCACCTCCAGGGTGTGGGTGAGGCGGGTGCGGTAGTAGTCCCCGGCCCAACCGGGAAGCACCTGGGTCTTGTACTCCAGGCGGCGGAAGGCGGTGGTGTGGAGGATGCGGTCCCGGTCCTTCTGGTAGGGGGTGCGGAAGGAGGACTCGGGCTCGGGGTGCATGCGCCCCCGGGTGTCCCTGGCCTTTTGCGCATAGGGGGCGAGGCGGGCGGCCTCCAGCTCCAGAAGGGTTTCCCGGGGGAAGAGCATCTAGACCCGCTTGAAGAGGAGAACGGCGTTGTGGCCGCCAAAGGCGAAGGAGTTGGAAAGGGCGTAGTCCACCTTTGCTTCCCGAGGCTCGGGGACGAAGTCCAAGTCCAGCTCAGGGTCGGGGTCTTCCAGGTTGAGGGTGGGGGGGATTACCCCGTGATAAAGCGCCTGCACCGTGGCGATGGCCTCCACCGCTCCCGCCGCCCCCAGGAGGTGGCCGATCATGCTCTTGGTGCTGGAAACCATGAGGCGCTTGGCGTGCTCCCCGAAGACCTGCTTGATGGCTAACACCTCCGCCCTATCCCCCACAGGGGTGGAGGTGCCGTGGGCGTTGATGTAGCCCACGGCCTCGGGGGGCACCTGGGCGTCCTCGAGGGCCCGCTTCATGGCCAAGGCGGCCCCCTTCCCTTCGGGGTGGGGCTCGGTGATGTGGTGGGCGTCAGCGCTCCGGCCGAAGCCCACGATCTCGGCGTAAATCCTGGCTCCCCGCTTTTGGGCGTGCTCGTACGCTTCCAGGACCAGGACCCCGGCTCCTTCCCCCATGACGAACCCGTCCCGGCTTAGGGTGAAGGGGCGGCTCGCCTTATGGGGCTCCTCGTTCCGGGTGGAAAGGGCCCGCATCACGGCGAAGGCCCCGATGGCCATGGGGGTGATGGCCGCCTCCGTCCCCCCGGCAATGACCACGTCCGCCTCCCCCAGCTGGATCATGCGGAAGGCCTGGCCGATGGCGTCCGAGCCGGTAGCGCAGGCGGTGACGGCGGTGGTGGAAGGCCCCATGAAGCCGTAGCGCATGGCGATGTGGGCCGAGGCCATGTTGGCGATCATCATGGGGATGAAGAAGGGGCTGATGCGGTTGGGGCCCCTTTCTAGGAAGACCTTGCTCTGCGCTTCCCAGGTTTCCATGCCCCCGATGCCCGTGCCCACCAAGGTGCCCACCCGCTCGGGGTTCAGCGTCCCCGGTTCCAGCCCGGCGTCCTTGAGGGCCAGCTCGGCGGCGATGAGGGCGTACTGGGCGAAGCGGTCCAGGCGCTTGATCTCCTTCTTGTCCAGGTAGGCTTCCGCGTCCACGTCCACCTCGGCGGCGATGCGCACGGGGAGCGCCGAGGCGTCAAACCGGGTGATGGTGCGGACCCCGCTTTTACCCTCCAGTTGGGCTTTGTGGAAGGCCTCCTGGCCCACCCCGATGGGGGTAAGGGCCCCGAGGCCGGTGACCACCACGCGTCGCATGGGCGCAGTATACCGCCAAAAGGAAAGCGCCGGACGGGCCAAATCCCCAAAACCCGCCCGGCGCCCCCCTTAAGCCCCTAGCTTGCCCTTGATGTAGGCCACCGCGTCCTTCACGGTGCGGATCTTCTCCGCCTCCTCGTCGGAAATCTCCAAGCCGAACTCGTCCTCCAGGCCCATGATGAGCTCCACGGTGTCCAGGGAGTCCGCGCCCAGGTCCTCAATGAAGCGGGCCTCGAGGGTGATCTTCTCCGGCTCCACCTGGAGCTTGTCCGCGATAACCGCCTTGACCTTTTCAAAGATTTCCTGCTCCGTCATGAAAACCTCCCTGGGGGATTTTACCACCTAGTGGGGGGTAAGCCCCCCGTCCACGCAAAGGGTCTGGCCGGTGATGTAGCCCGCCCCTTCGCTCACCAAGAAGGCCACCGCCTCGGCCACGTCCTCGGGCCGGCCGAAGCGCCCGGCGGGGATCTGCTTGAGGTAGGCTTCCCGCACCTCTTGGGGGAGCCTTTCCGTCATCTCCGTCTCAATGAACCCCGGGGCCACGGCGTTCACCGTGATGCCCCTTTGGGCGTACTCCTTGGCCACGGCCCGGGTGAAGCCGATGAGCCCCGCCTTGGAGGCCACGTAGTTGGCCTGGCCCGGGTTGCCCAAAAGCCCCACCACGCTGGTGATGTTCACGATGCGCCCGAAGCGGGCCTTCATCATGAGCTTGATGGCCTCGCGGGTGGTGCGGAAGACGGCGGAGAGGTTGGCCTCCAAAACCAGCTCCCAGTCCTCGTCCTTCATGCGCACGAGGAGGGTGTCCCGGGTGATGCCGGCGTTGTTCACCAGGGTGTCTAGCCCTCCTAAAAGCTCCGCCGCCTGGTGGACGAGGGCGGTGGCCGCCTCCGCCTCCAAGAGGTTCGCCCCCAGGATCCCCACCAAGGGGCTTCCCAAGCGGCGGGCTTCTTCCGCCACTTCCTCCGCCCTCTCGCGGTTTTGCCCGTAGTGGATGGCCAGGGCAAAGCCCTCCTGGGCCAGGCGAAGGGCGATGGCCCGGCCGATGCCCCGGCTGGCTCCGGTGACGAGCGCTCTACGCATCCTGCACCTCCAAAGCCTTCCTTAAGCTTTCCGGATCGGTAACGGAAAGGGCCTCCACACCCTCTAGGGTGCGGGCTACGAGGCCCTTCAGGACCTCCCCGCTCCCGAACTCCAAAAAGCGCCGCACGCCCCGCCTTTCCATGTCCATTAGGATCTCCACCCAGCGCACCGGGGCGGTGATCTGCTCCAGGAGGAGGTGCCGGATGGCCTCGGGGTCCTCCTCCGGCTTTGCGGTGACGTTGGAGTAAACGGGGAAAAGGGGTTTGCGGAAGGGGATTCCTGCCAGGTCCCGGGCGAGCCGCTCCTTGGCGGGGGCCATGAGGGAGGAGTGGAAGGGGGCGGAAACGGGCAAGTAGACCACGCGGGCCCGGAGGGCCTTAAGCCTTTCCGCCGCCCGCTCCACCGCTTCCTTCCGCCCCGAGATCACCGTCTGCTCGGGGGCGTTGAGGTTGGCGATCTCCACCCCCTCTAGCCCTTCCAGGGCGGCTTGGATCTCCGCCAGGGGAAGCTTCAGGATGGCGGCCATGGCCCCCTGGCCTTTGGGCACCGCCTCCTGCATGTACCGCCCCCGTAGGCGCACAAGCCTCAGGGCGTCCTCCAGCTCCAGGGTCCCCGCGGCCACGTGGGCCGTCCACTCCCCCAAGGAGTGCCCCGCGGCCAGGGCCGGGGGCTTCCCCCCTTGTCCCAGGTAGGCGCGGTAGGCGGCGTAGCCCACGGCCAGGAGGGCGGGCTGCTGGTTTTCCGTGAGGGTGAGGGCCTCCTCAGGGCCTTCCCACATGAGCCGGAGGAGGCCCGGCAGCGCCGCCTCGGCCCGGTCCAGGACCTCCTTGGCCTCGGGGAAGGCCTCGTAGAGGGCTTTCCCCATCCCCACCTTATGGGAGCCCTGGCCGGGGAAGAGGGCGGCTTTCATCAGGCACCTCCCCAAGTGAGGACCGCCGCCGCCCAGGTGAGGCCGGCGCCGAAGGAAACCAAGAGGACGTGGTCCCCTTCCCGGATGCGCCCGGCGTCCACCGCCTCCTTCAGGGCCAGGGGGATGGAGGCGGTGGAGGTGTTGCCGTAGCGGTCCACGTTCACCACCACCCGCTCCCAGGGGAGGCCGAGCCGCTCCCGGGCGGCGTCAATGATGCGCAGGTTGGCTTGGTGCGGGACGAAGACCTTGATGTCCTCGGGGGTGAGGCCGGCCTTTTCTATGGCCTCGAGGGTGGCGGTGTTCATCACCCGCACGGCGAACTTGAAGACCTCCCGCCCGTTCATGTACAGGCGGTTCCGCATGGAGGTGCCGTCGGGAAGCCGGGGGGCCACGCAGGCGTGGAAGAGCTCCTTGGCCCCCGAGCCGTCCGCCCCCAGGACGAAGGATTTAAAGCCGAAGCCCTCCCGCACCTTCCCCACCACCGCCGCTCCCCCGGCGTCCCCGAAGAGGACGGCGGTGGCCCGGTCGTTCCAGTCCAGGATCTTGGAAAGGGCCTCGGCCCCCACCACCAGAACCTTGCGGGCCAGGCCCGCCTCCACCAGGGCGTGGGCCTGGGCCAGTCCGTAGACCCACCCCGGGCAGCCCGCCAGGAGGTCGTAGGCGAAGGCGTTCAGGCCGAAGCGGGCCTGGACCAAGGCGGCGGTGTCGGGGAAAAGGGCGTCCGGGGTGTTGGTGGCCACGATGACCCCGTCCACCCCTTCCAGGGCCCCCGGGTGGCGGGCGAGGAGGTCCTCCACCGCCTTAAACGCCAGGTCCGAGGTGTACTCGTCCTCCGCGGCGATGCGCCGCTCCCGGATCCCCGTGCGGGTGACGATCCACTCGTCCGAGGTGTCCAGGTAGGCCTCAAACTCCTCGTTTTTCATGACCCTTTGGGGCGCGTACGCCCCTAAGGCCAGGATGCCGCTCATGCCGGACCTCCCGTCATGGGCCTTACTATACCCGCGCCCATGAAAAAAGTTGAGGCCCCGGGGAGGCCGGGGCTATGGACGTGAACGGGATCTAAACCTCCAGGACCTTGCGCCCGTCGTAGTAGCCGCACTCCGGGCAGACGGTGTGCGGGGGCTTCATCGCCTTGCACTCGGGGCAGGGGACCAGGGTCGGGGGGGTCAGGGCGTGGTGGCTCCTGCGGGCGTCGCGCCGCGCCTTGGAGGTCTTCTTCTTGGGTACCGGGTGCTTGGCCATCTCCAATCCTCCGTGGGGGGCCTTGGCCCCCGCTAAACCCCTGGTAGTATAGCAGACCCGCTAGAGTTCGGGAAGGAGGTCCTTAAGCCCAGTGAAGGGGTGGGAAAGCCCCACCTCGTGGCCGCAGTCCACCAGGTTGCGGTCGGCCCCGCACACCGGGCAAAGCCCCTTGCACCCCTCCTCGCAGAGGACGGTGTAGGGCATCTCCGTCACGAAGGCCTCGGTGAGGAAGGGGAGGAGGTCCAGGTCGGGAAGCCCAAAGGCGTAGTACTCGTCTTCCTCCTCCTCGTGGAAGACCACTTCCTTGAGGCCCTCCTGGTAGCGGAGCATGTGCTGGAAATGGGCGTGGACGTGAGTGGGGGTGGGTTTGAGGCAGCGGCGGCACTCCATGAGGACCACTCCCTCCACCTCCCCGGAAAGCCAGTACTCCGGCCCGCCCACGGCGGAAACCGCCACCTTCCAGGTGGCCTCGCCCTCCAAGGGGAAGCGCTCCTCGCCCACAAGGAAGGCCTCCCGCACCACGCCCGTGGCCCGGGCCGTGCCTCCTTCCTTCAAAAGGCGGGCTAGGTTGATGCTGGTCACCTCGCGCTGTTCCATCCTTACAAGTATAGCGCGCCTTGGGTGGATTTCCTAGGGCATAAACTTCCCGGGCAACGCATAGGGCTTTCTGCTACCATGCCCCCCATGGAGCGGGTAGCGGTGGTCGGGGTGCCCATGGACCTGGGAGCGGGGCGGCGCGGGGTGGACATGGGGCCCTCCGCCCTGCGCTACGCCCGGCTTCTGGAGGAGCTGGAGGCCTTGGGCTTTGGGGTGGAGGACCTGGGGAACGTCCGGGTGCCCTTGGCGGAAACCCTTAGGGGGCGGAAGGGGTCCTACCTGGAGGAGATCCGCCAAGCGGCCCTGGAGCTAAAGGAGCGGCTTCGCGCCTTGCCCGAGGGGGTCTTCCCCATCGTCTTGGGCGGGGACCACTCCCTTTCCATGGGCTCGGTGTCCGGAGTGGCCCGAAAGCGCATTGGGGTGATCTGGGTGGACGCCCACGCCGACTTCAACACCCCGGAAACAAGTCCCTCGGGGAACATCCACGGCATGCCCTTGGCGGTGCTGGCCGGGCTCGGCCACCCCCGGCTCACGGAGGCCTTCCGGGCGGTGGACCCCAAGGACGTGGTCCTCGTTGGGGTGCGGAGCCTGGACCCAGGGGAGAAGCGCCTCCTAAAGGAGATGGGGGTCAAGGTCTACACCATGCACGAGGTGGACCGCCTGGGCGTCGCCCGCATCGCCGAGGAGGCCCTCGCCTACCTGGAAGGTCTCCCCCTCCACGTCTCCCTGGACGCCGATGTCCTGGACCCCACCCTGGCCCCCGGGGTGGGCACCCCGGTGCCGGGAGGGCTTAGCTACCGGGAGGCCCACCTCCTCATGGAAATCCTGGCCCAGTCGGGGCGGGTGAGGAGCTTAGACCTGGTGGAGGTGAACCCCATCCTGGACGAGCGGAACCGCACCGCGGAGATGATGGTGGGCTTGGCCTTAAGCCTTTTGGGGAAGCGGATCCTTTAGGGGGTTTTGGCCCTTAGGGCTTCCCCTAGGCGGCTTCCCTGGAGGAAGGCCTGGCGCAGGCGGGCGTAGCCCGGGCGGCGTTTGCGGTAGAGGAGGGGCTCGAGGGCGCTCCTCGCCCACTCGCTCACCAAGACCGGGAAGTCCAAGCCCGTGTCCCAAAAGTAGGCTTCCGCCTCCCGCCACGCCCCTTCCATGCGTCGGAAAAAGGCGGAGAGGTCCTTGGGCGGCGGGGCCTCGGGCCAGAGGAAGCCGCTCGCCACCCCCAATAGCCACGCCCCCCGGGTGGCCTTGGGCAGGCTTTGGGCCTGGAGCCGCACCCAGGCCAAGGGGTCCTTCTCCAAAAGCTCGGGGGCCAAGGGGTCTTCCACTTTGCCCTCACTCTACCTAGGCCGGGAAAAGCGCACAAGGGGGGCCAAAGCCCCCCTTGTGGGGAAGCAGGCCTAGCCCGCCGCCAGGGCTGGGAGGAGGCTTCCCGGGAAGAGGCCCAGGAGGAGGAGGAAAAGGGCCACCAAGAAGGCCACGCTCCGGGCGAGGGGCCTGGGGGCGGCCATCGCCTCGCCCTTTTGGAACACCGCCAGGGCCAGGCCCAGGTAGTAGTAGGCGCTCACGGCGCTGGTGAGGAGGGCGAGGACCAGTAGTCCCCACTGCCCCGCCCGGGCCGCCTCGGTGAAGACCAGGTACTTGCCCCAGAACCCCGCCAAGGGGGGTAGACCCAGGAGGGAAAGGGCGGCCACGAAGAGGCCAAGGCCCAAAAGGGGGTCCTTGTGGAAGAGGCCCTTGAGGCTTTCTAGGGGTACCTGGTCCGGGGAGACCTCGGAGAGCACGGCGAAGGCCAGGCCCGTGGCCAGGACGTAGGTGAGGAGGTAGAAGCCGAGGGCCTGGGCGTTTCCGGTGTAAAGGGCGAGGGCCATGTACCCGGCGTGGGCGATGGAGGAGTAGGCGAGAAGCCGCTTGGCCTCCTTTTGGCTTAAAGCGGCCAGGTTCCCCAGGAGGACGGAGAGGGCGATGAGGAGGGGGAGGGCCTCGAGGGAAGCCGGGGCCACCACCCTCAGGAGGGCGGCGAAGGCCGCCGCCTTCACCCCCGTGGCCATGAAGAGCACCACCGGGGTGGGGCTACCCTGGTAGACGTCGGGGGTCCAGAAGTGGAAGGGCGCCAGGGCCACCTTAAAGCCCAGGCCCACCAACAAAAGCCCCACCGCCAGGGCGTAGAGGGGGCCTTCCCCCGGGGTGCCCGCCAGCAGGCTCCCCGTGGCCCCGTAGAAGAGGGCGGTGCCGTAGAGGAAGAAGGCGGCGGCCAAGGCCCCGAGGAGGAAGTATTTGAGGGCGGCCTCGAGGCCCGCCCCCCGCCGCCAGGTGGCCAGGGCGTAAAGGGGCAAGGAGAGGGCTTCCAAGGCCACCAGCATCAGCACCAGGTGCTTGGTGGAGGCGAGGAGGTGCATCCCCGTGGCGGCGTAGAGCACGAGGAGGTAGAACTCAAAGCGCCGCGTGCGCACCAGCCCCACCGTCCAAAGCGCTCCCAGGAGGGCGAGGAGGGTGAAAACCCGGGAAACGCCGTCCACCTGGTAAGGCCCAAAGGCCTCCGGCCTTCCCCAGGTGGCGAAAAGGGCGAGGAGCCCCAGGGAAAGCCCCAGGATGGTGAGCCGCTTGAAGGCGGGCACGGAAACGAAGAAGCCGAGGAGGGTGAGGACCACGGAAACCGCCGCAAGGACCAAGAGCGTCATGCGCCACCTCCGAGGATGCGGGCGAAGGCCTCCGCCAAGGGTTCTAGGCCGTGGAGGAAGAAGCCGGGGAAGACCCCCAAGGCCACCAGGGCCAGCACCGCCAAGGCGGCGAAGGGCCACTCCTCGCCCCTAAGGTCGGCCACCTTCCTCCCCTCCTCTTCCCAGAAGGTCTTCTGGAAGGCGGTGAGGGCGTAGGCGGCGGAGGCGATTACCGAGAGGAAGGCGAAGCCGGCAAGCCATGGGCTCGCCTTGTAGGCCCCAAGGAGGGTCAAAAGCTCCCCCGGGAACCCGGCAAGCCCCGGGAGCCCCACCATGGCGAGGAAGAGGAAAAGGGCCAAGGCGGCAAGCCCCGGGGCGCTATGGGAGAGGCCCCGGTAGCGCCCGATCTCCAAGGTCTGAAGCCGCTCGTAAAGCCTCCCCGCCAGGAGGAAAAGCCCCCCGGTGTAGACGCCGCTTGCCGCAAGAAGGTAGAGCCCCCCCAAGGCGCCCTCTGGGGTGCCGGAGAAGACGCCCAAGGCCGCCACCCCCATGTGGGAAACCCCGGCGTAGGCCAGGAGGGTTTTGAAGTCGGGGGCGGAGAAGGCCACCCAGGCCCCGTAGATCGCGGAAAGGGCCGCCAGGAAGAGGAGAAGCCCCTGGAGCTCGGCAAAGCCTTCGGGGGCCAGGGGGATGGCGTAGCGGAAGAAGGCGAAGACCCCCACCTTGTACAGGGTGCCCATGGCGTCCGCCAGGCCTGCGGGGTGGTTTTCCCGGTGGAAGAGGGGAAGCCAGGCGTGCACCGGGAAGAGGGGCGTTTTGATGGCGAAGGCCAGGGCGAAGCCGAGGAAGACCCAGAAGGCGGCCTCGCCCCGCACCGGGTGGGCCAGGAGGTCCTCGAGGAGGAAGGTGGGGCTTCCCCCCAGGGCCTTCACCGCCAGGATGGCGGCCAGCATGGGCAAGGAGCCCGCCAGGGTGAAGAGGAGGAAGGTGTAGATGGCCCTAAGCCGCCCCTCCCCCCCGTAGAAGAGGAGCATGAGGAGGGCGGGGATCAAGGCCGCCTCAAAGAAGAGGTAGAAGACGAGGAGGTCCCGGGCGGCAAAGAGCCCCAAAAGGAGCCCCTCCATGAAGAGGGCGAGGCCCAGGAAGCGGCCTTCCGCCCGGGCCACCAGGGCCCCGAGGAGCACCGTGAGGCCCACCGTGAGGAAGAAAAGGGCGGAAAGCCCGTCCAGGGCGAAGGCCCAGTAGACCCCGGCCTGGGGCACCAGGGGCAGCTGGACGGCGAAGGTTTCGCTCCCCCGGTGGGCCAAAAAGAGCCCCAGGTTGAGGAGGAAGGAGGCCAAAGCCCCAAGGACGCCCAGCGCCCGGGGGGCCCCCAAGAGGAGGAGCGCCCCGAAGAGGATGGGTAGAAGAATGGCCAAGACTACCACCGCATCACCCCCAAGAGGACCAGCACGCCCAAGACGAAGAGGAGGGCGTAGACCCTAAGGTAGCCCGCCTGGAGCCGGGCCACGCTCTGCCCCAGACCCCGCACCGCGCCCCCCAGGCCGAAGTAACCCCTAAGGAGGCCCAAGTCCCCCTGGAGGAGGGCCTCGGCCAGGGCTTTCAAGGGGTTCACCAGGAGGGCGTTGTACGCCTGGTCCACGTAGAAGCTCTCCCGGCTCGCCCGCTCAAAGGCCAGGTACCAGGCGGGGAAGGCCTGTCGTTGGAAGAAGGTGTAGCCGAGCCAAAGCCCAAGGAGGGCCACAAGGGCGGAGAGGGCGATGAGCCCCCACTCCGCTCCCAAGGAGAGGTGGTGGGCCTCCACCTCCGCCAAGGCCGGCTTCAAGAAGGGCTCCAGCAGGTTGGGCAAGGGGTGGGGCAGGGCCAGGTAGCCCGCAAGCACCGAGCCCAAGGCTAGGAGGTGGTTGGGCCAGAGCATCACGGGCGGGGCCTCGTGGGGGTGGTGGTGGCCCCGCTCCTCGCCCAGGAAGACCAGGACGAACCAGCGCATGGCGTACATGGCGGTGAGGACCGCCACCAATAGCGCCCCCACGTAGAAGCCCGCCCCGCCGAAGGGGTAGGTAAGGGTGGCGGTGAGGATGGCGTCCTTGGACCAGAAGCCGGAGAGAAGGGGAAGCCCACCTAGGGCCAAGGCCCCGATGAGGCCGTGCCAGCGGGTTTGGGGCAGGTGCTTCCAAAGCCCTCCCATCTTGCGCACGTCCTGCTCCCCGCCCAGGGCGTGGATCACGCTACCCGAGGCCAGGAAGAGGAGGGCCTTGAAGAAGGCGTGGGTGAAGACGTGGAAGAGCGCCACCCAGTAAGCCCCCACCCCGGCCGCCAGGAACATGTAGCCCAACTGGCTAATGGTGGAGTAGGCCACGATTTTCTTGATGTCCGTCTGCCCAAAGGCGGAAAGGGCCCCGTAGAAGGCGGTGAGGAGGCCGACCACGGCGATGGTGTAGGAAACCTCGGGCAGGGCGCCATAGAGGAAGGAGCTCCGGGCGATGAGGTAGACCCCAGCGGTCACCATGGTGGCGGCGTGGATGAGGGCGGAAACCGGGGTGGGGCCGGCCATGGCGTCGGGAAGCCAGACCATGAGGGGCACCTGGGCGCTTTTGCCCACCGCGCCGAGGAAGAGGAAAAGCCCCGCCAGGGCCAGGAGGGAGGGGTTCTTGAGGGGGCCTTCCAGGGCCTCCTTGAGCTCGGAAATGGAAAGCGTACCGTAAAGGGCCCAGAGGATGGCCATGCCCAGGAGGAAGCCGAGGTCGCCGATGCGGTTCACGATGAAGGCCTTGCGGGCGGAGTCGGCGTACTGGGCGTTCTGGTACCAGAAGCCGATGAGGAGGAAGCTCGCCAGGCCCACGCCCTCCCAGCCGATGAACATCACCGGGTAGCTATCCGCCAGGACCAGGGTGAGCATCATGGCGATGAAGAGGTTGAAGTAGGCGAAGAAGCGGCTATACCCAGGGTCGCCCGCCATGTAGCCAATGGCGTAGACGTGGATGAGGAAGCCCACCCCGGTGACGATGAGGAGCATGAAGCCGGAGAGATGGTCCAGGAGGAGGCTAAAGGGGATGCCGGGAAGCCACTCCGCCTCAAAGCGGGCCCCGCCTCCCAGGAGGAGGTCCACCCCGAGGAGGAAGGAGGCGAGGACCAGGGCGGAGGCGATGACCCCGGGAAGGGGCTCCCGCATCCTTTTGCCGAAAAGCCCCAGGAGGGCGAAGCCCAGAAGGGGCAGGAGGATGGTGGTGAGGAGCGCCATGCTTACCCCCTAAGCTCGGACAGGTCGTCCACCGCGGTGCTTTCCCGGTGGCGGAAGATGGCCACGATGAGCCCTAGGCCAACCGCCACCTCCGCGGCAGCGATGGCGATGACCATGAGGGCGGCCACCTGGCCCTCGAGGCCGTGGGCCCGGGCGAAGCCGATGAGGGAGAGGTTGGCGGCGTTCAGCATGAGCTCAATGGAGAGGAAGACCAGGATGGCGGTCCGGCGGGTCAAGACCCCGTAGACCCCCAGGGCGAAAAGCAGCGCCGAGGCGAAGAGGTAACTCATCGCAGCACCTCCTCCTTGCGCTCCTCGGGGCGCAGGGCGTCCAGGGGGCGGCTCGGCTGCACCAAGGCCACCGCCACCACCGTGGCCGCCATGAGCAGGAAGCCCACGGCGAGGAGGACGAGGAGCCAGTCACCGTAGAGGAGGGGCCCCAGGGCCTGGGGAAGCCCACCTTGGAGGTCTTGGGAGAAGGCGAGCTTCAGGCCCAAGAGCCCGGAGAGGAGGACCCCCGCCACCCCGAGGGAGAGGAGGGCCGCCAGGGGCTTGGAGCGCACCAAGGGGTCAAAGCCCACCTCCCCCTGGGCGGCGAAGAGGAGCATGATGACGAAGAGGAAGAGGACCACGATGGCCCCGGCGTAGACGATGATCTGGATGAACCCGAGGAAGCGGGCGTCTAGGGCCACGTACACCCCGGCCAGGACCAAAAAGTTGGCGATGAGGGCCAAGGCGGCGTGGATGGCGTTCCTTAGCGTCACCACCAGGAGCCCGGTGGCGAGGAGCAAAAGAAGGGCCAAAGCTTCCCAAGGGCTCACTTTTTCCCTCCTTCCGTGGGGGCCTTGAAGCCCTCCAGCTCGGGCCGCACGTAGGGCACCACGTAGCCGGGCTTCACCGCCTTCCCGGTCATCTTGGCCTCGCGCCGTTGGGGTTTGGTCCCCACCACGTCCACCAGCATGTCCTCCTTGCCGTAGATGAGGTCGGAGTACTGGTAGTCCGCCATCTCAAAGTCGTACCCCAGGACGATGGCCCCCGTGGGGCAGGCCTCCTCGCAGAGCCCGCAGAAGATGCAACGGAGCATGTTGATCTCGTAGACCTTGGCGTAGCGCTCCCCGGCGGAAACGGGGTTTTCCGGGTCGTTCTCCGCGGGCTCCACGTAGATGGCGTAGGCGGGGCAGGCGGCGGCGCAGAGGGAGCAGCCGATGCACTTCTCCAGGCCGTTGGGGTGCCGGGTGAGGACGTGCCGCCCGTGGAAGCGGGGCTTGAGGGCCACGGGGGCGTCGGGGTAGGGGACGGTCACCGGCTTGGAGAAGAGGTACTTGAGGGTGATGCCGAGGCTTTGCGCTAGGGCTTTTAAGGTCATGCGCCACCTCCTTTGCGGACGGGCTTGGGGCTATAGAACGTCGCCCCGAGGAGGGCGAGGAAGCTCAGGCCGGAGAGGTAGACGAGGTACACCCGGGGCAGGCCCAGGGCCACCACCAAGGCGGTGATGAGGAACCAGACCAGGGCCACGGGGAACAGGAACCCCCAGCCGAAGCGCAAAAGCTGGTCGTAGCGGAGGCGGAACCAGGTGGCCCGGATCCAGATGAAAAGGAAGAGGAAGAAGGCGATCTTGAGGAACATCCAGAGGTAGGGGACGTTGAAAAAGGGCATGGTCCAGCCCCCCAGGAAGAGGGTGGGGATGAGGGCGCTGGCGGTGATGAAGTGGATGTACTCCGTCATCTGGAAAAGGGCCCACTTGATGGAGCTGTACTCCGTATGGTAGCCCCCCACCAGCTCCTGCTCCGCCTCGGGGAGGTCAAAGGGGGTGCGGGCGGCCTCGGCCAAGGCGGCGATGGCGTAGACCAAGAAGGCGGGAAAGGCGTAGAGGAAGAGCCAGCCGTTTTCCTTCTGCCAGTTCACGATGTCGTTGAGGTTGAGGCTACCCACCAAGAGGACCGGGGCGAGAAGGGCGATGCCGAGGCCGAGCTCGTAGGAGATGAGGCTTGCGGAGGAGCGCAAGGAACCCAGGAGGCTATACTTGCTCCCCGAGGCCCACCCCGCCAGGAAGATGCCGTAGATGGCCATCTCGCTCACGGCGAAGAGGTAGAGGATCCCCAGGTCCAGGTTCACCACCCAAGGCTGGAAGCCGAAGAAGCTCCCCGGGGGGCCGAAGGGGATGGCCCCGAAGGCCAGGAGGGCGAAGACCACCCCGAGGAGAGGGGCGAGGACGAAGAGGACCTTGTCGGCCCGCTCCACCACCAGGTCCTCTTTGAAGATGCTCTTGATGGCGTCGGCGATGGGCTGGAAGAGGCCGGAGGGCCCCACGCGGTTCGGGCCCATGCGGATCTGGAAGCGGGCGAGGAGCCTGCGCTCAATCAAGGTCATGAAGGCAAAGGCGGTGAGGAGGCCCACCACCACCAAAAGCGCCTTCAGGGCCACCATCCAGTAGGGGTCCAGGGGGTAAGGGTTCACGCTTCACCTCCTGCCGGGACCAGGATCTGGGCCGGGAAGCGCCTGCCGGCGAAGGGGCCCAGGGCGGAGAGGTAGTAAAGGCCCTTGGGGACGTCTTGGCGGTGGACCACCCGAGCCCCTTCCCGTCCCAAGGGGGTTTCCACCTCCACCAAGGCGCCTTCGGGCAGGGCCTCGAGGCGGGCCGTTTCCGGGTGGACCCAAAGCTCCGCTGAGGCCGCCTCCTTGGCCTTGCCCTCCCTTTGCCAGGCCTTCCACATGGTGGGTCGGAGGTAGAGGTTCCCCGTTTCCTCCTTGGGCCTGAGCGCCTTGGTGCGGAAGGCGTAAAGCCCCATGGCCTCGGGCACCTTCTTGGCCTTGAGGGCCCGCTCCGCCTCCAGGTGGAGCCTGAAGGGCGGCCGCACCCCCAAAGCCTCCGCCAGGAGGGCCAGGACCTGTAAAGCCCCTTCCGCCTCCCCGTTTTCTATGGGGGCGGGGGAGAGGGGAAGGACGCGGCCTTCCAGGTTCAGGATGTGGCCCCGCTTCTCGTAGAAGGTGGGGGCGGGCAGGATCACGTGGGCGTGGCGCTCGGCCAGGGGGTGGAGGTGGGAGAGGTGCATCACCACGAAGCGCTTTCCCTCTAGGGCCGCCTCGGGGGGGACAAAGCCGTAGTAGGCGTAAGGGGCCCCCGGCTCGTCCCAGGCGGCCCCCTTCTCCTTGGGCCATACCCCCATGGCCTCGAGGCCCCGGGCATTGGGGGCGGGGGTCATGGCCAGGACCTTGGCCCCCTTGCGCTCGGCGAGGAGCCTGGCCCTTTCCGCCGCCACCGTGTCCTGAAGCACCCCAGCCCCCAGGATGAGCACGGGGCGCTCCGCCCGCTCAAAGGCCTCCTTGGCCTTCCGCACCGCCTCGCCTCCCTCCTTCTCCCCCAGGAGGGCGAGGAGGATTTCCCGCTCCTCCCCGGGGGCGTGGACCTCCTGGATGGCCGCCCAGCGCATGAGAGGGGCGCGGTAGGGGGCGAAGAGGGCCATCTTGTCCGTGCGGCGGAGCATCCGCTCCTTGATCTGCAGGTCGGCGAAGGGGGTGCCGTGGGCAAAGCGGTAGGGGGGCTTGAGGTCCCGCACGAACTCGGAGAGGCGCAGGTGGAGGATGGGGGCCTCCTCCGTGGGGTCGCCCAGGACCAGGGCGAAGTCGGCCCGGAGGAGGTCTTCCAGGGTGGCCGGGGGATAGAGGCTCGCCGGGGCGGCGGTGCGGCCCTGGAAGTCCAGGTGGGGGGTTTTGAGGCTCTCCGCCAGGGCGGCGGCCAGGAGGCCCTCCTCCAAGGTGGCGTCCCCCGCCAGGTAAAGCCCCACCTCCTCCCCCTTAGCCCCCTTCAGGCCCTCCTTTAGGGCGAGGAAGGCCTCCTCCCAGGTGGCCTCCCGAAGCCGCCCACCTTCCCGCACCATGGGGGTCTTGAGGCGGCGGGTGTCCGCCCACTCGTGGCCGAAGCGGCCGGCGTCGCAGAGCCAGATCTCGTTGACCTCGGGGACCTCCCGGGCCCGGACCCGTAGGAGCTCGCCGCTTCGGGTGTCCGCGGTGATGCCGCACCCCACGGGGCAGAGGGCGCAGGTGGTGGGGGTTTCCTCCATCTCCCAGTTGCGGGCGCGGAAGCGGGCGGTGAGGTCCAGAAGGGCGCCCACGGGGCAGATGTCCGTGATGTTGCCGGAAAAGCCCGAGGGGAGGCCGAAGTCCAGGGTGCCGATGAAGGTGTGCACCCCCCGCTCAATGAAGTCCAGGACCTCGTCCCCCGGGATCTCCTCAAAGTAGCGCACGCACCGCTTGCAGTGGATGCACCGCTCCCGGTCCAGGATGACGAAGGGGGAGAGGGGGTGGTGCTTGTCCTCGTGGCGGCGGGTGAACTCAAAGCGGGTGTAGACGGGAAGCTCCAGGGGGTTTTTCTGGTAGTACTTCTCGTAAAGCCCGTACTCCACGGTGCGGTCCTGGAGCTCGCAGGCCCCGCCCTTGTCGCAGGTGGGGCAGTCCAGGGGGTGGTTGAGGAGGGTGAACTCCACCATCCCCGCCTGGGCCTCCCGCACCACCTCGGAGAGCGTGTCCACCACCATGCCCTCGGCCACGGCGGTGACGCAGCTCGCCGCAAGCTTGGGTTGCCACTGGATCTCCGGCTCGCCCTTTTCGTTCAAGAGGGGCTTCCCGTCGGGGCCCCGCTTGGGCAGGCCGATGCGCACCAGGCACATGCGGCAGGCCCCGATGGGGGAGAGGTGCTTTTCCGAGCAGAAGAGGGGAACGTCGTACCCGGCGTGGAAGACGGCGTCCATGACGCTCGTCCCCGGGGGCACTTCCACCACGCGGTCGTTGACCTTGACCCTGACCATGTCACCTCCAGAGGCTCGGCCTGGGCACGGGGCGCTTCTCCCGCGCCAGGGCCAGGTACTGGTCCTTGAAGTGCTTCAAGGAGCCTTTTACCGGCCAGACGGCGGCGTCCGCCAAGGGGCAGAAGCTCCGGCCCTCAATGAGGGGGAGGAGGGCTTCCAGGGTTTCCACATCCTGCTCCTCCCCTTCCCCCGTGCCGATTTTGGCGAAGAGGTTCACCATGAACCCCGCCACCCCCTCGCGGCAGGGGGTGCACTTGCCGCAGGACTCGTGGGCGTAGAAGCGGGTCACGTTCCACATGGCGTCCACCATGCTCACCCGCTCGGGGATGAGGATCACCCCCCCGGTGCCCAGCATGGAGCCCTTGGCCTGCAGGTGCTCGTAGCTCATGGGGGTGTCCAGGACCTCCTCCGTGAAGGGCAAGGGCGGGGTGGAAGACCCGCCGGGGATGAGGGCCTGGATGGGCTCCAAAGGCCCCCCCGCCCACTCGTAGATGAGCTCCCGCAAGGTGGTGCCCATGGGAAGCTCGTAGACCCCAGGCCGCCGTACGGGGCCGGAGATCTGGTAGAGCTTCATCCCCTTGGACTGCTCCGTGCCCATCTGGGCGAACCAGTCCGCCCCCCGTTCCAGGATGGGCACCACGGAGGCCAGGGTCTCCACGTTGTTGATGGTGGTGGGCTTTCCCCAAAGCCCCGCCTGCGCCGGGAAGGGGGGCTTGAGGCGGGGGTTGGCCCGGAGGCCCTCCAGGGAGTTCATGAGGGCGGTCTCCTCCCCGCAGATGTAGGCCCCCGCCCCCCGGTGGACGTGGACGTCAAAGGAAAAGTCCGTGCCGAAGAGGTTTTTCCCCAGGTATCCCCGGGCCCTGGCCTCCTGGATGGCGGCCTCGAGGCGGTCCGCCGCCTTCCGGTACTCCCCCCGCACGTAGATGTAGCCCACCGTGGCCCGGATGGCGTAGCCGGCCAGGATCATCCCCTCGAGGAGGAGGTGCGGGACGTCCTCGAGGATGTAGCGGTCCTTGAAGCTCCCCGGCTCGGACTCGTCGGCGTTGCAGATGAGGTAGTGCTGCTTGCCGTCGTCCTTGGGCATGAAGCTCCACTTGAGCCCCGTGGGGAAGCCCGCCCCGCCCCGGCCCCTAAGCCCCGAGCGCTTCACCTCCTCTATGACCTCGTCCGGGGTCTTTTCCTTGAGGACCCGCTTGGCCGTCTCGTACCCCCCGTGCTTCAGGTAGTAGTCCAAAGTCCAGCTCCCCTCCTTGCCCACGTGGGCGTAGAGGGTCCTCTCAAAGCGAGGGTCCTTTCCGGAAACGATGGGCCCGGTCATACCTCCACCTCGTGCACGTGGTGGCCGCACCTGCCGGGAAGCGCGATCTCCTCAAGCCGCTTCCCCGCCCTTAAGCCCTCCAAAAGGGCCTGGAGCCTGGCCCGGGTCACGCACTCCACGTAGGGCTCGTCGTTCACCTGGATCACGGGGGCGGTGTGGCAGCTTCCCAGGCACTCCACCTTCTGCACGCTGAAAAGCCCGTCCGGGGTCACCTCCCCGGGGCCGATGCCCAGCGCCTCGGTGAGGTGGTCCCAAAGCTCGTCTGCCCCGGCGAGCTTGCAGCTTAGCGTGGCGCAGACCTGGAGGTGGTACTTGCCGGTGGGCACAAACTGGTAGTAGGAGTAGAAGCTCGCCACCCCCATGACCTCCGTGGGGGTGGTGCCCACCAGACGGGCGATCTCCTCTATCCGCTCGGGCCGGATCCAGCCCTCCTCCTGCTGCACCCGCCTCAGGAGGGGCATGATGGCGGCCCGCCGCCCCTCGGGCGGGTACTTGGCGAAGGTTTCCCTTAGGAAGTCCTCTTTGTCGTCAAAGAACCCCATCTTCCCTCCTTAGCGGTCCACGTCCCCCATGACCGGGTCCAGGCTGGCGATGATGGCCACCATGTCCGGCACCTGTTCGCCCTTGGCGGCGTAGGGCAGGCTTTGCAGGTTGACGAAGCTCGGCGCCCGCACCTTCACCCGGTAGGGCATGCTCCCCCCGTCGGAGACGATGTAGTAGCCGAGCTCCCCCCGGGCCGACTCCGTGGGCACGTAGACCTCGCCCTTGGGGGGGTGGAAGCCCTCGGTGTAGTGCTTGAAGTGGTAGATCACCGCCTCCATGGAGGTCTCCAGGAGGTGGCGGGGGGGCGGGGTGATCTGGGGGTTGGGGTCGCGCACGGGCCCCGGCTCCAAGCGCTCTAAGGCTTGCCGGATGATCTTCACCGACTCCCGCATCTCCCGGATGCGGATGATCATCCGGTCAAACACGTCCCCGTGTTCCCCCAAGGGCACGTCAAACTGGTAGGTCTCGTACCCGGCGTAGGGGTAGGCCTTGCGCACGTCGTAGTTCACCCCGCTCGCCCGCAAGGACCCCCCGGTGAGGCCGAGGTTGATGGCAACCTCCGGGGGAATCACCCCTACCCCCCGCGCCCTTTCGTAGAAGATGGGGCTTTCGGCAAAGAGGGCCTCGTACTCGTCAATGCGGTGGGGCATGACCTCGAGGAACTTCTTGAGCTCGGGGACGAACTCCTCGGGCAGGTCCTCCTTGACCCCGCCGATGCGGATGTAGTTGTGGTGGAAGCGCTGGCCCGTGACCCACTCAAAGAGGTCCAAAATGGTCTCCCGCTCGCGGAAGGCGTAGAAGAAGGGGGTGAGGGCCCCGAGGTCCAAAAGCCCCGTGCCCAGGAAGACCAGGTGGCTCGCCAGGCGGGAGAGCTCGTTCAGGATGATGCGGATGGTCTGGGCCCTGGGCGGCACCACCGCCCCCACCAGCTTCTCCACCGCCAGGGCGTAGGCCAGGTCGTGGGCGAAGGAGTGGAGGTAGTCCATCCGGGGCGTATACGTGATCACCTGCGTATACGTCCGGTTTTCCATGTTCTTCTCAAAGCCGGTGTGGAGGTAGCCGATGTGGGGGACGAGGTCCAAGACCTCCTCGCCCGAAAGCGTCACCACCACCCGCAAGACCCCGTGGGTGGAGGGGTGTTGCGGGCCCACGTTCAGGGTCATGACCTCGGTGCGGAGCTCTTTGGGCTCCTCCAGGGTCTCCACCGGGTCCAGGTAGTCCTTCATTTGACCTCCTTGGCCTTGGTGAGGTCGGCCCAAAGGGCCCGGTAGCCCTTGCGGCTACCCCCCTTGTAGAGGGTGAGGCCGGGGCTTTTGCCGGTGATGGCGGCCCGGAACTCGCTCGGCACGATGAAGCGCCCCTCGCGGAAGAGGGTGGGGGTTTCCCCCAGGGGGAAGTCCTTGCGCAAGGGATGGCCCTCGAGGTCCTCCGGGGTGAGGATCTTGCGCAGGTCCGGGTGCCCCTCAAAGACGATGCCGAACATGTCGTAAACCTCCCGCTCCAAGAAGTTGGCGCTCCCCCAGAGGTCGGTCACCGTGGGAAGCCTGGGGTCCTTCTCCGGCACGTAGACCCGGGCGAAGAAGCGGCTCCCGTCCCCGTCCTTCCACCCCGGCAGGGAAACCAGCTCGTAGACCACGGCAAAGCGCTCGGGGCGGGGGTCGGGGTACTCCAGGTAGTCCAGGCCCACGATGTCCGCCAGGTAGTTGAAGCCCAGCTCCTTGTAATGGACCATCTCCCCCTTGAAGGCCTCCCGGGGCAGGACCACCCAGAGGTTGCCAAGGCCGTTCTCCTCCACGGCATACCCCTTGGACCGGGCTTCTTCCAGGACACGCTCAAGCCGCACGCTTCACCCCCTTGCCCGCTGCCAGGCGGCCACGGGCGGAAGCTTCCGGCCCCTTTCGTCGTAGGCCTGGCCGCGCACCTTCTTCTGGAGTTGCATCACGGCGTAGATGAGGGCCTCGGGCCGCGGGGGGCAGCCGGGGACGTACACGTCCACGGGCACCACGGAGTCCACGTTCTGCACGATGGCGTAGTTGTTGAACATCCCCCCGGAGCTGGCGCAGGCGCCCATGGAGATCACCCATTTGGGGTCGGGCATCTGCTCCCAGACCCGGCGCATCACCGGGGCCATCTTCTTGGACAGCCGCCCGGCCACGATCATCACGTCCGCCTGGCGGGGGCTGGCCCGGAAGACCTCGCTGCCGAAGCGGGAGAGGTCGTTGCGGGCGTCGGTGGAGGCCATCATCTCAATGGCGCAGCAGGCGAGGCCGAAGGTGGCGGGCCAAAGGGAGTTGGACCGCCCCCAGGCCACCAGCTTTTCCAGGGTGGTGAAGAGAATGCCCTCCCTTTCCAGCTCCTGCACGTCTTTCTCAAACAAATCCTTCAATGCCACCGCATCACCCCCTTCCACCACTCGTAGAGGAAGCCCACGAAGAGGAGGAGGGTGAAGGCCAAAACCCCGAGGAAGCCATAAAGCCCAAGCCCTCCGGCGCTCACGGCGTAGGGCCAGAGGAAGGCCACCTCCACGTCAAAGAGGATGAAGAGCATGGCCACCACGTAGAAGTGGACGGGAAAGCGCTTCACCTCCCCGGCGGGGTCGTTCCCCGACTCGTAGGGCATGAGCTTGGCCCTGCCCGGCTTCTTAGGGCCCAAAAGAGCCCCCACCCCAAGGGCCGCCACCCCGATGAAGAGGGCCACCCCTAGATAGATGAGGACGTTCACGTACTCCGCGATCGGCGCCAAGGTCCCCTCCTTTCGTGCATCTCTTCACGAGGCGGGGACCCAAAACCCCAAACGCCCCCGCCTCATTTCCCGCCCATCTTATCACCCTGAGGCCGGGACAAGGGGGATAGGCTACACCAAGAGTAGATTAAACGGTGTAATGTCCATCCTCACGCGCGGGGAAAAGCTACACCGAAGTGTATAGCAACGCTTGGAGCAGGCGGAACCGCTCCAAGTCCAGGGTTTCGCCCCGCACCTCCGGGGGGAGGCATAGGGCCTCGAGGGCCTTTTCCACCTTTTCCTTGGGGTACCCCGCCGCCACCAAGGCGTTTTTCAGGGTCTTCCTCCGCTTAGCGAAGGCGGCCTCCACCAGGCGGAAAAGCGCCGGGTCGTCGGCCACCCCCAAAGGGGTGAGGCGCACCAGGCTGCTATGGACCTTGGGCGGGGGGAAGAAGGCTCCCGGGGGCAGGTCAAAGAGCCTTTCCGCCCGGGCGTGGTGGGCCACCCGTAGGGACAAGACCCCGTAGGCAGGGCTTCCCGGCTCCGCCGTCATCCGCTCCGCCACCTCCTTCTGCACCAGGAAGACCAGGCGGGCGAAGCGGCCCGTCTGGAGGAGGCGGGTGACCAGGGGGGTGGCGATGTTGTAGGGAAGATTGGCCACCAGGAGGCTTCCTTCCGGCGCCCTCTCCCAGGGAAAGTCAAGGGCGTCTTGGAAGAGGAGCCTGACGGGGAGTCCTTGTAGGGTTTCCTCCAAGACGGGCTTAAGCCGGATGTCCTTCTCTATGGCCGTGACCTCGGCCCCCGCCTCTGCCAGGGCCCGGGTGAGGACGCCAAGCCCCGGCCCCACTTCAAAGACGGGCCCTGTGAAGGGCTTGGCCGCCTCCACGATGCGCCTTAGGTGGGCCTCGGAAACCAGGAAGTTCTGGCCGAAGCGCTTGTCAGCGAAAAGGCCGTGCTTGGCCAGAAGCTCCCGCACCGCTTTGGGGGAGGTGAGGGGGTTAGGCATAGGAGAGGCGCTTGATCCTGACGGCCAAGGGGTCTTCCTCGGGGAAGAGCTCCAGGTACTCCCCCAGGTCCAAGGCGTCAATGAGGGCGAAGCGTTCTTTCAGGAGGATGCCCTCCCGCAGGGGCACGTGGCCGTAGACGCCATAGCGATAGCCCATGCGCTCCACGTAGTCGGGGGTGCGGAACCACCAGGTCTTGGGCTCGCTTTGGGCGTAGAAAAGGTCATCGTACTCCTGGAGCCAGGGCACCGGGCCCACGTGGGCGAAGTGCACCCCGCTTAGCACCCACTCTTTGGGAAAGCGTTCCATCCAGGTTTTGAGGGCCTCCGGTAGGGGCAGGCCGCCTTTTTCGGGGTGGAACTCCAGGTGTTTTAGGTGCCGGTTCCCCAGGATGGGCTCCCCCTTGAGAACCGCCTCGTCGTGGTTGCCCAGGAGGATGACCAGGTTGCCCCCCGCCGCTTCTTGGAAGGTCTTGAGCCGGAAGAGCTCCCGGATCTCCGCCTTGGCCGCCAGGCGTAGGTGGAAGGGGTCTTCCGGGTCAAAGGGGGCGAGGCCGGTGAGCCGCTCGTAATCTCTGGGCGTTTTGGGGTGGACCAGGTCGCCCAAGAGGACCACCTTGGCGGACCCAAAGCGGAGGTCAGGGGTGGGCTTTAGGGAAGCGTCCGCCAGGCCTTCCGCCTTTAGGATGCGCCACAAGGCGGGGAAGTTGGCGTGGAGGTCCCCGATGGCGACGACCCTCATCCCTTGAGCAAGGCCCGGAGTTCCCCGTAGAGGCGCTTGGTCTCCTCAGGGGTCTTGCCGTACCCCCCGTATTTGGTGACGATCCTGGCCGCCTCTTTGCCCAGGCCCTTTTCCCTGAGGCGCTCCAGGAGCTGGTCAATGAGGCGGTGGGCTTCGGGCTTCTCCTCTTCGGGCTCCGCCTCCGGTTCCGGGAGCTTGGGCGGGGTGAAGCGGCCCTTTTCCGGGTCGTAGTCCACCCACTGCTTTTCCAGGCGGTAGAGGTAGCGCCCCACCCCGAACTTCACCGCCGCCCGCTTGAGGGCGTCGGAAAAGGCGGCCTTGAGGGAGTCGCCCTCTCCCACGTCCTCCTTGGTGACCCCGAGGACCGTGAGGCGGCACTTCACCTCGCAAAGCCGCTCCCTACGCTCGCCCCGCTCGTCCTTTAGGTTCCTTTCCTGGTCGGCCAGGACCTCGTAGCTATCGTGCCACCCCTCGGGCCCCACCACCCGGTCCAGGCGGTCCAAGACGGTGCGGGCGTCCACGTAGGGGACCACCAAGGCCCGCTTCCGGTCCTTGGAGAGGGCTTCTATGCGCCACTGCACCTCGGCGGGGGGAAAGGGCTCGGCCAGTTTCCGCCAAACTTCGTCCACTTTCTAAGTCTACTTTAGCGGGCTCTCATGGACCAGGGGAGGGAGGGGGGTATCCTTAGGGCATGCGGAAGTGGCTTGTCCTTTCCTTCCTGTTGGTTCCGGCGGTGGCCCTCGAGGTCCGGATCACCGCCAACCTCACCTTGGATCTCTTTCCCCAAGCGGTGGTGGTGGAGCGGGTGGCGGAGCCCCAGGGGGTCGTGGTGGTCTACAACTTTTCCCGGGCGGAGGCCGTGTTCCGCTACCATGACGAGGACCTGCGCCGCCGGGGCTGGGTGCGCACCAAGTACGAGGTGAAGAAGGGCGAGTGGAAGGCGGAGTACCGCAAGGGCAAGGCCAAGGCTAAGCTTTCCGTGAAGGACAAGAAGGGGCGGGTGGAGGTGCGCCTCAAGGAAGGGGACTAGACAAGCCTTCTTGCCCCGCTACCATATAGGGCGCGTGGGGCCGTGGCGCAGCTGGGAGCGCGCCTGAATCGCACTCAGGAGGTCACGGGTTCGAGTCCCGTCGGCTCCACCAAGTCTGGGACGTGAAAACCGCCCCCCGGGGAAACCCGGGGGGAAGCTTTGACAGCAGGCCGTGTAGCAGAACCCCTCTCAGCCTAGGTCTAGGACCCACCCCATGCGCTCTTCCTCCAAAAGGTGCCGGTAGATGCCCAAGGTGATGGTTGGGCTGGCGTGGCCCATGCGGTCCGCTACCACCTCCACGGGAGCGCCGTTGGCCAGGAGGAGGGAGCCGTAGGAGTGGCGCAGGTCGTGTACACGGATGGCGGGGAGCCCAAGCCGGGCCAGTACCCGCCGCAGGTAGTGGTCCGGAGCGTCTGGGTGGGCAGGGGTGGAGGGGTCCCGCCCAGGGAAAAGCCACATGCCCCGCGCTTCGGCCTCCGATAGCCCCTCGAGGGTTGCCCGGTACGCCCGCAGGCGCTCCAAGGTGGTGGGGGGAATGGGTACGGTGCGGTAGCTTCCCGGCGTCTTTGGCTCCGAAAGCTGGCCCTTTCCGTTCACCTTTATCCACGCCCGGCGCACGTGCAAAACGCCCCGCTCCAGGTCCACATCCCCCCATTGCAGGCCCATCGCTTCACCCCGCCGCAGGCCGCAGGTGAGCATGAGGCGAAGGGCCAGGGCGATGGGGGTTCCCCCCTCGTCCAGGGCCGCCAGCAGAGCGCGGGCCTCCTCCGGCTGGAGGGTGCGCCCCGGGGGACGCTTGGGAGGCAACTTCAGGCGCACCGGGGCCACGGGATTGCGCACAATCATCTCCAGGCGAAGGGCATCCTCAAATAGGGAAAAGAGCAGGGTCCGCGCCAAGCGCACGGTCCTCGAGGTGGCTCGGCCTTGGAGCTCCGTGAGGAAGCGGCGCACGTGCAGGGGCTGTACCGCCTGGAGGCGCATCCGGCCTAGAGGGTCGTGGGCGGAAGGGTTTTTGAGGGATGGAAGCAGGCGGGTGAGCTCGTAGCGGTAGGAGTTTAGGGTGCTGGGCCGCACTTCTTTGGCCTTCATCTCCAGCCACTGCTTGGCCCAATCGGCCACGGTGAGGCGGGTGGGCTCGGGCAGGAGCCCCCGATGATGCCGGGCTTGGAGCTCGGCAAGCTTTCTGGCCACTCAGCCCTGGTCCGGCCATAGACCTGGACGCGTTTGGGGTTGCCCCGCTCGTTGTAGCCGATGGTGATGGCACCCACCCACCGACCGTCCTTCCGCTGGTAGATGGAGCCCTCGCCAGGAGGGCGCTTGCCTGTACGGGGCATCAAATCCTCCGCACCAGGTTCACGGCCACGCCCAAGATGCGGTCGTGCTCTCCCAGGGGCAGGGGCGGGTGGGCGGGGTTATCGGAGTAAAGGTACCAGGAGCCGTTATAGCGTTGAAGCCGCTTGATAACTACCCCATCCCAATGCACATGCACGGCCACGACGCGCCCAGGTTCTGGCGCTCCCTCAGTCCAGAACACCACCACATCTCCATCGGTGAGGGTGGGCTCCATAGAGTCTCCCTTGACCCGCACCGCGAAGAGTTCGCGCTCCCCTTTGCCCCTTAGCTCGGGGAGATCCAGGGTGATGTATTCGGCGTTCTCGTTCCACATGGGCGGTCCCGCTCCTGCCTCAATGATGGGCATCCGGTAGCGCGTGGTGGGGATAAAACTGGAGGAGTCCACCACCGGGGAGGGGAAGCGGATGCCCGTGGCCTGGGAGAACTCTTCAGGGGTCCATTGAAGGGCGTTTAAGAGGCGCCTAAAGGTTTCAGGCTCTTTGGCCCACAAGTAGCGCAAAGCCCCCTCAGGATTGGGGAGCACCTGAGTGGCTAGCCATGAAGCGCTTTTGCCTACCATCCGCGACACCTTTGGTTGCGAGAGCCCAAGCTCTTTTATCCGCTTACGTATAGCAGACGCCGCTTTTTCATGGGCCAAAATATCTGCACCCATACCTACCTCCTCCCCTTATTAGTCAGGGTAGCAGGCGCTTTGCCAGCAGTGTTGACATATTGACTCGGGCGTGCTAGGGTATGGGCATGGACCTGGCTACCCTCATCAGGGTGAAGCGAGCAGAAAAGCGGTTGAGTCAGCAGGAAGTGGCGCGAATGGCCGGGGTCAGCCGCTCGTTTGTGTCTATGGTGGAAAGCGGGAAGACGCGGGTGCGCGTCCAGTCGCTACGAAAACTAGCTCGGGCTCTGGACATTTCTGCCGCCGAGTTATCAGCAGTTCTGATGACAATGGAGGACCCCAATGCCTGACCCCATCGCCTACAACGTGGCCCAGGCCGCGCGGGTGCTGGGCATCGGCGAGACCACCCTGAGGGCTCTCATCCGGGCTCGGCAGATCCGGGTGGCCCGGGTGGGGCGGCGCATCATCATCCCCCACTCTGCCCTGGTGGAGTTTCTAGAGGCGGGAGGCGCTGAACGGGTCCTTTACGGCCACCAGGCCGTGAGGAAGGCCAGGGAGGAGGCCCTGGCCTAAGAGAAGGAGGTACATATGGGACGCGCTCAGTTTACCTCGGCGGCGCAGCGGGCGCTAGCTCCCCGTTGCGCGGTTTGCGGGCGGCCCCTCTCGAGGTCCGGCTACGCGGTGCCGGGCATCGGCGTGGTGGGGCCGGAGTGCCGGCGGAAGTACGCGGCGATGGAGGCCTACCTCGAGGCCGCCCACCCCCGCCTGGTGAACGCCGTGTACGGCGGCGCGAACCTGGCGTGGGACGAGCTCACCCCTGAGGAGCG
This sequence comes from Thermus sp. 2.9, assembly GCF_000794385.1. Lineage (GTDB taxonomy): Bacteria > Deinococcota > Deinococci > Deinococcales > Thermaceae > Thermus > Thermus thalpophilus. Next base: position 43,116 of record NZ_JTJB01000003.1, read on the forward strand.
CTACCGCCTCCACGGGGCCATTCTGGCCCTGCGGCAGGCGGGGCTCCGGGTGGAGGTCATCCGCGATGAGCGCGCCCGCACCGTCCACGTCCGGGTGGCCGGGGTGGAACGTCCCCGGGCGTGGGCGGGGGCGTGGAAGCGGGACGTTTGGCGCGCGTGGGGCGAGCGCCTACGGCTCCAGGCGGAGGCGAGGGCGCTGGCGGCGGAAATGGGGGCAGCCCATGATTAGAGGCGTTCTGCTTTCCCTGGTCATGGGGTGGCTCTGGGGGAACGCCACCCACGACGTGTGGGTGGCGGTGGCCGTGGCCACCACGGGCGTGGCCGCCGCGTTTGTCGGGTGGTTGGCGGCTTGGGAAAGGAGGAATAATGCTTGAGCCCGGCGACATCATCAGGCGCGTGCATAACGAGGACCTCGAGCGCCGCGCCATCCGGGCCTGGTGGGAGCGGCATAGCCTCATCGCCCGCATCCGCCGCATCCAGGCCCATGACCCGGAGGCCGCTCGTAGGGCCGCCCAGCACGCGGAGCGGTGGGGGTGGGAGGGCGTCCTCGAGGTCCTCCACACCTCCACCGCTTGCCCCGTGTGCGGGGGCGATGGGCGCGTCGGGGACGACATCCCCTGTCCAGCCTGCACCCAGGGGAGGTGGGCATGACGGATTTGGAGCTGGCGCGGGAGGTGTTCAGGGCCCTGGCCAAGGCTCCCCAGGGCCTCACCCGGGAGGAGCTGGCCCGGGTCCTGGGAGTGGGCGACCGCCAGATGCGGGACGCCGTGGCCTTGGCCGCGGAGAAGGCGGCTCCCGCCGGCTACCTCCTGGGCATGGACCCGGAGACGGGTCGCTACGTCCTCATCCCCCTCAACGACCCCCAGGCCCCCACGCGGAAGGCCCAGGCGCGGCGCGTCCTCGCCTACCTCTGGAGCTACTTCGAGACCACCTTCCGCCGCTACAGCCTCATGGCGGAGGCCTTCACCCGCGCCTACGGGGAGCCCCCGGAGGTCCTGGGCGCCGCCCAGCCCAACCTCTTCCAAGCGGCCCTGAACCCCGAGGCCCTCTTGCGGGAGGCGGTGCGGGCCTGGGAGCGGCGCGACCAGGCCGCTTTGGCCCAGGTCATGGAGCAAGCTCAGGTCTATTTGGGGGTGGGGCGTGCCTGGTGAGGCCTTCGCCCTGTACGAGGACGCCTTTGAGGTCCTGGCCCGCCTCGAGGCGGGCTCGGCCCGCCTGGTGGTCTTGGACCCCCCGTACGGTACCACCCAGCTGCCCTGGGACCACGCCCCCCACCCGCCCCGCCTCCTCCAGGAGGTGGGGCGGGTCCTGGGGGCAGGGGTGGTCCTGGCCTTCGCCGCCCACCCCTACGCCTTGGACCTGCTCCTGGCGGCCCGGGAGGCGGGGTGGAGCTACTACGAGCTCATCTGGGCTAAACCCCGCCCCACCAACCCCTTTAACGCCAACCGGCGGCCCCTCGTGGCCCACGAGAACGTTTTCGTCCTCTACCGGGGCCCTCACCTTTACCAACCTCAGCTTCGCCCCGGCACCCCCTACCGCCTGCGGCGGCGGACCCCCGCGGGGCGGCACTACGGGCGGGGCACGCCCCACGTGGCGGAGAACCCGGGCACCCGCCATCCCACGTCCGTCTTCCACACGGACGTGGGGGAAGCGGGGGAGCCTCGGCTCCACCCCACGCAAAAGCCCTTGAGCTTCCTCCTGTGGGCGGTGCACAGCTACACCGAGCCCGGGGATTTGGTGGTGGACCCCTACGCGGGAAGCGGGGTGAGCGGCGTAGCCGCCCTCATGACAGGGCGGCGCTGGGTGGGCGCGGAAGCGCACCCGGAGTACCGGGAACGGGCCCGGCGCTGGTTGGCGGGCGCCATCCCATTGCTGGTGGAGGAAGGCGTATGAACACCGTACACGAGATGGGTTTGCGGGCGCATCAGGCGGAAGCGGTGCGGAAGCGGCTCAAGGGCATGGGCTACCAGGTGGACGTGGCCCAGCGCCGCCACAGCGTGGAGGCCTGGGCCATCTACGACGGGCGCACCGTGGGCTATGGCTCCGGGCGGGACGCCCTCGAGGCCCTCCGGTCCCTGGCCGGGGACCTGGGCGTGGAGGTGCAGCCGTGAGGGGCGGCCCCTGGGACGCCGGTTTCGCGGTAGAAGAGGTCGCAGCCATCCTCCGGGACTACCGGGCCGGGCACCTGGGCCCGGAGGAGGCCCTCGAGGAGGTCGCGCAGGCCTTGGTGGAGAACAACTTCGGGAGGCTCCTGGAGGAAGACTCCGCGGAGGAGGGGTAAGCATGAACAGGACGGAACTGGCGGTTAGGTGGAGCTTGGAGGACCTCGAGCGGGCGGCCCGCTACATGGTCAAAAGCGGGCTCTTCGGCTTGCGGTCCCCGGAGGAGGCGGTAGCCCTGATGCTCTTGGCCCAGGCTGAAGGGCTCCACCCCGCCCAAGCGGTGCGGGAGTACCACGTGATTGACGGGAGGCCCGCCCTGCGGGCTGACGCCATGCTGGCCCGCTTTTTGGCCGCGGGCGGGCGGGTGGAGTGGCACGAGCTCTCTGACCAGAAGGCGGAGGCTACCTTCTCCCACCCCCAAGGCGGCACGGTGCGCCTCTCCTGGACGATTGAGGACGCCCGGCGGGCCGGGCTTTTGGAGCGCAAGGGGAGCAACTGGCTCCGCTACCCCAGGGCCATGCTCCGGGCCCGGGTCATCTCGGAAGGCGTTCGCACCGTCTACCCCGGGGTAGCGGTGGGGGTCTACACCCCGGAAGAGGTGGTGGAGATGGCCCAGGAGGTGCCCCCGCCCAGAGAACCCCTCGAGGCCAAGCCGGAGCCCACAAAGGCGCTGGAGAGCCCGTCCGAGGACAAGCCCAAGCGGGAGCGCATCAGGGGCCTCCTGAAGGCCCTCGGGCTAAGCAAGGAGGAAGCCCGGCAGCTCGCCTCCTTGGTGGTGGAGCGGGAGGTGGCTTCGTTCGGGGACCTCGAGCCCCTGGAGGTGGACCTCCTCGTGGCCGAGCTGGAGCGCCTGGTGGCCCAGTTTGAGGAGGACGACGTGCCCGTGCTCGACCGGGCCGAGGTGGTGAGGGCGTACCTCCAGGAGGGGGAGCTTCCCCACAGGGAGGAGGTGGGGGTATGAGGTACGGCGTCCTCTACGCCGCCCTCCGCCTCCTCCTGCCCCCGGAGGGGGGCGTGGTGAACCTGAAGGCCCTGGCGGAGGCCCTCGGGGTCCACCCCCGCACGCTGCGGCGGGGGCTTCGGGCCCTCGAGGCCCAGGGCCTCCTCCAGCGCGAGGTGGTCTACAGCCGCCACGGGGACCCGGACGGCCTGCGCCTGGTCCCGGTGCCCACCCCCGTGGCGGTTTGCCAGGGGGGTGAGGGCGATGCGCACCCCACCCCGGGTACAAGGTGCCAGGGGGGTGAGGACACTTTGTATCCCACCCCCGGGCAATCTGTCAGGGAGGTGGGGCACAAACCGCCCTCACCCCCCACCCCTCCCTCTCCCCCTTCCGCCCTGCCCCTTCCCCCCCAAACCCCCCTAACCCCACCCACCTTCCCTCACTCCCACCCCAACCCCACCACCCCCTACAGTCCCCCTCCTCCCCACGGGGCGGATCTCGGCGAGCGGGCCCATACCCGGGAAGCCGTTGTTGGGGGAGAAGCGTTTGAGGAAGAGCAAACCCCTCCCGTTAGGGGTGAGCGGGGTTTTGGGGCTCTCGAGGCTTTCCCCGCGGCTCGTGAAGCCAATCACATGGACCCCGAGGAGGCCCGGGCGTGGGCCGCGGCGGCGCGCCCCGAGCGCATCCCGCCCCCGGCCCACACCGAGGCCGGGGCCGCGGCGGTGCGGGCCCTGAGGGACGCGGGCCTCTGGGAGCGCTTTGCCGCCCTCCGCCGCCACGCCCGCGACTGGCGGGCCTGGCAGGACTGGCTCCACGGGCCCATCGCCCGGGAGTTCGGGCGGCTGGGCGCCCGGGAGTTTGTGGCCGCGGTGCGGGAGGCCCTCGAGGGCCTAGCCTCCCGCCCCGACCTGGCCCGCCCCCTCATCTGGCTGGAGCGCCAGCTCCAGCGGCGGCCCACGCCGGTGCGGGTAGCCCAGGAAGCGGTGGAGGACGACCCCATGAGGGCGCTGGTGGACGCCATCATCGCCGGGGATGAGGCGGCGCTGGCGGAGGCGATAGCCCGGATGCCCTTGGACGCGTGAGGAGGCGCGCGATGGATGCCTGGTATGCGGAGCTCGGCCTGCGCGAGAACGCGTTGGTGTGGGACCTGGGTGCGTGCCCCTGGTGCGGGGGCTACGAGGTGCACGTGGGGCATGGGGGCGCGGCGGCCTTGCGGCGGCCCACGTACGACTGCTGCGTGCACGGGGCCCTGGCTGGGGTGGCCCGCCTGAAGGAGGCGGTGGCCCGCACCAAAGACCCTGAGGAGCGGGCGGAGCTGGAGCGCGACCTGGCCCAGCTCATGCGCCGCGCGGCGGCGTTGGTGGCGGGGCGCTCCGCGGAGGAGCTCCAGGCCGCGGCCCGGGATGTGATGGGCCGGTACCGCTTCCGGGGCCTCGAGGCGGTGGCGCTGGGCCTGGCTGCCCGCATGGGGGCGCGGCGGTGAAGCTGGAGGGGATGCGCTTCTGGAAGCACGTGGTGCCCCTGGACCCCACCCCCGTCCTCATGGCCCGGGCGGAGGTGCGGGCGGATTTGGAGGCCCGGGGCATCCCTGTGGCGCCAGGGGACCTCTACCTGTGGCAGGTGGGGGAGTACTACGAGGTCTGGGTGTCGGAGGCCTTGTGGCCCGCGATTGCCCGGGCGCATTGGGAGTAGTGTGCGGTACTATGAGTGGCTCAACCGCCACGAGCAGCCCGAGCTCCTGCGGGCGGTGGAGAGGGCGGCGGAGGACATGAGCCCCGCGGAGGCGGCGGCCTTCATCCGGGCCCACCGCCCCAGGGGGGAGGAGGAGTCCTGGCAGGCGGCCCTCTTCTGGGAGGAGCACCGCCCCCTCCTGCTCCTTGCCCTTTTGGGGCGTTCGGGCCCCGTGGTCCAGGTGGAGCGCGAGCTGGGCCTGGGGGCGGGGATGCTCTACCACCTCCTGAAGGACTGGGGCGTGGTGTTTATGGTCTTGCCCGCCCGGGCTACCCTCGAGGGCCCTTCCGGGCGCTTCTACGAGGGCGTGGTGGAGTGGGACGGCTCCACCTACCGAGCCCGGGTGCGGGGGCAGGTGGTCCCCGCGCGGTGGGTGGGGCGCTTCCGCCTCCTGGATGAGCCGGACCTGCTGCCCGCCCGCTACGCCCTGGAGGCGGCCCGTTTGGCCTACCCGTGGCGGGCGTGGACCCGCACGCCCCTCATGCTGGAGCTGCGGCTGCTGGCCCGGGAGCTGGGGCTGCCGGCTCGGGACGAAGCCGTCTCCGAGCGGGTGTTGCGCCACGTCTTTGGGGACCACGCGGTGGAGCTAGCCCTGGCCCGGCTCAACCCCTGCGGGTGCGCCCTCTATGACCCCCTGGAAGGGTGCCTCCTGGAGCGCGGGCGCGAGGCCGAGGGCCCGTGCGAAGACCGCATCGCCTTGGAAACCTCATGGCCCGTGCCCCCCTCGAGGAAACCTCATGGCCAGGAAGAAAGACCCTAACCCCAACCTGGAACCCTTCCTACCCGATGGCAGGCCCCGGTGTCAGGCCCGGTCCAAGTCCACCGGGGCGCAATGCCGGCAGCCGGCGGTGCGCGGCTACTCCGTCTGCCACGTGCACGGGGCGGGCACGCGCAAGCGGGTGGCGGAGGGCGCCCGTAAGCCCCCGGGCCGCCCCGTGGTCCACGGCCTCTACTCCGAGCGGCACGCCGCCACGCTTCGGGCCCTCTACGAGGAGGTCCTGGCGTTGGGAGACCTGGACGCCACGGACCGGGACGTGGCGGTGCTAAAGGCGGTGGTCTGGTACCTCCTGAACGGGGCGGGGCGGGTGGAGGAGTGGCAGGGGCGCCTCGAGGGCCTCTTCGCCCGCCTGGAGGAGGCGGGTGCGGAGGAGGCCCGCCCCCTCCTCTACCAGGTGGAGCGCCTCATGCAGCAGACCCAAAGCTACCTGGACCGCCTGGCGGAGCACGCCTTCCGGGTGGTCCAGGCGGTCAAAACCCGGGCGGAAACGGAGGCCAAGCGGGCGGAGACCAAGGCCCTGGCCTACCTCCTCCGCTTTGTGGACGAGCTCAAGGCGGTGCTCGTGGAGCGCCTAGAGCCCGAGGTCTATGAAGCGGTGCTGGAGGACCTGCAAAAGCGGGTGCTGGCGAAGGCCTTGCCTCAGGCTGACCCCTAGCCCCGGGTAAAAGGGGAGCATGACGCTGGCCGAGGAGCTAGCCCTAGCGTACGCCCGGCGTGCGCTGTTGCCCCCGGGGCGGCATGAGGTGTACGTCCACCCCCACGCCCTGGTCCTGGCCAAGGCGGGCTACAACCCCTGTAGCCCGCCCCACCACCGCTGGATTACCCTGCACCCCTCCGATGACCCCGAACACTACGTGCGGGTGTGCATTCGCATCCACGAGGACGGCACCGCTCACGTGGTGAGCGGGGGAGAGGGGCTGCGGGGCCTCCGCCTCACCCGCCTCCGCTCCCCTGAGGAGTGGAAGGAGGCGGCGAAGGAGCGCCGCAGGCAGCGGGAGGAGCGCCGCCGCCAGGAAGAAGAGCGCCGGCGGCAGGAGGAGGAAGCGGCCCTGCGCCGCGCGGCGGAGGACCCGGAGTACGCCGCCCAGTACGCCCGGCAGAAGCTGGAGGAACGGGAGTGGCAGGAACGGGCCAAGGAAAAGCAGGCCCAGCTTATGGAGGAGCTGGCCCGCATCCGCTACCAGCAGGCCCAGCTCGCCCAGGACCTGGGCCTCGAGGGCTGGGACCTGGAGGAGCTGGGCATAGAGCGCCCGGAGGACCTGGACCCCAAGCGGCTCAAGGCCAAACTCGCCTCGGAGGTGGACCCCGACCTGGAGGACCCCGGGGTGAAGGGCGGGGCGGGGATGGTGGCGGCCCGGGTCCACCGTACCCTGGTGAACCGCCTGAACGCCCTGGAGCGGAACCTCATCCGGGAGCTGGCCCAGGACCACGAGCTCAGGGCCCAGGTCCTGGGGGAGGGGGCGGCCATCGCCCCGGAGGAGGCCCTAGCCACCATGCCCAAGGGGGGCCTGGGCTTCAGGAAGAGCCTGAAGGCGATGGCAAAGGAGCAGGGGGCCACGGAGGAGGCGCTCGAGCGGGAAAAGGAAGAGGTCTTTTGGAAGCGCGTGGAGCAGATGGACCCGGAGCGGGCCATGAATGTCATCCAGGCCCGGGACACCCTGCAACGGATGCACTACTGGGCCAAAGAGCTTTCCCCCGGCCCCCTCCAAGCGGAGGCCAAGCCCAAGCCCGAGGAGGTGAAGAAGGACGCCGAGGCGGTGAAGGCCTTCCTAAAGCTGGCGGAAGAGGCGCGGCGCCTCGAGGCCGCCCTCCGCCGCTACGCCCGCGACACGGACCAGGCCGCCAGCGCCCTGCAAAACCGGGACCCCTCCGCCTTTGACGTGGAGGCCCGGGCCCTGGAGGACGAGGAGTTTTTGGCCAAGCTCAAGGAGGACGTGGCGGAGATGGCCCGCATGGAACTCACCCAGTCCTTCTTTGACGCCCTGGAAGCGGAGGACGACCCCACGGGCCTCCCCTACGCGGAAAAGCGGAAGAAGATGCTGGGCCACCTCCTGCACGGGGCCTACGCCCACCTCAACGCCGTGGTGGCCTCCACCCTGGGGCTTTCCACCCTGGACCGCTTGGTGGTGGACGCCTTGGGCATAGACGGGGCGGCCCAGGTGGCGGCCTACGCCCTGCGGTCCCGGCTGTCCCCGGAGGAGCTCCAGGCGGTGCGGGAGGCCCTGAAGCGGTACCACGAGGAGCAGGCCACCCGCCTTATGGAAGAGGCCTTGGAGCGGGCCCAGGCCGCCCAGGCCGCGGCGGCGGCCATTGAGCTCCCCGAGGTGAAGGACGCCCTGAGCCTCACCCTGGCGAAGGAGCTCAACGAGCAGCGCAAGGCCTATTTGGAGGAGGCCCTCGAGGCCTTGGGCACGGCCCTGGGCCAGGTGGAGATGGGGGCGGCGCTGAACCTGGCCCTGCGCGCCAAGCGGGACCAAGTGGTCATCCGGTTTGGCCGGGATAAGGACACGGAAAGCGTCCTGGTGGCCCTTCGGGCCCTGGGGCTTAGCCGGGAGGACTACGAGGCGTCCCGCCACCCGGAGACCAACGAGCTATCGGTCATCCTCAAGGAGAGCGCCCTTCAGAAGCTCGCCCCGGATGCCCCAGTCCAGGAGCTGGCCCTGCGGGCCCGCCTCGAGGCCATCCGGCGGGGGGAGCTGGACGAGCCCAACTGGCTCCCCAAGGGCTTCGTGAGCTACCCCAAGAACCTCCACAACGACCCGGAGCGCCCCAAGCCCTTCGCCACCCCCCCGGGCTTCGCCGAGGGGCGCGACGTGGCGGATGCCCTCTATGAGTACGTGGCCTCCCGGTTGGCGGACGGGTGGAAGCCCTCTGACATCCTGCGGGAGGTGGGCTCGGTGGACTTCGTGGCCACCTACGTTCCCGAGTCCCAATGGGACGAGTACGCCCGGGCCCTGGACGCCCTTTTCCCCGCCACCCGGGAGGACGGCACCCTCATAGACGTGGACAAGGACCCGGAGCTGCGAGCGCGCTACGAGGCGATGGCCCGGGAGTACGCCAGCCGCCACGGGGATGCCGACTTCCACTCCCAGGCGGTGGACCCCGACCACCCCGACACCCGCAAGGCCCTCTACCTGGCCCTCATGGAAGACCCCCGCACCCAGGTGGCCTTCAAGCCCCTAGGGGAGCTCACCCCCGAGGATCAGCGGGCCCTGCGGGAATACTTCTACACCGAGATTGCCGGGGTGGACCCCAAGACGGGCCGGGACACCAAGGCCTTAAGGGAGGCCCTCGAGGCCCTCGGCCCGGAGCCCGCGAAGTACGGGGAAGACCTTTTTGGCAACCGGTCCATCACCCCGGAGTGGGAGGAGTGGAACCGGAAGCGGGAGGCCATCTTCGCCCAGCATTTTGGCCCCACCGCCTGGGAGGAGTTTGTGGTGGGGATGCGGGGCCTGGACCGGGCGTATGAGGCCATCCAGGACCACATGCGGGGGCGCTTGGCGGAGCGCTTTGCCAAGAGCTACGCCCGGCTCACCGGGAAGCCTTTGCGCCTGGGCAAGGTGCCCCTCCAGCACGGGGAGCGCTTCCGGGCCGCCATAGACCCCGAGGAGCGGGCCCGCCTCCTCCAGGAGGAGCAGGCCAGAATGGCCGCCCTCAGGGAGCGGGTCCGGGGGCGGTTTGCGGCTGAGGGGGAAGGGGCGGTGAGGCAAAAGCTACAGCGCTCCCTGGAGCTCAGGCGGGCCTTGGAGCAGAAGCAGGGGGCCCTCTTCGGCCTGGCCCCGGGGGCGGGCTACAGCGTAGAGGTGCGCCTCGAGGACCTCACCCGGGAGCGGTACGCCCTGGGCCGCCGCCTGGAGGGGCAACTGGCCTCCCTCCTGCCCTACGTGGCCAACCTCCCCCCCACCGCCAAGCGCATCACCCCCATCCCTGGGGTCAACCTGGGGAAGGGCACCCCCTTCGTTCGGCAGCAGCGGGCCATCAAGTTCGCCAAGACCGCCCGCAAAAGCCTCATGGCCCTGGGGATGGGCTCGGGGAAGACCCTCATCCAAATCGGCACCTTCACCGAGCTTCACGCGGAAGGGAAGGCGAAGAAGGGGCTCTTTATTGTGCCCAGCGTGGTGCGCAACCAGTTCGGGGAGGAGATGGCCCGCTTCACCGAGCCCGGGCGCTACCGCTTCCACGCCCGGGAAGCCCCCTTCCACGAGCGCCTGGAGGCGTACCGCGACCCCAACACCCACATGGTGGTCATCACGCACCAGACCTTCCGGGATGACATGCTCCGCCTGATGGCGGCCCACACCGGCCTGCCCCTCGAGGACTTCCAGGACCACTTCATGCAACTCACCCCGGAGGCCCGCAGGCGGCTTCTGCGGGAAACCCTGAAGGCCAACGGCATGGAAAACCTCCTGGACTACGTGGCCGTGGACGAGGGGCACCAGGCCCTGGGCCGAGAGGGGAAGCCGGACGCCTTCTTGCAGCTCGTGGTGGACGCCGCCTTGGGGGAGTCCGGCTACGCCATCGCCGCCACCGGGACCCCGGTCAAGAACGACGCCTCGGAGGTGTACGACTGGCTTCGCAAGCTGGACCCCGAGCGCTGGGAGGGGCGGGAAGGGGAGTTCAAGCGCCGCTACGGGGTGAACCTCCGCGCCGCCCAGGAGGCCTTCAAGCGGGAGGCGGGCCGCTACGTCTTCGCCGCCTCCATCCGCCCGGGCACGGAGCGCAAGGACGTCTGGGGCATGGAGACGGAGCGGGGGCACGCCCCCATTCCCCTCACGGCGTGGCAGCGGCGGGAGCTGGCCCGGGTGAACGAGGCCTATGAGCGGGCCCGGGCCGCGGCCCGGGAAGGGCGGGTGGACCTCGAGGCCCTCGAGGTCCTGAGCCCCAAGGCCTTCGCCTCCGCGCCCCCGGAGGAGCACGAGGCCATCGCCCGGCGGCTTAGCGCCTCTTTGGGCACGCTGCGCTTCGCCGCCCAGGCCCGGGTCATAGACGCCGCCCCCCCGGAGCACAACGCCAAGCTCCAGCACCTGCGGCGCCTGGCCAAGGAGCGCCTAGCCCAGGGCCTGCCTGGGGTGGTCTTCGCCCACAGCCTGGAGGCGGTGAACCTCATCGCCGATGCCCTCAAGCGGGATGGGGCGCGGGTGGAGGTCATCACCGGGGCGGACTCCTCGGAGGAGAAGGCCCGGAAGCGGAACGCCTTCCAGAACGGGGAGGTGGACGTCCTGGTGGCCTCGGACGCGGGGGCGGTGGGCATGAACCTCCAGCGGGGGCGCTGGCTCGTGAACTACGACCTGCCCATGACCCACGCCACCCACGCCCAGCGCAACGCCCGCATAGACCGCGTCGGGCAGACCAACCCGGTGGAGGTTCACCACCTCATCACCGAGTCCAAGTACGACCTGGACGCGGTGAAGCGGCTGGAACGCAAGCGGCTCCTGCACGAAATCTTCGAGGGGGACTGGGAGCGCATGGACGACCAGGGCCTGGCCCGGCTCATCGCCCTGGAGCGCGCCAAGCGCGGGGAGCTCCAGGGCATGGTGGCGTGAAGGGGGTGAAGGATGCGGAAGCGGCTACAGCGCAAATGGGCCGAGGTCTGGGGCGCCTACGCCACCGCCTTGCGGATGGACGAGGCCATTCGGGAAGCGGCCCGGGGCTTGGAAGCGCACCACGAGCGCCGCCTACAGGCCATGCTTCCCCTCATCCCCGCGCCTGGGGCGCGAGAGGATGGCCTCGAGGCGGAGTACCTGGACACCCTCTTCCAGCGGCACATCGCCCGGCTGTACGCCGGGGATGAGGCGGGGTAGAGAAGGGCGTAGCCCGGTTCTGAAGGGAACGGGGGCCTAAGGGGGCGATTTGGCGGGTTGGGGGATGGGCCCTTACTTGCGGATGAGATAGCTACTTCCGCGGTTCGCCTAGATTTAGGCGCAAAGGCGCGTTTAACACTTTCTCATAGTGTAGTGAGCTCCGCAAGGTTTTTTCTGTCGCAAGTATATACTGAGTGCATCGTTGCGCTCATCTGCTATAATGGCCTTGTCCGAGGGTCGGACAGGGGATCTTGAAAGCCAGTTTTGCCCTTGAGGAAGGCGAATATGCGCTTTCACCTTCTCATCGCCCCTTCCGCAAGTAAGTTTTCATCGGGCTAAACCCCCAAAAACGGCCTTTATACGGCTTATGCATATTCCAAACTTCATCTTTCTCACAAACCCCCCCTCCAAGAGCAACGTCCAGGACGGGATTATGAGAGGGGTACAGTTGCACGAGATGCTTCCCCGCAAGGGGATTGCGACCTTTGAAGCCTCGGATTTTGCGCTTGTCTTGACTCGTCAAGTTGCACGAGATGCTTCCCCGCAAGGGGATTGCGACCACTTGATGGCCCCGACAAAGGTTAGGGCCACGCCCGGATGGTTGCACGAGATGCTTCCCCGCAAGGGGATTGCGACCTAGCGCCTCCACCGCCTTCCAGAACTCATCCCACTCTTGTTGCACGAGATGCTTCCCCGCAAGGGGATTGCGACCGCGCCCTCCGGCAGTCTGATGGCGGCCTCTATCGTGTTGCACGAGATGCTTCCCCGCAAGGGGATTGCGACGACAGAAAGAACTTATGGCCTCTAAACATTCGTCCTCCCTACAGTTGCACGAGATGCTTCCCCGCAAGGGGATTGCGACGCCTTGGCCCAGCTCCGGGGGGGACGGTGAGAATCGCGTTGCACGAGATGCTTCCCCGCAAGGGGATTGCGACTCCAGGTACAGCTCACGCTCCCGCTCCCAGCGTTTTGTTGCACGAGATGCTTCCCCGCAAGGGGATTGAGCTAGTGCCGGGCGTCGCCTCAGACCCCTACCCGCCACTCCAGGGTGTAGTCCCCAATGCGGTAGGGCCTGCCGTAGGCGGCGTAGGCGTCCAGGATGCCCTCGAGGGCCATCTCCGCCCCGTAGAGGACCGCGCTTCCCAGGTCCAGCATCCGGTCCGCGCGGGTGAGGGTGAGGCCGTCCCACCCTAGGGCCTCTAGGAGGGGGAAGTCCGCCAGGAGGCGGGCGGTGAAGTAGAGGGCCAGCTCATCCCGCTGCCCCGGGCTTTCCGCCAGGAGGAGGACCTCCGCCACCGCGCGGAAGGTGGCGGTGAGGTCCCGATCCCCGAAGGCCCGCTCCGCGAGGGCGTAGCGGGCCTTGATGAGGGCTTGGGGAAGGGGCTTCTGCTCGTGCACGTGCTCTTGGAGGGCCACAAAGACCCCCCGGGCCTCCCCGTGGAAACGCAAGCGCTGGTACAGCACGCGCTTCACGTCCAGGACCAGGCGGGCCTCCGCCTCCCGCCGCACCGCCACCGTGGCGGTGGCGGGCTCCCCGTACTGGCCCTCCGGGGTTTTGGGCCAGACGTGGTAAGTCCAGCGGCCCCCCTCCAGGGGCCGGCGCTCCTCCCCAAACGCGGCGGGGAAGGCCTCGAGGTCCCACACCTCCCCCCCCTCGGGCAGGGAAGGGCGCGGTTCCCGCACGAAGGGATAGGCGCGGCTGGGCCTGGGTGGCCCGTCCCAGACCAAAAAGCCCCCGGGGTCCTCGGGGCCGGCGAGGGGCGTGCCCTCCGGGGCCCGGAGGACCCGCACCCAGGGGTAGCCCTGGGGCAGGGTGAGGAAAAGCCGCACCGCCCCGCCCTCGGGCCGGGGCTCGGCCAAAAGGTGCAAGACCCTCATGCCCCACCTCCCGCCAAGGCCTTGAGCCGGTTAACGTCCGCCTCTAAGGCGATGCGCATCACCTCGGGGTATACCTGGCGTAGCCAGTCGTAGACCGCCCCGGCGATGCGGTAGCCGGGGTGCTCGGGGATGACCCAACTCCCTGGGGGGCTCTTCTCGGAGAGGGTGCGGAAGGTGAGGTACGCGCTCCGGCTTTCGCTCGGGGTGGAGGCGGCCTCGAAGCGGTGTAGGCCCGCCAGGCGCTGTACCTGGGGGTCCGAGGTGTCCAGCCCCAGGGCCTCGAGGTCGCCCAGGGTGAGCCGGTCCCCCCATTGGTAGCGGAAGCGGCGGGCGAAGGCGCTGGGGTCGTGGACCGAGGGCTCGTGGTGCACGCCCACGACGCGGCTTTGGGCCATCCGCCGCGCCCGGGCGTACACCTCCTCCGGCATCACCGAGGCGAAGCCCACCGCCCCCGGGGTCCCGTGGCGGAAGGGGATGTGCATGTAGAGGTGGCCCGCCTTGGCCCGGCGGGCTTGGTGGCTTCGCTTCAGGACCTCCCGCAGGTCGTAGGCGGGGCGCCCCCACTCCAGGGCCGCGGCGTAGGGAGCCTTGGCCTTGAGGGTGTAGCTGTGGTCCGCCTCCGCTTCCAGGGTGATGCTCCGGGCGTAGTTGCCCGTGCGGGGCTGGACGCGCTCCCCCGAGGGCAGGGGTTCCCCCAGGGCGTAGCCCACCCACTTCCGGTGCGCGGCCACCGCCAGGTCCCGGATGGCGGCGAGCTGGTTGGGGAAGAGGGCCTCGGGCCGGTGGGTGGCCAGGGCGATGGCCCGCTCGAAGGGGCTGGGAAAGCCGATGCTGACGCTGACCTCGTAGCGCATGCCTCACCTCCCGTAGGCCGCGCCGGGGCGGGGGAAGAGCTCCCAGACGCGGAGGTGCAACCGGCGGGGCAGGGAATGCCCGCCCTGGTGCCGCACCTGGGGCAGCTCCCGGAAGACGTAGAACTCCGGGGCGGCGATGTACGTGAGGGTGTAGGGGGTGCCCATCCGGGGCCCCCGGCCCGGGGTCCAGACCACCCGGCCCGCCTCGAGGGTGAAGTCCTCCCCCGGCGCGTAGGCGCTGGGGCGGAACTGGGCGTCTAGGGCCTCGCATCCCAGGACCTGGTAGACGTACGCGTATAAGAGGTGCTCCTCCTCCCCCCGGTGGAGGACCTGGGAAACCCGCACCCGCGCGTCCACGAGGACGAAGCGGTCGGGGTAGGCGGCGAAGAAGGCGGGGTTGGCCACATACCTGCCATCGGGGAGGCGGGTACGGGCGGGGAGGGTGAGGCTCAGGTCCCGGTGGTCCAGCTCCCCGTACTCCCCCACCTCCTTCCGCCCCGCCAGGTTCTGCCCGTGCCCCCGCGCTACCAAAGGCGCCCGCACGCGCACGTGGTAGGCGGCGCCTTCCGGCGGGGCCTCCCCCACGAAGCGGATTTGGCCGTCCTCGAGGGCGATGGCGTAGCTCCTCCCCTCCTCGTCCCAGACCGCCATCACCTCCTCCGGGCGGAGGTGGCGGGGAAGGGCCTCGGGCCGGGCCGCGGAACCCCGGTGGAAGGTGAGGGTCCACTCCACCCTCGGGGGCGGTTCCCAGGTGAAGCCGTAGCCCCGGCAGCGGGGGCAGGTGGGTTGGGGGCTCCCCGTGGCCCGGTCCCGGCAGGGGCAGGCCCGGGCGGGGAGGTAGAGGAGGGCCCAGGACTGCTCCCCGTTCAGGAGCTCGTCAAAGTGCTCCAGGTGGAAGGCGTACCCGTCAAAGGAGTGCCTCATGCGCTGAAGAGGATGGGCCCCTTGATGGAGAAGTAGGTCCGGAGGAACGCCTCCAGCTCCTTCTCCAGGGCGCTTTGGTAGGGGGAGAGGCGGTGGCTGGTGGCGCTCACGGGGTAGCTCCGGCTCTGGCTGAGGCCGTCCACGCTCACGCTCTCCGAGGCCACCGCTCCTTCCTGGAGCATGGCCAGGGTGGGCAGGAGGAGGATGGCGGCCCGGGCCGCCACCGCCCAGGCCAGGTCCGGCTCCTCCTCGAGGACGTCCCCAAACCCCGCGTCGTAGGCGATGCGCCACCCGTTGGGGATGCGCCTGCCCCCCGCCACCACCCCCGTCCACACCCCGCTGAGCTGCACCATCTGCGCCGAGGTCCATCCCGGGTAGAGGCGGAGGGCGTAGCGGCGCCGGCTCACCTGCCACCACTCCCGCGGGAACTCCAGCACCGGGGGCAAGGCCTGCCCCCCCAGACCCAGGGCCACGTAGCGCACTTCCCGGATGGGGCCGTAGGGGAGCTTCAGAATGCTCCAGCGGTCCCCCTTCCAGGCGTCCGGCTCGTAGTCCGGCCCTTCCCCCCGGAGGATGGGCAGGCCGTCCTCGGGCAGGCGGGCCTGCGGCACCGCCCCCAGGACGACCCGGGTGGGGGCGAAGAGGACGCCGAAGGCCCGGGTGAACCAGGCCTGGGCCGCCTTAAGGGCCTCCTCCAGGTGGGCCTCGGGGTACGGCCGGCCCTCCTTGTCCTCCAGGGGGACCCCCCGCAGGAAGCGGTCCCGCAGGTACTGGGCCGTGAGGGGCATAGGCTAGAGGGCCTCATCCAAAAGGCGCACCAGGTCTTCCTTGGAGGCCTCCTCGGGGGCCACCACCTGGAGGGCCTCGAGGGCCCGCTTAAGCTCCTCCTTGGGGAGCCTGGCCTTGGCGCTTGGGCTCATGCTCCGGTAGCGGGCGCGGAAGGCCTCGAGCCAGTCTTTTTCCGCGGGGGAGGGGCCCAGGCCCGTTTCCTCCGTGGGGTTGGGCGCACCGCGGCCACGGGGGGCGTGATGAGGTCCCCGGTGGTGGCGTCAATCACCGCGTAGCCCGGCACCTGGCGGAAGGGCTCCACCTGCTTCAGGCTCACGGGCTCGGAGACCACGGCGCCAAACTTGTCGCTCCAGCCGAAGAGGATGCCGTTCACCTTCACCCTCTGGCCCTTCTTCACCGCGTCCAGCACGCTGGGCACACCGACCACTTTGACCCGGTAGTCCATGCTCACCTCCACCCGCACGCTACACGGGGCGCGGGGTCAGGGGGCTCTGACCCCTAAGCTGGTCCACCTTCTAGGGTATGGAGCTCCTCACCTTGCCCCAGGGGGTGGACACCCTTCTCATCCCCCTGCCCCAGGCGGTGCGGGCGGAGCCCGGCACGCGGCGCGTCCTCTACTTCGAGGCCTCCCGGGAGGGCGTGGTGGACCGGGAGGGCGAGGACATCGCCGCGGATGCCCTTTGGGCCTCCCGGGACCTCTTCCTGCGACAGGGCAACATTGACGTCAACCATTGGTCTTGGCTCGGCAACCCCCCGGGGACCGGGATGCGCCCGGAGTACGTCATCGGCCTGCCCCTGGAGGTGCGCCGGCAGGGCCCGAGCATCTTCGTTAAGGCGGAGCTCTTCAGCAACCTGGCCCCACCCCCGCCCGGCTCCAGCGGGGAGTGGGCGGACCGGGTGTGGCACTCCCTCACCCAGATGACCCCGCCCATGCGCTGGTTCCCCTCCGTGTTCGGCAAGCTGGCCCCCAACGCCACGGTGGAGGTGGAGCTACGGGACGGGAAGCGGGTGCGGGTGCTCAAGGGGCCCATCGAGTGGTACTCCGTGGGCCTGGCCCAGCGGGCGCAAAACCCCGCCTTGCCCCCGGTGAGCCTGGAGCCGATGGGGGCGTTCGCCAAGGCGGAGGGCGCGGGGGACGTGCGGGTGATGGGGCAGGTGGCGGTGGTGCCCTACCGCACCCTGGCCAAGGCCCTGACCCAGGCGGCGCTGCTCACCGCGGGCGACCCCCAGGCCCTGGACGCCAAGGCGGGGCTGAGCGGGGTGCCCGCCCTGCGGCGGGAGTCCCTCGAGGCCCTCTACCGCCAGACCGCCCCCAAAGTCCTGCGGGGGCTCCTAACGGGCCGGGTGGAGGGGAGCCTAAAGGGGGTGATGAAGGCCTTCCTCCGCCTGGGCGTGCCCGAGCGCGTCGCCAAGCGCTTCACCACGCGCTTGGGAGAGGAGATTTTGGCTCTGACCCCTAAGGGAGGGCAAGGTGAAAGCGTGAGGAGGAAGCCATGAGGCAGAAGGACGTGGAGACCGCGTTCGCCCGCATTCAGGGCCTCCTGGCCAAGGCGGTCCAGGAGGAAGAGGATGACGAGCTGGCCCGGGACCTGGACGAGGACCTCGAGGCCTACGCCCGCCTGAAGGCCAAGAAGGCCAAGAAGGCCCAGGAGGCCCAAGAGGACGAGGAGGACCAGGACCTGGAGATGGACTTTGAGGACGAGGAGGACAAGCCCACCGCCAAGGCCCGCTACGAGGACGACGAAGAGGACGACGAAGAGGACGAGGACGACGAGGCGGAGCCCACCCTGGGCGCCGTGCTCTCCCTCATCGTCCGGGCCCTGGACGGCATCCACCAGAACCTCGAGGCCCTCCGGGCCGCCACCTTGGAGCTGGGCAGGCAGAACGTGGCGGTGGCCAAGGGGGTGGCGGAGCTGGAGGAGGCCGTCTATGGCGTCCTGGACGCCCCCAGGCTCCCCAAGTCGGGTCGGCGGGTGGCCAAGGCCGCGGAGGAGCCCCGGCTCAACCCGGGGGAGCTGGTGGCCAAGGCGGTGGCGGCCAAGGACGCGTTCAGCGCCTACGACGTGGCCGTGCTGGAGTCCATGCTCAACCGCGGCGACCTGGAGGGCGTTCGGAAGCGTTTCGCCCCGCACCAGCTCAAGGTGTTGGGCCTCATCTAGGAGGTAGCGGATGGACGGGTTGACCAACATCCTCTTCGGCGGGGGGCTTCCCGGCTTCCCCAACGGCATTCGGACCCTGGAGGACTGGCAGGCCTTTGCCAAGGCGGTGCAGACCGCGGGCGACCCCCACGCCCTGGACTTCAAGGCGGGGCTGAGCGGGGTGCCCGCCATCCGCCTCGAGTCCTTGGAGGCCACCCTGCGGAGCGTGGTGGAGCGGGAGGAAACCTTCCGCCTCTACAAGCGCCTCACCCCCGTGCCCGCCTTTAGCTCCGTGGCCGAGTGGGCCACCCAGGTGGGCACCGGGGGCGACATCGCGGATGCCTTCCACTCCGAGACCTCGGACATCCGGGGGGCGGTGGGCGAGTACCGGCGCAACATCCTCCGGGTGAAGTACCTCATGACCCGGGCGGAGATTAGCCTGGCCGCCTTGCAGCAGCGCACCGTCTTGGGCACGGGGGACGACCTGAAGGCCCGGGAGAACGTGAACGCCACCCTGCGCCTCCTTCGGGGCCTGGAGTGGGCCCTCTTCCAGGGGGATGAGGCGGTGGTGCCCACGCAGTTTGACGGCATCCGCGCCTGGCTTGCCAAGGAGTTCCCGGACCACATCCTGGACCTAAAGGGCTCCAGCAACGTGGACGAGCTCTACGCCGCCATTTACCAGGCCTTTGGGCGCACCATCGGTCCGGATGGCGGTTTTGGCCGCATCACGGACGTGTACCTTTCCCCCGCGGTCCAAAACGACCTGGACCTTCACCTCCAGCCGCAATGGCGCGTGGCCCTGGACGATAACCCCCGGGCCGTGGATTACGGGGCGCCCGTGCGGGCCATCCGCACCTCCTACGGGGACGTCATCACCACCCAGGACGTCTGGATCGAGGACCCCGACGCCGCCCACCTCACCACCCCGGCGGAGGTGCGCACCCGGGGCCGGCTTTCCCCCGAGGCCCCTGCCGCCCCCACCCTGAGCGCGCAGGCCATCACCTCTGACCCCAACAGCCGCTTCCAGGCGGCCCAGGCCGGCACCTACCACTACGCCGTGGCCGCCATCGGGGAGGGCGGCGAGGGTCCCTTGAGCGCCCTCGAGGCCGTCACCATCGCCGCGGGCGGCGGGGCGGAGCTCACCATCCAGCCCCCCGCGGGCTACCGCCAGACGGGCTACGCCATCTACCGCTCCACCAAGGACCCCGCCACCCTGCCCACCCCGGCGGACCTCCGCCTCGTTAAGCGCATCCCCGCGGGCTCGGACCCCACCCAGCCCGTGGTCTTCCGCGACCTTAACCACGACATCCCCGGCTCCGCCACCCTCTACCTCCTGGACCTCAGCCCCGAGGCCATTGACTGGACGCAGCTTTTGCCCATGCTCCAGTTCCCCCTGGCCCCGGTGAAGGCCACGGTGCCCTGGGCGGTGCTCCTCTTCGGCGCCCTCAAACTGGGCATTCCCCAGCGGCATTGGGTGGTCAAAAACTACCTGCCCAAGGCGGCCCGCTGGAAGCCCTTCTAGCCCAAGGCCTGGCCGGGGGGCTTCGGCCCCCCGGTTTGGTCTGACCCCTCGAGGGGAGGAGGATGAGGCCATGCCGGTGTACCGCGCTTCTCGCGCCCGCCCGCAACACCACGGTGGGTCAGACGGCCCGCTCCTCCAGGGCCTAGCCGAGGAGGTCTGACCCCTGTCCCCAGGCAGGATGAAGGACATGAAGAAGCGCCAGACGGAAACGGAAGTGGTTCCCCCTTCTCCGGCGGAGGGGGAAGAGGTCCTCCCCGCCCCTGAGCCCGCGCCCCGGGTGATGCCCCTGGAGGAGTGGGCCAGGGAAGCGGGCCTGAGCCCCATCGCCCTGCGGGCCATGCAGCTCCGCTACCGCTCGGACCGGGCCACGGCGGAGGAGTGGATGAGCCGCTACACCCGCATGATGGCCGAGGTGGTGCGGCACTAGGAGGTGAAGGATGCAGCTGGGCATTTACTTTGAGGGCAGGCAGATTATTCTGCCGGGCGCCTACGCCCGGACCAAGGTGGAGGCCTTCAACTTGCAAAGGCCACCCCTCTTCAAGCGCCTGGCGGTCATCGCCCCCGCGCTGGGCGGCGTGCCCAAGGGCTTCACCCGCATCACTTCCGGCACCGAGGCGGCGAAGAAGCTGAAGGGCGGGGTGGGCCTCGAGCTGGTGGACCTGGCCCTGGACCCCTCCCGGGAGGTCCCCGGGGCGGGGGAAATCCTCTTCTACCGGGTGAACGCCGCGGTCCCAGCGAGCCTGGACCTGGGGAACCTCCGGCTCACGGCCAAGCCGGAGTACGCTGGGCTCTACGGCAATGGCTTCCGGGCTAAGCGGGAGCTCCACCCCGAGGGCTACCACCTCCTGTGGGTGGAGGACCCCCAGGCCGGGGTCCTGGAGCAGAGTCCCCCCTTGGGGCCGGCCCTCGAGCTCCGCTACTACGGGAGCGGCACCCCCACGGCGCAAATCACCACGGACAGCGAGGGCCAAAAGCACCTGGTGCTCACGGGCGGGGCCCCCTACGAGAACCACGACATCCGCATCGGAGGGATGGGCATCAAGACCATCCAGGAGCTGGCGGACTTCCTAAACGGCACCTCCGTTTGGGGGGGCACGGTGCTCCACCGCCACCACCTCTTTGACCCCGGGGGCTTCCCCAACGGCGCCCTCACCTTTGCCGATGGCAAGGCGGTGCTCAACCTGGGGCTTTCCGCCCAGCTCCAATGGCTGGCGGGCTCCAGTTTGGTGGACGCCGCGGCCACCGGGGGGACCGATAGCGCCACCGGGCGGGGCTGGCTCTACTTCAGCGGCGGCCACGAGGGCCCTCCCGTGAGCCTAGGGGACTACGAGCAGGCCCTGGCGGCCCTGGAGGGGGAGGACGTGCAGGCGGTGGTGGTGGGCTCCACCGACCCCGCGGTCCAGGCGATGGCCGCGGCCCATTGCGAGTACATGAGCCACCCCAAGCAACGGCGCGAGCGCCTCTTCTTCGGGGGACCGGCCCTGGCGGCCAACGCCCAGGCGCAAAAGCAAGCTGCCTTGGACCTGGCCCGGGAGCTCCAAAGCGAACGGGCGGTGGTGGTGGGCACGCCCATCCGCCGGCGCAACCTCCGCACGGGGCGGATAGACGACCTGAGCCCGAACCACGTGGCGGCCATGCTGGCGGGCATGTGGTGCGGGGTGCGTCCCGAGGTGCCCCTCACCAACAAATCCGTCTACGCCCAGGGGCTCACCCACCGCTACACCCAGACCGACCTCGAGGACTTCCTCAAGGAGGGGGTGGTCCCCATCGCCCAGGACCCGGAAAGCGGGGCCTTTTTGGTGGTCCAGGGCCTCACCACCTGGCGCAAGGACGCCAACCCCATGCGCCGCAAGCTCCAGGGGGTGAGCATCCGGGACTACCTCACCCGCAAGCTTCGCCTCTACACCAAGCGCTTCGTGGGCGAGGTGGGGGACGCCACCACGGTGGAGTCCATCCTGAACGCGGTGGAGACGGCCCTGGCGGAGGAGGTGCGGGGCGGGCGCAACCCCGAGGGCGTCCTGACCACGGGCACCGGGCCGGATGGGGAGCCCGAGCCCGCCTACAAGAACATCACCGCGGTCTTTGACGGCGTGGAGCTGGTGGCGGTGGAGTTCGAGGCCCACCCCGTGGGGGAGGTGGCCTACATCACCCTCACCGCCTTCCTGACCCCCACCCGCATCGTGCGGAGCGCGTAGGAGGTGAGGCATGGCGACCATCCGTGAGCAGACGGTCTTCCACGCGAATCACGCCGTGCTCAAGGCCAATGGCGTGGCCATCGGGCGGCTCCAGAACGTCCAGGTTTCCGTGGACTCCGGGGCCGATTACGTCTACGAGGTGGGGAGCATTGACCCGGTGGAGATTAACCACAACCGCCGGGCCTACCGCATCACCGCCCAGACCTTTGTGCTGCGGCAGGGCGGGCACGCCGTCTTCCACAAGTTCCCCCAGAAGCTGGGGGAGGTCCCGGCCATGACCATCGAGTTTTTGGACCGGGACACGGGCACCTACTGGATTGCCTTGGGGGTGGAGCCCGTGGGGCAGACGGTGAACGTGAGCGCCAACCAGCGGGTGGCCCACAACGTGCAGTTCATGGCCTTGGCGGTGCAGCAGAAGGGCTCTGGGGGCGGCTCCCCCGTGGGCCGGGCCTAGGGGGGTAGATGTATAAGCCGCCTGAGCCCGCCCAGTACATGCCCGGCGCCCTGGCCCCCGAGGGGCCGCATCACGTGGTCCAGGGGGCCAAAAACCCCAAGCTCAACGGGCCCATCACCTTCCGCTACCCCACCGCCTTTGAGGAGGTCCTGATCGGCTCCCGGGCCCAGGAGATCGCCTCGGGGGGGAGGGCGACCCCGGTGCGCCTCGAGGCCCTCCCCTTACGGGCCCGCCTCTACGCCGAGGCCATCGCCACCCTGGAGTACGTCATCAAGAACGCCCCGGAAGGCTGGTACACCCGGGGGACGGACGGGAAGCCGCTTTTGGCCCCCGGGCTCATCGGGGACGGGGACGAGGAGAAGGTCCTTGAGGTGTATGACGCCTTCCTGCGGTGGCGGGAAGCGTTTCGAGGCCGTCCTGCTGGAGCCGCGGAACCTGACCCGGCTCAGGCTGTGGTACGCGGCGGTGGCCCTGGTGGGGGGGATGGACCCGTGGCGGATGACGAACCTGGAGGCGCAGGCCCTTAACCGCCTCCACGCCCTCTACCAAGGGCGCCAAGACCCCCTGGTGGTGAAGCGGGAGGAAGACCGCTTCGCCCAGGAGCTGGAGGCGGAGGAGGCCTGGGAGGCCGCCCTTCCCGGGGGCGAGGGGTATGGGGGCCCCCGGGGAACGTTCCCCTACCGAAGGGGGTAGGCCGTGGACCAGGAAGTCAGCATCCGCATCCGGAGCTCCTTC
The DNA here is from genome assembly GCF_000794385.1 of Thermus sp. 2.9. GTDB lineage: Bacteria > Deinococcota > Deinococci > Deinococcales > Thermaceae > Thermus > Thermus thalpophilus. Next base: position 66,017 of record NZ_JTJB01000003.1, read on the forward strand.
CAGGTGGAGGGGGCGGAAGAGGCCCAGGCCGCCACCGAGGGGCTGCGGGAGGAGTTCCGGGCCCTGGCGGAGGCGGTGGAGGAGGCGGCAAACCGCTTAGGAGAACGCTTTCCCCAAGCGGTTCAGCGGTTAGCGGAGCCTCCTCCCCGGGTGGAGGAGGCGGCAAGCCTCCTGGAGGAACGCCCCCCGGCGGTTCAGCGGTTAGCGGAGCCTCCTCCCCGGGTGGAGGAAAAGGTCCCTCCTTCCCAGGTGGTGGAGCGGCTGGAGCTGGAAGCCCTCACCCCTCGGCAGGGGGAGCTTTACGTGGACGTGGCCCGGCGGGCCCTCGAGGCGGGGGAGCTGGACCGGGCGGGGCAGGCCCTCTACCGGGCGGCCCAGGCGGGGGAGCCGGAACACCTCATCCGCCGCCTGGGGGCTGAGCTCCTCTTGGCCCGCCGGGCCCAGGCCAGGGTGGAGGAGGACGAGGAGAACCCGCAGGCGGAGCACTTGCGGCGCCGGGTGGAGGCCATGCTCCCCACCTTGGCGGCGCAGATCGCCTCGGGGCGGCTGGTTCAGGCGGAGCGGGGCCTGGCGGGGGCGGAGGCCTATTTGGAGCAGGTGCGGGCCCTCGAGGGCAACACCGAGGAGCTTCGCCGCCTAGAGGAGGCCCTGAAGGGGCACAAGGCTACCCTGGAGGAGGCCAAAAAGGCGCAAGAGGCCCAGGCCCAAGGGCGGGGGGTGGACGCCCGGGGGGCCCTCGAGGAGGTGGGGGAGATGGCCCTGGGCCGGGCCCTGGGGGGAGCCGGGACCCTGGGGAGTTTGGCGGCCCGGCTTAGCCGCTTCCTGGGCCCCTGGGGCTGGCTGGCCCTGGGGGCGGGGGCCGCGGTGGGCGCGGTGGAGGTGGCGGGGGGCATGGCCCGGGAAGGGCGGCAGGAGGCGATGGCCTTCCTGGAGCTCAACCGCGCCCTGGGCCTGGACTACCCCACCTGGGTCGGCTTCCTGGACGTGGCCCGGGGCCGGCCCTTCGCCACCCGGGCCGAGCTGGAGGCCCTCTTCTACACCGCGCGGGACGCGGGGCGGTTCGCCGCGGCCTACGGCCTCATCGCCCCCGAGGCGGGCCGCACCCAAGCGGAGCGGGTGGAGGGCCTCTTCCAGGACGTCCTGAGCGGGCTTCGCCTGGCCCGCTACCTGGGGGTGGACGAAGACCGGGTGGCGGGGCTCCTCCGCACCGGGGTCCAGGCGGGGGTGGTCCTGCCGGGCCAGGCGGAGGGCCTGGCGGGCATCCTCTTCCGCGCGGTGCGGGAGGGCACCCGGGAAGGGGTGAGCACGGCGGAGACCCTCCAGAGCATGGAGCGCCACCTCCAGGCCCTCCTGGCCCAAGGCATCACCGGCAGCGAGCGCACCCTGGCCGCGTACGCCGCCCTCGTGGACCGCCTGAACGAGACGCAAAACCGGGCCCTCATGGGAGAGGCCGGGGCCCGGGCCCTGGGGAACCTGGTGGAGGGGCTCACCCGCACCGGGGTGCCGGGCCTCGAGGTCCTCACCCTGCGGGCCATCGGCCTCCCGGCGGCCCGGGAGCTGGGCCTCACCGGGGCGGAGGCGCGGGAGTACGAGGCCCTGCGGCGGACCGCCCCCCTCCTGGCCGGGCGCTTTCTGCTGGAGGAGGCCCGGGGCTTCAACCCCGAGGTGCTCCGCCGCCTGGGGGCGGGGCTTGGGGCGGCCTTCCAGGGCCGCCCTGACCTGGAGTACCTCCTGGCCACGGAGTACCTGGGACTGAGCTTCGAGCAGCTCGCCGCCATCCGGGGGCGCTACGGGAGCCTCTTCGCCTTCCTCCAGCAGGCCCAGCCCGCGGAGCTCAGGCGCTACCTGGAAGCCCGCCCGGAGGACGTGGCCACGGGGGGCGTGGCCCGGCAGCTGGCCGAGGCGGGCTACCGGCGGGAGTACCTGGAGGAGGAGATAAGCCGCCTCAAGTCCTTGGCCGCGGCCCAGCAGGACCTGGACGTGGGCCTGCGGGAGCTGGCCCGCTCCGCGGCGGAGGCCTCCAACACCCTGGCCGCCCTGGCGGGCGGCATCGCCCAGGACCCCGTGTTTGGTCCCCTCCTCCAGGGGTCCCGGCAGGCCACGGGGGTGGAGCCCGGGCCCCTGGAGGGGCTTCCCGTGCTCGGCCCAGCCATCGCCGCCCTGAAGCGGGTGCCTTGGCTGGGGGGCCTGGTGGACTTCGCGGAAGGGGTAGCCCGGGCCTTTACCCCCCGCCCCCAAACGCCCCCACCGCCCTCACCGCCCCAGGGCCCCGTGAGCGTGGAGGGTCTCGAGGCCCGGGCCCGCCGGGACGCCGCGGTCAACCAGGTCCTACGGGGCCTGAATGTCCAGCAAATCACCCTGGGCGTGGGGGTGCCCTACGCGCGTTCGCTGCGGGAGCAGTACCCCAGGCTTCCCCCGGTGCACCAGGGCGTGGACCTCCGCATCGGCGCCATCGGGCCCGGGGACCCCGTGCGCTCCCCCTTCGCTGGGCAGGTGGCCCGGGTGGGGTACGACCCCGGGGGCTACGGCAACTACGTGGTCCTGAGGGCGGGGGAGCACGAGGTCCTCATGGCTCACCTGCAAGAGGTGCGGGTAAAGCCGGGGCAAACGGTGCGCCCTGGGAACCTGATTGGCCTCGAGGGGGAAACGGGGGCGGCCAAGGGCGCCCACCTCCACCTGGAGCTTCGCCGGGGCGGCAAGGCCATCACCGACCAGGAGGCCTTTTGGGAGACCCTGGCCCGCCTCACCGCGCCCCCGCCTCCCAAGGAGGAGAAGCCCGCCACGGGCAGCATCCAGGTGGGGGGCACGCTTACGGTGAACGTCCACGGCCTGCCCCCTGAGGTGGGGGCTCGGGTGGGCAAGCGGATTGAGCAGGTGGTCCAGGAGGAGATGGGGCGGCACGGGCAGGAGACCCGCAGCCCCTACAACGAAGGCGCTCGCCGGGGGAGCTTCCGGTAGCCAAGCCTTAGAACCTTTATGGGCAGTTTAGGGATCATTGGGGGGCTCCTTTTCCTTGGGCGAAGATTCCCGATCGGTATAGCGGTTGCGTAAGAAAGCGAGCACAATAGCTACCAAGCCCGCACCGCCAAATAAATACCCTTGAAGGGATTGACCGCTTTTAAGGAGGTCATATATGAGACGGGAAAGCATAGCGGCCACTATTTTTTCAGATCCAGGGGATAGGTAGCAACTTGGGTTAGCATATTGCTGCAATCTTAAGCCATTGTGAGTTGAGCGAGAAAGCGGTTTGCCCCTATGACCCTCATGGGCCCTCATCCTAAAGGATGTGCGGGCTTCCGAGTCCCATATCCGCGTGGTGGTGCACACCGATGGCGGCCCCTTGGACCTTTCGGACCACGTGCTGGCCTATAGCGACCGGCACCCCATAAGCGGGGTGGGGAGCTTCAGCCTCACCCTGCCCCTCCGGGTCCAGGGCAAGCCCATCACCGGCCTCGCGCGCACCGGAGACCTGGTGGAGGTGGGGCTTCTGAACTGGGACGGGCAAACGGGCCCCTGGGGCTTGGGGGAGTACCACACGGTGATGCTGGGGGTTATCCGCTCCATCGGCCAGCGCCAGGCCCTGGCGGAGGGGCGGTACACCGCGGTGGCGGTCTTGGCTGGCTCCAGCCTGGCGGGCTTTTTGCTGAGCGACTCGGTGAACTACTACCTGGCCTATGGGGCGCTCCACGGCCTCTTCAAAGGTCTGGCCCTCACGGGGCTGAAGGGGATGGTGCGCCTGGACCAGGCCCTGGCCACGTACCTGGACCAAGTGGCCCTCGAGGTGGCCCAGGTGGCCCGGCCCTACGGCTCCCTGAAGGACCTCCTGGGCTACGCCATAGAAACCCTGGACGGGGAAGGCCTCTTTGACCTCATCTTCGCCAACTACGAGGGAACCTTGTGGGGCTTTTTGGAAGCCTTTGGCGAGCGCCCCCTGCACGAGGTCTACACCGCCATCCTGCCGGAGGACCGCCTCAGGCTCCTGCGGGGCCAGAAGCGCTTGGGCAAGGCCTTCGGCCCCGACCGGGCCCGGGCGGTGGTGGTGGTGCGCCCGGCCCCCTTCCCCCACGGCCTACCCGGGGGCGGGGCCAGCCTGGGGGACTGGCCCCGCCTCCCCCTCCACGACCTCACCCCGGAGGACTCCATGAGCGAGCCGGCCCAGGACCACACCGCGGACTGGGACGATGGCGAGGTGGCCAACGTCTTCTTCGTCTACCCTCGAGCCCTCCCCCTGGACGAGACCTTTGTGATGACCTATGCGCCGGCCATCATCAACCTGGACTCCTGGCGCCGCTACGGCTACCGCCCCCTCACCTGGGCCACGTGGCTTTGGGGGGCGAACGCGCCCAAGGAGGCGGCCCCGGAGTTTTTCCGCCGGCTTAACTGGCGGCTGGCGGGGCAGCGCAACCGCATGGACGAGTACGCCGGGGCGGAGCTCACCCTGCGGCTTTCCCCCCACATCCGCCCCGGGGAGCGGGTACGGGTGGAAAACCGCTTGGGGGACGCCACCTCGGTTTTCCTCTACTACGTGGAGGAGGTGCGGCACGCCTTCAGCCCCGCGGGGGCCCGCACCACCACCCTGAAGGTGAGCCGCGGCCTGCCCGAGGACCTCTACCGGGACCCGGGTTGGTTCGTGGCGGGGTTGAAGGAGCATGACCCCTTGAAGGATGCGGCCTTGCCGGTGCCCGTCATCCGGCAGGAGGACGCCCCGGGCCCCACGCGGCCCATCCAGAAGCACCCCCACCCCTAGGAGAAGACATGCGCGGCATTCACCTGGCCCAGGTCATAGCGGTGCACCCCTCAGCCCCGGACCCCACCCCGGAGGACCAGCCCCCCTACGCGGGCACCCTGGACGTCATCCTCCTGGACGCCACCCCCGTGGACGACCCCCAACGGGCGTACCGGGTGCGGGTTTTGCGGCCTCGAGCCCACCCCTCCGCCGGGCACTACCTCATGCCCGAGGTGGGGGACTTCGGCCTGGTGGCCTTTTACGCCAACGACCCCCGGGCCGGGGTGTGGCTGGGGGCTTTGGACGACAACCTGCGCCAGATGGTACCCGAGGAGCTTTGGGCGCGGGACCCCTACGCGGAGGTGCACCACCTGCCCTCGGACCGCTACGCCATCTACCACGGGGACGGCACCGAGGAGCACGTGTGGCCCGATGGCACCTTCCTCAAGCTCACCACCCGCAAGGACGGCTCCTTTAGCAACGCCGGCTACCGGGCCAAGCTCACGGAGCGGAAGGCGCGGCGCAAAACGCGGGCCTTCGCTTCCCAGCGCGTGCCCTACACCCCCCACCAGGAGCCTCCTTTGGACCTGGTCTTCCGGCACGCCTCGGGGGCGGAGGTGTGGCTGAGCGCAGACGGCTCCCTGGAGGTGCGCACGGCGGAGGGCCATGCGGTGCGCCTTTTTGATGGCACCGAAAAGGCCCGGGACCCCGCTACGGGAGCGCCCCTGGGAGGGGGGGAGCAGCCGCGCTACGTGGAGGTGCGCACGGCGGGGGGGCATGCGGTGCGCCTCGAGGACCGCCCCAACCCCGCCCTTCGCCTCACCACCGCTCACGGGCACCGCGTGGCGCTGGACGACCAGGCAGGCCTGGTGGAGGTGGCCCACGCCGGGGGGCATGTCCTCCGGATGGGCCCGGGGAGCGTGGAGCTGGCCGCCCAGGGCAACCTTCGCCTCACCGCCACCGGGGAGGTGGTCATAGACGGGGCCTTAATCAGGATTGGCTAGGCCGGCTGGGGAGCGTCTTTGGGAAGCTCAACCGTATCGGACCATTCCTCAGGCTGGAGGGCCCCCCGCTGTAGCAGGTAATACAGGGCCACCTGCAAATCCCGTTGGGGGATGTTGGCTTTGCGGGGGCCCCATTCCGCCAGGATATGTTGAAGGGTTGGCCATGTTCTAGCCCCTTCCCGGCGTACCGCCCAGTGTACTGTGGCTAGAAGCTCCAAGCCGTACGGGCTTTCAAAGCCTTCTACCCAGGCCGCAGCCCGGCTTGCGGCTTCGTCCGCCTCGGGGTGGTCGGCCAAGTAGGCCACCGCTTCCTGGAAGGCGTTTGCGCGGAGGCGGATGCGGGAGGGACTGCTCCGGTCGCCGTAGCCTTGGATGTAGTGCCCCTCGAGACGGGCCAATACGTGGTTAAGGGGTTCGGCGTAAGGGCCGTACTGATTGCGGGCAAAATCCAGCCGCAGATTTAGGCCTGCCTCCTGTAGGAAGTAGGCCAGTTTTTGCGCCTCGAGGCGCCCCAAGGTTTCCCCCAAGGTTTTGTAGAGGCCGAAGAGCTTGAGCAGGGCTGCCCGGGGTGGGGTGAGGCGTGGTTTGTTCGAGAGGGGGGTGATGGAAGGGACCTCAGTGGCCTGGGGCTCGTAGACCAGGATTTCTACGTCCTCTAGAGGTTCCAAAGCCTCCTGAATGCGCCGGCGCACCTCGGGCCAGGGGAGACCCCCGTTGCCTGCGCCCAGAGGGGGTAGGGCCACAGAGCGTACCCCGAGCTCTTGGATTACCCGAACCAAATCTTTTAGGCCCTCCTCCACGTACGCCATCCGTGAGGGGTGGCGCCAGTGTTTTTTGGTGGGGAAGTTAAAAATGTAGCGTGGGCGGGCTAGAAGGCCGCGGTCATAAACAAAGATGCGACCGATTTGCACTTCGCCTCGCTCACAAGCTTTTACATAAGCTTCGTAGTTGTCAGGGAAGGCGCGCTTGAACTGCAAAGCCACCCCCTTTCCCATGACCCCCACGGTGTTCACCGTGTTGACCAAGGCCTCTGCCGGGGCTTGGAGGAGGTCGCCTTGCACAAAGCGGATCATCCCTAACCCTAATAATACCAGTCCTTCCGGATGCACACCCGGGGACGGCGTGCCTCTGGAAACTGCTTGAGGATTTTAAGAACCTCTTCCCCAACCCTTTGGCTGTAAACCGCTATTTCTTCTATTAGGGCCCACGGGAAAGCCTTGTAGACCAGAAACTCCGCCTGCTTCTTTTCCCGCAACTCCGGAGGATCGGCCCAGTAGGAGGCTTGGATGGCTTCCCAGTCCAGCTGAGCCAGCTCTTCTAGCTGACGAAAGAACCTGGCGTGGCTCAAGACCCCATGTCGGTCAGTGAACACAAAAGGTAGCCCTGCCTTGTGCACCGCTTGAGCCGAGGAAACCAAGTGCAGGATGGGTTCTTGCCCTCCCTGGTATTCCGTGGCGCCAGAGTAAATGGCGTAAAGCATGGGGGAGCGGGGGCAGAAGTAGAAGGGAACGTAGTCGTGAAGAACGCCCCCGGGAGGTTGGGGCACTTTGGCTCGGTTACGGCGCTCCTGAATGTGCGCGTAGGCGATGCTTCGTTGCTTAGGGGGGCTTTGGTTGTGGGCAAGAAGCTTGCCCATACGGAGAATACCCTTCAAGTTGTCTATGTGGGTGATGTGGTAAATGGGTGTTGGTTCAGGGTAGGTTCGTTTCATAAAGCTGGACCCAGGAAACTGCCCGCACCTCCTTTCCGGCATTTGGGGGCTCTTCGTGCAGACCCTTGCCCCCCGGTGTACCCTCCAGCCCACCCCCGAACAGGAGGCGGCGCTGGAGGCCACGGTGCGCCTGTTCCCGCTCAGGGGGAGGGAGGCCCGCCTCCTTCGGGACACGCTCCAAGGAGCGGGCTCCGCAGGCCTGGGCCGCGGTCAGCCGGCCCTCATGCTGGAAAATAGGCTCGAACATCTCCCCCTACCGGCAAGCCCACGGCTTTAGCCGTCGGTGGCTGACACGTGGACCCTTTCCTATTATGCCATTATGCCGGACCGGATGCCCTGGGCCTTGTATGCTTGGTCTGTGCTGGCCGTCCGCCAAACGGACCCCTCCTCCCACGGGGGGCAAGTGCTCACGGGCTACGCCAAGGTCCTGGTTGGGGGCCGTCCCGCGGCCCGCATGGGGGACGCCCACGCCTGCCCCCAGCCGGGCCACGGCACCACCGCCATCGCGGGGGGTAGCGCCAAGGTCCTCATCGGAGGCCGCCCCGCGGCCCGGGCGGGGGACGCTGCCGCCTGCGGGGCTACCCTCACCCCCTCCCAGGGCAAGGTGTTCTGGGGCTGACCCCGCGCCCCCGCCAGGATGAGGGTATGCGCCTGGCCCTCCGCCTGGTGGAGCCCAGCGGGAAGCTCGCCCCCTGCCCCGAGTCCGTGGTGGGGCGGGATGGGCTCTTCCCCCTGATTTATGCCCAGTCCTACGTCCTGGGGCAGGAGGGGCGGGTGCAGGTCCTCGAGATCCCCAAAGGGGTGGCGGGGGACACCCTGGGCACCAGCACGCCCCGCTTCCGCCTGGAGGGCACCCCGGGGGCCCGGCCCAAGCGCTTCCAGGGGCGGGAACTGGACCCCGTGAGCCTGGTCTTGGACCTGCGCCGCTTCGTCCTCTACTACTTCGAGGAGCGCAAGCGCCGCACCGCCCAGCAGAAGCCCCTCCCGGAGATGGTGCTGGACGATTGGGACCGGGGGCTCCATTGGGTGGTGGTGCCCCTGGGCCTCCCGGAGGTGCGGCAAAGCGCCCGGGAGCCCACGCGCCCCTACTGGACCTTGGAGCTCAAAGGCCTCCGCCCGGCCGCGCAGGTTCCCCCGCGGCCGGAGGAGCGCCTCCAGGCCGCCCTCTTCCCCGAAACCCCCCATGAGGTGGGGGCCCGCCTCCAGGCTGCCCTGGGGGGCTCGGTGGTGCCCGCCTCCTACCGGAAGCCCGCCCCCCTCGAGGCCTCCCTCCTGGCCACCCCGGAGCCCACGCCGCCAAGCCCCAAGGGGGCGGCCCTCCTCCCTCGGCCCAACGCCCCCGAGGAGGAGGCCCAGACCCTAGCGCGGGAGGCCGCGGGCCTGGCCCAGGCCCTGATCCAGGGGGAAGTGCCCCCGGAGGGGGCGCAAGGGGTCATGGCCGCCTTGGAGGAGGAGGCGGAGGCCTTGGCCCAGGAGGCCACCGCCCAAGCCGTGGCCCAGGCCCAGGAGGAGGCGGCCACCGCCCAGGCCCTGGCGGCGGTGGTGGCCCCGGAAGCCCAGGGGTTTTGGGAGGCCCTCGAGGGCTTCCTCGCCCGCCTGGAGGCGGCCTTGGCCCAGGGGGAAGACCTCGTCCAGGCCGCCTTCCGCTTGGCGGAGGACGTGGCCGGGGCGGTGGAGGACCCCGCTCGCTTGCGCGCGGCCCTAGACGCTATGCTCCAGGCCCGCCTGCCCCAGTACGCCCGGGCGCGGGGTCTGGTGGACCGGGCTTGGCGCCTGGTGGAGCGCCTGGACCCCGGGACGCCCTACGGCCTGCTGTTGGCGGGGGTGGCCGTGGCCCACCTCACCCCCGTGGCCCCCACCCTCACCCGGCTCCGGGTGGGGCTCGCCTGGGGTAGGCAGGCCCTGCCGGGGGTGGTGGCGTGAGGCTCTCCGTGTACGAGCTCCGGCAGGGGGACGACCTGCGGCGCCTGGCGCAGCGGCTTCTGGGCGACTTCCGGCGCTGGACGGAGCTGGTGCGCCTCAACCGCCTGGACCCGCCCTACGTGGCGGATGACCCCACCCCCTACCGGGCCCAGGGGCTACGGGTCCTGGGCCCGGGGGACCGGCTCCTCTACCCAGGGAGCCCGGCGGAGCCCCCCGCGGGGCTTGCGGCCCTGGACGCCGAGGCGGAGGCCTACGGGCGCGACTTGGCCCTGGAGGGGGGGTATCTGCTCTTTTTGGGGCAGAACCCCGCCCTGGTGCAGGGGCTCGAGAACCTGCGGGCGGCCCTGGAGCGCCGCCTCCTCACCCGGCTGGGGGAGCTCCCCGCCCACCCCGAGACCTACGGCCACCTCATGGAGCAGTACGTGGGCCAGGCGGCGGGGGAGGCGGAGCTGGGGTACATCCTCCTCGAGGCGGAGCGCTGCCTGCGCCAGGACCCTCGGGTGGCGGGCCTCACCCTGGCCGGGGAGCTCGTGGACCGGGAGCACGTGCGCCTCACCGCCTGGGTGGAGCCCGTGCCCCCTGGAACCCCCTTCGCCCTTAGCCTGGAGGTGCCGCGATGAGCTTCGCCTTCAAGACCTTGGACGAGGCGTTGTGGGAGATGATGGCCACCTTCTACGCCCGCTCCGGCATCCGCCCCGACCCCACCCCGGGCTCGGTCCTCCGCACCCTCTTCGAGGCGGTGGGCTTCCAGGTGGAGGACCTCACCTTCCGCTTTGACCAAGCGGTGCGGAAGGCCATCCCCCAGGCGGTCTTCGAGGCCTTCGGCTTCACCCCCCGCTCCGCCACCCGGGCCCAGACCCTCCTGCGCTTCACCCGGGGGGCGCCCCAGCCCGTGCCCCTCGCCATCCCCCAGGGCTTCCGCGTGGCCCGGGCGGATGGGGCGGAGTACGAGACCCTCGAGGAGGCCGCCATCCCCGCGGGGGCCACCCACGTGGACGTGCCCGCGGCGGCGGTGGAGCCGGGGGAAGCGGGCAACGCCCCCGCGGGGGCCATCCGCTACCCCCGCTTTCCCTTGCCCGGGCTCTTGGGGGTGGAGAACCCGGTCCCGGCCGCCGGGGGCCAGGACGAGGAGCCCCTGGAGGAGCAAAAGCGCCGCTTCGCCCTCTACATCGCCCAGGTGCACCGGGCCACCCGGTACGCCCTCGAGGCCGCCGCCCTCACCGCGGTGGGGCCCAACGGGGAGCGGGCCCGGGAGGCGTTGGTCCTGGACGCGGTGGCCCGCCCGTGCCTCTCCCCGGGGGTGGTGGAGGTCTGGGTGGATGACGGCTTTGGCACCGCCACGGACGGGCTTTTGGCCGCGGTGGGAGCGGCGGTGGACCGGATGCGGGCCGCGGGGGTGTACGTGCGGGTCCACCGGGTGGAGGCGGTGCCCGTGGACGTGCGGGCCCAGGTCCGCGGCTCCGAGGCGGCCCGGGGGGCGGTGGCGGGGGCGGTGCGGCGCTACCTCTACGGCCTGCGGGTGGGGGAGAAGGTGAGCCGGGAAAACCTCATCACCGCCCTCACCGTGTCCCACCCCGAGGTGGAGGAGGTGGACGTCCTCACCCCCTTGGACGACGTTGCCGTGCCCTTCAACCGCCGGGCGGTGCCCGGGGTGGTGGAGGTGAGCTAGGTGGCCTGGCTCCTGCCCCCGTGGTTTAAGCGGGACGGGGTGAACGGGGCGCTCCTCACGGCCTGGGAGCGGGCCCTAAAGGGCGCGGACCCCGAGGGGGCCGCGGCCCTCTTGCGCTTGGAGGAGGCGTATGGGCCGTATTTGGACCTGCACGGGGCGCTGTACGGGGTGCGCCGCCTGCCGGATGAGCCCGACGACGCCTACCGCCTCCGCATCCTGGCCGAAGTGCGCCACCCCCGCTCCACGGAGGAGGCGCTGGAGCGGGCCCTCGAGGCCGCCTTCCCCGGGCTCAGGGCCCGGGTCTACACCCTGGTGGGAAGCGGGGAGCTGGTCTGGCTGGACGGGACGCGACAACTGGACGGCTCCTGGGCCCTAGGAGGCGGGGCCACCTATCCCGTCCTCCTCAACGGGGCCTGCCGCCTGGACGGGAGCTTTGACCTGGGGGGTGGGCGGTCCTACCCCCGGCCCCGCCCTCTGACCGGGGAGTGGAACCTGGACGGCACCTGGCGCTTGGGCCTGGCCTACCACCCGCCCCACGCCAACCGCTTCCTGGTGGAGGTGGGGGCGGCGGAGGTGGACCTGTCCGCGGTGCTGGCGGTGGTGGACCGCTTCCGCGCCGCGGGCAACATCCCCACCGTGCGGGCCACCGTGGAGTGGACCCCGGACTGGCCTGGCGTGGTGGGGGAAGTCATCTCCCAGCAGGTGGTGCCCTTGGACGGGACGCGTCGGCTGGACGGCTCCTGGACCCTGGCCCCCGTCCCCACCGGAGAAGACCCCCTCTGACCCCTAGCCCCTAGGAGGATAGGAGCGTGGCGGTGCTCACCACCACGTACCGGGAAGTCCTGGCCGCCTTTGCCGCAGGGGAGGCCCCCACGCCCCCCGTGCCCGCGTACCTGGCGGTGGGCACAGGGGGCACGCGCGGGGGGCCGGATGACCCCATGCCCCCAGACCCCAACCGCACCGCCTTGGCGGCGGAGGTCCTGCGCAAGCCGGTGCGCTACGTGCGCCGGGAGGGGGGGGTGGTGGAGGTGGCGGCGGAAGTGCGGGGGGAGGAGGTGGCGGGGGCCTTGAGCGAGGCCGGCCTCTTGGACGCCTGGGGCCGGCTTCTGGTATACGCCACCTTCCGGGCCAAGGCCTTGGCCCCGGGGGGGGTGCTGGCGTTCCGCTTCCGCGTGGGAGGTGGTAATGGCTGACCTCATCGGCGACCCTAACGGCACGTTCGTGGACCGGGTGCGCAAGCTGGAGCGCACGGACCCGGCGGAACCCGAGACCTGGGACCCCATACACCAGGCTCTCATCACCAATGACGTCATCCTCAAGGGGCGGGTGGACGCGTTGGATAGCCGGGTGGACGCCTTGGAGAGTTCCGCTCCCGCCGTCCCGTATGACCTGGCCATCTACCTGCAGGGCGGCGTGCCCGGGGGGAGCGTCTTCTTCCGCTTTGTGGCGCCCAGGGCCTTCACCATCGTCCAAAGCGGCCACCGCCTGGCCGCCCGGGTGGCGCCCCAAAACGCCTGGACCGCCAGCGTCAAGCGGAACGGGGTCCAGGTGGGGAGCCTGAGCCTCAACGCGGGGCAGACCACGGGCACGGTGAGCTTCAGCGGGCCGGTGAGCCTGGCGGCGGGGGATGTCCTCGAGGTCCAGGCCCAAGCCACCACGGACCCCAACCTGCAAGGCCTCACCCTGGTCCTGATGGGGGTGGTATGATGCCCTGCCTGGTTTTCGGCGCCCCCAAAGTGAAGATGGACCTGTGGTACTCCTCCGTAGCGGGGGAGGGGGACCCGGCCTTCAAGCCCACGGCCATGCCCACCGCCGTTTACGGGCCTGCCGCTGCCATCACGGCGGATGGAAAGGTGGCGGTTTTGGGAGGCGGGATGCTGGCCTCGGGAAGATTCGCTTACTACAACGGCCATCAAGTTTATGACCCTGAGACGAACACCTGGAGTTTGCGTGCCGGGATGCCCACCGCCAGATACTTCCACGGGGCCGCCACCCTCCCCAACGGGCGGTTGATGGTCTTCGGAGGGTGGAAGAATGGAGGGGTCGCTCCCGTGGAGGTTTATGACCCTGCAACCAACGCGTGGACTACGGGAAGGGAAATGGGAACGCCGCGGGCGGAAATGGCGTTCGCCACCCTCGAGGATGGGCGAGTTTTCGCCGCCGCTGGACGAGTATCCGGTGGTCCTTTCACCGCGGCGGAACTCTACAATCCCCAGACGGGTACTTGGGCAGCGGTGGCCCCTTTCCCCCAAAGCTACGCCGCGCCGGCGGCAGGGGCACCCTTACCGGGCAACAAGGCGGGCGTGTTCGGGGGCGGCATAACAGGGGTGGGCGCGGTGGACTACATTTACGTCTACGACCCGGCCACCAATAGCTACCTGCTCCCTTCCTCCCTCCCCACCGCCCGCTATACGGCGGCGGCCGTGGGGACGGACGAGGGGGCGGTGGTCATAGGAGGAAGCAACCCTGCGCTGGGCGACATCTACTTGCAGGCTAACGAAGCGTACAACGCCTACACCAACGCCACGTCTGTCTTAGCTCCCATGCCCGGCTATGGACTGGGCGGCATGGCTGCCGCCCGTTTGCCCAAAGGGCAAGTGGGCCTTTTTGGAGGCGTAAGGAAGGTGGACGTGAACGGCACCTTTGTCAACAGCGAGGTGCATACCGTGCGCGTCTACTGGCCGTGAGGAGGGAAGGATGAACGAGACCCAAGCGCGCGTGGTGCTGGCGGCGGCCATTCGGAACGTAGGGATAGACCCCCTGACCCTCCCCGCGGAGCTCAAGCCCTCCGCCTGGCTCCAGGGGAAGAACCTCGAGGCCTACGTGAACGAGGCCCAGGCGGCCATCCAGGCGGGGGTGTGGCGGGGCGGCCCCCTGCCCCACGGCTACCCCGCCCCGGCGGAGGCGGAGCCGGGGGCTTGCTACTGGATCATGACCCCCGAGGGGAGCGTCATCTTCCAGTACGGGAGCAGCCCCTACAGCCCGGACACCCCCGGCCTGGCCCCGGGGGCCCTCACCGCGGCCAACGCGGAGGCGGCCATGCGGGCCCACGTGCGGGCTTTGGCGGAGCAGGCGGCCCTGGCGAGGCTGGCCCAGGAGTACGTGGCCTGGGTGGCGGGGCAGATGCTCTGAGGCGTCCACGGCTAGGGGGGTGGGTCTGACCCCGCCCCCCAACCACACTCAGGGCATGGGACCCGTGTTCGCCTGGCCCGTGCGCCCCAAGGGCGCCTTCTACGTGAGCGCCGGGTATTTGGACCCGAACTATAAGCGCCGCTTTGGCGTGCCCCACACCGGGGAGGACTGGAACCTCCGCACCGGGGGGGACTCGGACCTGGGCTACCCGGTCCAGGCCATCTTCCCTGGGCGGGTGGTGGCCGCGGGGTACTACCGGGTCTGGGGCAACCTGGTGGTGGTGGAGGCCGACCCCTGGGTGAAGGACTTCTGGGCGGAGCGCCTGGGGGAGCCCCTCGAGGCCCTCTACGCCCGCTACGCCCACCTGCACCACCTGACCGTGGCCCGGGGGGACCGGGTGGAGGCCAATGACCACCTGGGGAGCATCGGCAAGGGGGATGGGGGGCGCTACCTGGCCCATCTCCACCTGGACTTCCCGCGCCTACCTATCCCCCCCGAGGCGTACCCCAGCCAGGAGGCCCAGGTGCGGGCCCAGTACCTGGACCCGGCCCGGGTGTGGCGGGCCCTGGCCTTCGGCGACCGCTCCAACCTGCTCCCCCAAGGCCCCCTCTACGCCCCAGCCCGCCTCTTCGTGGGGGATGCGGAGGCCCTTCAGGGCCCCCTCCTCCTGCGCCAGGTGGGGGACAAGCTCTACGCGCGCTCTGACGCCTAGCCCAAGGGAGGATGGGGACATGGACGGGACGCTCTTCTCCGAACCCGCGGCCCTGGGCGCCCTGGTGGCCGCCATCACCGAGGGAGTCAAGCGCACGGTGGGCCTGAAGGGGCCCCTCACCTACGCCCTCAACCTGGTCCTGGGCCTGGTCCTGGCCCTCCTCTTCGGCTACGCCGGCCTGCTTCCCCCCGAGTACCCCTTCCCTGGCGGGGCCGTTCTGTTCGGCGTCTACGCCGCCCTCTCGGCGAGCGGGCTCTACGAGGCCGTCAAGCAGCTCGGCAAGGTGGTCGGGGGAGGGAGCGGTGCGGGCCCGTCTGGTCCTGCTGGCCCTGCTGGCTCTGACCGGGGCCGGCTCCGCTAGTCTGGCCTCGGGCCGGGCCGCCTGCCGGCTGGACTACCCCCCGCGGGCGGCCTGCTACGCGGAGCAGGACCTCCTGCGCCTGGGGCCGGTGGGGGTGGCGACGGGCCTCGAGGCGCGCCTGGAGGGGGAGGCCCGGGTCTACCCGTACCTGGCCCTCCTCTTGAGCGGAAAGGAATGGTGGGCCGCGTTCCAGCTGGGCCAAGGGGTGTTTTCCTTGAGCGTGGGCCTCACATGGTGAACGAGGAGCGCCTATTCCAACGCCTAGAAACGCTGGAGGGCCAGGTGCGGGAGCACTCGGTGCTCCTCCGCGAGACCCGCACCCGCTTGGACTCGGTGGAGCACCTGAGCCGGGAGCTGGGCCGGCTGGACGCCATCACCAGCGAGGTACAGCGGCGCCTGGAGCGCCTGGAGCGCCTCCCCGAGGACGTGAGCGAAATCAAGCAGGACGTGCGGGAAATCCGCTCCAAGCTGGACGCGGAGGGGCGGGGGAGCAACACGCTCCAGAACATGTTCTGGGCCATCCTCATGCTGGTCTTGGGGTACCTCCTGAACACCCTGCCCCGGCTTTTGGGCATCGGGAGCTAGAGGGGTTCCCAAATACCCCTTCCCCCTACGCTCCGCGGAAGTGGCGGCACCCCGTGGTGCGGGGGGAGGTGCGCACGGGTGGGGGCACCCCCAGGCCCTCCGCCACCCGCGGGTGTTCGCAAAGCCCCAGCCCCCCTTCCGGGTTGGGGCGGAAGAAGCGGCATTGGGCGCACGCCCCCTTGGGCGCCCCCTGGCTAAGGCGGGCGGGCCGCACCGCCTGGGGCAAGGAGGCCTGGCTGGCGGGGAGCTCCGCCCGGGCTTCTGTGGGGCGGAGGACCTCCGTCCGCCCCTCCCGGCGCATGAGCCCCGCCACGGCGTAGCCCCAGGCGTGCACGAAGTGGGGGTCCAGGGCCAGGTGCCGCCAGGTGTAGCGGGGCTCGTCCTCCACCACCCGGCCCGCCTCGTCCTTGCGGCGGCGGGGGATGGTGGCGCGGGCGATGTTCTCGAAGTGCGCCCGGAACTCGAGGCCCACGCTCACCGGCACCCGCTGCCCATAGCGGTGGAGCTCCTGCACCTTGGCCTCGAAGTCCAGCGGCAGGGCCACCCGGCGGTTCACGAAGAGCATCTGGGCCTGGAGGAGGTGCTTGTACCGGTCTAGGTAGACCCAAAACTCCCACTTGGCCTCGCCGGAGCTTTTGCGGATGGCTTCCCGGTCCCGCTGGTCGCTCCACTCCAGGGGCTGGGGCCGGTCGTGCGCGTAGTCCGCCAGCCAAACCATGCCCCGGGGCAGGCGGCGGCCCAGGCTCACCGCCAGGTCGTAGGAGGGCTCCGCGTCCACCACCACGATGTCCACCGCCCAGGTCCGGGCCAGGTGGGCCAGGTAGGCCGCGGCCTCCTCCCCGCTTTGCTCCACCACCTCGAGGTGGACCAGGTACACCCGCCCCGCGGGGCCCCAGCGGGCGATGACCACGTGCTTTTCCACCCCGCGCTGGTCCACGCCCATCGCCGTCCAGTACCCCTCGGGGTGGGGGCCGGGGGCCGGCCAGCGGTGGGTGGGGTCCAAGCCGCGGCACCGGTCCATCACCTCCCCGGGGACCAGGATGGCGTTGGGGTCGCGGTGGGGCAGGCCCAAGTAGGCGTTGTAAAACTCCGAGGGGTTCTTGCCCTCCACCACCATGCGCTGGTAGGCCCGCCATAGCTCGGGCAGGCGGCTTGGGCCCAAAAGGATTTGGTTAAAGGCGTAGCCCTCCCACTCCGCGTCTTTGGGTCCCAAGGGCGCGTAGAAGCCGTCCTGGGGGTCTTCTATGACCGCGCCGCACTTGGGGCAGCGGTAGGCCATCCGCTCGGGGTCCACGCACTCCGGCCAGGCGAAGGCCATGACGAAGCCCTTGTGGTTGGGGCAGCGGGTGTTGGGGCAGCGGGTGTGCCAATGGTTCTGGGTGGAGCGCCCGAAGTAGTAGTCAATGTCCGCCCCGGGGAAGCCCGCGGTGGAGTTGAGCTCAATAAGGCCCCGCTCCCCGTGGGGCCCCACCAGGCGGGAGGCGCTCACCCGCGCGAAGGCGCGCTCAAGGGTGGCAAGGTCCATCAGCCGCACCTCGTCAAACAGGAGGACGTCCACGGGAATGGAGTCCACGCTCACCCCGGAGCGCATCCCCCGGAAGCGGATGTTGGAGGCGCCCACCCGCACCACCTCCACCGCGTCCACGTCCGCGATGAGGCGCATCATGCGGGCGGAGGAGCGCATCATGGGGCGGAAGCGGGTTTTGTGGAGGTCCAAGACGGCGTCTTGCGTGGGGAAGTAGAGGGCCACGTCCACCTTGCGCCGGGCGTCTGCCGCCCACCAGGCGGCCCGGTACATGAGGCGGGTGGTGAGGCCCATCTGGGCCGCCTTCATGATGACGAGCCTCCGGAAGGGCCGCGCTCGGTCCTCGGCGTAAAGGGGAGCCAGGTAGCGGCGCCCCTCCAGGCTGAAGGGGGCACCCCCGGGGCCCTCGGGGCGGATGCCGGAGGCCTCCACAAAGCGGAGCAGGCTCGTGAGCTCCTCCGGGGCGAACTCCGGCGGGGGGAGGCGGAGGGCCTCGAGGATGGCCCGGTAGGCCGCTTCAGGCTTCATTCTGGCAGTGCCGCTGGTGGAGGCGCCGCGCCTCGGCCTCCACCTTCTTATAGCCGTGCTGGGCCGCCCGGCTGATGGCGGCCTTTACGAGGCGGCAGTTCACGCTGCCGTCTTTGTTTTTGTACGGAAACTTCCGCTTCCCGGGAAGCAGGAAGTGGGAGGCGGGGAGCTTCTCCCGCTCCTTCGGGCGGTCCACCCACCTCAGGCGGCTCACGGGGATGTTCCGCACCTTCGCCTTGGCCAGGTGGCCGCGGAGGCCTAGGATGGCCTTGGCCAGGCCTTTGGCCTGAAGCTGGTCTAGGAGGATGTGGGCCCGCGTCATGGCCCCGTAGTCCCCCACAGGGGCTTGACGGGCTGTTGCTACCGCCCGCTCGAGCTCCTTGATGGCCGTGCCCAGGCGCAAAAACTCAGGGGCGCGCTCCGCCAGGGTCTGGGGTAGGGCCCGCACGTGGGGCGCGGCCACCCGGAGCCAGGCCTGGAGCCAACCGGGCTTGTTGGGCCGGGCGGCCAGCTCGTCCACCAGGTACCGGGGGCTGGCCAGGTAGGCCAGCTCGTGCAGGCCCTCGAGGAGGTCCGCCCACACCCGGGGTTCGTACACGGGCCGGCTGGTGGAGCGGCCCTCCAGGCGGCGCCACGCCCCCGCCACCTTCTCCGCCTGTTGCTCCAGCCGCTCTAGGCGGGGCAGCAGCTCCTTCTTGCCCCGCGAGATGCCCGGGTGGTGGGTGGCCAGCTCCTTCAGGGCGTCTATTAGCCCGTTGGGCCGCCCCCCGAACTCCAGGTAGCGGGGCCCCATGAGGCGCTCTATGAGGCGCTGCGCGTCCGGGGCCACCTCCGCCCACAGGTGCTGGGCCTGTTGCGCCGCGTTTTGGCGGGCCTCGTCCAGTTTGCCCCGCACGCGCCGGTCCAGCTCCTTGGCCAGCTCCTCAGCGGTGGTCCCCTGAAGGGCGGATTGCACCACCTGAAGGTGGTGAAAAAGCTCCCCCAGCCGGCGCACCTCTGAGCCCTCGAGGTGGATGAGGCTTTCCAGCTCCCACCGGCGCTGCTTGTCCTTGGCCCGCTGGTACTTGGGCCAAAGGGCGGCTAGCCGCTTCAGCCGGGCGGCCAGCTCCTCCTTAAGGGCAGGGACAGCGCGTTCGCCCCGCGTCAGGTGGAGGCGCCAGGCCTCGAGGAGCGGCGTGGGGTTGTGCGCGTGGGTACTCGGCGCTTCGGGGTGGAGGATATAGCCCCCGGGCTTTAGGGCTTCTCGCAGCAGCATCTCCCGGGCCTCGTGGGGGGGCGGCACGTCCTGGGCCTGGGGGCGGTAGTGGGGGAAGGCTTGGAGGGCGGCCTCCGCCTCCTTGGGAATGGGAAGGCCGGCGAGGGCGTCGGAAGACTTGGGGCGTTCGGGGGCAGGCGGGCTAAGCCGCTTGGTGGCCTCCAGGAGGGCCAGGAGGGGTGGGGGGTCTTGGGGCGCGCTCTTGGGCGTGCGGTGCTGGCGGGGGCGGGTGTTTTCTTTTGCTTTTTTTGTAGGTCTGCTGGTACACCGTGTCCCCCCGCTTGACCACCTTTTTGTGGGGCACCAGGCCCGGCCTTGGCGCGCCCTTGGGCCGGGGCAGGGCGAGGTCAAAGAGGGCCTGGACCTGGGCTTTGATGAGTCCGAGCCACCGCGTCATGCCTTTATGGTTGAAGGCCTTCGGGGTCAGGCTTGCCGGTCTTGGGGGGCGGTGTGGTATATACTCCCACATGGCCGACGAACCCCTTATGCCAGAGGATGAGGAAGCGGGCCTCGAGGGTCCTTCCGCAGAGGCGGGTGAGGAAGAGGCCCTCCTCCTTTCCGAAGAGCACCTCGTTTGCTACATAACGGGCAAGCCCCGAAAGAAGACGCCTGAGGAGCTGGTACGGCAGGAGTGGGCCAAGAAGCTGGTAGAGGAGTACGGCTACCCCAAAGAGGACATCGGGATTGAGGTCCTCATCCCGATGGGCCGGGCCCGCAAGCGTGCCGATTTGGTCATATATGAGCACGGCAAGCCCCACGAAATAGAGCACATCCGGGTGGTGGTGGAGGCGAAGCGGGAAGACGTAAAGCCGGAAGACAAGAAGAGGGGCGTTGAACAGCTCAAAAGCTACCTGGCGGCCTGCCCCAACGCGCAATGGGGGCTTTGGGTAGGACGGGAGCGGTTTGCCTTTGCGGTGAAGACCAAGGCGGGCAAGCGGGAGTTCGAGCAGAGCACGGACATTCCTCGCTTCAACGAAACCGCTCCACGTCGGCTCACCTTCCAGGACCTCATTCCCGCGGAAGGGTTAAAACGGGAGCTGAGGCGCATTCACAACTACATTTATGCCAACCAAGGCTTGCCCAAGGAGCGGGCTTTCCACGAGCTTCTGAAGCTGGTCTTCTGCAAGGTCCACGAGGAGCGGAACAAGCGGGCCACCGACCCCCTAGACTTTGACATCACCCCTGAGGAGCGGTTTACCGCCAAGGGCAAGGAAGCCCTGCGAAAACGGATAGAGAAGCTCTTTGAGGGGGTCAAGCAGGAGTACCCCTACATCTTTGAGAAGGACGAGCGCATTGGGCTCAGCGATGACGTTTTGGCCTACGCGGTCATGGAGCTCAGGCGGTACTCCTTCCTGCGCACACGGACGGATATAAAGGGAGCCGCCTATCAGGAGATTGTTCGGGAAAACCTACGGGGGGACCGGGGCGAGTTTTTCACCCCCGACAACGTTTGCCGCATGGCGGTTCGCATGGGGGTGGAAACCCTCATCCATCACGCCCAGGGCCAAAAGGATTGGACCAACATAAAGGTCCTGGACCCCGCTGTGGGCACCGGGGGCTTTTTGCGGGCCTTTATGAACGAGCTCCGGGACTACCTTATGGCCCGGGAAGCGGGCAAGCACCCGAACGATGAGGTGAGGGAGGCCTACGTCATGGGGGTTTTGCGCGAGGTATGCAACCGCAACCTCTACGGTTTAGACATTAACCCCCTGCTTGTGCGAGCGGCGCAGATGAACCTGGTGATGCACGGGGACGGAAGCTCTAACGTGTACCACATCCCCGGGGGTAGCCTGATACCCTTTGACAAGATGCCCAGGGAGGTCCAGGAGAAGCTTCCACCGGGGAGTGTGGACCTGATCGTCATGAACCCTCCTTTTGGCAGCGGTCCCGGGCTTAAGGTGGACAATCCGGAAATCCTCGAGGAGTACGAGCTTGCCACCTATGGCTTGGACCCCGGAAGGAGCCGGAGCGGTCTGCCTCCAGAGCAACTCTTTATAGAGCGGGCCTACCAATGGCTGGCACCCGGGGGGGTCTTGGCCATCGTGCTTCCTGATAGCATTCTGTCTAATCCTGGCCTTCAGTTCATCCGGGAGTGGATTTTGGAAAAGTTCATCGTGGTGGCCAGTGTGGACCTTCCCATAGAAACTTTTGTGGCCTTCGGCGGCACCGGAACCCAAACCAGTGTCTTGGTCTTGCGCAAAAAGACCAAAGAGGAAGTGGAAAGGGCGCAGTACAAAGAAGAAGAGTACGAGGTCTTTATGGCCGTTCCCAAAACGATGGGCTATGACCGCCGGGGGAACGACCTTTGGAAACGGGATGAGGAAGGCAAGCCCCTTGTAGGGCAAAGGGACGACGAGGTCAGCGAAGTACCGGAGGTGTTCAGCCTTTGGTTGCGGCGTGAGCTGAAGCAGGAAGCGGAGGAAGCATGAGCCTTTCCTACCTCCGTGTGGGAAGCTACTATCTCCGGGAAGGGGAGAAAAGGTTAGACGCCAACTACTACAACTTGGCCCTTTGGGCCCGTTGGGCGCTTGAGCGAAGCAGGTGGCCGCGGCAACCCTTAGAAGCTTTGGCAAGCTTTACGTATCTAGGGCGGTTCAAGCGTCGGTATGTCAGCCCATCTGAGGGGGGAGTACCCTTTTTGGGCTCCAGAGAGGTTTTCTTCTGGCCCCTCAAAGCGGAGAAATATCTCCATCCAAAAGCTGTGGAGCCGGGGTTATTCCCAGGGGAGTGCGACATCTTGATTGCACGCTCAGGCTCTGTGGGCTACAGCGTTCTTGCTGGGCGCTCGTTGGCCAAGGTAGCTGTTTCCGAGCATATTTTGCGGGTACATGCGCAACAAATAGAACCGGGCTACCTATACCTGTTCTTGCGGACCCAGTATGGTTTTAGCTACCTCCAAGGCGCTCAGTACGGTGCTGTGATAAAGGAGATAGATCCAAGCGTTATAGGAACGATGCCTGTTCCACTACTGGCAAAGGTACTTAGGCGGAGATTTCACCGGATAGCTTTGTCCGCCTTGGCGAAGAGGGAGAAGGGACAGGCTTTGCTGGAGGAAGCTAGGGGACGTCTTTATCAACGCCTGGGCCTTCCATCACCAGAACAAGTAAAGCCGTCATACTTGTCCAGCTCTCATGGTGTAAGAAGCTTCTCTGTGGGGCACTCAGACCTCGAGGGCCGCCTGGACGCTTCCTACCATGTTCCCGAAGCCAGGAGCCTCCTGAAGGCGCTAGCGGGGGGAAAATATGAACTGGTTCCCCTTGCGGACCTAGCTTCTATCCATATTCCCCCTAGGTTCAAGCGGCACTACGTGGCTCCTGAAATAGGCGTGCCCTTTATCCGTCCCTCCGACCTTGCCACCGTGCGCGTGCTAGAGCCAAGGTACATAGCTAGGTGGACGCCTGAGCTAGACTCCGCGCGTTTGCAGTTAGGGGAGGTGGTGATAAGCCGAAGCGGGAGCATCGGCGAGGTGGGCCTGATAACCCAGGCGTGGGACGGCTGGGCAGGAAGCGATGACTTAGCTAGGGTGGCGGCCAAGGAGGGTCTAAGCGACCCGGGCTACCTTTACATCTTTCTGACTTCTCCCTACGGTCAAATCCAAATACAGCGGCAAATCTATGGAGGGGTGATTGACCACCTCGAGGTGGAGCACTTAGCGCAAATCCGTGTTCCTCGGGCTCCCCTCGATGTGCAGCAGGAGATAGGCGACCTTGTTTGGAAGGCTTTTGCGCTCAGGGACGAAGCCAACGCCTTGGAAGAGGCCGCGGTGCGGCAACTGGAGGAAGTGATTAGGAAAGGGCCCGGGCCTCACCTCGTTTTAGGCCAGGCCGAGTAGCGCCCGGATGCGCCGTTGGGCCTCGAGGTCCTCGTAGGCGGTCCGGCCCACCACCGGCACCACGCGGCAGCGGCAATGGGGGTGGGCGGGGATGGCGGGTCCCGCCAGCTCACCCTCGCCGCGCCGCTTGCCGGTGGCGGTATAGGGGTGGAACGACCGCCCCACGTTGGTCTTCCCGGGCCAGAGGTGGCGTCCGAAGTCCTTGTTCGGATGGTCCGGGCTCACCACCATGAACCGCTGGCCGTGGTAGCGGGCGCAATAGGGGCAGGCGTCCTGGGCCGCCACCCACTCCACCTCCTGCCCCACCATCGCCGCCAGAAAACCCGCGGCGTGGGCCTGGGCCGCCTCGGTGATGGCCACCCGGCGCCAGTCCCGGTTGAGGGTGCCGAAGCGGTCTAGGAGCTGGCGGGCCGCGGCCTCCGGGGAGTCATAGCGCCCCACCGCCCCCATGAGCGCTTCCGCCACCCCGTGCCGCGTGGCCTCCCGCAGGGCCTGCACGTGTTCCGCTAGGTGCTCCACCGCCCACTCGAGGGCCCGCGCTTCCGCGTCCCGTAGCCGGAGGAGCGCCTTGGCCTCCTCCGGGGTCTTGGGCGCCCGCTCGGGCAGGGCGGGGTGGGCCCGGAGGAAGCCAGCGAGGAAGTTGCGCAGGGCCTGGGCCCGCGCCCGGTCCTCCACCAGCCCTAAGGCGTACCAGCGGTCCACCGCGGCGGAGGCCAGGGCCCGCACCTCCCGCCCGCCCAAGGGATAGCCCCGGGCCCGCAGCTCCCGGAAGCGGGCCAGGGCCTTTTCCCAGGCCCGCTCGGGGGTCAGCCGGGCCTTGGCCAGGGTGCGGTGGGGAATAGGCATCCCGTAGGCCCGCTCCACCGCGCCGCGGGGCAGGGGCGGGAAGCCCATCGCCCGGTGGACCTCCAGATGTACCCGATAGAGAAAGTCCCGTCCCACCTCCAACGTGGCCTCCTCCAGGGTGGGGAGAAGGGTTTCGGAAGCAGGGTACTGCTCAGGCATGGGTCTCCTTTAGGGCTTGGGCCAGGTGGGCTAGGGCTTCCGCCCCCTCCTCGTCCGGGGGCCAGGGGTGGTCCTCCGTGGGCTCGGGGCCTTCGGGGCCTGCGGCGGCGTTTGGCCGGGCCGCCTCCAGGTAGACCGTGAGGAGGCTCGGGTTGAGGGGCGCGTCTTCCAGGAGGGGGTACCGTCCCGTGGGAAGGCCCAGCCGCTGCCGTAGCTCCCCGTAGGTCAAGGCCAGCCGGTCCCGCTCCCACACCTCCCGGGGGTCCTGGAAGCCCGTCCAGTAGAACTCCACCTCGGGGTCTACGGCGCTCAGGAGCGTGTTGAAGGTGGCCTCGAGGTGCTGGAGGAGGGGGTAGAGGCCCTTGTCCCGCGAGCTCACCAGCTTGGACTCTATAGAGGCTTCGTTCAGGGTGGAGGTGCGGGAGGAGAAGGACTCAAACCCAATCTCCTCCGGATCTATGCCGTAGAGGGCGCATTGGATGGCCACCAGGAAGCTGGTCCACTTGACGAAGTGCATCTCGGAGGGGTTGACCCCCGTGGCCGTGAACTGGGCCCCGGCTTCGCGGTCGCGGCTGATGAGGACGGGGAGCCGCCAGGCGTTGCTCACCCCCGCCACGTAAGCGGCCCACTCCGCCTTGAACTCCTCTATGTCCTCTTCCCGGAAGTCCCCAAAGAGGGTCAAAAAGCCCTGGGGGATGTGGTTGTCCTCGTAGCTCTTGAGGTTGTAGGTGATGACGTTAAGGAAGCCCGTGATGATGCGGATCATCAGCTCCGGCTCAGCGATGCCGTAGCCCTGTCCCCACACGTCCGGGCGGGGGTTGCGCACCCGGTAGAGGAGCTCGTCCCGGGCGAACCAGTTGACCACCCGCCCGTCCTGGGCCTCCACCGCCTTCACGTCCTCGGGGTCCATGCCTTCACACCCCGGGGGTGGGGGCGTGCCTTTGGGAAGGCCTTCCGGTGGGGCCAGGTAGACCGTGGCCCCGTCCACGTGCACCCGGCCTGACGGGGTGCGAATGATTTCCACGGGCATGGCGTCCATCGTGAGGGAGTCCATCACCGCCTTTTTTAGGTAGGTGATGAGGTCATCGCGGCGCAGGGCTTCCCGGCGGAAGGGGTCAAACTCCGCCCCAGAGTTGAGGAGGAAGCGCTCCAGCCACTCGAGGCGCTTTTGGTCCACGGCGGTGAGCTCGCTAGCTCCTCGCAACCGCAGGCGAAAGCCCGGCTCGTGGTCATAGCGGGCCGGGCGGGCTAGACGGCTCACCTGGCGGGCCCGGGTGAGGATGATGGCGTAGAGTACCGGGTCGTGCTCCACGAGGGCCCGGAGCTGGGCGAAGCCGATGGGGGCGGGGCGCTGGAGGTAGCCGCTGTGGCGGAAGATGCCGTAGGGGTCGTGCTGCCCCGAGCGGGGCCATCCCTGGCGCTCGGCCAATCGGAGGTTGACCCGATGGAGGAAGGTGGCGGCTTTGATGAGGGCCTGGGCATCCAGGCGGGGGACGCTTCCCGCCACCGCCTTGGCCACCTGCGCCCGGGCGTCATAGCGCTCATCCGGGGGCGCCTCGGGGTGATGGGCGGCCTGGGCCGCGGTGCTAATCTCCCGGTCCGTCTTCATCCCCATTAGCATGGGCCGGGAATGGGGTCGGAGGGGGGGCTGGGGTGTGTAGCAGACGTGTAGCAGAAGGGAAAAAAAACGCCACCCCCATAGGTATCTCCATGCTGTCTAGTACGCATCTTTGCGGCTCTGCGAGGGGGCTTCCACTCGCATCGCACTCAGGAGGTCACGGGTTCGAGTCCCGTCGGCTCCACCAAGTCTGGGACGTGAAAACCGCCCCCCGGGGAAACCCGGGGGGCTAGCGTTTGTGTGCCTTCACGGCGCGTTTTCTGACAGCTTAAGGAGCCAGTTCACGAAGGCGTTCACCACGTCGTTCTCCGCAAGGAGTTCGGGGTTTTCCAAGACCGCCTCAAAGAAAGCCCGCACCCCCTCGAGGCTCGGCTCCTTCAGCACCTCCTGCACGCTCTTCCCCGCATAGGGCCCCTTGGGAAGGGGAGCGGTGAGGCGGCTTGAGGTGGCGAGGGGGGCGGCTTCTTTAAGCGCCTGGAGCGTCCTTTCCAAAAGGAGCCTTTCCCCCTCCTCCCCCAGGGCCTCCTTGGGGGTGAGGAGGGCTTGGCCCGAAAGGTCCCGCGCTTCCAGGCCCAGGGCGTAGAGCCGGCGGGCAAGGCTCGGGGGCCCCGCCTCCAGGGGCAGGAGGAGGGTGGCCTCCCCGTAGCGGACCTCGAGGGTGTACCGTCCAGGGGCCGGGAGGGTAACGGCGGGGGCATTTCCCACCAAGGCGGTGGTGAGGGGGGGGAAGCCCAGGGGCTTCTTTTCCTCCTGGAGGAGGGCGCCTTCCCGGTAGAGGCGGGTTTCCAGGGCGTCCCGCTTCAGGTAGGGGGTTCCCGTGAGGCGCACCTCGGGGAAGACCGCCTCCCCGGCGCGGAAGGGGCGGGCGTCCACGTCCCCGGGGATGAGGGAAAGCCTTAGGACCTCCAGCCGCGCCCCCCCCTCCCCAAGCTGGGCCAGGGCTCGCCGGGCGGCGGGGCCTAGGGGGTGCTTGGGGTGTTGGGCGAGGAAGGCTTCGTAGAGGGGTTTGGCCTCGAGCCCCGCCCGCTCCGCCAGGTAGGCGCGGAAGTAGAGGGCAAGGGGTTCTTTGCGGGCCTCGAGGTCCTTAAGGGCCTCGGGGAAGTCCTCCCCTTCGTCTAGCCTAAGGGCCCTGTCGTAGGCGGCCTTGGCCCCCAAATAGTCCCCGTAAATGGCCCGGAAAAGCCCCAGGTTGTAGAGGGCGGTGGCGTTGGGACTAAGCTGTAGGGCCCTTTCCGAGGCCAAAATGGCCCGGGGCAGGTCCCCCGCCAGGTAGTAGGCCCAGCCCAGGTTGGTCCAGTAGAGCCAGTAATCGGGCCGGAGCTTGAGGGCTTGGAGGAGGGCCTCCTTGGCCTCCTCGCCCTTCCCCTCGGCGAAGGCGGCGAAGCTCACCTCCTCCCAGGCCAAGGGAAGCTCGGGGAAGGCTTGGGCGAGGCTTCTTGCCGTTTCCTTCCAGCGCTCATCCTCCAGGGCCCGGAAGAGGAGGTGGGCCGCGGTCCTTTCCAGGACGTCCCCTTGGGTCAAAGCCTCCGCCCGCTTGAGGGCCTCCTCCCGCTTCCCCTCCGCCAGGAGGCGGAAGGCCTCGTAGGCGGGGGGGAGGGTACCTTGCCAGAGGAGGAGGAGCCGCTTGGGCAGCAGGCCCTCCAAAAGGCCGCTTCCCCGCCCCTCCTTGAGGTCCAGGGCGGACTGGTGCAGGGGGTCGGGGTCTTGGCCCTGGGCCAGGGCCTGCAGGCGCTCCTCGGAGAGGGTGGAGGTGGGGAAGGGGCTAAAGCGGGGGGCGAGGCCTTGGCCCTGGAGCCAGAGCCAGGCCAGCTGGGGGGTGCGGAAAAGCCCTTCTTGGGCCCCCTTAGGGGTGGCGAGGATGAGCCTTAAGCCCCCTTCCTCCTCCCGCCCCAGGAGCACCCAGTCGGCCCCCGTGGCGGCGAGGGCGAGCCGGGCCCCGGCCCGGGTGTAAAGCCCCCCGGCGAGCTCATAGCTTCCCCGCCAGGGGAGGTCGGGGAGGAGGAGGGCGAGGAGGGTGGGGGGAGGCGCGTTCAGCCCTTGGGCGAAGGCTTGGGCCAGGGTGTAGCCCCTGGGGCCCTCAAAGGGGAGGACGAGGCCTTGGGCCAGGGCGAGCCCCAGGAGGAGGAGGGAGGCCAGAATCCGCCGCATGGGTTTAGTCTAGCGCCCTTCCTTGAGGACCATGTAAGCGAAGCGGAGAAGCCTTGGGGCCCGCCGCCAGCGCTTGGGGTCGGTTCCCACGCGCAGGAGCCACTCCAGGCCCAGGCGTTGCGCCCAAAGGGGAGGGCGCTTCGCCTCCCCCGCCAGGACGTCCAGGGTGCCCCCCACCCCCATGGCCACCTTGGCCCTGAGGTGCGCCTTGTTCCGGTGGATGAAGGTCTCCTGCCTTTCCCCCATGCCCACCAAGAGGAGGTCGGGGGCCGCCCGTTGGATGGCTTCCACGATGGGGGCCTCCTCCCGGAAGTAGCCGTGGTGAAGGCCCACCACCTTTGCCCCGAGCCTTTCCGCCTCCCGCGCCGCCCGCTCCGCCACCCCGGGCTTTCCCCCCAGGAGGTAGACCCTGAGGCCCGGGAAGCGGCGGAAGAGGGCCAGGGTGAGGTCCACCCCCGTGACCCGCTCGGGGAGGCGCACCCCGTGAAGCCGCCTGACCGCCCAAAGGATGCCCACCCCGTCTGGGGTGATGAGCTCGGCCTCGAGGACGGCTTCCCTCAGGGCCTGGTCCTCCTGCGCCCGCACGGCGATTTCCGGGTTTAGGGTCACCACCTGGTGGGTTCTTTCCTCCTCCAGGAAGCCCCCGATGCGCCTTAAGGCCTCCCCCATGTCCACGGGGTCCAGGGGAAGGCCCAAAAGGGTTAGCCGTTCCATGCCGCGTACCTCTGCGCGTAGCGGTCCTGGGTGAGGCCGTGGGCCTCCTTGGAGAAGAGGCGGACCTCGGTGAGGCGGGGCACCACCGGGTCCACCCCGATGAGGCTCGCCCAGGCCAGCTCCTCCGTGCGCCCCTCCTTGTGGAGGGCCTGCCCCTCCTGGCTTTGGAAGAGGGCCTCCTGGGGATCGGGGAAGGCCTTGAGGAGGAGGGTGGCGAGGCTTTGCGCCTCGGGGTAAAGGCGCTTTTGCAAAAAGCCCAGGGCCACCACCGCGGAGAGGAGGGGCTCGGGGGCCCCGGAGGGGCGCAAGGTGGGGTTTTTGAGGGTACCGGCCAGCTCCAGGATGGCCTTGGCGTTTCGGAAGCCCGCCAGGTACACCTCCTCCTCCCCCGGCAGGAGGCTCCCGTTGAGGGAGGGGGCCACCAGGACGGCCTCCTTCCCCTTCACCTCCGTCCTTTCTAGGTCCAAGAGGGAAAGCCGCCCGTGGAACCCCTCGGGGGGAAAGCCCTCCACCTCGCCCAAAAGGAGGGCGTTTTTCCCCAGGCTTTCCGCCAGGAGGCGGGCCACCTTGGGCCCCGGGGCCACCCAAACCCCCTTGGCCCCCAGGGCCAAGAGGCGGGTGAGGACGCTCCCCGCAGGCAGGACCTCCACCAGGATCAAAGGGCCAGGGGCCGGCCTCAGGCACAGGTCAACCCGGCACACCCCGCCATGATACCTTAGCCTGGGTTTATGCGGCTTAAAGACCTGGGCGAAAGGGCCCTTCTCCGGAAGCTCGCTCCCTTGGGCTACCCCTTGGACGCCCCCCTTCCCCCGGGGGACGACGCCGGGGGGGTGTGGCTCGGGGAGGAGGCCCTTCTCCTCAAGGTGGACGGCTTCCGCTACCGGGACGTGGCGCTCCGGGGCATGGGGCCCTTTGAGGTGGGCTTCCGGGGGGTGGCGGCCACCGCCTCCGACCTCCTCTGCAAGATGGGGCGGCCCTTGGGCTTCGCCCTGGGGCTTTTCCTGCCCCCTGAGGCGGAGGAGGAGCTCGCCCTGGGCCTGGTGCGGGGGGCGGCGGAGGCGGCGGGCCGGCTTGGGGCCTTCCTTCTGGGCGGGGACACCAACGCCGGGGAGGAGGCGGCCTTGGTGGTGGCGGGCTTCGCCGAGGCGAAGCGCCCCCTTCCCCGCCAGGCCCTGCCGGGGGACCTCTTGTATTTGGCCGGGGACCGGTGGGGGCGGCTTGGGGCGGCCATCTTCGCCCACTACCAGGGGGTGGGCCTCGAGGCCTTCCCCGCCATCCGGGAGGCGGCCCACTACCCCTTGCCCCGGCTGGGCCTCTTGGCCCTGGAGGGGCTTCTGCGGGGAAGCCTGGACTCCTCCGATGGCCTGGCGGAAACCCTATGGCAGCTTGCGGAGCTCGGGGTGCGGGTGGAACTGGAGGCCTTGCCCCTTTACCCCGACGTGGTGGCCTTGGCGGGGAGCGAGGAAAGGGCCTTGGCCTTCGTGCTCTATGGGGGGGAGGAGTTTGAGGCGGTCTTGGTGGTTCCCCCCGAGCGAGGGGAGGCGGTGGAGGCGCGGGCGAGGGAGGCGGGGCTTCCCCTCTTCCGGGCCGGGCGCGTGGTGGAGGGAGAGGGGGTTTACCTCCAGGGGGTCCCCGTGCCGCGGAAGGGGTACGACCACTTCCGCCCTTGATGGCGCTTTGCTTCACAAAAGGCCCGGGAGGCTTCCGGTACTATTCCCGGCGTATGGAGGCTACACTCCCCGTTCTGGACGTCAAGACCGCGGCCCTAAGGCGCCGCTCCATCCGCCGCTACCGGCCGGACCCCGTGCCTGAGGGGGTGTTGCGGGAGGTCCTAGAGGCGGCCCTTAGGGCCCCTTCCGCCTGGAACCTGCAGCCCTGGCGTTTGGTGGTGGTGCGGGACGCCGCCCTCAAGAAGGCCCTTAGGGAGGCAGCCTTCGGCCAGGCCCAGGTGGAGGAGGCCCCCGTGGTCCTGGTGGTCTACGCTGACCTCGAGGACGCCCTAGCCCGCCTGGACGAGGTGATCCACCCCGGGGTTCAGGGAGAGCGGCGGGAAGCCCAGAAGCGGGCCATTCAAAGCGCCTTTGCCGGGATGGGGGAGGGGGAGCGGGCGGCTTGGGCCGCGGGGCAGAGCTACATCTTCTTGGGCTACCTGCTCCTCCTCCTGGAGGCCCACGGGCTTGGGAGCGTGCCCATGCTGGGCTTTGACCCGGAAAGGGTCAAGGCCCTTTTGGGCCTTCCCGCCCACGTGGCCGTCCCCGCCCTTCTTCCCTTGGGCTACCCGGCGGAGGAGGGCTACCCCTCCCACCGCTTGCCCCTGGAGCGGGTTGCCCTTTGGCGCTAGGGCGGGGGAAGGAGCCAACGGGTTTCCCGCCGTAGGGCTTGGGCGAAGCGGGGGCTTCCCTGGGGGAGGGCTTGCCACTCCGCCAGGGTATAGACCAGGGCCTCCGCGGGCACGGGGAGCTCCTCCAGGGGCAGGGCGGCGGCGCGGCGGTAGGGGGGAAGGGGGCTTTCCTCCACCACCAGGACCAGGTCCAGGTCGCTCCCCACGCCGTAGTCCCCCCGGGCGTAGGAGCCGAAATACCCGAGGGCCAGGAGGCCCGGGATGGGGTGGCGGGCGAGCCAGGCCTTGAGGGCCTCCTCCACCGCCTCTCGCCTAGGCCATCTGACCACGGACGAACGCAAGGATCGCGTGGGCATGGTTCAAAGCCTCCTCGCTTTGCAGGGGCCCGTAGTGCTCCGCGGAGGGGCCTTCGGGGAAGGCGTCGGGGTAGCGGGTGGGAATATAGAGACCATCCAGGTATCGGGCTCTTTCCACCAACTCCTCAGGCACCGGCAAGGGCAGCTCCCGGAGGAGCCGGGCCACCACGTGCCCCCAGGCTTCCTGGCCCAGGTGAAGGTGCAGGGCCCTGACCGCCTTCTCCGCCGCCTGTTGGGCGGCGAAACAGGCCCACTCGTGCCTTCCCGCCTGCCGGGCGATCTCGGCCATCTCCAGGTCCTTCTCGGCCTGGAGAAGCCAGTCCTTGGCCCGGTTCATGCCCCCAGTCTACCGCTATACTCGGGGCATGCGGGCCTTCAAGGCGCACCTCCGGGACCTCGCCCCTTACCCCTACAGGAAGGAGGAGGCCCCGGTGAAGCTGGACCAGAACGAGAGCCCCTTTGACCTGCCCGAGGCCCTCAAGGAGGAGGCCTTAAGGCGCCTTAAGGGGCTTTCGTGGAACCGCTACCCGGAAATCCACGCCGAAACCCTTAGGAAGCGCCTTGCCGCCCTGTTGGACTGGCCGGAGGAGGGAATCGTCCTCGCCCCTGGCTCCAACCTCCTCATCCTGGCCCTAAGCCTGGCGGCGGAGGAGGTGCTGGACCTTGCCCCCTCCTTCCCCCACTACGCCCACGCCGCCCGGGTGGCGGGCACCCCCTACCGGGCGGTGCCCTTGGGGGAGGGTTTCGCCCTGCCCCTGGAGGAGGTCCTTGCCGCCTTCCAGGGCGGGGTCTTCTTCCTCCCCAACCCCCACGCCCCCACGGGAGCCCTCTTCCCGAAAGGGGCGGTGGCGGCCTTGGCGGAACGGGCTAAGGAGGTGGGAGGGCTTCTCGCGGTGGACGAGGCCTACCGGGAGTTCGCCGGCACGGATTTTAGCCCCTTGGGCCGGGATAACCCCCACGTGGCCTTCCTGCGCACCTTTTCCAAGGCCTTCTCCTTGGGGGGGATTCGGGCGGGCTACCTCTTGGCCCACCCCCAGGTGGCCGGGGTGGTGCGGGAGGTGCTTCCCCCCTTTGTCCTTCCCGCCCACACCGGGGTCATCTTGGAGGTGGTTTTGGAGAACCCGGGGTACGTCCGGGAGGTGGTGGAAGGAGTGGTCCGGGAGCGGGAAAGGACTTACGGCGAGCTCCTTCGGCACCCCACCTGGCGTCCCTACCCGAGCCACACCAACTTCCTCCTGGTCAAGACCCCGGACGCCGAGGAGGCCTTCCGCCACCTCCTCGCCCAAGGGGTCTTGGTGCGGCGGCAGGACCGCTACCCGGGGCTTGCCGGCTGCCTTCGGGTGACGGTGGGGCGGAAGGAGGAGATGGACGCCTTCCTAAGGGCGGCCTTTGGGGTGGCCTATGCGTGAAGCCTTGGTGGAGCGGGCCACGGCGGAGACCTGGGTGCGCCTGCGCCTGGGCTTGGACGGGCCCACGGGGGGTCAGGTGGCCACGGGACTCCCCTTTTTGGACCACATGCTCCTCCAGCTCCAGCGGCACGGGCGCTTCCTCCTGGAGGTGGAGGCCAAGGGGGACCTCGAGGTGGACGTCCACCACTTGGTGGAGGACGTGGGCATCGTCCTGGGCATGGCCCTGAAGGAGGCCCTGGGGGAGGGGAGGGGGATAGAGCGCTACGGGGAGGCCTTCGCCCCCCTGGACGAGACCCTGGTCCTCTGCGTGGTGGACCTATCCGGCCGACCCCACCTGGAGTACCGGCCCGAGGCCTGGCCCGTGGTGGGGACGGCGGGCCGGGTGAACCACTACCACCTGCGGGAGTTTTTGCGGGGCTTGGTGAACCACGGGCGGCTCACCCTCCACCTGCGGCTTTTGGCGGGGCGGGAGGTCCACCACGTGGTGGAGGCGAGCTTCAAGGCCCTGGCCCGGGCCCTCCACAAGGCCACCCGCCTCACGGGGGAGGGGCTTCCCAGCACCAAGGGGGTGCTTTAGTGCGGGCCATCCTCATTGACTACGGCTCGGGAAACCTGCGGAGTGCCGCCAAGGCCCTGGAGGCGGCGGGTTTCGCCGTGGCGGTCTCCGCCGACCCCAAGGCCCACCCGGAGGCGAGCCTTCTCGTCCTCCCTGGCCAGGGGCACTTCGGCCAGGTGATGGGGGCCTTTGCCCGAAGCGGCTTCCTGGAGAGGGTCCTGGCCCATTTGGAAAAGGGGCTTCCCTTCCTCGGCATCTGCGTGGGCATGCAGGTCCTCTACGAGGGGAGCGAGGAGGCGCCGGGGGTGAGGGGGCTTGGGGTGGTGCCGGGGCTGGTGCGCCGCTTCCCCCGGGGGCGGGTGCCCCAGATGGGTTGGAACGCCCTGAACTTCGGGGGGTTTTTCGCCGAGCTCACGGGCCGCCACTTCTACTTCGCCAACTCCTACTACGGCCCCTTGAACCCCCACGCCCTCGGGGTGGGGGAGTACGAGGGCACTCCCTTCACCGCCCTCTTGGCCAAGGAAAACCTCCTCGCCCCCCAGTTCCACCCGGAAAAAAGCGGGCGGGCGGGCCTCGCCTTTTTGGCCCTAGCCCGCCGCTATTTTGAGGTCCTCTAGGGAGATGAGGCGGCCTTGGGCCCCAAGCCCCGTGGCGGCCAAGGCCCCCGCCAGGTTGGCGAGCCTTCCCGCCTCCACCGGGCTTCTGCCCTCGAGGATGGCGTGGGCGAAGGCGGCGGTGTAGGCGTCCCCGGCCCCGGTGGAGTCCACGATGTCCTCTATGGGGAAGGGCTCCAAAAGCTCCTCCCCTTCGGGGGTCACCACGATGGAGCCCATGGCCCCCACCTTGATGGCCAGGTGGGAGAAGCCCTCCCTTCGGAGCCGGGCCACCCCCTCGGAGAGGGAAGAGGCGCCGGTGAGGGCCAAAAGCTCCGTCTGGTTCATAAGGAGCCAGGTGACGCCCCGCAGGTGCTTCAAAAGCTCCGCCCCCGCCGCCCGCACCGCCCCCGTGCCCAGGTCGGCGAAGACGGGAAGCTCCCGCTTCCTCGCTGCCTCCAGGACCTCCACGGCGTAGCTCCGGGAAGGCCCTCCCACCAGGGCGTAGGCGGAGAGGACCACGGCGTCGGCGCTGTCCAGGTGGCGGGGCTTGAAGAGGGCGGGGTCCAGGTAGCGGCTCGCCCCTTCCGCGCTCACCATGGCCCGTTCCCCACCCGGCACCACCAGGATGAGGACGGAACTGGTGGTGTGGTCGGGGTCTTCCTGGAGGTGCTTTAGGTCCACCCCCACCTCCCGCACCCGGCTTAAGGCCAGCTCGGCGAAGGGGTCTTGGCCCACCCGGCCCGCCAGGTGCACCCGGTGGCCCAAGCTCGCCAGCTGGACCGCCAGGGTGCCCCCGGCCCCCCCGGGCTTCATCAGGGCCCGCCTCGAGGGCACCTCCTCCCCGGGTTCCGGTATTCGCTCCACGAAGAAAAGCAGGTCAACGGAAACATCCCCCAGCACGAAAAACCGCATCTTGCCTCCTTCCGCAAGGCACAGGGTTTGCCCCCACTATACCGCAAGGGCCCCGTTGCTTTGGGGGAAGTATACCCCGGGGTTATGAGAAGAGATTAACGAGCTAGAAGCGGCGGTCCAGCACCAGGCCCCCCTCCAGCTCGCCCACCAGCTCCACCTCGTCCAGCCTTAGCCCCGTGGCCTTCTGGATGGCCTCGTAGAGCCCAGGGGGCACCTTGTCCGCCTTCAGGCGGAGCACCAGCTTGTCCGTCCCCTCCAGCTTCCTTTCCACCACCACCTGGAAGCCCTTGGGGTCCAGGCCGAAGCCGGCCAGGATGGGGGCGAGCTCCGTGGGGTAAAGCTTCACCCCCTTTACCTTCACCATCTGGTCCGTGCGGCCGAAAACCCCGCGGGGCAGCACGGTAAGCCCTTCCCGGCGCTCGGCCAAGGCCAGGTCCCCGGTGCGGAAGCGCACCATGGGCATGAGGGTGCGGCTTAGGGCGGTGACCACCAGCTCCCCCTTTTCCCCCGGGGCCACGGGCCTTAGGGTTTCCGGGTCCAGGACCTCGAGGACGGCCATCTCGGGGATCTCCCATAGCCCGTCCTTGACCAGGTTTTCCCCGGCCACGATGCCCAGTTCGCTGGTGCCGTAGGCGTCCAGGGCTGTGCCGCCCAGGAGGGCCTCCACCTTCTCCCGGAAGCCGGGCACCGAGGTAAAAGGCTCCCCCCCCGCCAGGAGCAGGCGAAACCGCCCGCCCGCCTGGCCCACCTTGAGGGCGAAGGAGGGGTTGGTGACCAGGACGTCAAACTGGGGGCTCAGCTCGGCGATGCGCCCCGCCTCCCCGGGGCCGTGGGGGAAGACCAGGTTCCCCGCCAGGACCAAGGCCTCGTGGAAAAGCCACCCCCCGGCGAAGACGTGGTAGCTGAAGGCCACCAAGACCCGCTTGCCCTCGAGGCCAAGCCGCCGGTAATGGGCGGCCAGGGCTTCCGCCTGGTAGCGGAGGTCCTCCTCCGAGAGGTATTCCGGCATCCAGCCCATGAGGGGGCTTGGGGTGAGGTGCATGAGCCTCGCTCCTTCCGGGGGGGTGGGGTTTGCCTTGAGGTAGGCCACCCACTCCTCCCGGCTGGTGAGGGGCAAGGCGGAGAGGTTCTCGGGGGAAACCTCCTCGGGGTCCACGTCTTTAAGCTTTTCCCGGTAAACGGGGTGGGCCTTGGCCGCGCGGATGACCTCCCTTAGGCGCCTGGTGCGGTCCATGCCTGGCCTCCTTCGCCCCCGATTATACTGGGGCTTCCCGCCAGGGTTAGGAGGCGGGGGAGCTCGCTTTGGAGCTCCTCCCAGGTGTCCCGCCTCAAGGTGATGTGCCCCACCTTCCGCCCGGGGCGCACCGCCTTGCCGTACCAGTGGAGGTGGGCGGAGGGGAGGCGGAGCACCTCCCCAAAGTCGGGCCTGTGGCCGATGAGGTTCGCCATGGCGCTATACCCCCTAGGGGCGGTGCTCCCCAAGGGGAGGCCCAGGAGGGCCCTCAGGTGGTTTTCAAACTGGCTCGTTTCCGCGCCCTCCAGGGTCCAGTGGCCGGAGTTGTGGACCCGGGGGGCCATCTCGTTGAAGAGGAGTTCCTCGCCTACTTGGAAAAGCTCCAGGGCTAGCACGCCCACGTAGTCCAGGGCGAGGAGGGCTTCCCTGGCGTAGGCCTCCGCCTTCTTCTGCAGGGCTTCCGTGAGGTGGGGGGCGGGGGCTAAGGAGAGGCGAAGGATGCCCCCGTGGTGGCGGTTTTCCACCAGGGGATAGAAGGCCATCTCCCCGTTTCGCCCCCGCACGGCGAGGAGGGAAACCTCCCGGTCAAAGGGGACGAGGCCCTCGAGGATAAGCCCCCGGCCCCCCAGGGCCCGTAGCGCCCCTTGGGCCTCCTCCTCCGTGCGCACCAGGGCCTGCCCCTTGCCGTCGTAGCCCCCGCGGCGGGTTTTGAGGAGGGCGGGGAGGCCCACCTTTTTCAGCCCCTCCGCCAGGTCCTCCTCCCCGTCCACGGGGTGGAAGGGCGGGGTGAGGACGCCGAGGCTCGCCATGAAGGCCTTCTCCCGCAGGCGGTCTTGGGCCACCTCCAGGGCCTTGGGGGGCGGAAGGACGGGAAGCCTTTCGGCTAGACTTAGGGCCGCTTCCACCGGGACGTTTTCAAACTCGTAGGTGACGAGGTCCAGACCCTGGGCGAAGCGGGAAAGGGCTTCGGGATCGGCGAAATCCCCCACGCAAAGCTCCCCCACCTGCCCGGCGCAGGCCTCGGGGGAGGGGTCCAGGAAGCGGAAGGAAAGCCCCAAGGGGTAGCCCGCCAGGGCCAGCATCCGCCCAAGCTGCCCCCCACCCAAAACGCCCACCCTCATCCTTCCTCCCGGGGGTCGGGGTGGGCCAGGACCGCCTCGGTTTGGGCCTTCCGGTAGGCCTTGAGCCGCGCCATCATCTCGGGGTCCTTGAGACCAAGGATGCTGGCGGCCAAAAGGGCGGCGTTCACCGCCCCCGCCCTGCCGATGGCCAGGGTGCCCACGGGGACGCCCGCGGGCATCTGGACGATGGAGAGGAGGGAGTCTAGGCCCCGTAAGGCTTGGCTTTCCACGGGCACCCCCAAGACGGGCAAAGGCGTGTGGGCCGCGGTCATGCCGGGCAGGTGGGCCGCCCCCCCGGCCCCGGCGATGATCACCTGGATGCCCCTGGCCTCGGCGGTCTTGGCGTACTCCGCCATGAGGTCCGGGGTGCGGTGGGCGGAGACCACCCTCACCTCGTAGGGGATGCCCAAGGCGTCCAGGGTCTCCGCGGCGTGGCGCAGGGTTTCCCAGTCGGAGCGGGAGCCCATGATGAGACCTACCAAAGGCACCATCGTACCGGATTGTAAAAGCCCTTCTTCCCGTAGTAAAGCTTGGGGGTATGGACGCTTTGGAACTCCTGAGGCTTAACTTCCTTTCCCCTATGGTTTTGGCCTACTTTCTGGGAATGGCCGCCCGGCTTCTCAAGAGCGACCTCGCCTTTCCCGAGGCGCTTTACACCGCCATTTCCATTTATCTCCTTTTTGCCATCGGCTTTAAGGGGGGGGTAGAGCTCGCCCACACCCCTTTGGCCGTGGTCCTCCTCCCGGCCCTTTTCACCCTAGCCCTGGGGCTTTTTAGACCCTTCCCCGCCTATTTCCTTGCCCGGCGTTTCCTGGGGGTGAGCCGACAGGACGCCGCCGCCTTGGCCGCCCACTACGGCTCGGTTTCCGCCGTGACCTTCCTTGCCGCCCTCACCTTCGTCCAGGCCGTGGGGCACACTGCGGAGGGTTTCATGCCCACTCTGGTGGCCTTGTTGGAGGTGCCAGGGATCGTGGTGGCCCTCCTCCTGGGCAAACGGCAGAGCGGCCGGCTTTCTGAAGCGCTCCACGAGGTTTTGACCGGAAAGAGCGTGGTCTTGATGCTGGGGGGGCTTCTGATCGGGCTCCTTTCGGGAGAGGCGGGGATGGAGCGGGTCAAATCCTTTTTCGTTGACCCCTACCAGGGGGTTCTCACCCTTTTCCTCCTGGACCTGGGGATGGTGGCGGCCTCGAGGCTTTCCGTGCTGCGCCAGGTGGGGTTTAGGCTGGTCCTCTTTGGTGTGGGCCTAGCCCTTTTCCACGGGGTTTTGGGGGTTTACCTGGGCCTGAAGGCGGGGCTTAGCGTGGGGGGTGCTGCGGTGCTTGGGGCTATGAGCGCCAGCGCCAGCTACATCGCCGCCCCCGCCGCCGTGCGCATCGCCTTGCCCGAGGCGAACCCCAGTTTGTACCTCACGGCGAGCCTCGCCGTCACCTTCCCCTTTAACCTGATCTTGGGGATACCCATCTACCACGCCTTGGCCAAGGCGATCGGGGGGTGAGGCCGGTGAACCTGGTGCCCTTGAAGCTGTTGACCATCGTGGCGGAAAGCCTTTTGGAGAGGAGGCTGGTGGAGGAGATCAAGCGGCTTGGGGCCAAGGGCTACACCATCGTTCCCGCCCGGGGGGAGGGTTCCCGCGGGATGCGGAGCGTGGACTGGGAGGGGCAGAACATCCGCCTGGAGACCATCGTGAGCGAGGAGGTGGCCCTGAAGATCCTGGAGCGCCTGCAGGAGGCGTACTTCCCCCACTACGCCGTGATCGCCTACGTGGAAAACGTCTTCGTGGTGCGGGGGGAGAAGTACGTCTAGCGGCCT
This sequence comes from Thermus sp. 2.9, assembly GCF_000794385.1. GTDB lineage: Bacteria > Deinococcota > Deinococci > Deinococcales > Thermaceae > Thermus > Thermus thalpophilus. The sequence continues at coordinate 104,799 of NZ_JTJB01000003.1, forward strand.
CGGCGCAGGAGGGGTAGAAGGGCTAGGAGAAGGAGGACCGGCCAGAGGAGCCAAGGGGAGACCCTTTGGCCCAGGAAGTAGGCGAAAAGCACCAGGCCATGGGTCCAAAGGAGGCTCCCCAGGGCGGCGAAGAGGAAGTAGGGGGCAAGGGGGAAGGCTAGGGCTCCTAGAAGGAGGGGTAAGGCGGTCCGCACCCCCGGGAGGAAGGGGGCGAGGAGGAGGGCTGTGGGGCCGTAGCGGTGGAGGAGCCCTTCAGCCCGCGTGAGCAGTACCTCGGAAAGGCGCCCGCGCACCCTTTTGCCCAGGGCTCGGCCCAAAGCGTAACCCACCCCGTGGCCCAGGAAGCTCCCCAGGAAGAGGAGGGGAAGGAGGGGAAAAAGGCCAAGCCGCCCTTCCCCCGCCAACACCCCCAGGGCGAGGAGGAGGGTGTCGCCGCCGGGGACAAAGAGGCCAAAGGGAAAGCCCACCTCAAAAAAGAGGATAAGGGCAGGAGCGAGGTAGGCCCACATCTCAGGCGGGACGTTCCGCGGGCTTCCGTAGGGCCCACAGGCTTCCCAAAAGGAGGACGCCCAGGATGAGGAGGCTAAAAGCCCCCTTGTCCAAGCCAAGGGCGAGCTCGGGGCGGTGGAGGACCTCCTTGGCCAGCTTGTCCCAACCGCCCACAAGGAGCTTCACCCCGGCGAGGCCCACCACCACGTAGGCCAGGTGCTTGAACCGGGGGTAGCGGTCCAGGAGGGTGACCACCAGGCTCGCCAGCATCCTAAGGGCCAGGATGCCCAGGAAGACCCCGGTGTAGATGACCCAAAGCTTGTCGGAGAGGGCCACGGCCACCAGCACCGAGTCCACGGCGAAGGCCAGGTCCATGAGCTCCACCTGGGCCACCACCTTCCAGAAGTGGGCGGCGCTCACCTCTAGGGGGGGCGGGGCGTGGGCCTCCTCGGGCTTGAGGAAGTGCTTGAGGGCGATGAAGAGGAGGTAGGCCGCCCCCAGGGCCTGCACCCACCAGAGCTTGATGACCAAGGTGGCGAAGAGGAGGGCGAGGCCCCTTAGGACGTAGGCGCCCAGGATGCCGTAGAAGAGGGCCTTCCGCCTGAGGTGGACGGGCAGTTTCTGCACCATAACCCCGAGGATCAGGGCGTTGTCCGCGGAGAGGATCACCTCCAGGGCCACCAGGATGAGGATCACCGAAAGGACGCTGGCCTCCATGCCTCACCTCCACAAAGAAAGACCACCGCGCAAGGCGGTGGTCTTGCCCGGGCTTCCTGCCCCCGGCCCCCGGGGCCTAAGACCCGTCCTGACGGGGTGCCGGCTTGGGGCTACTCCCCAACCAGGGGGCATTATAGCAAAAGGCGCTGGGGTTTTCCGGGTATACTGAAGGGCATGGAAACCGAGGCCACGCTGCCCACCAAGGAGCAGGTCCTCGAGGCCCTCAAGGTGGTCTACGATCCCGAGATCCCGGTGAACATCGTGGACCTGGGCCTCGTCTACGACGTGGAAGTCCACGAGAACGGCGTGGTGGACATCACCATGACCCTCACCGCCATCGGTTGCCCCGCCCAGGACGTGGTGAAGGCGGACGCGGAGATGGCGGTCATGCGCCTGCCCGGGGTGCAGGGGGTGAACGTGGAGTTCGTCTGGACCCCGCCCTGGACCCCAGCCCGCATGACGGAGGAGGGAAAGCGCATGATGCGCATGTTCGGCTTCAACGTCTAGGGAGCCCCCGCCTCGCCCTTTTGGTCGGGCGAGGTGGAAAAATAGGGGCATGGCGGTTAGCCGCTATTACGACGTCAAGCGGGATGAAAAAGGCGAGCGCTACTTAGAGCCTTACGTCACGGGCTTTTTGCTCTTAAGGCTTCCCCTCCTCAACAAGGGCACCGCCTTCACCGAGGAGGAAAGGCGCGCTTTGGGCTTAGAGGGCCTTCTGCCTCCCCACGTGAACACCCTGGAGGAGCAAAAGGAAAGGGTCTACCGCCGCTACCGCCTCATCGCCTCTCCTTTGGACAAGCACATCTACCTGCGCCACCTCCAGGACCGCAACGAGGTCCTCTTCTACGCCCTGGTGGTGGACCACCTGGAGGAGATGCTCCCCATCCTCTACACCCCCACCGTGGGGGAGGCGGTGCGGGAGTTTTCCCACATCTACCGCTACCCCCGTGGCTTTACCGCCAGCACCAAGAACATTGACCGCATTGAGGAGGCCTTGGGGAACGTGCCCCTGGAGGAGGTGCGCCTCATCGTGGCCACGGACTCTTCCGCCATCCTGGGCATCGGGGACCAGGGCTTTGGCGGGATGGCCATCAGCATCGGCAAGCTCACCCTCTACACCGCCGCAGGAGGGGTGGGGCCCGACAAGACCCTGCCCGTGGAGCTGGATGTGGGCACGGACCGGGAGGACCTCCTAAATGACCCCCTATACCTCGGGGTGCGGCACAAGCGCTTACGGGGCGAAGCCTACTACCAGTTCCTGGACCGCTTCGTGGAGGCGGTCAAGAAGCGCTACCCCAAGGCCCTCATCCAGTGGGAGGACTTCGCCAAAGAGGCGGCCTTTAGCGTGCTGGAGCGCTACCGCAAGGTGGTTCCCTCCTTCAACGACGACATCCAGGGCACGGGGGCCGTGGCCCTTGCCGGGGTCCTCTCCGCCTGCCGCATGAAGGGGGAAAGGCTTTCCGATCAGGTGGTGGTGGTCTACGGGGCGGGGGCCGGGGGGATCGGCGTGGCCTGGGCCTTGGTGGAGGGAATGAAGCGGGAGGGCCTGAGCGAGGCGGAGGCCAAGGCCCGGGTCCTGGTCCTGGACTCCCGGGGGCTTTTGCTGGAAGGGCGGAACATGGAGGCCTACAAGCGGCCCTTCGCCCAGAAGCGGGAGCGCCTTAATGGTTGGCGCTTTGCGGGCGAGTACCCTAACCTCTTGGAGACCATTCAAAACGCTCGGGCCACGGTGCTTTTGGGCCTTTCCGGGCAGGGGGGGAGCTTCACCGAGCCGGTGGCGCGGGCCATGCTGGAAAACACCCCCCGCCCCGTGATCTTCCCCCTTTCCAACCCCACCTCCGCCAGCGAGGCCTTGCCCGATGACCTTATCTACTGGACGGAGGGGAGGGCCTTGGTGGCGGCGGGGAGTCCCTTCCCCCCCGTGGGGTACATGGGCCGGACCATCCCCGTGGGCCAGGGGAACAACGCCTTTATCTTCCCCGGGCTCGGCCTGGGAGCCGTCCTCTCCCGGGCCCGGGAGGTGACGGACGGGATGGTCCTCGAGGCCGCCTACGCCCTCTACGACTTCACCCAAGAGCGCTTTCCCGACCTCCTCTACCCCCCGGTGCGCCACCTAAGGGAGGTTTCCCCCTACGTGGCCGCCCGGGTCATGCGGAAGGCCCTGGAGGAGGGGGTGGCGGAGGAGGAGCGGATCCAGGGGCTTTCCCTGGAGGAGCTTTTCGCCTTCGTGCAAAGCCGCTTCTGGGAGCCCAGGTACCTCCCTTACCGCCCCGCCCCGGTAATCTAGGGGCATGGCCTGGCGGCTTTACGCTTTGGAGCTTCCCCAGGCCCAGGAGCTTTTGCCCGAGGGGCCGGAGCCCGAAGGGTTCTGGCCCCTGGAGGAGTCTTGGGAACCCAAGGGAGGTGCGCCCCTGCCCTGGCCCGAGCCCCTTTACTTCCTGGACGGGAAGGAGCGGGCGGAGGGGCTGGTGGCGGAGGGGAGGCGACTGGCCCTTCTGGGGTGTGTGGCCGCGGGGGCCGTGGTCTTTGAGGGGGGGAGGATGCGGCTTCTTCCCCCCCTGGTGCGCCGGGTGGGGGTGGGGCTTTCCGAGGCCTTAAGGGCGGGGGAACTCCTTTACGAGCCCTTCCCCGTGGAGGGGGAGGGGATCTACGCCCTCCAGGAGGGCTTGCGGCGGGCCAGGGCCAACCTGGAAGCGGAGGTTGCCTCGGGACTTTCCGGGGGGCTTTTGGTGGTGGATGGTCCCGTGCGCCTTAGGCGGGAGGCACCTATCCTGGGCTACATCAAGACCCACTGGGCCCGCTACCTGCCCCCGGAAAAGGAGGCCCTCCTGCATAGGCTTGCCCCTGGGGAAAGAAGCCCCCTCTTCCGCATCCGGCGCAAGGGATTGGAGCTCGCCAGTTGGTATTTGCGCCTGCCCTTGCCCCCGGAAGGGGTGAGGCCCCCGGAGGCGGGGCTTTTGCGCTTGGAAACCCCTTTGGAGGGCTCCTATGAGAGGCTTGCCGCTCTTTCCGTAAGCCTTTTTCCCGCCCTGGCCTCCCACCCCGTCAAGGACCCCCGGGCGCCCCAGAACCTCACCCCCGTGGGGGGCTTGGAAAGGGAGCTTGGCCGGAGGATGGGAAGGCGCGAGGTGGTGGCAAGGTTTCTGGCCCGGCACCTGGGAGGTGGCTGATGGAGCGGATCGGCGTGGTGTTGGGAAGCCGGGAGGCCACCCCCCTCTCCTTCTGGGTGGGGGTGGAGGGGGAAGGCCTTCTCAGGCTGGACGATCTGGTGGTGGTGGAGGGCTTCCACCCCAAGGTGGGCAAGGTGCGCTACTTCGGCATGGTGGACCACGTGGCCAAGGTGCACGAGGGGGAAACGTACGATACGGACATCTTCCTGGCCACCCGGGGCCAGATCCCCGTGAGCCTGGCCTACGTGGCCCACGTGAGCGTGACCCGGATCCTCCCCGAGGAGTTCTTCCCCCCCGACCCCGGCTCCCCCGTTTACCTGGCGGAGGGGGAGGACCTGGAGCTCGCCCTTTACTACGAGGCCATGAAGAACCAAAGGGGAAGCACCAAGCTTCCCGCCGGCCTCCTCAAGAACGGGGAGGTGGCCTACCTGAACCTGGAGTTTTTGAACGGGGTGAAGGGCGGGCACGTGAACATCTCCGGCATCAGCGGGGTGGCGGCCAAGACCAGCTACGCCACCTTCCTCCTCAAGAGCCTCTTGGAAAGCGGGGTCCTGGAGGACGCCCACCAGGCCAAGGTGCTCCTCTTTAACGTCAAGGGGGAGGACCTCTTCTTCCTGGACAAGCCCAACGCCCGCCTCACGGAGGAGGCCCGGCAGGCGTACCAGGCCCTGGGCCTGCCCGCCACCCCCTTCGGGAGCGTGGCCTTCTTGGCCCCGCCCAAGAAGGACGGGTACGTGCCCGACGTGGAGACCCGCCTCGAGGGCGTGCGGGCCTACCACTACGACCTGGTCCAGTTCTGCCAAAGGGGGCTTCTCCCCTTCCTCTTCGCCGACCGGGGCTTTATGACCAACCTGGGCTTTTTGGTGCAGCACCTCACGGAAAAGCTCCGGCGGCTCGCCGAGGGGCAGAGGGGCCCCCACCTCCTGGTGGAGGACTGGACCAAGGAGGACCTGCCCGAGGGGATCACCTTTGACGCCCTGGGCAAGGTGCGCCTGAAGAGCTTCGCCGAGCTGGTGCGCTACCTGGAGTACAAGCTCCTGGGGCCGGAAACGGGGGAGGGGGAAGGGGACCGGAGCTGGACCGCAAGGCAGGCCCGGGGGACCCTCGAGGCCTTCATCAGGCGGCTTCGGGCCAGCGTGGAGAACGTGGCCCACCTCATCCGGGGCGACCGCCTCGGCAACCCCCCAGACCCCCTGCAGGGGGAGCAGGTCCACGTGGTGGACCTGGCCAAGCTTTCCCCCCAGGCGCAGATGTTCGTGGTGGGAAGCCTCCTTAAAGACGTCTTTGAGCGGAAGGAGCGGGGGCAGTACCGGGGCCGGGTCTTCATCGTCCTGGACGAGCTCAACAAGTACGCCCCCCGGGACGAGGAGGGCCCCATCAAGGACGTGCTCTTGGACATCGCCGAGCGGGGCCGCTCCTTGGGCGTCATCCTCATCGGGGCGGAGCAGACGGCGAGCGAGGTGGAGCGCCGGGTGGTGGCCAATGCCGCCATCCGGGTGGTGGGCCGCTTGGACGCCGCCGAGGCGGAGCGCCCCGAGTACCGCTTCCTTCCCACCTCCTTCCGCCAAAGGGCCCTCATCCTGCCCCAGGGGGCGGTGATCCTCCAGCAGCCGGAGATCCCCGTGCCCCTTTTGGTGCGCTTCCCCTTCCCGGCTTGGGCCACCAAGCGGGAGGAGGTCTTGGAGGACAACTCCGCCGAGGCCCTAAGGCGGGAACTCTTTTAGGGGTAGCATGGCGTTGGTATGAAGCGTACCCCCCTTTACGAGGCCCACCTGCGCCTGGGCGGGCGCATGGTGGAGTTTGCTGGCTTCGCCCTTCCCCTGCAGTACACCTCCATCGTGGAGGAGCACCTGGCGGTGCGCCGGGGAGCGGGGCTTTTTGACGTGAGCCACATGGGGGAGTTCTGGGTGCGGGGGGAGGAGGCATTGGCCTTCCTCCAGTGGGCCACGGCAAACGACGCCGCCCGGCTCAAGGTGGGAAGGGCCCAGTACTCCATGCTCCCGAACGAAAGGGGCGGGGTGGTGGACGACATCTACCTCTACCGCCTGGGGGAGGTGGAGTACCTCATGGTGGTGAACGCCGCCAACATCGCCAAGGACTTCGCCCACCTTAAGGCCCTGGCGGAAGGCTTTCGGGTGGAGCTCGTAGACCGCTCCGAGGCCACCGCCCTCCTCGCCCTCCAGGGCCCAAAGGCGGCAAGCCTCCTGCAGGGGCTTACCGAGGAGGACCTTTCCCAGAGGAGAAAAAACGACGTGTTCCGGGCCCAGGTGGCGGGACGCCCCGCCCTCCTCGCCCGCACCGGGTACACCGGGGAGGACGGGTTTGAGCTCTTCCTCGCCCCGGAGGACGCCGAGGCGGTGTTCCTGGCCTTGGTGGAAAGGGGGGCGAAGCCCTGTGGCCTTGGAGCCCGGGACACCCTTAGGCTCGAGGCCGGCTTTCCCCTTTACGGCCACGAGCTCACCGACACCACCAACCCCCTCTGTACCCCCTGGGCCTGGGTGGTGAAGAAGGAGAAGGACTTCTTCGGCAAGGAGGCCATGCTGGCCGCCCCTTGCCGGGAAAAGCTCGTGGGCCTGGTGCTGGAGACGGGCATCCCCCGGGAAGGCTACCCGGTCCTTTCCGGGGAGAGGCCGGTGGGCCGGGTGACCAGCGGGGGCTATTCCCCCCTTCTGGAGAAGGGCATCGCCCTGGCCTACGTGGAGGAGGGGGTGGAGGAGCCCTTCTTCGTGGCGGTGCGGGGCAAACCGGTACGGGCTTCCCTTAGCCCCTTGCCCTTTGTGCCGCTAAAATAGCGGGGGTTAGGAGGCGCTATGGACATACCCAAGGACCGCTTTTACACCAAGACCCACGAGTGGGCCCTGCCCGAAGGGGACACGGTGCTGGTGGGCATCACCGACTACGCCCAAGACGCCTTGGGGGACGTGGTCTACGTGGAGCTTCCCGAGGTGGGGCGCAAGGTGGAGAAGGGCGAGGCGGTGGCGGTGGTGGAGAGCGTGAAGACCGCCTCCGACATCTACGCTCCCGTGGCCGGGGAGGTGGTGGAGGTGAACCTGGCCCTGGAGAAAACCCCGGAGCTCATCAACCAGGACCCCTATGGGGAGGGCTGGATCTTCCGCCTCCGTCCCCTGGACATGACGCACCTGGACGACCTCCTGGACGCCGACGGCTACCAGGAGGCTTTGGAGAGCGAGGCTTGATATGGCTTTCCCGAGGGCGGCCCTTTCCCGCACGGGTTTAGGCGGGGGGGCATGCTCCTCTGTGGCCCCGGGTCAAATGGCCCGGGGGCTTTGGTTAAGGATGGACCTATGGACTACACGCCCCATACCGAGGCGGAAATCCAGGAGATGCTCAGACGGGTGGGGGCGGAAAGCCTGGAGGACCTCTTCCGCCACCTGCCCGAAGAGATCCTAAACCCCGAGATCGCCCTGCCCGAGCCCTTGCCGGAGTGGGCGGTTCTGGAGGAGCTTGGGCGGCTTGCCGAGAGGAACAGGCCCGCCCGCAAGGCTTTTCTGGGCGGGGGGATCCGGAGCCACCACGCCCCCCCCGTGGTCCAGGCGCTGGCGAGCCGGGGGGAGTTCCTCACCGCCTACACCCCCTACCAGCCCGAGGTGAGCCAAGGGGTCCTGCAGGCCACCTTTGAGTATCAGACCATGATCGCCGAGCTCACGGGCCTCGAGGTGGCCAACGCCTCCATGTACGACGGCGCCACCGCCCTGGCGGAAGGCGTCTTGCTGGCCCTTCGGGAGACGGGGCGGATGAGCGTCTTGATCTCCCACGGGGTCCACCCCGAGTACCGGGCGGTCCTGAAGGCCTATCTGGAGGCGGTGGGGGCGGAGCTTAAGGTGCTTCCCCTGGAAGGGGGGCGCACCCCCTCCTTTCCCGTGCCCGAGGGGGTGGGGGCGGTGGTGGGCCAGAACCCCAACTACCTGGGGGCCTTGGAGGACCTCGCCCCCTTGGCGGAGGCGGCCCACCGGGCGGGGGCGCTTTTCGTGGCGGTGGCGGACCCCCTCTCCTTGGGGGTGCTCAAGCCCCCCGGGGCCTACGGGGCGGACATCGCCGTGGGGGACGGGCAGAGCCTGGGCCTGCCCATGGGCTTTGGCGGCCCCCATTTCGGCTACCTGGCCACCAAGAAGGCCTTCGTGCGCCAGCTCCCGGGGCGCCTTGTGTCCGAGACCGTGGACGCCGAGGGCAAGCGGGGCTTCATCCTCACCCTGCAGGCCCGGGAGCAGTACATAAGGCGGGCCAAGGCCAAGAGCAACATCACCACCAACGCCCAGCTCACCGCCCTCATGGGGGCCATGTACCTGGCAGCCCTGGGGCCCGAGGGGCTTAGGGAGGTGGCGCTTCGGGGCGTGGCCCTGGCCCACCGCCTCCACGACCTCCTGTTGGAGGTGCCGGGGGTGGAGCCCTTCACCCCAAAGCCCTTCTTCAACGAGTTCGCCCTCAGGCTTCCCAAGGCCCCGGGGGCGGTGCGGGAGGCCTTGGCGGCGCGGGGACTCCACGCCGCCACCCCCGTGCCCGAGGAGTACGGGGAGAACCTGGCCCTCTTCGCCGCCACGGAGCTTCACCAGGAGGAGGACCTTTTGGCCCTGCGGGAGGCGCTAAAGGAGGTGTTGGCGTGAGTTACCCCCTGATCTTTGAACGGAGCCGTAAGGGGAGGCGGGGCCTGAAGCTGGTGAAGGAGGCGCCCCGGGCGGAAGACCTCATCCCCAAGGCCTTCCTGCGGGAAGCGCCCCCCAGGCTTCCCGAGGTGGACGAGCTCACCCTGGTGCGGCACTACACCGGGCTTTCCCGCCGCCAGGTGGGGGTGGACACCACCTTCTACCCCTTGGGCAGCTGCACCATGAAGTACAACCCCAAGCTCCACGAGGAGGCGGCCCGCCTCTTCGCCGACCTCCACCCCTACCAGGACCCCAAGACGGCCCAAGGGGCCCTGGCGCTCATGTGGGAGCTGGGGGAGTACCTCAAGGCCCTCACGGGCATGGACGCCATCACCCTTCAGCCCGCCGCCGGGGCCCACGGGGAGCTCACGGGGATCCTCGTCATCCGCGCCTACCACGAGGACCGGGGGGAGGGGAAGGCGCGCCGGCTCGTGCTGGTGCCGGACTCGGCCCACGGCTCCAACCCCGCCACCGCCAGCATGGCGGGCTACCAGGTGAGGGAGGTGCCCTCGGGGCCCGACGGGGAGGTGGACCTCGAGGCCCTAAAGAGGGAGCTCGGCCCCCACGTGGCCGCCATCATGCTCACCAACCCCAACACCCTGGGGCTTTTTGAGCGGCGCATCCTGGAGATCTCCCGCCTGGCCAAGGAGGCGGGGGCGCAGCTTTACTACGACGGGGCCAACCTCAACGCCATCCTGGGCTGGGCCCGGCCCGGGGACATGGGCTTTGACGTGGTCCACCTCAACCTGCACAAGACCTTCACCGTGCCCCACGGGGGAGGCGGGCCCGGCTCGGGCCCTTTGGGGGTGAAGGCCCACCTGGCCCCTTACCTGCCCGTCCCTCTGGTGGCCAAGGGGGAGGAAGGCTACTACCTGGACTTTGACCGGCCCAAGAGCATCGGGCGGGTGAAGAGCTTCTACGGCAACTTCCTGGCCTTGGTGCGGGCCTGGGCCTACATCCGCACCCTGGGGCTTCCCGGGCTCAAGCGGGCGGCGGCCCTTGCCGTCCTGAACGCCCGCTACCTCAAGGAGCTCCTTAAGGAAAAGGGCTACCGCATCCCCTACGATGGGCCTTGCATGCACGAGTTCGTGGCCCAACCCCCGGCGGGCTTTAGGGCCCTGGACCTGGCCAAGGGGCTTTTGGAGCTGGGCTTCCACCCCCCCACGGTCTACTTCCCCCTCATCATCAAGGAGGCCCTCATGGTGGAGCCCACGGAAACGGAGAGCAAGGAGACCTCGAGGCCTTCGCCGAGGCCATGGTGGAGCTTTTGGCGAAGCCCAAGGAGTGGCTGGAAAACGCCCCCTACACCACCCCGGTGCGCCGCCTGGACGAGCTTAGGGCTAACAAGCGCCCCAAGCTCACCTACTTTGACGAGGGTTAGAGCCCGAAGTAGGCCCGGGCCAGGGCCACGTCCTGGGCGATCTGGGCCTTGAGGGCCTCGAGGCTGGGAAAGCGCCTTTCCTCCCGGAGGCGCTTCAGGAAGCGCACCCGGGCCTCCTCCCCGTAAAGCTCCCCGGCGAAGCCCAGGAGGTGGACCTCAAGCCGCCTTTCTTCCCCTCCCAGGGTGGGCCGGGTGCCCACGTTGGCCACCCCCTTGTAGCGGCCGAAGCCTCCTTCCACCTCCACGGCGTACACCCCGGGGGGCAGGACCTTCTTGGGGTGCACCGCCAGGTTGGCGGTGGGGAAGCCGAGCCTCCGCCCAAGCTTCTCCCCCTCCACCACCACCCCGTAGGCCCCGTAGGGGCGGCCCAGGAGGTGGCGGGCCTCCTCCACCTTCCCCTCCTGGAGGAGGGCGCGGATGCGGCTAGACTTCACCGCTTCCCCTCCCAGGGTGAGGAGGGGGACCACCCGGGTGGGGGCCACCCGGGAAAGCTCCTCCACTCCCCCCGCCCTTCCTTGCCCGAAGCGGAAGTCTTCCCCCACGTGGATGCGAACCGCCTCCAAGGCCTTTAGGTCCTCCAGAAAGGCTTCCGCCGGTCTTTTGGCAAAGGCCTCGTTGAAGGGCACCGCCAGGATGAGCTCCACCCCCACTTCCCGCAAGGCCTCCACCTTCTCCGTGAGGTCCATGAGGAACCCCTCCCCTCGGGTGAAGACCTTGGTGGGGGGATCAAAGGTGTAGACGAGGAGGGGTGCCTTGAGCACCTTGGCCTCGGCCAGGGCCTGGCGCAGGAGGTACTGGTGGCCCAGGTGCACCCCGTCAAAGGAGCCCACGGCCACCACCTTAGGCCCTTTGGGGACGTCAGCGACCTCGGAGAAAAGCATGGTAGTAGAGGACTCCCACGAGCCCCGTGGCCGAAAACTCCGCCCCGCCCCGGCGGTGCAGGGCTAAGGCTTCCTCCGGGTTTAGCCAGACCACCTCTATGGCCTCGTCCTCGTCGGGGGTGGCCTGGGCTTCCCTCAGGTTTTCCGCCAGGAAGACGAAGGTCTTCTCGTCGGTGAAACCGGGGGAGACGTAGAAGCTAAAGAGGGGGGTGAGGTCCCCGGTGAGCCCCGTTTCCTCGGCGAGCTCCCTTTGGGCCGCCGCCAGGGGATCTTCCCCGGGTTCAATGAGCCCCGCCGGGATCTCCAAGGGGGCAAGGCCTATGGCGGGGCGCATCTGGCGGACAAAGAGCATCTTGCCCTCTTGGAGGGCGATTACGGCCACCGCCGGTTTGTGCTCCACGATCTCGTAGCGCCCTTCCAGGGCCAGGTTCAGATGCGCCCGCGGTAGAGGTAGGTGCGGCTCACGCCTCCATGGTACGGGAAAACCCCGGGGGGCCTGCCCCCAGGGCTTTGGCGCCGCCCCTACTGCAGGGCGTTTAGCGTGGCCAGAAGGACGGCCCGGGTGTAGGTGGGGTTGTGGACGCCCTTGGAGCCGTCGTTTTGGATCAGGAGGTAGTTCCAGGCGGCCCGCACCACGGGGTCCTTGGTGAGGAAGACGGGCTGGCCCTTCTCGTCCCGGATGTCCCCAAGCTGGCTATAAAGCACCGTCCCGTCCGTGAGGGTCATCTTGAAGGCGATCTGCCCGGCGATGGAGAGGATGTCCACCCGGTACACCGGGGCCTTCACCGCCACGCCCTGGGTGAACTGGGCGTTTTCCGGGTTGTAGGCCCGCACGGTCTTGATGCGGTCCCGCACCGCCAGGACCTTGGCGTTCACCTTGGCGCGCAGGAGGGAGAGGAGGTGTTCGGTGTTCTCCTGCACCATCTCCTTGGTGTACTTGGCCCCGTGGCAGGAGGCGCAGAGGTTTTCCGGGGCCTTGAAGGTGTGGCTCGTGTACTCCCCGGTGCCCGCCAGGCTCATGTGGCAGGTGGAACAGGCGTTCCCCGTGAAGAAGGCGTGGGGGTTAGGCCAGTCCTTGGTGTCGTCCACGAAGTAGGCGTTCTTGCCCAGGATCACGTCCCCCTGGCTGGAGGCGTGGGGGTAGGTGTAGCGGCCCGGGTCCTCGGCGTTCCAGGTGATGCGGCCGTTGCGGGAGTTGTGGCAGGTGATGCACAAGGCGGCGTTGCCCACCGCCGTGGCCTTGAAGCCGGAGGGAGCATGGGGGTGTCGTGGACCAGGCGCAGGTCCCCGTCCTCGTCGTGGCAGGTATTGCAGGTGATGGGCCTCACCTGGTCCTTGGTGAGGCCCAAGGATTTAAGGTAGTCCACCGTGGCCGGCTTGCCGTCTGGGCCCACCAGGTTGCCAGGGTTGCCTTTCTTAAGCTGCTCCAGCCAAGCCAAAAAGCCTTGCTCGCTGTGGCAGCGGGCGCAGTGGGCGGCGTTGGCTTGACGGGCTTCCACCGTGGCCTCGGTGAGGGTCTTGAACCCCATGACCCCGTTGTTGTGGGCGCTTTGCTCCCACTCCTTCTGGATGGTCTCTTTGCTGGAGAAGGCCACCATGAGACCGAGGGCCAGGAGGGCCAAAAGGGCCTTTTTCATACACGCCACCTCCCTACGGTCTTAGCTCACACCCCCATCATGAAACAAGTCAAGGGTAATATGTCCCGAAAAGGGCTTTTTCCTGTACCCGGCCAAGCCTTCGGCCGCCCTCGCCTTCCCGGTATACTGGCGGCGTGTACGGGGTGCTGGTGTGGCCGCCCCCTGACCTGCGGGCCTTTTTGGAGGGTTTGCAGGCTCACCACGGGGTGCGGGGGTTCGGCCCCCCCCACCTGAACCTGCGCCAACCTTTTGATTGGCCCTATGAAGAGGAGGCCCTGAAGATCGCCTTGGAAGGCATCCTGCGGGGGCACGCTCCCTTCCGGCTGCGGCTTGGCGGGTGGGGTTATTTCCCCCAGGGGGTGGTCTACCTCCGGGCCTACGGCGGCACGCCTTTCCGCCGGCTTTACCACGCCCTCGAGCCCCTGGCCCCGCCCTTGAAGGAGATAGAGGGCCCGAGCTACCTGCCCCACATTACCCTGGCCTTGGGGCTTTCCGAAGCGGAGGCCAAGACCTTGGCGGAAGGGCTTCCCCCCCGCCCCGGCGTTCCTTTTGGGTAAAGGAGGTGGCCTTGGTGAAGGATCGGGAGGGGGAAGACCTCGTGGAGGTGGCGCGGTTTCCCCTCCTTAACCCAAGGCGATGAGGCTTAGGAGCACCCCCAGGGCGCGGGCAGGGCCGAGGCGCTCCCCTAAGAAGAGCCAGGCCAAGGCCACGGTGGTGGCGGGGTAGAAGGAGGAAACCGAGGCGGCCACGTCCAGCCGCCCCGCCTGGGCGGCGAGGAGGACCCAGGGAGGGACGGCCTTGGGAAGATGGACCTTGGGCTGGGGAAAGAAGAGGAGGACCAGGGCGAAGGCGGTGAGCCGGCGGGCCAGAGGAGGCCTTCCACCCGGTCCATGTGGACGTAGAAGCCGCCTAAGCCTAGCCCGGCGAGAAGGGCCCAGGGGCTTGGTTCTCCCTTCGGGCCTCGAGGCCAGCCACACCCCCAAAGCCCCGCCCCAAAGGGCGAAGGGCAGGTCCTGGGGGCGGAAGGGCTCCTGGCGGGCCTGAGCCAAAGCCAGGAAGGGGAGCCCTCCCAGGGGGGAGGCCCAGAGGACCACCGCCTGCGGGCGGTTTTGGCCTCCGTCCCGCCCCCGAAAGTCCCCCACCCCCAGGTGAGGGCGGAAAGGAGGCGGAAGCCCAAGGCGAGGCCCGTGGCGTCCATAAAAAAGGCCCCAGGCGGGGCCAGCGCCTGGGGGGAAGGCGGCTCAGTCCAGGAAGTCCCGGAGCTTCCGCGTGCGGGACTCGTGGTACTTGAGCTTCCTCAGAGCCTTGTTCTCAATCTGCCGGATCCTTTCCCGGGTCACGCCGAAGTAGGCCCCCACCTCCTCGAGGGTGTGCTCCCGGCCGTCAATGAGCCCCTTGCGGAGCTTGAGGACCATGGCCTCCCGCTCGGAGAGCTTGGAGAGGGCCTTTTCCAGCTCCTCGGAAAGGAGGCTTTGCGCCGCCGCCTCCACGGGGGAGGGAAGGTGCTCGTCGGGGATGAAGTCGCCGTAGAAGCTATCCTTCTCGTCCCCGATGGGGGTTTCCAGGGACACGGGTTCCTGGGCGATTTTAAGGGTTTCCTCCACCCGCTTGGCGTCCCAGCCCGGGCCCATGGCCTCGGCGATCTCCTCGTAGGTGGGCTCCCGGCCCAGCTCCTGCTGCAGTTGCCTTGCGGTGCGGGAGAGCTTGTTGATGGTCTCCACCATGTGGACCGGGATGCGGATGGTGCGGGCCTGGTCGGCGATGGCCCGGTTGATGGCCTGCCGGATCCACCAGGTGGCGTAGGTGGAGAACTTGAAGCGGCGCTTGTACTCAAACTTCTCCACCGCCCGGATGAGGCCTTGGTTACCCTCCTGGATGAGGTCAAGGAACGATAGGCCCCGCCCCGTGTACTTCTTGGCGATGGAGACCACGAGGCGCAGGTTGGCCTCAATGAGGTGTTGCCGCGCCGCCTCCCCTTCCCGGGCGATGTGCAGGTAGCGCTTGAGCTCCTTGGGGAGGCTTTTTAGCTTCTGATCCACCTCCTCCACCGTTTGGGGGTCCAGCCTGCCCTTGAGGCCGGGGATTTCCTGGATGCGGGCGGTGCCCAGGATCTTGGCCCGCACCACCTCGCGGATGAGGTCCTGGTCCAGCCCCGTGGCTTCGGAGAGCTTCTTGATGGCCTCCATGCCCTCCTCCACCTTCCTTGCGAGCTCAATCTCCTCTTCCAGGGTGAGGAGGGGCACCTGCCCGATCTCGTGCAGGTACTGGCGCACGGGGTCAGAGGTGGAAACCTTGGGAAGGACGAGTTCCTCCTCCTCCGCCTCCTCAAAAACCTCCTCACCCTCCGCCTCGGGGAGGAGGAGGTCGGCGTCCAGGTCCAGCCCTTCGTCCAAAAGGGCGAGGTCCCCCTCGGCTTCCAAGAGCTCGGGATCGGGGTCGGGGAGGTCGGCGAGGTCCTCCCCCGGGGCCTCCGCCTCCGGAAGGGCTTCTAAGGCGGTGAGGGTGTCCTTGGCCTCGGTCTCCTGCACCTTCGTCTTCTTGGTCTTGGCCTTTTTCAACGCCGTCCTCCCTCCTTTTTGGCGTAAAGCACCTTGTACTCCCTCACCAAGAGGGTTTTGAAGGCGCCGAAGCGCTCCTCCAGCAAGGGCTCGTACTTGAGAAAGGGGTTCGCCACCAGGAAAAACCCACTGCCCGGCGCTAGCCGGGCCGCCGCCGCTTCCACGAACGCCTGGGCCACATCCAGGATGACCGCACCCCCCACGTGAAAAGGGGGGTTCGTAACTATGATGTCAAACTGCTCCCCTTCCGTCAAGGCCTCGTCCACGTCCGAGTGCAGGACTCGCGCCTGGAGGTGGTTTTCCGCCAAGCTCCGGTTTAGGGAGAGTACCGAGACCAGATCGTCCTCCACCGCCGTCACCTCGCCACCCCACTGGGCGAGGGGCAAGGTGAGGGCTCCGTAGCCCGCCCCCAGGTCCAGCACCCGCTTGCCCCGCACCCCTTCCGGGCCTAGGGCGTTCCGGAGGGCTTGGAGGAGCAGGATGGAGGCGGGGTCCACCTTGCCGGCGGAGAAGACCCCGGGAAGGTGGTGAAAGGTGAAGGTTTCCCCAAGAAGCTTTGCCTGGAAGCTTCGCCAAAGGGGAGGCAGGGGTGGGGCCTCCTTCTCCTTTTCCAGGAGGGCCACCCGCACGGGGCCTTCCCGCTGGATGACCTCCCCGTACCCGAAAAGGGCCCTGGCCTCCTTGAAGTAGCGCTCAAAGCCCTTGTTCTTGTCCCCCGCCAGGTAGACCCTTCCCCCAAGGCGCAAGGCCCGGGCGGCGGACAGCAAGGTGGCCTCCACGTAGGCGGTCCCCCGGCCTGCGGGGAGCGCCAGGACCACCAGGTCATAAGCGCCTTCCTCCACCTCCCATGGGGGGGCAAGCCGAGCCCCTAGGCCGCTCGCCGCTAGGCAGCGGAAAGCGGCCCGGGAGGTTTCCAGCCGTTCCACCGCCATGCGCCCTTCCAGGGGGAGGCTGGCCCAGCCCACGCCGGGGTTCAGGTCCAAGGCGCGCTCCCCAAAGGGGGCCACGGCCTTTTGCAAGGCATCGTAGACGGGGTCCCGGTAGCCCCGGGCGCCCGGTTTCACGTAAAGAAGGCCGCCTTGCCGGGGCAGGGGGGTGAGGCGGTGGTAGGCCTCGAGGGTCAGGCTCACGTCTTTTCAGGATACGGGGCTTGGGGAGGAAGGGCAAATGTGATAGTATTCCTCTTCAAACCGCCCCTGGGGCGGGAAGGAGGCGAGCGTGGCCCTGGTGGTTCAAAAGTACGGCGGCACGTCCGTGGGCGACCTAGAGCGCATCCACAAGGTGGCCCAGCGCATCGCCCATTACCGGGAGAAGGGGCATAAACTTGCGGTGGTGGTCTCGGCCATGGGGCACACCACGGACGAGCTCATCGCCCTGGCCAAGCGGGTGAACCCGAGACCCCCCTTTCGCGAGCTGGACCTCCTCACCACCACGGGGGAGCAGGTTTCCGTGGCCCTCCTTTCCATGCAGCTTTGGGCCATGGGCATCCCCGCCAAGGGGTTTGTCCAGCACCAGATCGGCATCACCACCGACGGCCGCTACGGGGATGCCCGCATCCTCGAGGTGGACCCGAGGCGTATCCAAGAGGCCATGGACGGGGGCTACGTGGCGGTGATCGCCGGCTTTATGGGCACCACCCCGGAGGGGGAGATCACCACCTTGGGCCGCGGCGGTTCGGACACCACCGCCGTGGCCATCGCCGCCGCCTTGGGGGCCAAGGAGTGCGAGATCTACACGGACACGGAAGGGGTCTACACCACCGACCCCCACCTAATCCCCGAGGCGCGGAAGCTGGACGTCATCGGCTACGACCAGATGCTGGAGATGGCGGCCCTGGGGGCCAGGGTGCTCCACCCCCGGGCCGTCTACTACGCCAAGCGCTACGGGGTGGTGCTTCACGTGCGCTCCAGCTTCTCCTACAACCCCGGTACCCTGGTGAAGGAGGTTGACATGGAAATGGGCAAGGTGGTGACGGGCGCGGCCTTGGACCTGGACCACGCCCAGATCGGGCTTATCGGCATTCCCGACCAGCCGGGCATCGCCGCCAAGGTCTTCCAGGCCTTGGCGGAGCGGGGCATCGCCGTGGACATGATCATCCAAGGGGTGCCCGGCCACGACCCTTCCCGGCAGCAAATGGCCTTCACCGTGAAGAAGGACTTCGCCCAGGAGGCCCTCGAGGCCCTGGAGCCCGTCTTGGCGGAGATTGGCGGGGAGGCTATCCTGAGGCCGGACATCGCCAAGGTTTCCATCGTGGGGGTGGGGCTCGCCTCGGCCCCGGAGATCCCCGCCAAGATGTTCCAGGCGGTGGCCTCCACCGGGGCCAACATTGAGATGATCGCCACGAGCGAGGTGCGCATCTCCGTCATCATCCCCGCCGAGTACGCCGAGGCCGCCCTGCGCGCCGTGCACCAGGCCTTTGAACTGGATAAGCCCTGATGGAGCGGGAGGCGCCTTCGTGGGACGAGCTTCTCGCCTTGGTCCGCCTCCTGGCCGGGAAGCTTGGGGAAGAGCCCTTTGACCTCCTCCTGGGCATCGCCCGGGGGGGCCTCATCCCCGCGGCCCTCCTGGCCCAGGCCCTTTCCATCCGCAACATCCTCACCGCGGCGGTGATGTTCTACGAAGAGGGGGAGGAAACCCTGCCCGAGCCCGTTTTCCTCCAGTTCCCCCCTGACCCCCTCCTCTTCGGCAAGCGGGTCTTGGTGGTGGACGACGTCTGGGACTCGGGGCGCACCGCTTTCGCCGTGAAGGGGCGCATCCAAAGGGCGGGGGGTGTGCCCGTGGTGGCTACCCTCCACTTCAAACCGGGCCGCAACCGGGTGCCGGACCGCCCCGATTTCTACGCCAAGGAAACGGGGGCCTGGGTGGTCTATCCCTGGGCCCCCGAGGTCTGGCTTTAGAAGGCCTTAGATGAGGCCTAGGGCCTTCACCTGCGCCATCTCGTCCAGGAGCTCTTGGGCCGTGATTTCCATGCGCTTGCGGGCGAACTCGTTGATGGTAAGCCCCTCCACGATGCGGTACTCCCCGTCCTTGGCGGTCACGGGGAAGGAGTAGACGATGCCCTCGGGGATGCCGTACTCCCCTTGGGAGGGGACGGCCATGGATACCCAGTCCCCCTCCGGCGTGCCCAAGGCCCAGTCGCGGATGTGCTCAATGGCGGCGTTGGCGGCGCTGGCGGCGCTGGAAGCCCCCCGGGCCTGGATGATGGCCGCACCCCGCCCCGCCACGGTGGGGATAAACTCCTTCTCGTACCATTCCATGTCCACGAGTTCCAGGGCCGGCTTCCCGTCCACCTCGGCGTGGAAGAGGT
This sequence comes from Thermus sp. 2.9, assembly GCF_000794385.1. Classification (GTDB taxonomy): domain Bacteria; phylum Deinococcota; class Deinococci; order Deinococcales; family Thermaceae; genus Thermus; species Thermus thalpophilus. The sequence goes on from NZ_JTJB01000003.1 coordinate 123,600, forward strand.
CGGGGAACATGGTGGAGGAGTGGTTGCCCCAGACGGCGATGCGGCGGATCCGGTCCACGGCCACCCCCGTCTTCTTGGCCAGCTGGGCCTTGGCCCGGTTGTGGTCCAAGCGGGTCATGGCGGTGAAGTTCCGGGGGTTTAGGCCCGGGGCGTTCTTGTAGGCGATGAGGGCGTTGGTGTTGGCGGGGTTGCCCACCACCAGCACCTTCACCTCCTTCTTGGCCACCTCCGCCAGGGCCCGGCCCTGCTCGGTGAAGATCTTGCCGTTCATCTCCAGGAGGTCGCGCCGCTCCATGCCCGCCTTACGGGGGGCCGCCCCCACCAGGAGGGCGTAGTCGGCGTCCTTAAAGGCCGCCTTGGGGTCGTCGGTGGCCACCACCCCGGCCAAAAGCGGGAAGGCGCAGTCCTCCAGCTCCATGATGACCCCATCCAGGGCTCTCAGGGCTTGGGGGATTTCCAGAAGCTGCAGGATGATGGGCTGGTCCTTGCCCAGCATCTCCCCCGCGGCGATGCGGAAGAGAAGGCTATAACCGATCTGGCCTGCGGCGCCGGTGACCGCCACGCGAACAGGGCTTTTCATGCTTCCCTCCTTTGGGCTTACGCCCAAGGGGATTTTACGCTAACCCAAGTTGCTACCCAGCCATCTTCTGGGTCAGGAGACTGATGTTATGGGCCAGGACGAAGGTGAGAACTTTGATGACGAAACCCTCCTGGGTCACGGCGTGGATGCGCCTGGGGAAGAGGTGATGGAGCATGCTCCCCACCGTCTCCACCACCCTCCGCCCCACGATGGCCAGGTACTGCATCCAAGGGAGATACCGCCGGCTGTTCCTCCTGCGGATGACCATGGGAACAACCTCCTGGGCCTCCCGGAGGAGGTCCTCGTACAGATGGCTCTCGTACCCCCGGTCCAGGTAGAGCTCCGCCCCCTCGGGAAGGTCCAGGGGAAGGAGGAGAAGCGAAGCGAGGTCGTGGAAGCTCCCCGGGGTCAGGTTCACCTCGTGGACGAACTTCCCGTCGTCCACCAGGAGGTGGAGCTTGAGGCCGTGGAAGTAGACCCGCTTGCTGGGGATGAAGCCGCGGTAGGCCTTGTCCGGGAAGAGGCGGGAGCGGGGGGCGCGGATGTTCTCGCAGGCGGGGAGGGGGAAGGTGTCCAAGGCATACGCCTGGGCCTGGTGGAGGTGCTTCCAGACCTGGGCCAGGAGGTGGAGGAGGGGGAGAAGGAGGGGGTAGAGGGCGTGGAGCCTGCGGTTGAAGCGGCTTGGGGAGGGGACGTGGGTGAAGAGGCCGAGGTCTTTGGCGAGGGCCAGGGCCTTGTTGTGCTTGCCGCCGAACTCTAGGGCGGCAAGGAGGGCGAGGGTGAGGATGGCGGAGGCGGGCGTTTTGGCTTGGGGGTCATCCTTGTAGCCCATGGCTTGCAGGGCGTCGTCTATAATGCAAAAGGCCGCTATGAGACGGGAAAGCATAGCGGCCACTATTTTTTCAGATCCAGGGGATAGGTAGCAACTTGGGTTACGCTAAAGCCCCCGGTAGATGCGCCGCTCCGCCTCAATGGCCTGGTCCAGCTCCTGGATCTCCTTAAGGAGCTCCATCCGGGGTTCCTGGGCCAGAAGGGCCTTGAGTTTCGCCCGCCGTTCCAGGTAGTAGGCCTCCCGCAGGCGGGCGAGGGTCTTTTCCATGACCTCGGGGAAGCGGGGTTCTTCCAGGGGTGGGGCCATCATGAGCTTTTCCAAGAAGAGCCCCCCCGCCTCCTTGCGGCTTAGCACCTGCCTCAGGTAGTCCCGCCGGGGTTCCCGCCGGGCCAGGTCCAAAAACTCGGCGAGGAGGGAGCCTGCGGGGGGCCAGACGTGGTCGGAAACGTAGAGGACCCAGTCCAAGAAGCGCTCCTCGGGAAGGGAAAGGAGGAGGGCCATGACGTCCAGCTCCAAAAGGAGGGCCCGGTCCTTGGGCTCGGCCTTGGGGGGCGGGGGTGGGGCGGGCCGGCCTCGTTTGCGGCTTGCCAGGTACTCCTCCAGTTGCCTCGGGGAAAGGCCCAGCTTTTCCACCACCAGGGCCTTAAGCCGCTCGGCCACGGGGTCAAAGGGCTCGGGGGAAAGCATCCTCGGGGTGAGGGCCTCGAGGACCTTCCGCTTGTGCTCCGGCCGGGTGAGGTCTAGGCCCTTGGCGGCCTCCTGGAAGCGGAACTCCACCTCCGGGAGCGCCGCTTCCAAGGCTTCTGGAAGCGGGCGGGGCCGTCTTCCAAAAGGAGGAGCTCCCCGGGGTCCTTCACGGGCAGGCGCACGGCGTAGAAGAGAAACTGCCGCGCCATCTCCAGGTCCAGGCTCTGCAAGGCGGCTTTCTGCCCCGCCTCGTCGGCGTCAAAGGCCAGGTAGACCTCCCGCACCTCTTGGCTTTTTAAAAGCCGGGCCTGCTCCTCGGAAAGCCCGGAGCCCAGCACGGCCACGGTTTCCCCAAAGCCCATCTGGTGCAGGGCGATGGCGTCAAAAAGGCCCTCCACCACGATGGCCCGCCCTTCCCGGAGCCTAGCCTTGGCCTCGGGGTAGGCGAAGAGGACCTCCCGCTTGCGGAAGAGGGGGGTTTCCGGGGAGTTCAGGTACTTGGGGGTTTCCTCCCCCAAGGCCCTCCCCGTGAAGGCCACGATGCGGCCCAGGTGGTCCTTGATGGGGAAGGTGATGCGGTGGCGGAAGCGGTCAAAAAAGCGCCCCTCCTTTTCCGCCAGCACCCCCGCCTTCAGGCCCTCTTCCGGGCTCACCCCGTGGCGCACGAGGTGGGTGAGGAGGCCATCGGCCTTGGCCGGGGCGTAGCCCAAGCCGAAGCGGGCCACGCTTTCCTCGCTAAGACCCCGGCTTTGCAGGTAGCCCTTGGCCTCCTCCGAGGCGGCGAGGGCCTCTTGGAAGTAGGCCTGGGCCAGGCGCAGGACCTCGAGGAGCTCCTTGCGGTTTTGCGGGGTGCCGGGCTTTTGCGGAAGCTCCACCCCGGCCTCCTCCGCCAGGCGCTCCAGGGCGGCGGGGAAGTCCAACCCCTCTATGCGCTCCACGAAGGCGAAAAGGTCCCCGCCCGCCTTGCACCCGAAGCAGTGGAAGAGGCCCTTCTCCTCGTCCACGTAGAAGGAGGGGGTCTTTTCCTGGTGGAAGGGGCATAGGCCCTTCCACCGCCCCCGGCCCGCGGGCTTCAGGGCCACGTAGCGGGAAACCACCTCCTTCAAGGAGAGGCGGCGCTTGATGGCCTCTACCGCTTGCGCCGTGTCCATGCCATCCCCCGCTCAAGCCAAAGGCGCTGAACCCACCTCCCCAGGATACCGTATCCCCTGAGCTCCCGCCCCGGGGGTTTTCCGGCCAGGAGGCCGTGCCAGGCTTGGGTCAAGGGGACGGAGGGGGAGAACCCCAGGAGGTGCTCCACGGGTTCCCCGCTTTCCAGGAGGAGCTGGGCCCTTAGGAGTCTCGCCACCTCGTGGTGCACGGCGAAGCCCGTGCGGTGGGTCTGGTAGAGGAGGTGCTGGGAGAGGGCCTGGGCCTTCCTGGGGGCTAAGGGCCAGAGGTAAAGGGCCAAGGAGGTGAGGGCCAGGTGGTGCACGTAGGGGTTGGAAAGGCGGCGGGCTTCCCGCAGGGCCTCTTTGAGGAGGGGCACGGGGTCCAGGCCCTCTTGCCAGCGGTGGTGGGCCAGGGCCAAGGCGGCGAGGCCCCGGCCGTCCGGGTGCTTTAGGGCCTCCTGGAAAAGGTCCTCTCGGAAGCGGCCCCGGAGGGTCCAGGCGCTTAGGAGGGCGGCGGCGAGCCAAGGATGGGGGGCTTTGTGGTACCACGCCTCCCCCTCCACCAGGGCTTGGGGCAGGCGGCCCGTTTCCAAAAGGAGGCGGATCCGGGTGGCGCGGAGGCGGGTGAGGGCCTCGAGGTCTCCCTTCCCTTCCTGGGCGAGGAGGGCTTCCGCCTCGGCGTAGTGGCCCAAGTCCATGAGGAGGCCCGCCAAGAGGCTTTGGCGGTGGAGGTGGAGGGCTGGGGGTAGGGCGGAGTGGAAGGGGGTTAGCACCTCCAGGGCCCGCTGGGGCTGGAAGCGGCGCCAAAGGGCCCCGGCCAGGAGGAGGCGGGCCTGGGCCTCCTCCAGGGGGTAGGGCTTGAGCCCGGGGAGGAGGGGGAGGAGGTCCAGGGGGTCTTTGGCCTCCCGGAAGGCCTGGAGGATGGGGTCTTGGGACCTGAGGCCTCCCGGGGCCTCCTCCCCCAGGCCCAAGGAGGCGTGGGCGTCCCGAAGCTCCGCTTCCAAGAAGCCCCTCCAAGAGGGGGGAGCTACCCGGATCGCCTCCTGGTAGAGGGGGAGGGCCTTTTCTGGGTGGCCCTTTCTCCAGGCGGCCTGGGCCAGGGAGCGGAGGATCTGCGCCGCCTCCCGGGCTTTCCCGGCTTGGGCCAGGTGGGAGGCGGCCTGGGCGAGATGGCCTCCTTCCAGGTGGAAGTGGGCGGCCTCCTGGTGCCAGGCCTTGGCCGTGGCCTCGGGCACCAGGGTGAGGGCCACTTCCCGCACCTCGGGTAGGGCGGTTTCCCCTCGCAGAAGCCCTTCCTTAAGAAGCCTCGCCTTGGAGAAGGGCTCCACCAGCTTCCTCACCAAGGCCTCCGGGGCTTCCCCCAAGACCCCGTAGGCCAACAGGGCCCGCCGCTCCGCTGGGGGCAAGGCGTCTAGGGCGGGCTGGAGGGCGAGGAGGGGGGGTGCCCTCCTGCCGCTTAGGGCCAGGCTGGGGGCGAAGAGGGGGAGGCGGCTTTCCACCAGAAGGCAGACGTTGGCCGGAAGCTCGGTGTGGAGAAAGCGCTCCAAGGTGGGGTCGGGGGCGTGGAGGTCCTTTAGGACGATAAGAAGCGGTTTTCCCAGGGTGGCTAGGAGTTGCTTCCAAGCCTCGAGGATCGCCTGCTCCAACTCTTCCCGGCCCCAGGAGGGGCGGGCCTCGAGGCCGAGGCTATAACGGAAGGCCAGGGCCAGCCTGGGGGGGAGGCCCGCCTGGGCCAAAAGGGCCTCGGGGTGGCCTAAGGCGCCTTCCACCGCCTGGCGGAGGCTTGCCCGCAAGGGGGTTTCCGGGCCCATGCGCTCCAGGAGGGCCACGGGAAAGGGCGGGTTTTCCAAAAACTTGGTCAAGAGAAAGCTCTTGCCGCTTCCCGGGGGGCCCACCAGGTTGAGCCGGGCGGGGGGGTGGGCCAGGGCCCGGTGCAGTTCCTGAAGGAGGGCCTGTTCCTCGGGGTCCAGGGCCATTTCCACCCTCCTTACCCGGTGCACCGCCACCCATCCCAGGCCCCGGGCTTCCCGCTGGCCCAAGAACTCCGCTTGGGCCCCTTTGGCCAAGGCCAAGGTGGCGGCGTCCGCCAGGACCTCCCCCGGGGCCGCCAGCTTGGAAAGCCGCTCCGCCAGGACCACGGGGCTACCCACCGCCGTGGGCTCCCCCGCTTGGCCGCTTCCCAAGGGGGCCCAGAGCACCTCCCCGCTGGCGACCCCGGCCCGGGCGGGGAAGGGGGAGGCCTTCACCATGTCTAAGGCCGCTTCCAGGGCCCGCCAGGGCTCCAGGCCCCGGGCCCTGGGGGCCCCGAAGAGCACCAGGATCCCGTCCCCCAAAAAGCGGTGGACGAACCCGCCCTTGGCCCGGGCGGCGCGGGCCGCTTCCTCCAGGGCCTCCTGCAGCCGTGCGTAGGCGGAGTCTAGGCCTTCCTGGAAACCCCGGGTGGAGTCCACCAGGTCAAAGAAGACCACGCTCACGAAGCGCCGCTCCTCGGGCAGGAGGGCCCCCAGGGCCCGGCCGCAGGCCATGCAGAACCGGGCCTCGGGGGGGTTTTTGTGCCCGCACTCGCAGCGCACGGCTACTCCCGGAAGAGCATTAGGGGAGGGTGGAGGAGGACCTCGGCCTTGGGGGGCAGGGGAGCCTCGGCGTGGACCACCACGGGAAGGGGGGCCTTTAGGAGGTAAAACCCTTCCCCTAGGGGCACCGCCTCCCCGCCCAGGCGGTAGCGGTCCTTTTTTCGTTCCAGGAAGGGGGCGCCTTCCAAGGGCCTGGCCTCCGCCACCACCCCGTGGAGGAGGACGCGGGTGGGCCCCGTGGGGGCCGGGGGGGCACCCCGGTCAAAGGCGTAGACCAGGACGCCCTCCGCCAGGGCCTCGAGGAGGGGGCTCCCCCAGGGCTCGGGGAAAAGGTGGGCCAAAATGGCGTGTTCCCGGAAGCGGGCGTAAAAGGTTTCGGGGCTTTCCTCCACCGGGGCCATGGGAAAAGTTTAAGGGCCCCGAAGGGCCCCTGGGAAGCCGGCTTTGGGGGATTAGGGGGTGTAGGTGAGGGTGAACTGCTCCTCCACGGGGTAGGCCTGCCCGTTCACCCAGGTGGTGCCGGAGAGGGTGTAGCTTAGGGCGAAGCCGTTCTCGTACACGGCCTGGACCCGAATTTCCAGGGAAAGCCGCAGGCTATAGGTTTGGCCCCGGAAGATGGCTTGGCCCTGGCCTTGGTGGCGGTAAACGAAGGAGGCCGCGCTCCCCGTGCCTTGGGCCCAGCCGGTGTACGTGAGGGAAAGGTTGCGGTACTCCAGCGGCTCGGGCTCGGCGAAGGCGCACCGCTCCCCTTGGAGGCTCCCCGAGAAGCTCCCCCCGTTTTCGCTCCAGTCGGCGCTGTGCTGGACCGCCAGACTCCCCCCGGCGGGGCAGGCCTTGGTCAAGGTGAGGCTGATGCCCGCCGGGCTTAAGCTTCCTTGGGGCTCGGGGGCTTTGGGCACAAGCAAGGGAGCCAGGGGCTTCACCATGGCCTCCACGTCCTGGGCGCTAAGGGGTGGCCCTTGGGTGCAGGCGCTGAGGAGCCCCAGTAGAAGAATACCCGGTATAAAAAGCGCTTTTAATCCCTTCATGGCTTCAGTTTATGATTCGTCTAGGAGTTCCGTCAAGGCCCCACGCCAGTTGCCAGGCCAGGGCCTCGGCCAGGCGGAGCGCCGCCTTCTTGTCCAGGTACTGGTTGCCGTTGCCGCACTTGGGGGAGAGGACGCACCGGGGGCAGCCCTCCTCGCAGGGGCAACCCTTTAGGAGCTCAAAGGTGGCCCGCACCCACTCCGCAAAGCGCTGGGCTGCGGCCCGGGCGTAGCCCACGCCCCCGGGGTAGCCGTCGTAGATGAAGACGCGGGGCCCTGCCCGGAGGGGAGGGGCCTAGGGTAGAAGGGGTAGGAGATGCCCCCGATGTCCTGCCTTTCCGCCAGGACGAAGAGGGGCAGGAGGCCGATCATGGCGTGTTCCAGGGCGTGGATGCCCCCAGGGATCTGGTGGGGGGGCACCGCCTCGAGGGGGTGGAACCACAAGGCCTCCGTGGGGAAGGAGATCTCGGGGAGCTCCAGGGGTACCTCCTCCAGGACGCTTCCCGTGAAAAAGCGCTTCTTCACGTAGCCCACCACCCGCTCCCGGATCACCACCTTGCCCACGTAGACCCCCTGGCCCACGGGCTCCCCGGAGAGGACCTCCAGGTCCGTTTCCGCCCGGGGCTCGGTGTAGTAGTCCTCCAGGGCGGGGAGGAGCCACACCTCCCGCCGCGCGGGGTCCACGTTCCGCACCAGGTAGCTTTCCCCCCCGTGGAGGTAAATGGCCCCGGGATGGGCCTCCCAGTAGGCCTGGCGCTCGTCCAGGTAGCCCAGAACCTCCCCCTCCGGCCCCCTTAGGGTGAAGGTGGCCCCAAGGCCCCGCAAGGAGATCTCCCGGTGGGGCCGCCGCCTTGGGGTGTAGAAGCGGCCGTCCTTCTCCTGAAGTTCGGCCAGCGCCTCCCGGCAGCGCACCTCTTCCCGCAGGAGGGGTATCTCCCAGGCGGCGGCGTGGAGGTGCAAGGGGCAAAGCACCGGGTTCTTGGGGTCTGCTACCGCCACCTCGGGGGGGGTTTGGAGGAGGAGCTCGGGGCGGTGGAGGAAGTACTCGTCCAAGGGGTCTTCCCGGGGGATATAAACCACCAGGGCCCGCCGCTCCCCCCGCCCCGCCCGCCCCGCCCGCTGCCAGAAGGCGGAAACCGAGCCCGGGTAGCCCACCAGGACCACGGCGTCCAGCTCCCCGATGTCCACCCCGAGCTCCAAGGCGCTGGTGCTCACCAGGACCCGCACCGCCCCCTCCTTCAGGGCCTCCTCCAGCCGGCGCCTTTCCCGGGCGGTGTAGCCCGCCCGGTAGGGCCTAACCCCGGGGTGGGCGGCGTAGCGGGCGATGAGCTCGGCGCTCTTGCGGGCGTTGGCGAAGACCAGGGCGCGAAGCCCCCCCTCCGCCAGGGCCCGGGCCAGGTAGGCCGCTTCCAAAAGGGGGCTCCGCCGCCTTTCCCCCCTTCGGTCCAGGGGCTTGGGGAGGAGGACCAAAAGCTCCCGCTCCGAGCGGGCCACCTCTTCTTGGAGCTCCACGAAGGGGAGGCCCGTGAGGTTTTCCGCGTGCTCCCTGGCGTTGCCGATGGTGGCGCTGGCGGCGATCACCTGGGGGTCCGCCCCGTAGTGGCGGGCGAGGCGCAGGAGGCGGAAGAGGACCAGGGCCACGTGGGTGCCGAAGACCCCCCGGTAAGCGTGCAGCTCGTCCAGGACGAGGTAGCGGAGGCGGGCGAGGAAGGGGGCCCACTCCCCGTGCCGGGGCAGGAGGCCGAAGTGGAGCATGTCGGGGTTGGAGAGGAGGACCCTCCCCTCCTCCCGGGCCTTCCGGCGGGTGGCGGCGGGGGTGTCCCCGTCGTAAGGGTAAACCCCCTGGATCCCCAGGGCCTCCGCCATGGCCCGGAGGCGCTTTAGCTGGTCGTGGGCCAGGGCCTTGGTGGGGAAGAGGAGGAGGCTCGTCTCCCCCTCCAAGGCGGCCTTGAGCACGGGCGCCTGGAAGACGAGGCTTTTCCCCGCGGCGGTGGAGTAGGCCATGACCAGGTTCTGCCCCTCGGCCACCCGGTCCAGGGCCTCTTGCTGGTGGCGGAAGGGGACCAGGCCCAAGGCTTCCAGGACCCCGGCGAAGGGGCCGTGGGGTGGGGTCCTTTCCGGGGGCCTTTTCGGGAGGAGCCGGGCGAAGGCGATGCGCCCTTGGAACTCGGGGTCGGCCTCGAGCCACTCCCGGTAGCTCTCCCACCCCCTTAGGGCCTCGGGCAACACCCCTTTATTATGGGCCCATGATCCTCACCACCACCCCAAACGTGGAAGGGCGGCGGATTGAGGCTTACCTGGGCGTGGTCTTCGGCGAGGCCATCCTGGGGGCGAACCTCTTCCGGGACCTCTTCGCCCAGATCCGGGACATCGTGGGGGGCCGGAGCGGGGCCTACGAGGCCGAACTTAAGCGGGCGCGGGAAATCGCCCTAAAGGAGCTGGCGGAGGCGGCTCGGCGCCTTGGGGCCGACGCCGTGGTGGGCATAGACGTGGACTACGAGGTCTTGGGCCAGGGCAACTCCATGCTCATGGTCACAGTAAGCGGCACCGCGGTGCGCCTCGCCCCCTAAAGCGCCTTCACCCAGACCTCGTGGATCACGGGGCGGCCGTGGTAAGGGGCCCAGAAGGGGCTCGCCCGCTTGGCGTAAAGGCGGAAGCCAAAGCTTTGGTAAAGCCTGCGGGCCGCCTGGTTGGCCCGGGTGGTGGAAAGCTGCACCCCGGGTACCCCCTTTTCTTTGAGGCAGTCCAGGAAGGTGGCGAGGAGGGCCCGGCCCACCCCCTGGCCCTGGGCCTTGGGGCTTACGGCGATGTGGAGGTGGGCGGGGTAGCGGTCTTTGGGGGCCCTGGGGCCCCGGAAGAGGAGCAGGCGGAGGAGGTAAGCCAGGTGGGGGAGCGGGGGACCGAAGCGGCCGAGGGCGAGCCAAAGGAGGAGGAGGGGTAGCCGGGGGAGGAGGTGGCCCAGGAGGGCCCAGTCGGAACAGGCCCCGAGGATGTAGCCCACCACCTCGTTCCCCTCCTCCGCCACCAGGTTGCAGCACCCCCGCTTCAAGTACGGGGCCACGAAGAGCTCGCCCCAAAGGGCCTCACTGGGGAAGACCTGGGACCCTTCCCGGCCCAAAAGGAGGGTTTGGTGGGAGATGTGGGTGATGGCGGGGAGGTCCTGGGGCTTCGCCGGGCGCACCTTGGGCACGCTTCCAGTTTACCCCTGGGTAGAATGCCCCTCGTGCGCCGTTTGGCTCCTTGCAGTGGTTCCTTCTTCTCCTCCTCGCCTACTTGGTCCTGGCGGAGGCGCTGAGGCTTTGGCTGGGGCTCCTTTGGGCCGAGCGGGTGGCGCTCCTTTTCGCGGCCCTTGGGGTTTGGGCCTTCATCAACGGCCGCTTCCTCTTCGCCTACTATCACGCCTTTTTCGCCTCCTTGCGGACCCGGGGGCTTTCCCTGGCGGAAGACCCTCGGCCCGGGGAGCACCTCCTCGTCCTCGCCCCCCACCCCGACGACGAGGTGCTGGCGGCGGCGGGGCGCATGCGCCGAGTGGCGGCCCAAGGGGGGCGGGTTAGCGTGGTCTACCTCACCTCGGGGGACGCCTTTGACCTGGCGGCGGGAAGCCCCTTGCCCTCGCAAGAGGCCATGCGCCGGTTGGCCCTAAGGCGCATGGTGGAGGCCTGGCGGGGCCTCGAGGCCCTGGGGCTTGGCCGGGAAAGCGCCGTCTTCCTGGGCTTTCCCGACCAGGGGCTTTTCGCCCTCTTCACCACCCACTACTACCTGCCCTGGGGAAGCCCCTACACCGGGCTTAAGGCGGTGGCTTACCCCGGGGCTTACCGCTTGGGCCTCCCCTACACGGGCAAGGCCCTGGAAGGGGTTTTGCTGGAGCTTTTTCGGGAGCTTAGGCCGAACCGCATCCTCTTGCCAAGCCCCTTGGACGCCCATCGGGACCACCAGGCCACCGCTTACTTCGGCATGCAGGCGGCGGCGGCCTTGGGCCTGGAGGGGATTTTGGAGTACTACATCGTCCACGGGGGGTACCAGTACCCCCTGCCCAAGGGCCTCCACCCCCGGCTTCCCCTCTACCCGCCCCCCAGGGGCCGGGGGCTTCCCTGGCGGCGCTTTCCCCTTGCGGAGGAGGAGGTGCGCCTCAAGGAAAAGGCCATCCGGGCCCACCGGAGCCAGATGCGCCTTTTGGGGCGGTTTCTCCTGGCCTTCGTGCGCCAGAACGAGCTCTTTAGCCCCCTGCCCATCCCCGCCAAGGAGGCCCTAGCCGCGGAGGAGGAGGGGTGGGCCGTCCTCGAGGGGCGGGAGGTCTTCTAGGCTTTCCAGGCCGAAGACCTCCAGGAAGCGCTCCGTGGTGCCGTAGAGCTTTGGGCGGCCCGGGGCCTCCTTTTCCCCCACCACCCGGATGAGCCCCCGTTCCAGAAGGCTTTCCAGAACGCCTTCCACGCTTTTCCCCCGCATGGCCTCCAGCTCCGCCCGGGCCACGGGCTGGTGGTAGGCGATGAGGGCCAGGACCTCGAGGGCCGCCTTGGAAAGCCTGGGGGGGGAAGGCTTGAGCACCTTTTCCACCGCGGGAAGGGCGCTTTCGTGCACCACGAGCCGCCACCCTCCCGCCACCCGCTCCAGGGCCACCCCCAAATGGCCCTCCGCCAGGTCCTTCTCCAGGGCCTTTAGCGCCCGCAAAATCCCCTCCTCCGGGTGGCCCAGGGCGCGAAGCTCCTTGAGGCGCACGGGCCTCCCCGCGGCGAAGAGGACGGCCAGAATCTCCGCCTTCAGGCTAGGCATCCTGGAGGTAGGCGAGGAGGGCTTCCTTGGGAATGGCGCCTTCCCGCAGGACCTCTCCCGTGCGCAGGTCCACCACGCTGGAGGCGAGCCCCCCCGCCTCCCCGGGGAAGACAAAGTCCACGGCGAAGGACCGGGCTTCCTCGGCGGTGCGCACCGGCGCTTCCCCGCTCCGGTTCAGGCTGGTGGCGGCGGCGTAACCCCCCACCCGGGAAAGGAGCTCCCGCAACACCTCGTGGGCGGGCATCCTTAGGCCCACGGAGCCGTCCTTGCTGATCCAAGGGGGGATGTTCCGCCCCGGCACCACCACGGTGAGCCCCCCGGGCCAGAAGGCCTCCACCAGGCGCACGAACCTGTCCTCCAGGGGGCCCAGCTCGGCGAGCCTTAGGGCGCTTTCCAGGTCCGCCACCAGGACCTGGAGGGGTTTTTCCTCGGGCCGTCCCTTGACCTGGTAGATGCGGCGGCAGGCGGCCTCGTCCTCCATGCGGGCCAAGACGCCGAAGACCGTGTCCGTGGGGAAGGCCACAAGCCCCCCTTCCCGAAGGGTACGGGCGGCTTCTTCCAGTTCCTTCTGGTATACTTCTACCATGCCAGTCTACCAGTATAAGGCCCGCGACCGGCAGGGCCGCCTGGTGGAGGCCACCATTGAGGCCGAAGACCTCCGCACCGCCGCGCGGCTCCTTCGCGACCGGGGCCTTTTCGTGGCGGAGATCAAGGAGCCGGGAAAGGGCCTGAGGGCCGAGGTGCGGCTTCCCGCCTTGGAGCGGGGTCCTGGCCTTAAGGACCTCGCCATCTTCTCCCGGCAGCTCGCCACCATGCTGGGGGCAGGCCTCACCCTCCTCCAGTCCCTGGCCATCTTGGAGCGGCAGACGGAGAACAAGAAGTTCCGGGAAATCCTAAAACAGGTGCGCGCCGATATAGAAGGCGGCATGGCCTTCTCCGAGGCCCTGGCCAAGCACAAGCTCTTCTCCCGGCTTTACGTGAACCTGGTGCGGGCGGGGGAGACCTCGGGGGGCTTGGACGTGATCCTGGACCGCCTGGCGAGCTTCTTGGAGAAAGAGCTGGAGCTCAGGGGCAAGATCAAAAGCGCCATGACCTACCCAGCCATCGTCTTCGTCTTCGCCGTGGGCGTGGCCTACTTCCTCCTCACGGGCATCGTGCCCCAGTTCGCCCAGATCCTCACGGATCTGGGTTCGGAGCTCCCCCTCCTCACCCGCTTCCTCATCGCCGTTTCCAACCTGCTCCGGGCCGCCACCCTACCCCTCCTCCTTTTGGGGGTGGTCCTCTTCTTCGTCTACCGCTGGTACTACAGCACCCCCCAGGGGCGCAAGGTCATTGACCGCATCAAGCTCCGCATCCCCGTCTTTGGCAACCTGAACCGCAAGACCGCGGTGGCCCGCTTCTCCCGCACCCTGGCCCTCCTTTTGGGAAGCGGGGTGAACATCGTGGAGTCCTTGGACATCACCAAGGGGACGGCGGGAAACGTGGTGGTGGAGGAGATCGTGGAGGCGGCGAAGCAGCGCATCCAGCAAGGCGACCCCTTGAACCTCACCTTGGCCCAGCATCCCTTCATCTTCCCCCCCATGGTGAGCTCCATGGTGGCCATCGGCGAGGAGACGGGGGCCTTGGACACCATGCTGAACAAGCTGGCGGACTTCTACGAGCGTGAGGTGGACGAGGCGGTGGCGAGCCTCACCGCGGCCATTGAGCCCCTCATGATCATCTTCCTGGGCGTCATCGTGGGCATGATCGTGGCCGGGATGTTCCTGCCGCTTTTCAAGATCATCGGCACCCTTTCCGCGCAATAAGCCGTTCGGCCACCTCCGGGGGGACCGGCATCACGGAAAGCCGGTTCCCCTTTTTCACCAGGGGGTGGTCGGGGGGGAAGCAGGCCCTGAGCTCCTCCAGGGGGATGAGGGGCCAGGCCTCGAGGAAGGCCACCTCCACCGTGTACCACCGGGGCTTTTCCGGGGTAGCCTTGGGGTCGTGGTAGGGGCTACTTGGGTCAAACTGGGTGGGGTCGGGGATGCCCACGCGCACCACCCGGCATAGCCCGGCGATGCCCGGGGGTTGGACGCTGGAGTGGTAGAAGAAGCAGAGGTCCCCTTCCCGCATCTTTAGGAGGTAGTTGCGGGCTTGGTAGTTGCGCACCCCATCCCACAGGGACCGCCCCTCCCGCCGGAGGTCCTCCATGCTGTACACCTGGGGCTCGGACTTGAGGAGCCAGTACGCCATGGGGTCCAGTCTAAAGTTCCCTTTAGCCTGGGCAAAGCCTGGAGGGGTGGGGAGGAGGCAAAGATGAGGGTATGCGAGAGTTCCTCCTCCTTCTTCCCCTCTTGGCCGCCTGCTCCTTGACCCTGGAGGTGGTCTACCCCGGGCACCGCATTTCCGATCTCGCCACCCAGACCACCTACTGCACCTCTGGTACCACCCAGGTGGACTACCGCTTCTTCCTCGAGGGCAGGCTGGACAGGCTAGCGTTCTACTGGCTCCCCGAGGGGGCTTCTCCTGAGAGCGCCCTGCCCGAGGAGCGGGCGGTCCTCCAGGGCCCCATCTACGGCGGGGTGGTCCGGGGCTACGTGGAGGTGACCCCAGACGGGGCCATCCGGGGGGTTTCCGCCGTGTCCCCTCAAGGGAGGGTGGGGGTTCAGGGAATTGGCGTGGAGCCCAACCTCCCGCCCCGCCGCCTTTGGCTACAGGGCTTCACCGGGGGGCTCGCGGGGCCCTACGTGCGGGGGAACCCCGTCTATCCGGACGGCACCCTTTCCTGCGACCCCGCCTGGTAGCCTAAGGGCATGGGGGCTTGGGAGGCGGCCAAGGAGGAGCTGAGGCGGCTTTTGGGGCCAAAGGCGCTCCTCTCCCCGGCGGAAAAGGAGGTCTACCGCTACGACGCCATCCTGGTGGGGGAAAGGCCCTTGGCGGTGGTCCTCCCGGAAACCCGGGAGGAGGTGCAGGCCCTGGTGCGCCTCGCCCGGCGGTACGGGCTTCCCCTGGTGCCCCGGGGGGCGGGAAGCGGGCTTTCCGGGGGCGCGGTGCCCCTGGGGGAGGTCGTCGTGGTGTCCTTCACCCGCATGGACCGCCTGGCCCTGGACCCCGTGGCGCGCACCGCCTGGGCCGAGCCGGGGGTGACCACCGCCCGCCTCTCCGAGGCGGCGAGGCCCTACGGGCTCTTTTACCCCCCCGACCCCGCCTCCCACCGCACCAGCACCCTCGGGGGCAACCTGGGGGAAAACGCCGGGGGGCCCCTTTGCTTTAAGTACGGGGTCACGGGGGACTACCTCCTGGCCCTGGAGTTCGTGGACGCCTTCGGGGAGGCCCACCTGCTGGACAGGAAGGCCTTTGACCTCGCGGGGCTTTTGGTGGGCTCCGAGGGCACCCTGGGCCTCATCACCGGGGCCCGGGTGCGCCTTTTGCCCTTGCCCCGCCACCGGGCCGCCCTCATGGCCGCCTTCCCCGAGGTGGGGGCCTTGGCGGAGGCGGTTTCCCGGGCCATCGCCTTGGGGGCGGTGCCGGCTAGGCTGGAGTTTTTGGACCCGGCTTGCGTGGATGCCGTGGAGGACTACCTGGCTATGGGCTTACCCCGGGGGCACGCCCTCCTTCTGGCGGAAACGGACGGGGACGATCCCGAGCTCGTGGAGGAGGAACTCTCCCTCCTGGAGGAAACGGCCAAGGCCCACGGCGCCCAGGTGCGGCGGGCCCAAGACGAAAAAGAGGCGGAGGCCCTTTGGCGGGCCCGGCGGGCGGTGAGCCCGGCCTTGGGGCGGATCCGGCCCAAGCGGGTGAACGAGGATATCGCCGTGCCCCGCTCCGCTTTGCCCCAGGTGGTGCGGGAGATCCGGGCCTTGGGGGAGGCCTCTGGCCTCATCGTGGTGCAGTTTGGTCACATCGGGGACGGCAACCTCCACCCCAACATCCTCTTTGACCCCAGGCGGGAGAGCGAGGAGAGGGTCTGGGCGCTGGCCCACGAGATCGCCCGGGTGGCCCTCAGGCATGGCGGGGTGCTTTCCGGGGAGCACGGTATCGGGGTCATGAAGCGGAAGTTCATGGCGGAGGCGGTGGACGGGGAGACCCTCGAGGCCTTCCGCCAGGTGAAGGCGGCCCTGGACCCGGCGGGGCTTTTAAACCCGGGGAAGCTGCTTCCTTAGTTTTCTTTCACACCCTTTTCGCCTTCTTTTTGGATAAAATGACTCCATGGACCGCTTGGCCCGCCTCCTTTACTGGTCCGCTTGGTTCGGCCTTCCCTTGGGTATCGGCCTCCAGTTGCTTTGGTACCCGCCAGAGACCTTGGGTCTATGGCTTGCCTATGGTGTCTTCGCCCTTTACTTCCTCTTTGCGCTGACCCGCGGGCCAAGGCGGGCCCCTAAGTTCTTGGTTCACGGGCTTGGGGCGTACCTGCTCTTTGAGCTTTGGCGGGCCCAGGAGGACGGGTGGGTGGTGGGGTACTGGTCTCCCGCCCTTTACCTGGTGGCTGCCTTCGCTTACCCTGTGCCTTGGGCCTTGGCGGCCTCCCTCTTTTGGGGGGCGCTTCTTCTCCTCGCCCCGCCTCTTTGGGGCCGGGAGCTCGGTCCTTATTACGCCCACTTCGCCCTGAGCCAGCCTGTGCTCCTCGCCCTCACCCTTCTCCTCGCCCGCTTCCGGGAGTTTTACGGCCGGACTCGTTTTTGGCGGGAGCAGGCCCTCACCTGCCCCCTCACGGGCCTGCCCAACCGCCGGGCCTTGGAGATGGCCTTGGAGCGGGAGGCGGCCCGGGTGGAGCGGGGCGGGAAGCCCTTCAGCCTGGTGCTTTTGGACCTGGACGACTTCAAGCGGGTGAACGATGAAAAGGGTCACCCGGAAGGGGACCGGCTCCTGAAGGAGGTGGCCCGCTACCTGGTGGCCCACGTGCGCCAGGGGGATCTGGTGGGCCGTTGGGGTGGGGAAGAGTTCGCCATCCTCCTGCCGGAGACCGACGCCCTCCAGGCCACCCGCCTGGCGGAGCGGTTGCGGGAGGGCCTCAAGGCCCTGGGCACCACGGCCAGTTTCGGCGTGGCCTCCTACCGGGGGGATTTGGAGACGCTTTACCGGAAGGCGGACGAGGCCCTTTACCGGGCCAAGCGGGGGGGCAAAGACCGCGTGGCCCGGTACACCGATCAGGGAAGCCGGTAGCCCGCCCTCTCCAAAACCCGCCTGGCCTCCTCCCGCTCCTCCCGAGTGGCGAAGGAAAGGCGGAGGGCCCCCGCCGCTTCCCGGATGGTGAGGACCTCTATGTCCTTGATGTTCACCCCGGCCTCCCCCAAGGCGGTGGCGATGCGGGCGATCTCCCCAGGGCGGTCCGGCACCTGCACCACCAGGTCGTACATCTCGGGGAGGAGGCTCCGGCGCACGATGGGAAGGCTGTCCCGGGTGCGCTTGGCCTCCTCCGCCACCTGCAAGAGGGCCTCGGGCTCGTCCAGAAGTCCTTCCAGTTGCAAAAGCACCGCCCGGAGTTCCTCTATGGCCTCCTTGAGGGCTTCCCGGTTCTCCACCACCATGTCCCGGCTCATCCTGGGGCTTCCCGAGGCGATGCGGGTGAGGTCGCGGAAGCCCCCGGCGGCCAGGAAGATGAGGAGGTCCTTATGGGGGTTTTG
Organism: Thermus sp. 2.9; assembly: GCF_000794385.1. Lineage (GTDB taxonomy): Bacteria > Deinococcota > Deinococci > Deinococcales > Thermaceae > Thermus > Thermus thalpophilus. The sequence continues at coordinate 140,821 of NZ_JTJB01000003.1, forward strand.
CGCCACCATGCGGTTTAGGGCCACGGCCAGGAGGTAGGGGAGGTGGGAGATCCGGGCCACCAGCTGGTCGTGAAGGAGGGGGGGCATCTCCAGGGGGTAGGCCCCTAGGGCCTCCACCAGGCGCAGTATGCCCTCCCGGGCCTTGGGGCTCGTGCGGGCCGTGGGGGTTAGGACCCAGACGGCGTTTTGCAGAAGCCCGGCGTGGGCGTTTTCCACCCCGGCCCGCTCGCTTCCCGCCATGGGGTGGCCCCCCAGGTAGTGGGGAAGAAGCCCCTCCAGGGCCGCCACCACCTTGCCCTTGACGCTCCCCACGTCCGTCCAGAGGCTTTCGGGGTGGGCCAGGGGGCTTAGGGCCTGGGCCAGGGCGGGCAAAGCCCCCACGGGGGCGGCGAGGATGCCCAGGGAAAGCTCCCCCACCCAGGGCCCGAGCTCGGCGTGGACCCGGTCCGCCACCCCCAGGAAGAGGGCCTTTTCCAGGGCCAAGGGGTCTTGGTCGTAGGCGTGGACCTCCTCCGCCAGGAAGCGCTCCTTGAGCCCCAGGGCCACGCTTCCCCCCAGGAGGCCCACGCCGAAGATGCCCACCTTGCCGAAGAGGGGCTTCATGCCAGGGCAGGGGTGGAAAGGGTCTTGTCCAAGGCCACCACCAGGCGGCGCACCCTTTCCATGAGCTCGGCGAACTCGTGCTCATGAAGCTGTTGCGCCGCGTCGGAAAGGGCTTTTTCGGGCTCCGGGTGGGTTTCCACGATGAGCCCATCTGCCCCGGCGGCGAGCCCCGCCAGGGCCAGGGGGATGACCCAATCCCGCTTGCCCGCGGGGTGGGAGGGGTCCACCCAGACGGGAAGGTGGGTCCAACTCTTGAGCACGGGCACGGCGGCGACATCCAGGGTGAAGCGGGTGGCCTTCTCAAAGGTGCGGATGCCCCGCTCCACCAGGATGACCTGCATGTTTCCCCGGGAGAGGATGTACTCCGCGCTCATCAAAAACTCCTCCAGGGTCATGCTCATGCCCCGCTTGAGAAGCACGGGCTTTTTCGCCTCCCCCACCGCTTGGAGGAGGGGGAAGTTCTGGGCGTTACGGGCGCCGATCTGGAAGGCGTCGGCGTACTCCGCCACGAGCTCCACCTGTTCCGGGGAGAGGACCTCGGTGACCACGGGGAGGCCCGTTTCCTTACGGGCTTCCGCCAGGATCTTCAGGCCTTCCACCCCTAGGCCCTGGAAGGCGTAGGGGCTCGTGCGGGGCTTGAAGGCGCCGCCCCGAAGCATCGCCCCCCCGTGGGCCTTCACGTACCGGGCCGCCTTCAGGGTCTGCTCCCGGGACTCCACCCCGCAGGGGCCCGCCGCCACCATCACGTGCCCGCCCCCCGTTTTCCCCGTGGGGAAGTCTAAGACGGTGGGGAAGGGTTGAACCTCGAGGCTCGCCAGCTTCCAGGGCTTGGAGATGGGGATGACCTCCGCCACCCCGGGAAGGGCCCGGAAGTGCTCCATGAGCTCGGGGGTGGGGCCGCGGCCGATGGCCCCCACCAGGGTGGTCTCCACCCCCCGGGAGACGTGGGGCCGGTAGCCCACCTTCTCTATCTCCCGCACCACCTCGTCCAGCTCCGCCTCCGTGTGTCCCCGCTTCATCACGATGAGCATCTTCCCCTCCTAAAAACCTTGGGCGCCCCCTTTTGGGGGCGCCCGGTTGCGGTGAAAGCCTATGCGGACCGCAGGGCGCCCCCGGCGGGATAATAAAAGCCGAAGTAGCGCCCTGGTCTCCGCATATTGCCCCCAAGTTTAGGGGGTGGCCCCATGGCCTGTCAACCGCACCCGTATCCCCACGGGGTCCAGGAGGGTTTCCTCGCGTCCTTTGGGGTCCAAGAGGGTGTAGCCCACAAGCCCCGTGGCCCCTTCTGGAGCCCTCCTTGGCCCCGCCCAGGTGTTGGCCCCCACGTGGTGGTGGTAGCCGTCCCAGGCGAAGAAGAGGGCCCCGGGGTAGGTGCGCAAGGTGACCTCCATCCCAAGCCTTCCGGCGAAGAAGGTTTCGGCCTCGCCCAGGTCCGCCACGTGCAGGTGGAGGTGGCCGAGGAGGGTTTCCGGGGCCAGGGGGGTGGCCTTGGGGTTTTCCGCCAGGAGCCTTTCCAGGTTTAGGGGGGCGGTGAACATCAAAGGCCCTTTGGGCCACTCCCCCTGGGGGCGGTCCCGGTAGAGCTCGAGGCCGTTCCCCTCAGGGTCGCGGAAGTAAAGGGCCTCGGAAACCCCGTGGTCCGCCGCCCCCTCAAAGAAGGCCCCGGCTTCCAGGAGCCTGCGGCAAACCCCGGCCAAGGCCCTGCGGTTCGGGAGGAGGAGGGCGAAGTGGTAAAGGCCCAGGGAGGGGTAGGGCCTTAGGGGGGCCTTGGGGTCGTGGTGAAGCTCTAGGCAAAACCCCTTCCCTTGGGGAAAGAGGCGGAAAAAAGGGGGGTCTTCCTCCACCTCTAGCCCCAGAAGGTCCCGGTAAAACCCCAAGGCGGCCCCCAGGTCCCGCACCCTTAGGGCCAGGGAAAGGAGCCGCCTGGGAAAGGGCATTACCGGGCCACCGCCTCCTGCGCCTTTACCGCTTCGGTGTCCACGCTAAAGCGCACCTCTTCCCCCACCAGCACCCCGCCCATTTCCAGGGGCACGTTCCAGGTGAGGCCGAAGTCCTTGCGGTTGAGCTTGCCCTCAAAGTGGGCCGCGATGCGCTCGTTGCCCCAGGGGTCCTTGGCGGGGCCATGGGTTTCCACCTCAAAGGAAAGGGGCCGGGTCACGCCGCGGATGGTCACCTCCCCTTCCACGCGGTAGCGCCCCTCGCCCAGGGGGGTGATCTTCTCGCTCCGGAAGACGATCTCGGGGTGGTTTTCCACGTCCAGGAAATCAGGCGAGCGCAGGTGGTTATCCCGGTCCGCCACCCCGGTGTGGATGCTCCTGGCGTCCAGGCGGGCTTCCACCCGAAGGGGCTTGCCGCCTTCGTCCGTTTCCACGTACCCCTCCTTGAGGTTCAGGGTGCCCTTTACCGTGGCGATCATCATGTGCCGTACGGCGAACTCCACGCTGGTGTGGGTGGGGTCCAGGTTCCAACGCATACACACCTCCTCGGGCCCTCGGCCCAGTAGAATATTATCTAAAGCGCTATATGAAGTCAAGCGCTAGCTGGGTAGTACGTGGGCTGGAAGGGAAGCCCCAAGGCCTCGGCGAAGGCCTTTAGGCCCAGCCGGTCGGGCTCCTCCAGGTGGTAGCGGAAGTTCCAAAGGTAGTGCTGCAGGAGGGCGGGGTTCACGCCAAGCCGCTTCCCTTCCGCCTCCGCTACCTCCTTAAGCCGGCCCAAGCCCTCCCGCCTCGCCCGCCTGAGGGCCTGCACCAGGGCCTTGGGGGGAGGGTTTTCCTTGCGGTAGGCCCAGACGGCGAAGACGAAGGGGAGGTGGGTCCTTTGGAACCAAAGGGCCGAGAGGTCCACCACCTCCACCCCGCCGAAGCGGGTGGGAAGAACATGGGGGGTTTCGGGAAGCTCGGGTAGGAGGCTGGCATAAGCTTTTATGGCTCGGTCGCCGATGAGGAGGACGCCGTCGTACCTTTCCAAGAGTTCCAAGCCCCCCTCCACCTGGGCGTAGCTGGGGGTTAGCCCCTTTTCCCGTAGGAGGAGCTTGAGGAGTTCCACGCTGGTGGCGCTTTCCGTGGTGAGGGCCACCTGCTTTAGGGCCTCGAGGGGCACCTTGTGGAAAAGGTTCACGGAGTACACCCGGCCCAACACCGCCACGGAGAAATCGGGAAGGAGGCCGAGGACGTCTTGGTGCTTCAGGTAGAAGTAGCTGGAAACCAGGGAAAGCCCCACCTCCCCCGAAAGTACCATGCGGTTCAGCTCCGCCGGCACCCCGTGGCGGAGGAGAAACCCATCCGCTTCCAGAAAGCGGTGGAGGGGGGCGGTGTTGGCGTAAAGAGGCACCCCCAGGACGTAGGCCATCAGGCCTCCACCTGGTCCCAGACCCGCACTTCCCGGTAGAGGGCGTCCCGCTCCACGGGGATCCGGCCCGCCGCCAGGATGATGCGGGCGAGCTCCCGCTTGGAGAGCCCTTCGGGGGTGGGGCTTCCCGCCATGTGTACGATGCGCTCCTCAATGAGGGTGCCGTCAATGTCGGTGACGCCCCAGTCCAAGGAGACCTGGGCGAGCTCCGGGGTCAAGGTGGCCCAGTAGCCCTTGATGTGGGGGATGTTGTCCAGGTAAAGCCGGGCCACCGCCAGGTTGCGCAGGTCGTCCAGGCCCGTGGTGAACTCCCGCTTGCCCAGCTCCCGGGCGAGCTGGTTCCCGTCGGGTTGGAAGGCCAGGGGGATGAAGCTCATGAACCCCCCCGTTTCGTCCTGGAGGCGCCGCAGGCGGTCCATGTGGTCCAGGCGCTCCTCCAGGGTTTCTATGTGCCCGTAGAGCATGGTGGCGTTGGTGGGGATGCCAAGCGCGTGGGCGGTGCGGTGGATTTCCAGCCAGCCCTCGGCGCTCACCTTGGCCCGGGCGATCCGCTTGCGCACCCGCTCGGCGAAGATCTCCGCCCCGCCCCCGGGCATGGCGTCCAGGCCCGCCTCCTTTAGGGCCTGGAGCACCTCCCGGTAGGGCAGGCGGGCGATCTTGGAAAAGTGGTGGATCTCCGCCGCCGTCCAGGCCTTCACCTGAACGCCGGGGAAGGTTTCCTTTAGCGCCCGCACCAGGTCCAGGTAGTACTGGAAAGGCCGCTTGGGGTGGTGGCCGGCGGTCATGTGGATCTCGGTTAGGCCGGGCTGGTAGCGGGCCTTCACCCAGGCCACCACCTCCTCCACGTCCCAGTCCCAGGCCCCTTCTTCGCCAAAGCGCCTTTGGAAGGCGCAGAAGGTGCAGCCCACGTAGCAGATGTTGGTCTGGGAAACGCGGATGGAATGGACGAAATAGGTCTTGTGGCCGTGCTTCCTTTCCCGCACCCGGTTGGCCAGGCGCATGAGGGTGGGGAGGTCTTGGGTTTCGTAGAGCACGAGCCCCTCGGCGAAGGTGAGCCGCTCCCCGGCTTCCACCTTTTCGGCGATGGGCAGGAGGCGGGGGTCCTTGATCCCCTTCACGGGGGGCAGTCTACTCCCCGCCGAGGCGCCTGACCAGGGCCTCCACCTCTTTTTGCCTTCCCCCCACGCTCTTTTGGGGGAGGAGGTTCCTAAGGTAGCGGTCGGTGAGGAGGAGGTCCACGTAGGGGTAGACCGTGGCCGCCATCACCGCATCCAGGAGGTCGGAGGGGCGGGGTTTGCGGGTGGGGTCCGTGGCCATGCGGGCTAAGAGCTCCGCCAGGAGGCGGACGAAGGGGACCTCCTTCAGGCCGGTGCGGGCCAGGATCTCCCGGCGGGCGGTTTCTTGGGCCTCGAGGAAGGGAAGCCCCCTAAGGCCCTCGGGAAGGCCCAGGAAAGGGGAGAGGTCCGCCGGCTCCTCCCAACTTCCCCCCCGCCAGAGAAGGTCTTCCCGGTAAAGGCCCCGGCCCTGCCGCCAGGCCACCTCCGGCCACGGGCGCACCCAGTACCCGTGGGAAAGCTCGCCGAAGACGGCCTTAAGGGCGGGGAGGAGGTAGCCCACCTTTTCCTCGGGGCCCCTTTGCGGGTGAAGGGTTTCCAGGACGTGAAAGGGGCTGGGCGGGGCCAGGGCCTTTCCCTTTAGGGCCTCATAGAGCCTGCCAAAGGCCTCGTGGCCCGGCTGGCCCAGGAGGTGCTTGGCCATGCGGCTGGCATAGTTTTGGTCCAGGTAGGCGAGCACTACTCCTTGGCCTTGGCGAGCCAAAGCGCCCCCGCCAAGAGGGCCACCCCCCCGGCGAAGAGGAGGAAGTCCAGGGCGCTATTGGGTTTGAAGCCCAGGGCCCTCTCAAAGAACTTCACCACCAGGATCATGACGATCACCTGCCCCAGTTTGGCCTTGAGGTCGGAGAGGCTTGCCACCGCCAGGATGTTCCCCATGGGAAGCTCCAAGGGGCGGATGAAAAGCTCAAAGAGGCCCAGGGAGAAAAGGAGAAAAACGGCGGCCAAAAGGGCCAGGTCCACCGCCCCCACCAAGGCGGGGAGGGCTTCTTCCAGGGGGTGGAAAAGGGCCTTTACGGCCTCAAAAAAAGCGTTCCAGGCGAAGTAGGAGGCCCCGAGGAGAAGCCCCGCCACCGGCAGGAGCATAACCCAACGGACCAGGTTGGCGAAGGGTTCCAGGCGCATGGCTTAGGGCACGTAGGGTACGGCGGGCGGGGTCCCGGTGGAGGCCCGCTCAATCAAAAGGGGTTCAAACCGCACCTCCCGCGGGGGGCCGGCGTAGCCCTGCATCCTCTCCAAGAGGAGCTGGGCCGCCTTGGCCCCCATGGCCTCCACGGGCTGGGCGATGGTGGAAAGCCCCACTTCCTGGGTGAAGGGGTGGCCGTCAAACCCCAGGACCCGCACCTCCTTGCCCAGGGTGAGGCCGAGCCGCCCCGCCTCCTCCAAGACCCCCAGGGCCACCTGGTCGGCCCCGGCGAAGACGTTGAGGGGTGGGGAGCTTTTCTCCAGGAAGTACCGAAGGGCGAGCCGCCCCCCTTCGGGGGATAGGCGGGTGGTGTAGAGGTGCTCCTCCGGGAAAGGCCGCCCCCGCTCCTTGAGCGCCTGCAAAAACCCCGCCATGCGCTCGGCGAAGACCGTGTGGCGGAAGGCCCGGTCGGGCTCCTCCTCCACCTTCACGGCGAAGATGGCCCCGGGGAAGCGGGCCAGGTAGGCCCCCGCCAGGTGGCCGCCAGGAAGTTGTCCAGGTAGACGGAGTCGTACCGGGGGTTTTGGCGTCCACCAGGACCACGGGCCGGTCCGTGGGGAGCCTGCCCCCTTCAAAGTGCTCCGTGAGGTCGTAGGAGGCCAGAATGAGGCCGTCCGTGAGGTAGGCCAGGGTGTGGCTTTCCAGGTAGCGCCTAAGCCGGGCCTCGGAGAGGATGGGGAAGAGGGCCAGGTCGTAGCGCTTTTCCAGGAGGACGCTTTCTATCCCCTCAATGAGCCTGCGGTAGAACTCCGTGGCCACGAAGGGGAGGAGGACGCTCACCGTGTAGCTCCTTCCCCCGGCGATCCTGCGGGCGTGGGGGTTGGGGGTGTAGCCCAGTTCCTCCATGGCCCTCAGGACCCGGGCCCGGGTTTCCGGGCGCACCGCCGGGTGGTTGTTGAGCACGCGGCTCACCGTGCCCAGGCCCACGCCGGCCCGGGCGGCCACCTCGTGGATGGTGGGCTTTTTCTTTCTCATGGCCTGGTCCCGTGGTGGAAGCGCTTCATGGAAACTTCCACCCTCAGGATAGAGCAAAAGGGGGTCTTCCGCAAGAATGGGGGCATGGGGTACGTGCTCCTGGCCTACCTCATGGGTTCCTTGGTGGGGGGGCTTCTCTTTTATCCCGAGATCCGGGGGAAGGATCTTCCCGGGGGCTCCGGGGTCTTCCGGAAAAAGGGACCTTGGGCGGCGCTGGGGGTGGTGCTCTTTGACGTGGGCAAAGGGGTTTTGGTGGGCCTTTTAACCCCGCTGGCCTGGCGCCCGTGGGCGGGGGCGGCCTTGGTGGCGGGGCACACCTGGCCCCTTTTCTTCCGCTTCCGGGGGGGCGGGGGGATCGCGCCCTCCTTGGGGTTTTTCCTAGCCTGGTTCCCCCGGGAGGCCCTCCTTTCCACCCTTTTCGCCCTCCTGGTGGCTGGGGTTTACCACCTCCTTTGGTGGCGCAGGCGGCGGGGGGTCTACCCCATCCCCTTCGGGGCCGCCTTCGGCTACCTGGCCTTCTTCCTCTTGGCCCCCGAGGAAGGGCGGCTTGCCGTCCTCTTGGTGGCCCTGGTGGTGGGCTTAAGGGGCCTACAAATCCTAAGGGGAAGGTGGTAGCTTTGGGGCATGAAGATCCTCCGGTTTAACGGCGGAAGCTGGGGCATCCTGGAAGGGGAGGTGGTCCTGGAAACGGACGGCCCCGGGGGAAACCCCACGGGCCGGCGCTACGATCTGGCCTCGGTGCGGCTTCTGGTGCCGGCGACCCCTAGCAAGATCGTCTGCGTGGGGCGAAACTACCGGGAGCACATCCGGGAGATGGGGCACGACTTCGGCCACGACCTGCCAAAGGAGCCGGGGCTTTTCCTCAAGGCCCCCAACACCCTGGCCCACCCGGGCAACCCCATGGACCCGTGGAACACGGGGGACGCCGTGCCTTACCCCTTCTTCACCGAGGAGCTCCACTACGAGGGGGAGCTTGCCGTGGTGGTGGGCGACCGCATGCGCAACGTTCCCCCCGAGAAGGCCTTGGACCACGTGCTCGGTTACACCGTGGCCGTGGACATCACCGCCCGGGACGCCCAGAAAAAGGACCTGCAGTGGGTGCGGGCCAAGAGCGCCGACAAGTTCCTGCCCCTGGGGCCTTGGCTGGAGACCGATCTGGATCCGCAGAACGTCTGGCTCCGCACCTACGTGAACGGGGAGCTCCGGCAGGAGGGGCACACTTCCCAAATGATCTTTAGCGTGGCGGAGATCCTTGCTTACATCTCCACCTTCATGACCCTCGAGCCCTTGGACGTGGTCCTCACGGGCACCCCAGAAGGGGTGGGTGCCCTAAAGCCCGGGGACCGGTTGGAGGTGGCGGTGGAGGGGGTGGGGACCCTCCACACCCGCATCGGCCCCAAGGAGGAGCGGCCGTGGTGAGGGTGTTGGACCTGGGGTTTCAGGGGGCGGAGAGGGTCATCGCCAGTTTCCTCCTGGAGACCCCCATAGGTCCGGTCCTGATAGAAACGGGCCCCGAGAGCACCTACCCCCGCCTGGTGGAACGGCTTAAGGCCCACGGGGTGGAGCTCGAGGCGGTGCGCCACGTCTTCGTCACCCACATCCACCTGGACCACGCCGGGGCCGCTTGGCGGCTGGCCGAGGCTGGGGCCACGGTCTACGTTCCACCCCAAGGGGGCGCCGCACCTGGTGGACCCTTCCCGGCTCCTGGCCTCGGCGGAGCGCATCTATGGGGCGCTCCTCAAGCCCCTCTGGGGGGAGCTTAGGGGCATCCCCCCGGAGCGGGTGCGGGTCCTGGAGGACGGGGAGGTGGTGGACCTGGGCGGGGTGAAGGTGCAGGCCCTGGAAACCCTGGGCCACGCCTCCCACCACCACGCCTATCGGGTGGATGGGGTGGTCTTCGCCGGGGACATCGCCGGGGTGCGCATCGCCCCGGGGCCGGTGCTTCCCCCCACCCCTCCCCCCGACATCCACCTGGAAAGCTGGTACGCCTCCTTGGACCGGCTTCTGGCCTTGCGCCCGGAGGCCCTTTACCTCACCCACTTCGGCGCCTACCAGGACGTGGAGGAACACCTCTTGGCCCTGCGCCACGTCTTGGAGGAGTGGGCAGGCTGGACGCTAAGCCGCCTCAAGGAGGGGCTTTCGCCGGAGGAGCTCACCCGGCGCTTTGAGGCCTACTGGCGGGAGGGCCTGAAGCGGGCGGGGGTGGACGAGGCGGGGATGCGCCTTTACGAGCTCGCCGACCCTCCGTACATGAACCTGCAGGGCCTGGCGCGCTACTGGCAGAAGCACCATCCCGAGGCCTTGGAGGGCTGAGATGGCCTGGCCCTTTCCCCTGGGCCGCCCGGCCCGGATGGCGGTCTTGGCCTCGGGCCGGGGGACGAACTTGATGGCCCTCCTCCAGGCCTTCCCTCCCGGCAACCCCTTGGGGGAGGTGGTGCTGGTGCTTTCCGACAACCCCGAGGCCCTGGCCCTAAAGCGGGCGAGGGAGGGGGGTGTGGAGGCGGTGGCCCTGCCCTGGCGGGGGCGGCGGGCCTTTGAAGGGGAGGCCTTGGCCCGCCTCGAGGCCAAGGGGGTGGACGTGGTCCTCCTGGCTGGATTCATGCGCCTCCTTTCCCCGGGCTTCGTGGAGAGGTGGTACGGCCGCCTCCTCAACATCCACCCTTCCCTCCTCCCCGCCTACCCCGGCCTCCACGTGCACCGGCGGGTTTTGGAGGCGGGGGAAAAGGAAACGGGCTCCACGGTGCACTTCGTGGACCAGGGGATGGACACCGGGCCCATCGTCCTCCAGGGGCGGGTGCCCATCCTCCCCGGGGACCGGGAGGAGGAGGTGGAGGCGCGGGTCCTGCGCCTGGAGCACTGGCTTTACCCCAGGGCGGTGCGCCTCCTCCTCCTGGGCCTGGCCCGCCCCCCCGAGGCCTTCGGCGGGCTTAGGGAGGCCCTCTACGCCCTTACCCCGGGGGAGCGGGCCCTATGGGCCCGGGCCCTTTCCGCCCTCGCCCTTTGGGGCCGGGAGGACCTCTGGCCCGAGGCCTTGGGGCCTTCCCGCAACCCTTGGGTGCGGGGAGCCCTTCTCCTCGCCCACCTCCTCGCCGCGCCCCACCTGCCCCTGGAGGAGGAACTCGCCGCCTTGCCCGAGGTGGGGGAGGCGGCCCTGGCCCTTTGGAAGCGGGTAGAATCCCCTCTATGAAGGTTTTGGTGGTGGGGAGCGGGGGGCGGGAGCACGCCCTCCTTTGGAAAGCGGCGCAAAGCCCCCTGGTGGAGAAGCTCTACGCCGCCCCCGGCAACGCCGGGATGGCGGCCTTGGCGGAGCTCGTCCCCTGGAACGGGGACGTGGAGGCCCTGGCGGACTGGGCCCTGGCCGAGGGGATAGACCTCACCCTGGTGGGCCCCGAGGCCCCCTTGGTGGAGGGGATCGCCGACGCCTTCTCGGAGCGGGGCCTTAAGGTCTTCGGCCCCGCGCAGAAAGCCGCCATGATTGAGGGCTCCAAGGCCTTCGCCAAGGGCTTCATGGAGCGCCACGGCATCCCCACCGCCCGCTACCGCGTCTTCACCGAGGCCCTCGAGGCCCTGGAGTACCTGGAGGCGGTGGGGGTCCCCATCGTGATCAAGGACTCGGGGCTCGCCGCCGGGAAAGGGGTCACGGTGGCCTTTGACCTACACCAGGCCAAGCAGGCCGTCTTAAACCTCCTCTCGGGCCCCGAAGGGGGGGAGGTGGTGGTGGAGGAGTACCTGGAGGGGGAGGAGGCCACGGTCCTGGCCCTCACCGACGGGGAGGCCATCCTACCCCTCATCCCCTCCCAGGACCACAAGCGCCTCCTGGATGGGGACCAGGGCCCCATGACCGGGGGGATGGGGGCGGTGGCCCCTTACCCCATGGACCCCGCCACCCTCAAGCGGGTGGAGGAGGAGATCCTCAAGCCCCTCGTCCGGGGCCTCCGGGCGGAGGGGGTGGTCTATCGGGGGGTGGTCTACGCCGGGCTCATGCTCACCCGGGAGGGCCCCAAGGTCCTGGAGTTCAACGCCCGCTTCGGCGACCCCGAGGCGCAGGCGGTGCTTCCCCTCTTGGAAAGCGACCTGGTGGAGCTCGCCCTGAAGGTGGCGGAGGGGCGGCTTGGGGGCACCGCCCTCGCCTGGAGGGAGGGGGCCGCCGCCTGCGTGGTCCTGGCCGCCCCCGGCTACCCCGAGGCCCCCAAGAAGGGCATTCCCCTCCACGTGCCCGAGCCCCCGGAGGGGGTCCTTGTCTTCCACGCGGGCACCCGCTGGGAGGGGGGGCGGCTCGTGAGCGCCGGGGGAAGGGTGTTGAACGTGGTGGGCCTGGGGAAGGACCTGGAGGAGGCCCTGGGCCGGGCCTACGCCTTCGTCCCCAAGGTGGGCTTTCCGGGGTCGGTTTACCGCAAGGACATCGGGCGCAAGGCCCTGCGGCGGGCTAGTACCTGAGGCGGGCCAGGGGAAGCCGCCTGCAGGCGGAAAGCACCGCCCCCAAGGTGGTGTAGCCCTTTTCCTTCAAGAGGGGGACCATGCGGATGAAGACCTCCGCGGTCATGAGGGCGTCCCCCAGGGCGGTGTGCCGCCCCAAAACGGGAACGCCGAAGCGCTCCGCCAGGGCCTCGAGGCGGTGGTCCTTGAGGTCGGGGAAGAGGAGGTGGGCGAGGAGGAGGGTGTCCACCAGGGGGGGCTCCCCCACCCCCACCCGCCGCAGGAAGGCCAGGTCAAAGGCCCCGTTGTGGGCGAGGAGGACTGTGTCTTCCAGGAAGGCCTTGAAGGCGGGGAGGACCTCCTCCAGCCTGGGCTTGCCCTTCAGCATCTCCCAGGTGAGGCCGTGCACCTCCGTGGCCGCCTTGGCGATGGGGCGGCCGGGGTCCACCAGGGCCTCAAAGGTTTCCTGGTGGAGGACCCGCCGTCCCAGGACGTGCACCGCCCCCAAGGCGACGATGGCGTCCTTTTCCGGGTCCAGCCCCGTGGTTTCCAGGTCAAAGGCGGTGTAGAGGAGGCCCTCCAGGGGGGCGTCCTCGAGGGCCTCCGGCACCAGGAGGAGAGCTGGGTCCACCACCTCGGCCCGGGGCGGGGGGCCTTGGGGCGCGGGGAGGCTCGGGGCTTCCCGGGCCGGCAGGAGGAGGTGAAGCCGGCCATCCTCCCGCCAAAGGCTTCCCTGGGCGGCCTCCACCGCCTTCTGCAGCAGGGGGTGGGGCTTCGGGGCTGGGTGGGGGAAGAGGAGGGTGAGGCGGAAGAGGTTCCCCTGCCGCCCCCCTTCCCAAAAGACCTCTTCCTCCCCCGCCAGGGTGGCGGCGAGGCCCCGGGCGAGGGCGTAGGTGTCCGCCTGCACCAAAAGCCCCTCGGCCCCTTCCTTCAGGGAAAACCCCGGGGAAAGTCCCGCTTCCCGTTCCAGGGCCTCGGCCAAGAGGGCAAGGAGGTCCTCCGCCCGCACCTCCTCCGCCCGCACCGGCGCCTTCAAGCCTTCCACCAGGCGGGAAAGGGCCTCCGCCGTGGCCCGGGCCTGGGCCAGGAGGGGATGGGGGGCTTCCTGCGCCGCCGCCTCCACCAGGGCCCTAAGCCCCGCCAGCTTGTCCTTGAGGCGGTGCAGGGTGGCCTCCTCCAGGGCCCCCTCCTCCCGAGCCTCCTCCAAGAGGAGCAAAAAGCCAGCTTCCAGGGGCACCGCCTGCAGGCGCAAGGGGCCCTTGGGGCCCTGGGTGAGGAAGCGCTCCTCGGGCAGGGCCAGGGCGTGGGCCAGCAGGCTCCGGTCCAGAAGGCCAAAAAGGCTTTTCCCCGCCCCAAGCCCCTCCCCCAAGAGCCGGCGGGCCGGGGGGTTGTAGAGGAGGACCTGGCCCTTGGGGTTGGCCAGGACCACCCCTTGGGGCAGGTGGGCGATCAGGGTGGCCAAGACCTCCCGCTCCCGGGTTAAAAGGGCCTTGGCCTCCGCCACGCGGGCCTCCACCTCCTTTTCCAGGGCTTCCTTCTCCTCCGCCAGGCGGTTGATGAGGTCCGCCAGGGCCCTGAGTTCAAAGGGCCCCCGGAGGCGCAGGCGGTGGCCGGGGTTGGCCAGGAGGATCTCCGCCTCCTGGCCCAGGGCCCGGGTGGCGGCCAGGTACCCCAGGAAAAGGGGGTGGAGGAGGGCGGCCAGCACCAAGGCGAAGAGGAAGGCCAAAAAGAGGAGGAGGAAGGCCTTTTCCCGGGCCAGCCGCAGGAGTTCCCGCGCCAGGGCCTCCTCCCCCTGGAGGAGGAGGAAAAGCCCCGCCCCCGCCGTTCCCCCCACCAGGAGGAGGCCCAAAAGGAGAGCGCCCAGGAAGCGTAGGATCTCCCTCATGTCCCCTCCAAAAGCGCCCGCACCCGGGCGAGGAGGTCCTCTACGGCGAAGGGTTTACCCAGGAAGCCCTCCGCCCCCAAGGCCTCCGCCTTGGCCCGGTCCGCCTCCCGGCCCCGGGCGGTGAGGACCAGGACCTTTGGGGGATGGGAGTGGGCCTTGAGGCGCTCCAGGACGGCAAAGCCGTCCACACCGGGGAGCATGAGGTCCAGCACCACCAGGTCAAAGGGGCTCGCCTCCGCCGCCCCCAAGGCTTCCTCTCCCGTCTTGGCCAAGGCCACCTCGTACCCCGCCTTGCGCAGGAGGAACTCCAGGGGCACCAGGATGCTCTCCTCGTCATCCACCAGAAGGATCCGCATCTTCCACCTCCAAGGGTACGGTGAAGGCGAAGGCCCCGCCTTCCCCCGCTTCCAGGTAGACCCGCCCGCCCAAGCCCTCGGCCAGGCGCCTCGCCAGGTAAAGCCCGAGCCCCATGCCCCCCGAGAGGCTTTGGAAGGGCTCAAAGATCCGCTCCCGCGCCTCCTCGGGCACCCCGGGGCCGTCGTCCAAGACGCGGAAAAGGGCCTCTTGCCCCTTCGGCATAAGCTCCAGGCGCACCCGGCTTCGGGCGTGGCGTATGGCGTTGGTGAGGAGGTTAAGGAGCACCTGGAGTACCCGGTCCCGGTCGGTGTGGGTGAAAAGGGGGGTCAAGGCCCTTTCCAGTCTGATCCCCCGCTCCCGGGCCAGGGGCTCGGTGAGGCTTAGGGCCTCCTCCGCCAGGGCCTTTAGGTCTGTGGGCTCCTTCCTTGGGGCGGGGCCCGTCTGGAGGCGGGCGTAGCGCAGGACCTCCTCCACCAGGCGGGAAAGCCTTGCCGCCTCCTTCGCCAAGAGGGCGGTGAAGCGTCCCCGCTCCTCCTCGGAGAGGTCAGGGTGGGCGGCCAGGATCTCCGCCAGGGCCCGCACCGCGGTGAGGGGGGTCTTGAGCTCGTGGGACACCGCCCAAAGGAGCTCGTCCTTGGCCCGGTCCAGGGCCTTTAGCCGCTCGTAGGCCTCGGCCAGCTCCGCCTGGGCCCTTTCCAGGGCCTGGGCGTAGGCCCGCACCTCTTTTGACTCCCGGGCCGCCTCCTCCAGGAGGGGCCGATGCGCCCCTGGGGCTTCCTCCGTGACGGAAAGGAGGAGGAGCCGGGCGGTGGCGGGCCCCAGGGCGGAGGAGAGGAAGGCCTCGGCCCTTTGGGCGGCTTCGGTGCCGGGAAGGCCTTCGGCCTCCTTGAGGAAGGCCTCCGCCGTCTCCTTCCCCAAGACCCTTTCCAAAAGGGATGCGAGCGCCGCCACCTCCCCGGTGCGCCCCCCTAGGGGAGCGTCCTTGCGGGTGAAGAGGGAAACGCCCAGGGTGAGGGCCAGGTTCACCCCCAGGCTCACCAGGAAGCCGTGGGTGATGGGGTCTAGGCCCTTTAGGCCCAAAAGCCCCTCGGGATGGAGGAGGGGGTGGGGGCCTTCCAGGAAGAGGGGGGAAAGGAAGCCGGAGCGGGCCAGGGTGGGGAGGAAGAGGGTGTAGGCCCAAAGGCCCACCCCGGCCAGGAACCCCGCCAGAGCCCCCGTCCCCGTGGCCCCCTTCCAGTAGAGGCCGAGAAGGGCCGCCGGGGCCAGCTGCGCCACCGCCACGAAGGAGATGAGCCCCATGCCCACCAAGGCGTGGGCTTCCCCCGCCAGGCGGAAGTAGAGGTAGGCCAAAAGCATCACCAGGAGGATGGCAAGCCTTCGCCACAGGAGGAGGCTTCCCAGGGCCCGGTAGCGCAGGAGGAGGGGGGAGAGGAGGTGGTTGGAAAGCAGGATGGAGAGGGCAAGCCCCTCCACCACCACCATGGCCGTGGCGGCGGACACTGCCCCCAGGAAAGCTAAAAAGGCCACGGGGGGGCTTCCCGCCAGGAGGGGGAGGGCCAGGACGAAGAGGTCGGGGTTTTCCCCGGGCAAAAGAAGCCTCCCCCAAAGGGCCAGGGGGAGGATGGGCAGGTTGATGAGGAGGAGGTAGAGGGGGAAGGCCCAGGCGGCCTGGGGCAGGTGGCGGGGGTCTTGGCCCTCCACCACCGCCACGTGGAACTGCCGGGGCAGGAGGAGGAAGGCGAGGCCGGAAAGCGCCACCAGGCTCACCCAAGCCAGGTGCCCGGAAAGCCCCTCAGGGGGGAGGAGGAGGGGGTGGAGGTGGGGCTCGGCCTGGGCGCGGGGAAAGGGGTTCCCGAGGCTTAAGAGGACCAAGGCCCCCACCAGGAGGAGGGCGAGGAGCTTCACCACGGATTCAAAGGCCACCGCCAGGACCAGGCCCGGGTGGCGCTCCGAAGGGTCCAGGCGGCGGGTGCCGAAGAGGATGGCGAAGAGGGCGAGGAGAAGGGCGGTGAGGAGGGCTACGTCCGCCAAGGGGGCCTTTTCCCAGCTAAGGAAGAGGAAGGCTTGGGCGATGGCCTTAAGCTGCAGGGCCAGGTAGGGCAGAAGCCCCACCACCAAAAACCCCGCCGCCAGGGGGGCCAAGGGACCTGGGCCATAGCGCAGGTGGAGGAAGTCCGCCCAGGAGGTGAGGCGGTGGGTCCGGGCCAGGGCGAGGAGCCTTCCGTGAAGCCAAGGCCAGAGGAGGAGGACCAAGGTTGCCCCCAGGTAGACGGGGAGGAAGGTGGCCCCTTCCGTGGCCGCCCGCCCGGCGCTGCCCAGGAAGGTCCAGGCGGTGGCGTAGACCGCTAGGGAGAGGGCGTAGATCCAGGGGCTTTGCGTGAAGCTCGGGCGGCTTTCCCCCCACAGGGCCACCAGGAAGAGGAGGCCCAGGTAGAGGAGAAGGCCGAGGAGAAGCACCCCAGGGCTCATGGCCGGCGGAAGAGGAGAAAGGCCAAGAGGACCACCAAGGCCCAGGCCCCGAAGAGGTAGAGGTAAAGGGGGGGAAGCCCCCAAGGCCCCTCCACCCCCCGGAAGAGGAGGCTTAGGGGCAGGGTGAAGAGGAAGAGGGCCAGGAGGAAGAGGGCGAAGGCTTTCTCCTTCATCGCAGGTTGAAGCGGCTTGCCGTGCTCTCCTGCACCTCCTGGATGGCCCTAAACCCCTCCAGGGCCCGCCGCCTTTCCCCGGGGGAGAGGGCCGCCCAGAGCACCTTGTTGCCGATCTCCTTCCCCTCGCGGAAGGCCTGGAGCTGGTGGGCCAGGCGCAGGCCGAAGAAGAAGCGGAAGGCCTCCTCCAGCCTTTCCGCCCCTTCGCGGCTTAGCGTCCCCCCTTCCGCCGCCGCCCTAAGCCGCTCCACCGTGCCCTTGGCGGCGCTTCCCGCCAGGAGGGCGTAAAGCCTTGCCAGGGCCACGATGGGGGCGAGGGCCGAGCGCTTGAGGTCCACGAAGCCCTCCTCCGTGCGCACCCGGCCCAGAAAGCCCAAAGGAGGGTGGAACGCCAGGCTGGCCCGGGCCAGGTGGTAGAGGAAAACCCCCCGCTTGGCCCCTTCCAAGACGGCCTCTTCCAAGGGCTTTAGGGAAAGCTCCCCGGCGGCGCCCCGGAAGTCAAAGAAGATCTGGGACTCCAGGAGGGCCTGGGGTTCGGGCGTTTCCATGAAGCGGCGGAAGGTGGCGATCCAGTCCGTGAGGGGCATGCGCCAGCGGGTGGCCATATACCCCCCCTTGCACTCGGGGATCCCCGCCTCCAAAAGCCCCCCCACCACCCGCTCCGCCAGGGCCTGGAAGTAGGCCTCGTGCCCCCCTTCCCCCAGGACCAGGGCGTTGTCCTGGTCGGTGAGGAGGGCCTGCTCCCGGCGGCCTTCCGAGCCGAAGACCATGAAGCTATAGGGGGTGGGGGGTGGCCCTAAGGCGGCTTCCCCCTCCTTCACCAGGCGGCGGATCAGGGCGTCGTTCAGGGAGGCCACCACCCGGCCGATCTCCAGGGCCTCGAGGCCCTTCTGAAAAAGCCCCTCCACCAGGTGGGCCACCTCGGCGCTGTAGCGGGTGAGCTCCAGGCGCTCAATCCGCCGCAGGAGGAGAAGGGGGCTTTGCGCCTGGTGCAGGAGGAGGTCGGTGTGGGTCAAAAGGCCCACGATCCTCGTCCCTTCCGTGAGGGGCAGGTGGTGGATGCCCCGCTCCACCATGGCCGCCACCGCCTCGTAGAGGGGGGTGTCCGCGGGCAGGGCGAAGAGGGGGGCGGTCATCACCGCCGCCACCGGGGTAGAGGGGGGAAGGCCCTCCGCCAAGACCCGGTTCCTCAGGTCCCGGTCGGTGAGGATGCCGGGGGGGTCGGAGGCCACCAGGAGGCTGCTGATGCCCTCCTCCCGCATCCTCCTTGCCGCCTCCTGCACCGGGGCTTCCGGTGCGATGAAGACCGGTGCCCGCCGCACGAGCCGCCCCACGGGAGCAAAGAGGGAAAGTTCGGGCAAGGCCCTAAGCCGCACCCGCTCCGCCAAGCCCTGCCCGAAGAAGCGGGCGGCCTCGGGGTGGGCGAGGAGCCGGCGAAAAGCGGCTTCGGGAAAACGCAGGAGGCGCACCGGGGTCTTGGCCACCACGCTAAACGCCGGGGGCTCCCCGGTAAGGAGGGAAGGGAATCCGAAAAACTCCCCTGCGCCCAACACCCCCACCTCCCTTTCCCCGTCCAGGAGGGCCACCTCCCCCTCCAGCACCAGGTAGAGCGCCTGGACAGGTACTCCTCCTTGCTCCAGGAAACGGGTTCCGGGAGGGTGGGCCTCCTCTACCCCTTGGGCTAGGAAAGCCTCTTGTACGGGTTTGGGCAGGGCCTGTAACGGGGGTATCGTCCTCGGACGCATAAAACAAAGGCCTATGGCCAGCCTGGCTTCAACCTCCTCCAGGACCCCTTGGGGTCCTGGAGGAGACTTGAGCCAGCTTTGGGTGCCGGAGCTAAGGCGGGATACCTAGTCCCCTCCCAGGTGCACCCGACGCTCAACCTCCCGGTAGCGTTCCTCCGCCTCCTTTTCTTGGGACAGAAGGGAAAAGAGGTAGCCGGCCAAGAACCCTAGCGGGATGGAAACAATGCCCGGGTTTTTGAGGGGGAAAATGGGGCTTGCATGCTTAAGGATGTCCACCTGCACCGTGGGGGAGAGGTAGATGAGGATGACCGCGGAGAGAGTGCCGACGAGGATGGCGCCTACTGCTCCGGCGGTTGTGAATTTGCGCCAAAAAACCGAGTAGACGATGGCGGGAAGGTTTCCACTGGCAGCGATGGCGAAGGCTAGCCCCACCGTGAAGGCCACGTTTTGCCCCTTGAAGGCGATGCCCAGGAGGATGGCCACGATGCCCAAGAGCAAGGTGGCGATCCGAGCGACCGCCAGCTGTTCCTTTTCGGGGGCCTTTCCTTGCCGGACCACATTCACCCAAAGGTCGTGGGAAAGGGCGGCGGCTCCAGACAGGGTAAGGCCTGCCACCACCGCTAGAATGGTGGCGAAGGCCACGGCGCTGATGAACCCTAAAAAGGCTGTCCCCCCGAGCGCCTCGGCGAGCAGGGGCGCCGCCATGTTGCCCCCCTTGTCGATGGCCCGGATGGGGTCTCGGCCCACCAGGGTCATGGCGCCGAACCCCAAGACGAAGGTGAGAAGGTAGAAGAAGCCGATGAAAAGGGTAGCCCAGCTCACGGACGTTCTGGCGGCCCTGGCGTCGGGAACCGTGTAAAACCGCATGAGGATATGGGGTAGGCCTGCGGTGCCCAGCATTAGGGCCAAGCCCAGGGAAAGGGTGTCTATGGGGTTGGCAACGAGCCCTCCAGGAGCCAAGACTTGTTCCCCGTACTTAGCGGCCGCATCTTGGAACAACGAAAGAGGGTTCAGGCCATAGCGGACCAGCACCAGGAGGGCAAGGAGGAAGGCCCCGCTTAAGAGGAGTACGGCCTTGACGATCTGAACCCAGGTGGTGGCCACCATGCCTCCGAAGAGAACATAGGCCAGCATCACCACCCCTACGAGCACCACCGCCCACTCGTAGGATAGCCCGAAGAGGAGCTTGATCAGGTTGCCGGCCCCCACCATTTGGGCGATGAGGTAGAGGGTGACCACAACCAAGGTGCTCACCGCTGCGGCGCTGCGCACCGGAGCTTGCCGGAGGCGGTAGGCCACCACGTCGGCGAAGGTGTATTTGCCGAGGTTTCGCAGGGGCTCGGCCACGAGGAACATGACCACGGGCCAGCCCACGAGGAAGCCGATGGAGTAGAGGAGGCCGTCAAAACCGGAAAGGGCTACGAGACCGGCGATGCCGAGGAAGCTCGCCGCTGACATGTAGTCACCGGCCAGGGCGAGGCCGTTCTGAAAACCAGAGATAGACCTGCCGGCGGCATAGAACTCCTCCGTAGACCTCGTTCGCCGCGCGGCCCAGTAGGTGATGCCCAGAGTTAGTGCGATGAAGACGAAGAAGAAAAGGATTGCCGTGGGGTTGGGTTGTCCCAACGCGCTTCCGCTCATCCTCGCACCTCCTTCAGCTGGCGAATGGCCTCGTCGTAGTAACGGTTAGCCCACCGGACGTAGATCCCGTTGAGCACCCAGGCGGTCAGGATCACCAAGACGCCAAGGAAAATACCCCAGCTCAAGCCAGGTACGATTTGCGTGCCCATAGCCCCCTTTGCGTAAGCGACAAGGAGGAAAAACCCCAAATAGATGGCGAGCATGGCCCCTGTGAGGGCGAGGGCGATCCGCCATCTTGCCTGAACGAGCTGCTCCAACTGGTCTTTGGACATGGTTGACCTCCTCCCTTTCCTTCTCGGTACCCCAAGGGGAACCTGCTCCGCTGGGCAGGGCCTTTAAACTCCCTTGGGTTGGGGCCCAGTATGATTTCTCGGTGAGGAGCATGTCAAGAAAACCAGCTTTTTCGGTCATGCGCAAAAGGTGGGTTTTCTCCTTTACTTTCCGAGAAGAGGAAGGGCGTGATTTTCCACCCGGAGACCCTTTGCTTGGACCCGGTTTCGCCCTCACGGGTGTTGGGGTTACTCCTCGAGGGTGGAAAGGTCCCCAGGGTCTTTCCCCAGCTCCCTCGCCTTCAGAAGCCGCCGCAGGATCTTGCCCGAGCGGGTCTTGGGAAGCTTCTCCAGGAAGACCACCTCGCTGGGCGTGGCGATGGGGCCAAGCTCCCGGCGCACGTGCTGGATGATCCCTTCCTTGAGCGCCTCCGAGGGGCTCTGCCCCGAGCGCAGGACCACGAAGGCCTTGATGGCTTCCCCCTTCAGGGGGTCGGGCACCCCGATCACTGCCGCCTCCGCCACCGCCGGGTGGGAGACCAAGGCGCTTTCCACGTCCGCGGTGCCGATGCGGTGGCCGGCCACGTTGAGGACGTCATCCGCCCGGCCCAGGACGCTGAAGTAGCCTTCCTCGTCCTGGCTTGCCACGTCCCCGGCGGCGTAGACCCCCCCAGGAACCTCCCGCCAGTACTGGAGGTAGCGCTCGTGGTTGCCCCAGACGGTGCGCATCATGTGGGGGAAGGGCCGCTTGAGCACCAAAAGCCCCCCCTGCCCTGGGGGCACGGGCTTCCCCTCCTCGTCCACCACGGCGGCCTCCACCCCGGGCAGGGCCACCCCGGCAAAGCCCGGCTTGGCCGGGAGGGTGAGGGGGGTGCCCAGGGTGGGCCCCCCCAGCTCCGTCTGCCACCAGTTGTCCGCCACGAAGCCCCTTTTGCCCCCGTCCACCAGGTGCGCATAGGCCCAGCGCAGGGCCTCCGGGTTTAGGGGCTCTCCCGCCACGGCCAGGAGGCGCAAGGAGGAGAGGTCGTACCGCTTGGGCCACTCGGGGCCGTACTTCATGAAAAGCCGCACCGCCGTGGGGGCGGTGAACATCACGTTCACCCGGTACCGCTCCACCACCTGCCAGAAGGCCCCGGGGTCGGGGTAGTCGGGGGCCCCTTCCCGGAGCACGGAGGTGATGCCCTCCAAGAGAGGGGCGTAGACGATGTAGGAGTGGCCCACGATCCAGCCGATGTCGCTGCTGGCCCAGAAGACGTCCTCGTCCTTCACGTCAAAGAAGGTGCGCAGGTGGTAGGTGGTGCCCACCATGTAGCCCCCGTGGACGTGGACCACCCCCTTGGGCTTGCCCGTGGAGCCCGAGGTGTAGAGGATGAAGAGGGGGTGTTCCGCCTCCACCATCTCCGCCCGGGCCTCCGGGGGGGTGTTCCAAAGGAGTTCCTGGAAGTCATGGTGGCCTTCGGGAAGCTCCGCCCGGTAGGCCCTCTGGAACCAGATGACCTTTAGGGGGAGGTCCCGGATGGCCTCCTCCACGATGGAGCGGAGGTCCACCCCCTTCCCCCTTCGGTGGCTCACGTCCCCGGCGATGAGGAGCTTGGCCCCTGCATCCAGGATGCGCTCCCTCAGCGCCGCCACCCCAAGCCCGGCGTAGACCACGCTGTGGATGGCCCCCAGGTAGGCGGTGGCCAGCATGGCCATCACGCCTTCCAGGGTGAGGGGCATGTAGATCACCACCCGGTCCCCCTTGCCCACCCCAAGCCGCTTAAGGGCGGTGGCCAGGCGGCGCACCCGGTCCAAAAGCTCCCCATAGGTGAGCTTTTGCTCCTGCCCGTCCTCGCTTAGGTAGAGGAGGGCCACCTTGTTCCGGAGGCCCCGCTCCACGTTGCGCTCCAGGGCGTTGTAGACGGCGTTGGTGGTGCCTTCCAGGAACCAGCGGTGCTCGGGGAGGTCCCACTCCAGGACCTTCTGGAAGGGCGTTTCCCAGTAGAACCGCTTGGCCCACTCCCCCCAGAAGCCCTCGGGGTCCTCGAGGCTCCGCCGGTACTCCGCGGCGAAGCCCTTGAGGTTTGCCGCCCGGCGCAAGGCTTCAGGGGCCCAAAGCCGCTCTTCCGCTTTAAGAAGCTTTTCCACCGCCATCGCTTTCCTCCAGTCCCGAGGTGTCCCCCGGGTCTAAGCCCAAGAGTTCCGCCTTAAGAAGCCGCCGCAGGATCTTGCCGCTCCGGGTGCGGGGCAGGCTTTCCGCAAAAAGGACCCGGGGCGGGGTCACCGGGCCCAGGTGGCGCAGGAGGTGGGCCTTGAGCTTTTCCGCCAGGAGGGGCTTGAGCTCCTCGGGGACCGCCTGCTTGGGCACCACGAAGACCACGATCTCCTCCCCCTCTTCCCCCGGCACCCCCACCGCCGCCGCCTCCGCCACCTGGGGGTGGGTGAGGGCGGCGGCCTCCACCTCGGCGGTGCCGAGCCTGGCCTCCCCCACCTTGATCACCTCCTCCGAGCGGCCCAGGATGCGGAAATACCCCTCCTCGTCCATCACCGCCAGGTCCCCGGTCCAGTAGAGCCCGCCCCGCCACGGGTTTTCCCCCCCCAGGAGGTCCACCATGTGGGCGGGGCCCGCCCGGAGGAGGACCAGGTGCCCCTTGGCCCCCGGGGGGAGGACCTGGCCTCCCTCATCCACCACCCGGGCCTCCACCCCGGGGAGGGGCACCCCCACGTAGCCGGGCTTGGCGGGGAGGGCGAGGGGGGTGGCGAGGGCCGGGGCCCCGAGCTCCGTCTGCCACCAGTTGTCCAGGGGCCACGCCAGGTTTTCCCGGGTCCACCGCCACACCTCCGGGGCCAAGGCCTCCCCCACGCTCCCCACCAGCCGTAGGCCCGTGGGCCTTGCCTCCCCGTGGCGCCTGAGGGTGCGGAGGAGGGTGGGGGAGGTGAGGAGGACATCCACCTTGAGCCGGGCCAGGCGCTCGTAGAAGGCGGCGGGGCTTGGGTGGTCGGGGCGGTCCTCCACCAGCAGGCTGGTGCCCCCCAGGAAAAGGGGGGCGTAGAGGCCGAAGGAGTGGCCCACCACCCAGAAGAGGTCGGCGGTGGTGTGGAAGACCTCCCCCGGCTTTAGGTCAAAGAGGTAGCGGAGGGCCCAGGCCACCCCCACCATGTACCCCCCGTGGCCGTGGACCACGCCCTTGGGCCTCCCCGTGGACCCGGAGGTGTGGAGGAGGAACAAGGGGTGGTGGGCGGGCACGGGCACAGGGTCCACCGGTCTCCCTTCGGAGGCCCTTTCCAGGAACTCCGTGGTTCCCCGCACGTGCCAGAGCACGGGGAGGTCCAGCCCCGCTACCGCCGCCTCCACCACGGGGCGCAAGGGGATGAGCTGGCCCCTGCGGTAGTAGCCGTCGGCGGCGAGAAGGAGCCGGGCCTGGCTTTGGAGAAGTCTGTCCCTTAGCGCTTCAGGCCCTAGGCCCACGGGCAAGGCCATGTGCACCGCGCCTATGCGGGCCAGGGCCAAGAGGGTTAGGGTGGCCTCGGCTCCCGTGGGCGTATAGAGGGCCACCCGGTCCCCAGGCCGCACGCCCAGGCCCCAAAGGAGGCCCGCCAGGCGGGCAGAAAGCTCCTGGAGCTCCCGGTAGGTCCACTTTTCCAGGCGCCCTTCCCCGTCCAGGGTGAGGAGGGCCACCTGTTGGGCCTTTTCCGGGAGGTGGCGGTCCAAGGCGTTGAGGGCGGCGTTGGTGAGCCCCCCTTGGAACCAGCGGCGGCTCTCGGGGTCGTAGGCCTTTTCCCAAGGCCTTTCCCAGAAGAACTCCCGGGCGAAGGCGCCAAAGAAGGCTTCGGGGTCCTCGAGGGCTTCTCGGTAGGCGGCGGCGAGGTCCTGTAGGTTGGCCTTCTCCTTCAACTCGTCGGGAGGCTCCATCACCTCCACCCGGAAGCCCGCCTCCGGGGGCAGGGCCAGGCTTGGGGGCTCGGGGGGCTTGAGGTAGGGGGAGACCTGGGCCACCTCGGAAAGGGCCCGGGCCAGGCGGCTAAAGGCGAAGGGGAAACGCCGAGCCGGCACCACCACGCCCAAGGCGCCAAGAAGCTCCCCCCCCGGGCCGAAAAGGGGAGCGGCCAGGGCGGAAAGCCCCAGGGCGTACTCCTCCATCTCCGCCGCCAGGCCCGACTCCCGCACCCGCTTGAGTTCCTCCTCGAGGGCCAAGGGGTCGGTGAGGGTGTAGGGGGTGCGGGGGCGCAAGGGGGGTAAGGGCAGGGCGCCAAAGGCCAGGAGCACCTTGCCTAAGGCCAGGGCGTGAGCCTCCTCGGGAAGGGTTTCCCCCAGGGGGTGGGGCTGGCCCTGCCGCCCCCTCGTCTTCAGCCTCACCCCTTGGGGGGTGAGGAGGGCCAGGTAGCAGCGCTCCCGGGTGCGGAGGTAAAGCTCTTCCAGGGCCTCCTCCAAGGGGGTGGTCTCCAGGGGAACCGGCTTGGCGCTCCCCAGGCGGTAACCCCTTTCCCCTTTGACGGCAAAGCCTTCCTCCACCAGGCTATTCAGGAGGGCGTAGGCGGTGGAGAGGCTCTTGCCCAGGAGGCGGGCCACCTCCTTCACCTCTACCCCTTCGGGGTGCTCCGCCAGGTAGGCCAGGATGCGCAAGGCGGCCTGCACGGTGGAAAGGCTTCGCTTCTTGGCCATCTGCTCCCATCTTGCCCTTGGCAAGCCCCCTTCTGTCAAGAAAG
Organism: Thermus sp. 2.9; assembly: GCF_000794385.1. GTDB lineage: Bacteria > Deinococcota > Deinococci > Deinococcales > Thermaceae > Thermus > Thermus thalpophilus. The sequence continues at coordinate 165,686 of NZ_JTJB01000003.1, forward strand.
GGGGGCTTTGGCAAATGGTGAAAAACACTCCCTTTCTTGACCCTACCCTTGGTTCTCCCTATCCTCAAGAGCAAAGGAGGAGGTATGGACCGGATTGAAGGCGTCCTCAAGGAAGAGCGGGTGTTTTACCCGAGCGAGGCCTTCCGCCAGCAGGCCCACATCAAGAGCGAGGAGGAGTACGCGCGCCTCTACGAGGAAAGCCTAAGGGACCCCGAGGGCTTCTGGGGACGGGTGGCCTCGGAGCTCCACTGGTTTGAGCCTTGGCAGAAGGTCCTGGAGGGGGACCTCCCCCACCCCAAGTGGTTCGTGGGGGGCAAGACCAACCTCTCCTACAACGCCTTGGACCGCCACGTGAAGACCTGGCGCAAAAACAAGGCGGCCATCATCTGGGAAGGGGAGCCGGGGGAGGAGCGGGTCCTCACCTACCACGACCTTTGGCGGGAGGTGCAGAAGTTCGCCAACGTCCTAAAGCGGCTCGGGGTGAAGAAGGGCGATAGGGTCACCATCTACCTCCCCATGGTTCCCGAGGCGGCCATCGCCATGCTGGCCTGCACCCGCATTGGGGCGGTGCACTCCGTGGTCTTCGGGGGCTTTTCCTCAGGGGCCTTGGCCGACCGCATCAAGGATGCCCAGGCCAAGGTCCTCATCACCGCCGACGGCGGCTACCGCCGGGGCGGCATCGTCCCCCTGAAGCAGAACGCCGACGAGGCCCTCAAGGAAACCCCCAGCGTGGAGCACGTGGTGGTGGTGCGCCGCACCGGGGAGGAGGTGCCCTGGACCCCGGGCCGGGACCACTGGTGGCACGAGCTCATGGAGGCGGCCCCCGACCGCCTGGACCCGGAACCCATGGAGGCGGAGGAGCCCCTTTTTATCCTTTACACCTCGGGCTCCACGGGTAAGCCCAAGGGGGTCCTGCACACCACGGGCGGCTACATGACCTACGTCTACTACACCACCAAGCTGGTCTTTGACCTCAAGGATGAGGACGTCTACTGGTGCACCGCCGACGTGGGCTGGATCACGGGCCACTCCTACGTGGTCTACGGGCCCCTTCTGAACGGGGCCACCACGGTGATGTACGAGGGGGCTCCCAACTGGCCGGAGCCCGACCGCTTCTGGCAGATTGTGGACAAGTACGGGGTGACCATCTTCTACACCGCCCCCACCGCCATCCGCGCCTTCATGAAGTGGGGGGAGGGGTGGCCCGCCAAGCACCGCTTGGAAACCCTGAGGCTTCTGGGCACCGTGGGCGAGCCCATCAACCCCGAGGCGTGGCTTTGGTACTACCACGTGATCGGCAAAGGGCGCTGCCCCATCGTGGACACCTGGTGGCAGACGGAAACGGGCGGCATCATGATCACCACCCTGCCCGGGGCCCATGCCATGAAGCCGGGGCACGCCGGCAAGCCCTTCTTCGGGGTGAAGCCGGAGATCCTGGACAGCGAGCACCGCCCCGTGGAGAACCCCGATGAGGGCGGCCACCTCTGCATCACCAGACCCTGGCCCAGCATGCTCCGCACCGTCTGGGGCGACCCGGAGCGCTTCCTGCAGCAGTACTTCAGCCAGCATCCCGGGGTCTACTTCACCGGGGATGGGGCCCGGCGGGACAGGGACGGCTACTACCTGATCCAGGGCCGGGTGGATGACGTCCTGAACGTGGCGGGCCACCGCCTGGGCACCATGGAGATTGAGTCCGCCCTGGTCTCCCACCCGGCGGTGGCGGAGGCGGCGGTGGTGGGCCGGCCCGACCCCATGAAGGGGGAGGCCATCGTGGCCTTCGTGACCCTGAAGGAGGGCTTCGCGCCTTCCGATGCCCTTAAGGAGGAGCTCAAGGCCCACGTGGCCAAGGTGATCGGCCCCATCGCCCGCCCCGACGAGGTGCGCTTCACCGACGCCTTGCCCAAGACCCGCTCCGGCAAGATCATGCGCCGCCTCCTGCGGCAGATCGCCGCCGGGGAGAAGGAGATCAAGGGGGACACCTCCACCCTCGAGGACCGCTCCGTGGTGGAGAAGCTCAAGGAAGGGGCCTAAGGCCCCGTCCTTTGGCCCGGCGGGCTAGCCCGCCGGGCTTTTGTGCACGTGGACCACCTTCCACCCCTCGGGGAAGCGCACCGCCACCCGGCTTTCGTTCACCGCCCGGTGCCTCAGCCCCCCTTCCTCCTCCACGGTGAGGAGGAGGGTGTAGCTGAAGATGGCCACCTCCCCGTAGCGCTGGAGCCGGCGCTCCAAGAGGTCAATGCGGTAGGGCCTACCCCTGGTGGCCCAGTTCTTCTCCACCATGAAGCGGTGGAAGTCCAGGCCGTCCAGGCGGTGGGGGGTGACGAACCACTCATAGAGGGCAAGCTCCTCGTGGGTGGTGGCGGCGTAAGTCGTGTAGTCCCCCTCGTAGATGCTCCTCAGGTGGCGCTCCAAGAAGGCCCAAAGCTCCCCTTCCACGGCTTTACCTCCCCGGCTGGTACTCCCCCCACTCCTCCCGCAAAACCCCGCAGACCTCCCCCAAGGTGGCCCGGCGGCGGAAGGCTTCCAAAACATAGGGGAAGAGGTTTTCCTGGCCCCGCGCCGCCTGGCGCAGGCGCTCTAGGCCCACCCGGACGCTTTCCCCATCCCGGTTGGCCCTGAAGGCGGCAAGCTCCCGCTTCCTCCTCTCGTGGAGCTCGGGGTCAATGCGCTGCACGGGCACGGGCTCGTTTAGGGGGCTGTTGGGGTCAAAGAAGCGGTTCACCCCCACGAGGATCCGCTTGCCCTCCTCCACCTCCTTCTGGAACTGCCAGGCGGACTCCTCTATGGCCCGCTGGAAGTAGCCCGCCTCCACCGCGGCCACCGCCCCGCCCAGGGCGTCTATCTCGGCGATGAGCCTTTCCGCCTCCTTTTCCAACTGGTCCGTGAGGTGCTCCACGTAGAAGCTTCCCCCCAAGGGGTCAATGGCCTTGGTGACCCCGCTTTCATAGGCCAGGATCTGCTGCGTGCGCAGGGCGAGAAGGGCGCTTTTTTCCGTGGGCAGGCCCAAGGCCTCATCGTAGGCGTTGGTGTGGAGGCTTTGCGTGCCCCCGAGCACGGCGGCCAGGGCTTGGTAGGCGGTGCGCACCACGTTGTTCAAGGGCTCTTGGGCGGTGAGGGTGGAGCCCCCCGTCTGGGTGTGGAAGCGGAGCATCCAGCTTTTGGGGTCCTTGGCCCCGAACTCCTCCCGCATGATCCGGGCCCAAAGCCGCCTGGCCGCGCGGAACTTGGCCGCCTCTTCAAAGATATCCCCGTGGGCGGCGAAGAAGAAGGAAAGCCTGGGGGCGAAGGCGTCCACGTCCAGGCCCCGCTCCAGGGCCGCCCGCACGTAGGCCTTGCCGTCGGCTAGGGTGAAGGCGATCTCCTGGGCGGCGGTGGCCCCCGCCTCGCGGATGTGGTAGCCGGAGATGCTGATGGTGTTCCACTTGGGCACGTGCCGGGCGCAGAACTCAAAGATGTCGGTCACGAGGCGCATGGAGGGGCCAGGGGGATAGATGTAGGTGCCCCGGGCGAAGTACTCCTTCAGGATGTCGTTTTGCACCGTGCCCGAGACCTTGTCCCAAGAAACCCCTTGCTCCTCCGCCACCAGGAGGTAGAGGGCGAGGAGCATCATGGCGGGGGCGTTGATGGTCATGCTGGTGGAGACCTTGTCCAGGGGGATGCCGTCAAAGAGCTTGCGCATGTCCTCGAGGGTGGCGATGGACACCCCCACCCGCCCCACCTCCCCCACGCTCATGGGGTGGTCGGGGTCCAGGCCGAGCTGCGTGGGCAGGTCAAAGGCCACGCTGAGGCCGGTTTGGCCCTGGGAAAGGAGGTATCGGTAGCGGGCGTTGGACTCCTCGGCGGTGGAGAAGCCGGCGTACTGGCGCATGGTCCAGAGCCGGTCCAGGTACATGCGGGGGTAGATGCCCCGGGTGAAGGGGTACTCCCCTGGCCGCCCTAGCCTTTCCCGGTAGCCCTCCGGCAGGGACTCAAAGAGGCCTTCCATAGCCTAGTTTTACAGGAAAAGGCGGAGCAAGAGAAGGAGGAGGAAAAGAACCCCCAAGACGAGGAGGAGGGGCGGCAAGAGGAGGCTGTAGGCGGCGAGGACCAGGGCTAAGAAGTCCTTCCAGTCGGGCTTGGGCTCTTCCCGCACCCCCTTAGCATACCCCTTTCCCCGCCTCGCTTCCCCGCTTCCTAGCTACCTCCTCCTTTGATAGCATTAGCCCATGGCCCTATCCAAAAACGCCCGCAAGGTGCTCAAGGTCCTGGCCAGGCGGGGAGCGCCGGAAGTGCTCTTCGCCTTGAGCCGGGGGGCCTCCCGCTTTTCCGACCTGGAAAGCCTCCTCGTCCTTTCCCCCAGGACCCTGGCGGAAAGGCTTCGGGAGTTCCACCTTTTGGGCTTCGTGGAGCGGCGGGCCTACCCCGAGGTGCCGCCCCGGGTAGAATACACCTTGACCCCGCGGGGCAAGCGGGTTTTGGATTTCCTGCGCGGATTGGAGGAGGTATTGGAGGCCAAGCAGGAGGAGGTACGGTGAAAGCGAAAGCCATCGTGGTGACTTCCGGCAAGGGCGGGGTGGGGAAGACCACCACCACCGCCAACCTGGGTGCGGCCTTGGCCAAGCTGGGGGAGAAGGTGGCGGTGGTGGACGTGGACGTGGGCCTCCGCAACCTGGACGTGGTCATGGGCCTCGAGGGGCGGGTGGTCTTTGACCTCATTGACGTTCTGGAGGGACGGGCCAAGCCTCGGCAAGCCCTCATTCGGGACAAGCGGGTGGAAAACCTCTACCTCCTCCCCGCCTCCCAGACCAAGGACAAGGAGGCCCTGGACCCCGCCAAGTTCAAGGAGCTCGTCCAGTTTCTCCTCACCGAGGAGGGGTTTGACCGGGTGCTGATTGACTCCCCCGCCGGCATTGAGAAGGGCTTCCAGACCGCCGCCACCCCGGCGGAAGGGGCCTTGGTGGTGGTGAATCCGGAGGTGAGTAGCGTAAGGGACGCCGACCGCATTATCGGCCTCTTGGAGGCCCGGGAGATCCGGGAGAACTACCTCGTCATCAACCGCCTGCGGCCCAAGATGGTGAGCCGGGGGGATATGCTCTCCGTGGAGGACGTGGTGGAGATCCTGGGCCTAAGGCCCATCGGCATCATCCCCGAGGACGAGCAGGTCATCGTTTCCACCAACCAGGGGGAGCCCTTGGTCCTGAAAGGGGCGAGCCCCGCCGCCCAAGCCTTCTTGGACACCGCCCGGCGCATGCGGGGCGAGGAGGTGCCCTTCCGCCACCTGGAGGAAGCCCAGGGCTTCTTGGGGGTCATCCGCAAGCTCTTCGGGGGTCGGTGATGTGGTGGCGCAAAAGGAGCAAGGACAAGGCCAAGGAAAGGCTCAAGCTGGTCTTGGCCTACGACCGGGCCAAGCTTTCCCCGGGATTGGTGGAAAGCCTAAAAAAAGACCTTTTGGAGGTCCTCCGCCGCTACTTCCCCGCCCAGGAAGAAGGGCTCCAGGTGGCCCTGGAGGAGCGGGGGGAAAAGGTGGTGCTGGTGGCGGACATCCCCTTGCGTTAAGGGCGGCATGGTCCTCAGACGGCCTAACCTCCTCGCCTACGACTGGGGCCTAGCCCTCCTGGCCTTGGCCTTGGCCGCCTTGGGGCTCGTCAATCTGAAAAGCGCCACCCCGGACCCCGCCCTCATCCCCAGGCAGGCCTTGGCCCTGGCCTTGGGCTTGGGGCTTGCCGTGGCGATCCAGTTTCTCTCCCGCAGGCTCCTCTTCGCCTGGGCCTACCCCCTTTACGCCCTCTCCCTGGTCCTCTTGGTGGCGGTGCTTTTGGTGGGGCGGGAGATCAACGGGGCCAAGGCCTGGTTTGTCCTGGGGCCCTTGCAGTTCCAGCCCTTGGAGCTCGCCAAGGTGGGCCTGGTTCTGGCCCTGGCCCAGTTCCTCGCGGAAAGGCCCATCCGCCGGGTTTGGGACTACGTGCCCCCGGGTCTCCTCACGGCCCCGGTGGCGGCGCTTCTCCTCCTCCAGCCCGACCTCGGGGGCACCCTGGTGGTCCTCTTCGGCGCCTTCACCGTGCTCTTCGTGCGGGGGCTTCCCTGGAAGCATCTTCTGGTGGGGGTCTTGGCCTTGGTCCTCCTGGTGCCCACCGTGGTCTGGCCCAACCTCAAGCCGTACCAGCGGGAGCGGGTCCTCATCGTCTTGGACCCCTACCGCGACCCCTTGGGCCAGGGCTTCCAGGTGATCCAGTCCACCATCGCCATCGGTTCCGGGGGGCTTTTCGGCAAGGGGTACGGGCAGGGAACCCAGACGCAACTGGGCTTCGTCCCCTTCCGCCACACGGACTTCGTCTTCGCCGTCTGGGCGGAGGAGTGGGGGTTCGTGGGGGCGGTGGCCCTCCTCGGCCTTTACGCCCTCTTGCTCCTTCGCCTCCTGGGCCTGGCCCTGGAGTGTTCCCGGATGGCGGACCGCCTTTTTATCGCCGGCGTGGGGGGGATACTGGGCTTTCAGGTGGTGGTGAACCTGGGGGTGGCCTTGGGGGTGATGCCCGTCACCGGGCTTACCCTGCCCCTTTTTTCCTACGGGGGTTCTAGCCTCATGGCCACCCTGTTTTCCTTAGGCTTGGTCCTCTTGGTCCACCGGGACCGGGCGGCGCCCTAGCCTGCTAAACTGGGCCCCGTGGCGGAGGTGCTGGTGCGCGTGGCCGGGGTGCGCAAGGCCTTCGGTGGGGTGGTGGCCTTGGATGGGGTGGACCTGGAGGTGAAAAGGGGAGAGTTTTTCAGCCTCCTGGGGCCTTCCGGGTGCGGCAAGACCACCTTGTTGCGGATCCTGGCCGGCTTTGACACGCCGGACACCGGGCGGGTGGAGATCGCCGGCAAGGACATGGCGGGGGTCCCTCCCTACGCTCGCCCGGTGAACACCGTGTTCCAGAACTACGCCCTTTTCCCCCACATGACCGTGGAGGGGAACGTGGCCTTCGGTCTCCGGATGAAGGGCTTGCCCCAGGCCGAGGTGAAGCGGAAGGTGGCCTGGGCCTTGGAGCTCGTGGACCTTTTGGGCTTGGAGAAGCGCTATCCCCGGGAGCTCTCTGGGGGGCAGAAGCAGCGGGTGGCCCTGGCCCGGGCCCTGGTTTTAGAGCCCCTGGTCCTCCTTTTGGACGAGCCCCTTTCCGCCTTGGACGCCCGGCTGCGTCAGGAGCTTCGGGTGGAGCTCATGCAGCTCCAGAGGCGGCTTGGCACCACCTTTATCTTCGTCACCCACGACCAGGAGGAGGCCTTGGTCATGTCCGACCGCATCGCCGTGATGCGCGCGGGGCGCATCGTGCAGGAGGGGCTTCCCGACGAGGTGTACGAAAGGCCCAAAAGCCGCTTTGTGGCGGAGTTCCTGGGTCGCTCCAACTTCCTTGCCGCCAAGCCCCACCCCTTGGGGGCGGAAACCCCCTTGGGGCCCTTGCGTCTAAGGGAGCCTTTGCAGAAGGAGGCCCTCTTGGCCATCCGCCCGGAAAAGATCCGCCTTTACCCGGCGCAAAACGGGGCCCCGGCCCGGGAGAACCTGGTGCGGGCGGCGGTGGAGGAGATCGTCTACACGGGGGCGGAGAACCAGTACTACCTCAGGGCGGGGGAAGTGCGGCTCCTCGCCTACACCCTCAACCAGGACCTGCAGGAGCCTGGGGCGGAGGAGTTCGGCTATGGGGAGGAGGTTTACTGCTACCTCCCCCCGGAGAACCTGGTGGTGGTCCATGAATGAGGCGGCGACCCCTGCGCAGCGCTTCTTGCGGGTCCTGGTCACCGTGGGGCCGGGGGGGCTTTGGCTTTTTCTCTTCGTGCTCCTCCCTTCCCTTTTGGTCCTCCTGGCCTCCCTCCTCTCCCGGGGGCCTTATGGCGAGCTCGGCCTGCCCTTGGGGCTTCACAACTACGCCCGGGCCCTACAGCCCGTCTACCTCGAGGCCTTCACCGAAAGCCTCTTGGTGGGCGTCTGGGCCACCCTCCTTTCCGCCCTCCTGGGCTACCCCTTAGCCTTTTACATCGCCCGCCATCCCAAGCGGGACCTCCTCCTCTTTTTGCTCCTTCTTCCCTTCCTCACCAACTTCCTCATCCGGGTCTACGCCTGGCTGGTGTTGCTCCAGAGGGAAGGGCTGGTGAACGCCCTTTTGGGGGCTTTTGGCCTTGGTCCTTTCGCCTTCTACCCCTCCTTCGGCGCCGTGCTTTTGACCACGGTCTACACCTTCCTGCCCTTCTTTGTCCTTCCGGTGTACGCCAGCGTGGAAAGGCTGGACTGGCAGCTTTTGGAGGCGGCCTACGACCTGGGGGCGAGGCCCTTCCGCGCCTTCTTGCACGCGGTGCTCCCCCAGACCTACCCGGGGCTCTTTGCGGGAAGCGTCCTCGTCTTCATCCCCGCCATGGGAACCTTTGTGGTGGCGGACCTTTTGGGGGCGGGGCGGGTGGTCCTCATCGGCAACCTCATCCAGCAGCAGTTCGGCGTCACCCGGGACTGGGCCTTCGGGGCGGCATTGAGCGTCTTCCTCATGGGCTTCGTCCTCTTGAGCCTTTACCTCTACGCCCGCCTACAGGGGGAAAGGGGGCTCGAGGAGCTGGTATGAGGCGGCTACTCTCCCTCCACGCCCTCTTGGTGTACCTCTTCCTCTATGTGCCCATCCTGGTCATCGTGGCCCTTTCCTTCAACGAAAGCCGCCGGGGGGTGCGCTTCAGCGGCTTCACCCTGGACTGGTACCGGGCCCTGTTCCAAGACCCGCGGGTGCTGGAGTACTTCCTGAACACCCTGGTGGTGGCCCTGGTGTCCACCCTGGTCTCCACGGTTCTAGGCACGCTCCTCGCCTTGGGCATGGTGCGCTACCGCTTCCTGGGTAAGGAGCTTTTGCGCTACCTCCTTTACATCCCCGTGGTGGTGCCCGACGTGGTCATGGGGATTTCCCTCCTGCTCCTTTTCGCCTTTTCCCGGGAACTTTTCGGTTTTCCCCGGCTTTCCCTCTTCACCGTGATCCTGGGCCACATCACCTTCCAGCTCGCCTTCGTCACCTTGGTGGTGCGCTCCCGGCTCCTCCTTTTGGACCCCGCTTTGGAGGAGGCGGCCCGGGACCTGGGGGCCAGGGGGTTCCAAACCTTTCTCCACGTCACCTTGCCCTTGGCCTGGCCGGGGGTGGCGGCGGGGGCGCTCCTCGCCCTCACCCTTTCCTTAGACGACTTCGTGGTCACCTTCTTCACCGCCGGCCCTGGGGCCACCACCTTGCCCCTTTACATTTACTCCAGCGTCAAGCTTGGGGTAAGCCCTAAGGTCCACGCCCTTTCCACCCTCATCGTGGGGCTTTCGGCGTGTTTTCTGGCTTTGGGGTATGCTCTTTCCCGGAGGCGGGTATGAGGCGAGGGATTTTTCTCCTGTTGCTGGCAGCTTTGGTCCTCCTCGGGGTTTTCCTCTTGCGGCCCAAGCCGGCCCGGGGGGCGGGTACCCTCTACTTCCTCAACTGGGCGGACTACATCCCCGAGGAGCTGGTTAAGAAGTTTGAGGCGGAAACGGGGGCCAAGGTGGTCCTGGACACCTTTGAGTCCCCCGAGGCGATGTTGGCCAAGCTGAAGGCGGGGGCGGACCAGGAGTTCTCCTTGGTGGTGGCCCCCGACTACTACGTGCTGCAGATGGCCCGCGAGGGCCTCCTCGCCCCCTTGGACAAGGGGAAGCTCGCCAATCTTAAAAACCTGGACCCATTCTTCCAAAATCCCCCCTATGACCCGGGCCTCCAGTACTCCGTCCCCTACCTTTGGGGCACCACGGGGCTTGCCTACCGGGAGGACCTGGTGAGGGGTCCGGTGGACTCCTACGCCGTGTTCTTTGACCCGGGGCGCCAGGTGGGGCCTTTCCTTCTCCTGGACGAGATGCGGGAGACCATTGGGGCGGCACTGAAGTATCTGGGCTACTCGGTGAACACCACCGACCCCGCGGCCTTGGAGAAGGCCAAGGAGCTTTTGATCGCCGCCAAGGGACGCTCCGTGGGCTTCGCCGGGGGTGTAGAGGCGCTAAACCGCATCCTGGCGGGGGACGCCGCCTTAAGCCTGGCCTACTCGGGGGACGTCCTCCAGGCCCGCCAAGAGGACGAGCGCCTGCGCTACGCCATCCCCAAGGAGGGGGGAACCCTTTGGACCGACGCCATGGTGGTCCTGAAGCGGGGCCCGGCCCAGGAGCTGGCCTACCGCTTCATAGACTTCCTCTTGGCCCCGGAAAACGCCGCCGCCTTGGCTAAGTACACCCGCTACGCCACCCCGGTGGCCGCCGCCATTCCCCTCCTGCCCCAGGAGATGCGCCAAGACCCGGTGGTCTTCCCCCCTGAGGAGGTGCGGGCCAAGCTGGAGTACCTCAAGGACCTGGGGCCGGAGATTGCCCTTTTTGACCGGGTCTGGACCGAGGTGAAGGCTCGCTAAAGGCCGTTTGGCGAGGGATGGGGTAAGCTTGACCCATGAGGAAGCTCCTGGCCCTTCTCCTGGCCTTGGGTCTGGCGTGGGGTCAAGGGACCGAGGCCCTTTGGGGGAAGACCTGCGCCCTGTGCCACGGGGAGAAGGGCCAAGGGGTGCGCCCTTACCCCTCCCTTCAAGGAGTGGCGCCCCTCTTCGCCACCCCAGAAGGGCGGCGCTACCTGGTCCTGGTGGTCCTCTACGGCAAGAAGGGCGAGGCAGGGCTGATGCCCGGCTTCGCCCAGCTCAAGGACGAGGAGCTCGCCTCCCTTTTGAACCACCTCCGCGCCCTGCTGGGGGCCAAGGGGGAGCCCTTCACCCCAGAAGAGGTGCGCCGGGGGCGGGGCTTAAACCTCACCCCCGACGGGGTGAAGCGCCCCTAAAGGGGGTCTTCCAGGGTGGCGCCCTCGTCCGCCTGGCGCACCAAGGCGGCGTAGCGGGCGAAAAGGCCGTGGCGGAAGGCGGGGGGGCGAGGTTGCCACCTCGCTTTGCGCCGGGCGAGTTCCTCCTCGGGGAGGAGGACCTCGAGGCGGCGGTTCTCCACGTCTATCCGCACCCGGTCCCCCTCTTCCAGGAGGGCGATGGGGCCGCCCACGAAGGCCTCGGGGGCGATGTGGCCGATCATGAGGCCCCGCGTGCCCCCGGAGAAGCGGCCGTCGGTGAGGAGGGCCACCTCGGGGCCCAGGCCTTCCCCCACGATGGCGCTGGTCACGGAGAGCATCTCCGGCATGCCGGGGGCTCCCTTGGGCCCCACGTAGCGGATGACCACCACGTCCCCCGGGCGGATCTCCCCCTTGAGGACCTTTTCCATGGCCGCCTCCTCCGAGTCAAAGACCCGGGCGGGCCCCTCAAAGAAGGTGCGCTCGGTGCCGGCGAGCTTCAAAACCGCCCCTTGGGGGGCGAGGTTTCCCTTTAGGACCACCAGGCCGCCGTGGGGCTTTAGGGCCCTTTCCACGGGGAAGACCACCCGCTGCCCCTCCCGCTCCCGGTAGGCCCGCTCCACCTCCTCCGCCAGGGTCCTTCCAGTGAGGGTCTTTTCCTCCCCAAAGAGGAGGCCCGCTTCCAAAAGCCGCTTAAAGACCAAGGCGGTGCCCCCCGCCTCGTAAAGCTCCCAGGCGGTGTAGGTGCCCCAGGGCCTCAGGTCGGCGATGACCGGGGTCTTGCGGGAAACCTGGTCAAAGTCGTCCAGGCTGAGCTCCACCCCCGCTTCCTTGGCCATGGCCAGGAGGTGGAGCACGGCGTTGGTGCTCCCCCCCGTGGCGGCCACGGTGGCGATGGCATTGAGGAAGCTCCTGCGGGTGAGGAAGTCCTTGGGCTTCCAGTCTTTGGCGATGGCCTCCGATAGGATCCGCCCCGCCTCCCGGGTGGCCTGGGCCTTTTCCGGGTGGACGGCGGGGATGGCGTTGTAGCCCACGGGGGAGAGGCCCAGGACCTCCAGGGCCATGGCCATGGTGTTGGCGGTGTACTGGCCGCCGCAGGCCCCGGGGCCGGGGATGGCCCGCTTTTCTATCTCCAAAAGCTCCTCGTCCGTGATCTTGCCCGCCGCCCGCTGGCCCACCGCCTCAAAGACCTCCACGATGGTGAGCTTCCTGCCCCGCCACTCCCCGGGGGCGATGGTCCCCCCGTAGAGGACCATGCCGGGGACGCCGCTTCGGATGACCCCCATGGCCCCCCCGGGGATGGTCTTGTCGCAGGCGGAAAGGGCCACCATGCCGTCGTAGAGGTAGCCTTGGGCGATGAGCTCAATGCTATCGGCGATGACCTCGCGGCTAACGAGGCTTGCCCGCATGCCTGGGGTGCCCATGCTGATGCCGTCAGAGACGGCGGGGGCCCCAAACTCAAAGGGCACCAGGCCCGCTTCCCTTAGGCCCGCTTTAAGGTCTAGGGCCAGTTGCCGCAGGTGAAAGTTGCAGGGCATCCCGTCGGTGAAGGTGTTCACCACCCCCACAAAGGGCCTGGCGAAGTCCTCGTCCCCCACCCCCACCGCCCGGAACATGCTCCGGGCCGGGGCCTGCTGCAGTCCCTTCTTGATGCGGTCCGATCTCATGCGTCCCTCCAGCTGGCGGTTTTGCCGTGGTACTGCCTCGCCTTGGGAAGAAGGCACACCAGGGCCCTGGCTGCCTCCTCCGGCGTGAGCAGAAGCCCTTCTTCCTTGTAGCCCCTAAAGACCCGCTGGAGCACGGGCGCGGCGCTTCCCTGCGCCTCGCGGGCCTGGCGCTGCATTTCCGTTTCCACCACCCCGGGGCGGTAAACCAAACAGGCCACCTCGGGCACCTCCGCGGCCAGCTGCCGCGCCAGGTGCTCCTCCGCCGCCTTGGCCACGGCGTAGGCGCCGATGCCGGGGAGGTTTGTCTCCGCCGCTCCCGAGCCCACGTAGACCGCAAGCCCCTCCCCCTGGCGCCTTAGGAGGGGGTAGGCGAAGCGGGCGAGCTGGTAGCCGGCGATCAGGTTGGCCTCGAGGACCTCCATAAAGAGAGCCTCCGCCACCTCATAGAGCAAAGGCCCCGGGTGGAGGACCCCGGCGTTGTGGATGTAGCCGAAGAAGTTCCCAAGCCCCGCCGCCTTCTCCACCAAGGCCTCCGCCACCTCGGCCTTGCCGGCGCTTCCCGCCACGTGGGCCACCCTGGCCCCCAGGGCCTGGGCCTCCTCCGCCACGCCCCTTAGGGGAGCTTCCGAGCGGGCGTTGAGCACCAGGTCGTAGCCCGCCTTGGCGAGCTCCAGGGCTAGGGCCCTGCCGATGCCCCGGCTCGCCCCGGTGAGGATGAGGGTTTTTCTCATAGGAGTTCCTCCGTGGGGATTTCCACGCGGAGGGGGGGCTGGTTTTCCCCTTCCCAGCAGGCCCCGCCTTCGGGGCGGCGGTGGAGGAGGGCGCGCCTGCCCTCGAGGTCCACTGCCCAGGCCTTGGGCGCCCCGGCCTGGGCGTAGCGGGGGAACTTGGGGGTGGGATCGGGGCACAAGGGCGTGCCCACCCCCTCCGCCATCAGGAGGGCGCGGTTGGGATAGGGCCCGGACCCGGCAGCCACCAGGGGGTTCTGCGCGGAAAGCGGGGCCTCGCCGCGGGCGGCGAGAGGGGCGAAGCGGGCGGTGGGCGGCCGCATGGCGGCAGCGAGCTTGGGACGGATGGGGTTCATCTCCCCGAGCCCCGGCCGCAGGTCCTCGGGAAGGACCCCAGCTTCCGCCGTGCGAGGGAATCCTTCTGGGGTGAGCCGGCAGTGGGTCATGGGAGGACCTCCTGGAGGGGGAAGGAGAGGCCGAGGACTTCCAGCATGCCCTCTTCCAGCGTCTGGTGGTACCGGTAGGCCCCGCCTTGGGGCTCGCTGAAGCGGTGGAGCCGGTCCCGGGTTAGGTCCAGCACCCAGACCTCGGGCACCCCGGCCTGGGCGTAGAGGGGAACCTTCACCCGGAGATCGTAGTCTAAGGAGCTCTCCGCCACCTCTATGACCAGGAGGGCGTCCTTTCCCTCAGGTAGACGGTTCCGATAGGCTTCCCTCGGTGGCCTGAGCAGGACGAGGTCAGGGTATACCTCTGTTTCCGGTTCCAGCACCAAGGGGTTTTGCACGGAGAGGACCACCTGGCCCCTTAGGGGGGCAAGAAGGTCCAAAAGGGCGTTCAAGGCGTACACGTGCCGCTTTCCTACCGGGCTCATCTCCAGGACCTCCCCCTGCACCAGCTCCACCCGGGCGTCCTCGGGGAGGATGCCCGCTTCCCCCATTCGGTGGAAGTCCTCGGCGCTGAAGCGGTGGCGGACCATTTTCCTCATTTTAGGCGGCGGAGCACGGCCTCCGTGAAGGCCTGGGTGCCCGCGGTGCCCCCTAGGTCGGGGGGTGGGGCTTCCACCAGGGCTTGCGCCACTGCCTTTTCCACCTTCCGGGCCAGCTCCACCAGGCCGAAGGCATGCTCCAGCATCATGGCGGCGGAAAGGATGGCGGCGGTGGGGTTGGCCACCCCCTTGCCGGCGATGTCCGGGGCGGAGCCGTGCACCGGCTCAAAGACCGGGGTGCCCCGGCCCAAGGAGGCGGAGGGGAGGAGCCCCAAGGAGCCGGGGAGGACGCTCGCCAGGTCCGAGAGGATGTCCCCGAAGATGTTGCCCGTCACCACCACGTCAAAGCGGGCGGGGCTTCGCACCAGGTGCATGGCCATGGCGTCCACGTATTGGTGCTCCAGGACCACCTCGGGGTAGTCCCGCCCCACCTCCTCCACGGTCTTGCGCCAGAACTCCCCCACCTCGAGGACATTGGCCTTGTCCACGCTGGTGACGTGCTTCCTCCGCTTCCTCGCCGCCTCAAAGGCCACCTTGGCCACCCGCTCCACCTCGGGCTTGCTGTAGCGTTCCGTGTTCCAGGCCTCCGCCTCGGACATGCCCCTGGGCTCCCCAAAGTAGATCCCCCCGGTGAGCTCCCGCACGATGAGGACGTCCACCCCCCGGGCGATCTCCTCCTTCAAGGGGGAAAGCTTCTCCAGCCCGGGGAAGACCTTGGCGGGGCGGAGGTTGGCGAAGAGGTCCTGGCTTTTCCTTAAGGCGAGGAGGCCGGTTTCGGGGCGGATTTTGCGGGGAAGGTTGTCCCACTTGGGCCCGCCCACGCTTCCCAAAAGCACCGCTTGGGCTTCCTCCACCCCCCGCCGCGTCACCTCGGGGAAGGGCTCCCCGTGGGCGTCTATGGCCGCTCCCCCGAAGGGGAGGACCTCGTGGGTGAGGCCAAGGCCCTCCGCCTCGTCCAGGGCCTTCAGGACCCTTAGGGCGGCCTCCGTCACCTCGGGGCCGATGCCGTCCCCGGGAAGCACCGCCACCTTCATTCCGCCCTCCTGGGGTAGGGAAGCTTGCGGTCAAAGGCGTCCAGAAGCTCCCCCGCCTCCAAAAGCTCCCCGATGGGGTCCCAAAGCCCCTGGGTCAGGGCCTCCCGGGCCTCCTCCCGAATGAAGAGGGGGGCCACCCGGTCCCCAAAGCGCACCTCCTTGTTGACGAGGTCTATCTCCACTTCCAGCCCGGGGTCTTGCTCCACCGCCTGGAAGAGCACCGCCAGGTCTTCCGGGGCTAGGGTCACGCAGGGAAGGCCGATGGCGGTGGCGTTGCCGAAGAAGATCTCGGCGAAGCTCTCCCCGATGATGGCCCTAAACCCCGCCCGTTTGATGGCCTGGGGAGCGTGCTCGCGGCTAGAGCCCGAGCCAAAGCCCGACTCCACCAAAAGGATGCTCGCCCCCTGGTAGCGGGGGTCGTTCAGGGGGTGGGGCTTGGGGTTGCCCTTTTCGTCAAACCGCTCGTCGTAGAAAAGGTATTGGCCCAAGCCCTCAAAGGTGAGGGCTTTCATGAAGCGGGCCGGGATGATCCGGTCCGTGTCAATGTCCTCGCCCCGCAGGGGCACCGCCCTTCCCCGGATGATCGTGAACTTCTCCAGCATCTTCCACCTCCTCAGCGCGCGCCCACCACGCCGAAGACCTCCCGGGCGTCGGCGATCTCCCCGGCCACCGCCGCCGCTGCCACCATGAGGGGGCTCATGAGCACCGTGCGCCCCCTGGGGCTTCCCATGCGCCCTTTGTAGTTGCGGTTGGAGCTGGAGGCGCAAAGCTCATCCCCTTCCAGGCGGTCCGGGTTCATGGCCAGGCACATGGAGCACCCCGGGTTGCGCCACTCAAACCCCGCCTGGCGGAAAATCTCGGCGATCCCTTCCTCCTCGGCCCGCTTCGCCACCCACTCGGAGCCCGGCACCACCAGCGCCCGCACCCCCTTCTTCACCTTGTGCCCCTGGAGGTGGCGGGCCACCTCCCGGAGGTCGGAAAGCCTGGCGTTGGTGCAGCTTCCGATGAAGGCCACCTGGATGGGCACCCCCTTGATGGGCTGCCCCGGCCGAAAGCCCATGTAGGCCAAGGCTTCCTCGGCCACGGGGCGCTCCTCCTCGGGAAGCTCCTCCAAGAGGGGGATGCGCCCGTCAATGGGGATGGCCTGCCCCGGGGTGATGCCCCAGGTGACCGTGGGGGCGATCTCCTCGGCGCGGAAGGTGACCACGTCGTCATAGGCGGCGTCGGGGTCGGAACGCCAAGCGAGCCACCTTTTCTTGGCCTCCTCCCATTCGGCCCCTTTGGGGGCGTAGGGGCGGCCCTCGAGGTAGCGGAAGGTGGTCTCGTCGGGGTTCACGTAGCCCACCCGGGCCCCACCTTCAATGGACATGTTGCAAAGCGTCATGCGGCTTTCCATGTCCATGGCCTCCACGGCGCTCCCGCCGTACTCGTAGGCGTACCCCAGGCCCCCCTTCACCCCCAGGTGGCGGATGATGTGGAGGATCACGTCCTTGGCGTAGACCCCAGGGGCGAGCTTCCCCTCCACGTTGATCCGCCGCACCTTGAGCTTTTGGGCGGCGAGGGTTTGGGTGGCGAGAACGTCCCGCACCTGGCTCGTGCCGATGCCAAAGGCCACGGCCCCAAAAGCCCCGTGGGTGGAGGTGTGGGAGTCGCCGCAGGCGATGGTCATCCCGGGTTGGGTGAGGCCAAGCTGGGGCCCGATCACGTGGACGATGCCCTGGTTTCCGCTCCCCAGGTCAAAGAAGGTGATGCCGTGCTCCTTGGTGTTTTGCCGGAGGGCGTCCAGCATGCTCTGGGCCAAGGGGTCTTGGAAGGGCTCGGTGCGGTCGTGGGTGGGGACGATGTGGTCCACGGTGGCGAAGGTGCGGTGGGGGTAGCGCACCTTGAGCCCCAGGTCCTTCAGCATCCCGAAGGCCTGGGGGCTCGTCACCTCGTGCAGGAGGTGCAGGTCTATGAAGAGCTGGCTCTGCCCGTTTCTGAGCTTCCTCACCTCGTGGGCTTCCCAAACCTTCTCGTAAAGCGTTTTTCCCATGGTTCCCTCCCTATAAAAAGCCCCCCGGGTCCTTGGGGCCCGGGGGAAAGCGGAAAGGCCTCCCTAGACCGGGCCCGCCCGGTCTAGGTCTAGCAGAATGCCCCGCCGCATTGCCCCCTAGCCTAAGGGTTTCGGGGCCCTTTGGTCAAGGTGGGATTTCGGGGAAGGGGGTGGAAGGGGGCTCCTTGGCTGGAGAAGGGGCCAGCTTGACGGGAAGCGCCCGTCCCCCTACAATGACCCTTGCGTCTGCCGGGGTGGCGGAATTGGTAGACGCGCATGATTCAGGGTCATGTGCCCGCAAGGGCGTGCGGGTTCAAGTCCCGCCCCCGGCACCAAAAGGCCCCCGCAAGGGGGCCCAAACCTTTTGCTACACTTAGGCCATGAAGCGCGTCCTCTCGGGCATCCAGCCCTCGGGGGAGATCCACATTGGCAACTACCTGGGGGCCATCAAGCAGTGGGTGGCCATCGGGGAGAAGCTGGGCCGGGAGGCCTTCTTTTGCATCGTGGACTACCACGCCCTCACCAACCCCCTGGCCTACGATCCCCAGACCCTGGCCCGCCGCACCTTTGAGGCGGCCTTGGTGAACATCGCCGCCGGGCTTGACCCGGACAAGGTCACCCTCTTCGTCCAGTCCCACGTGCCCGAGCACACGGAGCTTGCCTGGGTCTTCACCACCCTCACCCCCCTAGGCGACCTCACCCGCATGACCCAGTTCAAGGACAAGGCCAGCAAGCAGGAAACCATCTGGAGCGGCCTCCTCATGTACCCCGTTTTGCAGGCGGCGGACATCCTCATCTACAAGGCGGACACCGTGCCGGTGGGGGAGGACCAGGTGCAGCACATTGAGCTCACCCGGGAGATCGCCCGCCGCTTCAACCACCTCTTCGGGGAAACCTTCCCCGAGCCCGAGGCCCTCTTGAACCCGGAGGCCCCCCGGGTGCCGGGCATTGACGGCAAGGCCAAGATGAGCAAGTCCCTGGGAAACACCATCGGCCTTCTGGAGCCCGAGGAGAGCATCTGGCAGAAGATCCAGCACCTGCCCGATGACCCCCAGAGGATTCGGCTTTCCGACCCCGGGGACCCCGAGAGGACCATCGTCTTCACCTACCTCTCCTACTTCGCCCCCAAGGAGCTGGTGGAGGTCCTGAAGGAGGAGTACCGCAAGGCGGGGGTGGGCACGTACGTGGTGAAGCGCATCCTCTTTGAGGAGATGATGAAGACCCTAAGGCCCATTCGGGAGCGGGCGGAGGCGCTTAAGCGGGACCCCGACTACGTGATGGACGTTTTGGTGGAGGGGGCGAAGCGGGCGCGGGGGGTGGCGGCGGCCACCATGGAAGAGGTGCGGGAGAAGGTGGGCCTCCTCCTGCCCAAGAAGCGGCCGGTCCCGGCGTGATCCGCTTGGCGTTTCCTGGTTTTGCCGGGTCTCCCTCAGAGCTCCGGGAGGCCCTAAGGCGGGGGCGGCTTTCCCCCAAGGACCTCCCCGTCCTCCAGGTGGTGGAGCAGGCCCTTTCCCAGGTGCCGGAGGACCTAAAGGCCAAGGCCGAGCTTCTGCCCCTTTTGGCGGAGCTCCTCGTCCTGAAGCTCGCTCCGGAGAAGGCCCTGACGCCCAAGGAGGAGGGGGAGGAAGCCCCCTTGGTGCGGGTTCTTTTGGACCTTTCCGAGGCCGTGGCCTTTTTGGAAGGGCGTTTGGCCAAGCGGGCCCGGCTCTACCCAACGGCGCCTCCCCCTGTGCCCAGGCCTTCCCTGCGGCTTCCCCCCGGGGTCTTGGCCGAGGCGGCCCGCCCCTTCCGCAAGGCGGTGCTTCACCTGCCGCGGGAGGCCTTTGGATTGCAGGAGGCCTGGGCTAGGCTTTTGCCCTTCCTGAAGGGCCGGGTGGCCTTCCACCGCCTACCCCTTCCCTCCTGGGAGGAAAAGGTGGTGGGCTTCGCCGCCCTTTTGGAGGCCCGCCGCCTCGGGCGGGTGCGGCTTCACCAGGAGGCTCCCTTCGCTCCCCTCTACGTGGAGGTGGAGGGTGCCCTCGAGGCGCGGCGCTTGGCCTAACCCCGCCTCGCCTCCCGGGCCAGAAGCCCCATGCTGATGGCGATGAGGAGGAAGGCGATCAGGGCCTGCAAGGGGATGGGGAACTGGGGGATGTATTCCACGGAGCAGGGCACCGGGGGCTTGCAGGCCAGGGTGAAGAGGTCAGGGAAGCGCTGCTCCATAAGGTGCAGGGTGCTGATGCTTCCTCCGATGAGGGAAAGGGTGAGGCTGTAGGGCCACACCCCAAGGTCCTGCCGCCAGAGGGCGAGGCCCAGGATCACCGCTGCGGGTACATGAAGATGCGCTGGTACCAGCAGAGCTCGCAGGGGAGGAAAAGCCGCACCTCGGAGTAGTAGAGGCTACCCAAGGTGGCCACCAGGGCCACCACCCAGGCGAAGCTGAGGAGGAAAGCGCCGCGCTTCATCGGCTAAAGCATACCCCTAAACTGGTGCTTGTGAAGGGCGAGGACGAGGCGTTGCGCGAAGGGGAAGACTTCTACTGGGAAGGGGATAGGATGGTCTTCACCGAGGCTTACCACCGCAAGCGGGGCTACTGCTGCGGCTCGGGGTGCCGCCACTGCCCCTGGCGGCCCAAGGAGGAGGATTAGGCTTCTAGAAGGGCCTCCACGAAGGCTTCGGCGTCAAAGGGCTGGAGGTCCTCCGGGCCCTCCCCCACCCCGATGAACCGGATGGGCACCTTCAAGGTGCGCACGATGGGCACCAGGACCCCTCCCTTGGCGGTGCCGTCCAGCTTGGTGACGATGACGCCGGTTAGGCCCACCGCCTCGTGGAAGCGCTTGGCCTGCTCCAGGCCGTTTTGCCCGGTGACGGCATCCAGTACCAGCCAGACCTCCTTGGGCTCCTCGGGGTCGGCCTTGGCGATGGCCCGCTTCACCTTCTTGAGCTCCTCCATCAGGTTGTGCTTGGTGTGGAGGCGGCCGGCGGTGTCCACGAAGAGGAGGTCAAAACCCCGCGCCTTTCGGGCCTGGGCGGCGTCAAAGGCGAGGGCGGCGGGGTCCGCCCCTTCGGGGCCTTGGATCACGGGGATGCCCAGGCGCTTGCCCCACTCGGCGAGCTGCGTGGCCCCGGCGGCGCGGAAGGTGTCCCCGGCGCAGAACATCACCTTCTTGCCCAAGGCTTGGTAGTAGCGGCCCAGCTTGGCGATGGTGGTGGTCTTGCCCACCCCGTTCACCCCCACCACCATCACCACGTGCCCTTGGGGCTCCACGGGCTTGGGGGTTTGGGGGCGGAAGCCCAGCTTGCGCAGGGTTGCCCGGCGCTCGTCCGGCTCCAGCATCTGGACGAGCTTTTCCTTCACCGCCTCCTTCAGGTCCTTCCTTCCCGAGGCCTTGAGCTCCGCCAGGAGTTCCTCCGTGGCCGCCACCCCCACGTCGGCGGCCAGGAGGGCCATCTCCAGCTCTTCCAAGACCTCCTCGGGGTTGCCGCCCCAGGGGATGGCCTTGAGGAGGGTTTCCCGGGTCTTGGCGAGCCCGGCCTTTAGGCGGTCAAAGAAGCCCATCAGCGGAAGTTTACCCCCAGGGCGAAGCGCCAGACCTTGGGGAAGTCGGCGAAGCCGTAGACGTAGCTCCCCTCGGCGAAGAGGCCCGTGTAGGGGTCCAGAAGGCCCTCGAGGCCCAGGGTGAAGCCCACCCCGGCGGTGGGGCGTGGCCCCAAGAGGGCGCCCAAGCCGCCCCCGAAGTAGGGGAGGAGGCCCTGTAGGCCCGGCTCGTACTGGCCCAGGTCCGGCTTGAAGAGGAGGGCGGCCTCCAAAGCCACCCCGGGAGCGGCGGGGGCGAGCTCCGCCGTGAGGCGGCCCACCAGGTTCTGTCTTAAGTGGCTTTCCACCCCGGCCCCAAAGGTGAGGCCCAGGGCTTCCCCGTGGCCGAAGCGCATCTGGATGGCGCTTTGGGCGCCGGCCAAACCGAGCAGGAACAAGAGGACGAAAACCCGCCTCATCCCGCCCAGTATAGCCCTTTCGCGCTTCTTTTCACGAGGCGGCCAGGGCCCGCGCAAGCCGCCCCAGGACCCGCTCCTTGCCCAAAAGGGCCAGGATCTCAAAAAGCCCCGGGGTTTCCAGGCTGCCGGTGACGGCGGCCCGGAGGGGTTGGGCCACCTGGCCCAGCTTGAGGCCCCTCGCCTCGGCGAACCCCCTTAGGAGGCCTTCCAAGGCGGCCTCGCTCCAGTCCTCCTGGGCCCTTAGGGCGGGAAGGAGCTCCCGGAGGAGAGGTAGGCCCTCCCGCAGCTTGGCCAGGGCCTTCTCCGAGAAGGGGTAGTCCTCGGCGAAGAGGTAGCGGGCCTTTTCCGGGAACTCCTTGAGGGTGTCAAAGCGGGGGCGCATGAGGGCCACCGCCCTTTGCAGGTAGGCCTCCTCGGGCCAGGAAAGCCCCGCCTGTTGCAAGAAGGGCTTCACCCGCTCGGCCACTTCCTCCAGGGAGAGGACCTCCCGGATGTACTTCCCGTTCATCCACCGGAGCTTCTCCAGGTCAAAGACGGGCCCCCCCAAGGACACCCGGTCCCAGCTGAAGGCCGCAATGAATTCCTCCAGGGTGAAGATCTCGCGTCCATCGGGCATGGAAAAGCCCATGAGGCAGAGGTAGTTGCGCAGGGCCTCGGGCAAAAACCCCTCCGCCTTGTACCACTCCAAGGAGGTGTGGCTTTTCCGCTTGCTGATCTTGGTCTTGTCGGGGTTGCGCAGAAGGGGCATGTGGTAGAACTTGGGCACCTCCCAGCCGAAGGCCCGGTAGAGGAGGACGTGGATGGGGGTGGAAACCAGCCACTCCTCCGCCCGGATCACGTCCGTGACCCCCATGAGGTGGTCGTCCACCACGTTGGCCAAGTGGTAGGTGGGGTACCCATCGGACTTCAGGAGGACCACATCGGGGATCTCCTGGTTGTCGTACACCACCACCCCCCGGAGCTCGTCCTTCACCTCGGTGGCGCCGGGGCGGGGGACCTTGAGCCGGATCACGTGGGGCTCGCCCCGCTTAGCCCGCTCCTCCGCCTCCTCCGGGGGGATGTTCCGGGCCCGGCCATCGTATCCCCCCTTTTCCTTGCGGATCTGTTCCAGCTCCTCCGGGGTTTCAAAGGCGCGGTAGGCCCACCCCCGCCGCAAAAGCTCCTCAGCGTACTGTCGGTAAAGGGGAAGCCTTTCCGACTGGCGGTAAGGCCCATGGGGGCCGCCGATGTCGGGGCCTTCGTCGTAGGTGATGCCGAGCCACTTGAGGGCGGCCAAAATCCTTTCCTCCGCCCCCGGCACGTAGCGGGCGCGGTCGGTGTCCTCTATGCGCACCAGGAAGCGCCCCCCGTTTTTGCGGGCCCAGGCGTAGTTGAAAAGGGCGATGTAGGCCGTGCCCACGTGGGGGTCCCCCGTGGGGCTTGGGGCAATGCGGGTCACCACCATACCTCGCCCATTATCTCATCCGCGCTTAAAGGCCGGGCCTTAGGCTTGGGGGTAATGGACGGGGAGCTTCTGGCCCAGGGTTTGCGCAAGCGCTACGGCCCCAAGGAGGTGGTGCGGGGGGTGGACCTTCACCTGAAGCGGGGGGAGATCGTGGCCCTCTTCGGCCCCAACGGGGCGGGGAAGACCACCACCTTTTACATGGTGGTGGGGTTCATCAAGCCCACCGCGGGGCGCATCTACCTAAAGGGGCAGGAGGTGAGCCGCCTGCCCATGTACAAAAGGGCCCGGCTCGGCCTCGGCTATTTGCCCCAGGAGCCCAGCGCCTTCCGGCGGATGACCGTACTGGAAAACCTCCTCGCCATCCTGGAGTTCCAGCCTCTTTCCAAAAAAGAGCGCCTGGAAAAGGCCAAAGCCCTTCTGGAGGAGCTCTCCATTTACCATTTAAAAGACCGCCTGGCCTACGCCCTTTCTGGGGGGGAAAGGCGGCGGTTGGAAATCGCCCGGGCCCTTTGCACCGACCCCGACTTCATCCTCCTGGACGAGCCCTTTACCGGGGTGGACCCCAAGAACGTGCGGGAGATCCAAAAGGTCATCGCCGAGCTCCGGGAAAGGCGGGGGGTGGGGGTCTTCATCACCGACCACGCGGTGCGGGAGACCCTGGCCATCACCGACCGGGTCTACCTGATGTACGACGGCCAGGTCCTCTTCCACGGGGACCCCGACACCTTCGCCCAAGACCAGGGGGTAAGGCGGCACTACCTGGGTGAGGATTACGAGCTTTAGATGACCTTTTGGGCGCTTTTATTCCTCATCCTCTTCCTCGCTGCCCTGGTGGCCTACCTGGGGGACAAGGTGGCCAAGTGGGCGGGGAAGCGCCATTACCGCCTCTTTGGACTTCGCCCTCGCCAGACCGCCACCCTGATCGCCGTCTTCACCGGGGTGGGCATCGCCCTTTTTAGCTACCTGGGCTTCCTCTTGGTCTTTCGCGAGGCCCGGGAGGTGATCCTGGAGGCCACGGCCATCCGCAAGGAGCGGGATGCGCTAAGGGCCGAGCGGGACGTGCTTTTGCGGGCCAAGGCGGCCATGGAGGCGGAGGCGGCCCGGGCTTTGGCGGAGCTCAACGCTTTGCGGGTGGAAAGGCGGGAGCTTTCCGAGGCCTTGGCGGCGGCGGAGGCCGTGAGGCGCCGCCTCGAGGGGGAAGCCCAGGCCCTTTCCCGCCAGGTCCAGGCCCTCACCCAGGAGCGAAAGGCCCTTCTCCAGGAAACGGGGCGGCTTAAGGCGGAGCGGGAGGAGCTGGCCAACCTCCTCACCCTAAAGAACAAGGAGCTTGGGGAAAGGAGCCGGGAGCTTCAGGGCTTAGAGAGCCGCCTAAAGGGCCTCCAGGAGGCGGCGAGGAGCCTCGAGGCGGAAAGGCGCCGCCTCCAGGAGGAGCTCGCGAAGGCCCAGGCCCGCCTGGAAGGGGCGAGGGAAGAGCGGGCCCGCCTCGCCCAGGAGGCGGAGGGGCTTAAGGCCGCCTTGGAGCGCACCCGGCGGGAGCTCCGCCAGGCGGAGGAGCGCCTCCTGAGCCTTTTGGCCCAAGCGGAGGTCCTGCAGGGGGAAAAGGGGCAGCTGGCCCAGAGCCTGGTGCGGCTAAGCCAAGGGCTTTACCTGGGGGAGGTGCGCCTGGGGACGGAGGAGGGCCGGGCGGTGCTGGAGAGGGTGGCGGAAAGGCGGGCCCTCCTCCAGGGCTTCCGGGGGGTGGAGCTTCTGGGGGAGGTCAGGGGCCCGGGGCTTGCGGTCCTCGAGGGGGCCGGGTACCAAGAGGGCAAGCTTTTGGTGCAGGTGCGCTTCTACCCGGAAAAGCGGGCCTTCGCCGAGGGGGAGGTCCTGAGTAGCGCCACTTTTCGCCTGAGCACGCCCGCCCGCAACCAAGAGGCCCTGGAGCGCCTGGGGGAAGAGGCGAGGAAGCGCCTTCTGGAAGCGGGGTTTCCCCCGGAATACGCCACCTTCCCCTCCCCGGAGGAACTGGCCCGGGGCCTTGCCCTCCTGAAAGGGCGGCAGGGGGTGGTGCGGGTGGGGGTGGTGGCGGAGAAGGAGCTGTGGACCACGGAGCGGCCCCTCCTAGCCTTCCGCCTCCTCGGGGGGCCGCCGGGCCCGGAGGTACCGGTCCCGACCCGCCAGGTCCCGTAGCACCTCCGCTTCCCAGCCCCTTTCCCGAAGCGCTGCCGCCAGGCGGTGGACGTTTTCCGGCGCCAGTTCCAGAAGCAGGAAGCCCCCCGGCCTTAAGGCCCCTTCCGCCTCCAGGGCCAAGGGCTGGGCCACGGCGAGCCCCTCTTCCCCGGCGTAAAGGGCCAGGGGGTTCTCGTAGGCCAGCTCCGGGGGGGCCGCCTCCCGGTAGGCCTCGGGGAGGTAAGGGGGGTTGGCCACCACCAGGTCCAGCCCCCTAAGCCCCCCCGTGAGGGGGGCTTTGAGGAAGCGGACCTTAAGCCCAAGCCGCTTGGCGTTTTCCTCCGCCAGGCGCAGGGCCTTTTCGTCCACGTCCGTGGCGTAGACCTCCGCCTCGGGCAGGCGGCTTTTCAGGGCGAGGGCGATGGCCCCGGTGCCCGTGCCCACGTCCAGGACCCTGGGCCTTGGGGGGAGGGGAAGGGCCAGGGCCAAGGCCACCAGGCCCTCCGTCTCGGGCCGGGGGATGAGGATCCCCTCTTCCACCCTTAGGGGCAGGCCGAAAAACTCCACCTCCCCCAAGAGGTACTGCAGGGGGTAGCGGGCAAGACGCTTCTCCAGAAGGGCCCAGGCCTTCTCCTCGGCTCCCGGGGGCGGGGGCTCGGCCAGCCGGAGGAGGAGGTCTTTCCGGGAAAGCCCCGTGGCCAAGGCCAGGAGGTCCCAAGCCTCCCCCTCGGGGAGCCCCGCCGCCTTAAGCCGCGCCTGAAGCGCCCGGAGGAGCCTTATCACGGGGGTAGACCACCACGTGGCGCGCCTCGCCCTCCCCCTGGCTTTCCGTGGTCACCTGGGGGTGGTTCTTGAGGAGCATGTGGACGATGCGCCGCTCCGAGGGCCGCATGGGGGGGAGGTGCAAGGGCTCCCCGGTCATGGCCACGGTGAGGGCGGCGTCCTCGGCCATGCGGCGGATCTTGTCCTCCTGTCGCTTGCGGTAGCCGGCGGCGTCCAGGACCACCCGGTACGCCCCGCCGAAGTGCTTAGCCAGGACCACCCCCGCCAGGTATTCCACCGCCTTCAGGGTGCGCCCCTCCTTGCCGATGAAGCGGCCCAGGTCACCGCCCTTGACCTCCGCCTTGAGCAGGTTTCCCTCCTGGCGGACTTCCACGTAGTGCGCTGGGTCCAAGCGGAGGAGAAGGCCCACCAAGAAGGCTTCCAGCACCTCCTTGGGCCCTTGGGGGCGGGGTTCCTTCCCCGCTTCCTTGAGCTCCACCTCCACCGGGGCTTCTTCCAGGACCCCGAGGTCGGAGAGGAGGTCGTCAATGCTCTTTTTCTTCTCGTCCATGCCTCAAGTTTACGCCCCCATTGGCTTCAGGCTCCGGTTGATGAGCCACTGCTGCGCCACCCCGATGAGGTTGGAGAGCACCCAGTAGAGGGTCACCCCGGCGGGGAACTGCAGGACCAGGAAGATGAAGATCAGGTTCATGAAGAGGCTTTGGCGGATGAGGTCCTTGTTGCCGTGGGCGGAAAGCCAGGTGGAGAGGAAGGTGGTGGCCACGTAGAGGGCGGGGAGGACGTAGAAGGGGTCGGGCAGGGCCAGGTCGGGGATCCACAAAAGTCCCTGGCCGAACTCGTAGTTGGCGATCACCTTCCAGAGGATGAAGAGGATGGGCATCTGGATGAAAAGGGGCAGGCAGCCGGCGGCGGGGTTCACCTTGTGCTCCTGGTAGAGCTTCATGGTGGCCTCGGCCCGCTTGTTGGGGTCGTCCTTGTACTTCTCGTTGATCTTCTGGATGAGGGGCTGGAGGCGCTGGATCTCCGCCATGCTCTTGAACTGCTGGTGCATTAAAGGCCAAAGGAGGAGGCGCACCACCAGGGTGAGGAAGAGGATGGCGAGGCCCCAGCTCCCCGTGTAGCGGAAGGCGGTTTCCATGAGCCAAAGTAAGCCCAAGGAGAGCTGGCCCCAGATGTTGGGGCTAAAAAGCCCGGGAAGGGCAAGGAGCCCCTCCACGTGGAAGCGCACCAGCTCGTTCTGGCCGCCGTAAAGCTTGAGGGGTTTGCCCCTTTCTAGCCTCACTTCCCCTTCCCTGCCCACCAGCTTGCCCAAAAAGGGTTTCTCGGCGAAGGCCACCAGGGCGTAGCCCGCCTTGGGCTTGGTCTGCCAGGCCAGGTAGCGGAGGCTTCCCTCCCCGCTCGGGGCGGGCTCCTTTTCCCCAGCCAGGAGGACCTTGGGCTGGCCCTGGGCTTTAAGCTTGAGGGTTAAGGGGAAGTCCGCCTCCACCCGCAGGGTGTAGCGCCCCTTTTCTATGCGGTAGGTGAGGGTGCCTTCCCGCCCGTGGAAGCGGGCGAGGAGGCGGCCATCCTCCACCAAGAACTCCGCCTTTTCCGGGGAGAAGCCTTCCGGGGTCACCACGGGGCTCCCTTCCGCCAGGTTAGGGGCCCGGGTGTAGTCGCCGATGCCGGTGCCCTTGTAGGTCTTCACGTACCAGCCCACGATCTGGCCCTTTTGGTCAAAGGCCAGGTCCATGAGGTTGGTCACCGCCACCTTCTCCGGGGTGCCGTCCCCGTTCACGTCCACGTCCTTGAAGGTGGCCTCGAGGGCCAAGGCGGGCGCCAAAAGCGCCACGAGGGCCAGGAGTTGCCTCATCGCGCCCCCTCCTTCCTCATCGGGAAAACCAGGGGCACAGGGTCTAGCCCCCCGGGGTTTAGGGGGTGGCACTTTAGGATCCGCCGCGCCGCCAAATAGCTTCCCCAAAAGGCCCCGTGGCGCTCCAGGGCCTCGAGGGCGTAAGCGGAACAGGTGGGGTGAAACCGGCAGGTCTTGGGCTTGAGGGGGGAAACGTACCGGCGGTACGCCTTGATCAGGAGTACGAGGAGCCTGCGCACGCCGCCTATTGTATCAGCCCGCTTTTCCTCAGGGCGCGCACCAGGTCCTGGAAGAGCTCGGCGTAGCTCGCCTCCCGGGCCTCGGGGCTCGCCACCACCAGGAGGTGGGCCTTGGGCAGGTGGAGGCGGCGGAGGATCTCCCTCAGGCGCCGCTTCACCTTGTTGCGCACCACCGCCTTGCCCACTTTTTTGGAGACCACGATGCCCACCCGGAGTTCGGAAGCCGGGAGCCACTTCACGCTCACGTACCGCCCCCGCCCCGCCTTGCCCTTGCGCAGGCGGGCGAAGTCCCGGTCGCCCTTTAAGGAAACGAGTTTGCCCCCCGGGGCGGGGGGCGGGGCCTTTAGGCGTTCACCTTGGGCGTGAGGCGCCAGCGGCCCTTCTGCCGCCTGCGCTTCAGCACCTTCCTGCCGCCTGGGGTCTTCATGCGGGCCCGGAAGCCGTGGGTCTTGGCCCGCTTCCTCCGGTTGGGCTGCCAGGTCCTTTTCATTCATTTCCCTCCCTGGGGCTTGCGCCCCGATACCCTAAAGAGTGTAGCACAGATAGTCCTGTACCCAGTCTAACGGTTTTTTACACCTTGGCGCCATAGCGTTGACATTTCCCCGCCGTCCCCCTTATACTTCCCGGCAAACGGTCGTTAGGGAGGAGTCCGTGGCCCAGCTACTCGTGGAGAACGTCACCCTAACCTTTGGAGGCGTGGCCGCCCTTTCCGCCGTTTCCCTGCGGGTGGATAAGGGGGAGCTCGTTTCCGTCATCGGCCCCAACGGGGCGGGAAAGACGAGCCTCCTGAACGTGGTTTCCGGCTTCTACCACCCCCAGCGAGGGCGCATCCTCTTTGAAGGCCAGGAGATCACCCGGGCAAGCCCCCACGAGATCACCCGGAAGGGCATCGCCCGCGCCTTTCAGAACATTGAGCTCTTCTCGGGCCTCACCGTCCTGGAAAACCTCATGCTGGCCCGGCACACCCACCTCCGCTACGGCCTCTTCCAGGCGGGGCTTTTTTACGGCCGGGCCTTAGCGGAGGAGGTGAAGAGCCGCCGCCTGGTGGAGGAGGTCATTGACTTCATGGAGCTGGAGCCCTACCGCAAAGCCCTGGTGGGGAACCTGCCCTATGGGGTGCGGAAGCGGGTGGAGGTGGCCCGGGCCCTGGCCCTTTCCCCCAAGCTCCTCCTCCTGGACGAGCCCATGGCGGGGATGACCCTGGAGGAGAAGGAGGACATGGTGCGCTTTATCCTGGAGATCCGCGCCCAGGGCACCACGGTGATCCTCATTGAGCACGATTTGGGGGTGGTGATGGACATCTCCGACCGGGTCTACGTCCTGGACTTCGGCCAGGTCATCGCCGAGGGCCCGCCGGAGGCCGTGGCGCAAAACCCGAGGGTGCAGGAGGCCTACTTGGGGGTGGAAGCGTGAAGGTGCTCCGGCCCTCCTACGAGATGAAGCGCCACACCCTGCCCCAGCTCCTCAGACTTC
The DNA here is from genome assembly GCF_000794385.1 of Thermus sp. 2.9. Lineage (GTDB taxonomy): Bacteria > Deinococcota > Deinococci > Deinococcales > Thermaceae > Thermus > Thermus thalpophilus. Next base: position 194,845 of record NZ_JTJB01000003.1, read on the forward strand.
GCGCGCTTCAGGAAGGGGACCGGGTGGCCCTAAGGGAAAAGGACTACGGCATCTGGAACGAGATCACCTACGCCGAGTACTACGAGAAGGTCCTCCTTTTCGCCCACGGCCTCCTGGCCTTGGGGTTTGAGCCGGGGGAGCGCCTCGCCATCATCGCCGACAACATACCCGAGTGGCTTTACGCCGAGCTCGGCACCCAGGCGGTGCGGGGGATCAGCGTGGGGGTGTACCAAAGCTCCTTGCCCCCCGAGATCGCCTACATGCTGGCCTACACGGGGGCCAGCGTGGTCCTGGCCGAGGACCAGGAGCAGGTGGACAAGCTCTACGAGATCCGGAACGAGATCCCCCACGTGCGCCACGTCATCTACGAGGATCCCAAGGGCATGCGGGGCTACCGGGACCCCTGGCTCCTCTCCTTTGAAGAGCTGTTGGAGCGGGGAAGGGAGCACCGCAAGCGCCATCCCGAGGCGGTGGAGAAGCTCCTCCTCGCCGCAAGCCCGGAGGAGGTCTGCCACCTTTCCTCCACCTCCGGTACCACGGGCAGGCCCAAGGCGGCCATGCTCCGCCACCGCAACCTGATCCACATGGGGGTGGCCCTGCAGGAGGTGGACCCCCTGAAGCCCACGGACGACTACCTCTCCTTCCTGCCCCTGGCCTGGATCGGGGAGCAGATGATGTCGGTGGCCATGGCCCTCACCGGGGGCTTCGCCGTGAACTTCCCCGAGGCGGTGGAAACCGCCCTAAGCGACCTTAAGGAAATCGGCCCCCATGTGATGTTCAGTCCCCCAAGGGTCTGGGAGGGGATCCAGAGCAACATCTGGGTGCGCATCTCGGAAAGCCCCGCCTTCAACCGCTTTGTGTACGAAAGGCTCCTTCGCCTGGGCTACCGGGCGGCGGAGTACCGCATGCGGGGAAGGCCCATGCCCCTTGCCCTTCGCCTCGCCTACTTTTTGGCCGACCAGGTCCTTCTTTAAGCCCCTGCGCGACCAGCTGGGCTTCCTGCGCCTGCGCCGCGCCTACACCGGCGGGGCCGCCTTGGGGCCCGACGTGTTCCGCTTCTACCACGCCATTGGGGTGAACCTGAAGCAGATTTACGGGCAGACGGAGATCATCGGCATCGCTTTCGTGCACCGGGATGGGGACGTGCGCCACGACACCGTGGGCCTGCCCATTCCCGGCACGGAGGTGCGGATCAGCGAGGAAGGGGAGATCCTCCTCCGCTCCGATGCCGTGTGCGCCGGCTACTGGGAAAGGCCCGAGGCCACGGCGGAAACCTTCCGGGACGGGTGGCTCCACACGGGCGATGCCGGCTACCTCACGGAAGATGGCCACCTGGTGGTCATTGACCGCCTCTCCGACGTGATGCGCACCGAGCGGGGCACGGTGTTTAGCCCCCAGTTCGTGGAGAACAAGCTCAAGTTCTCCCCCTACATCAAAGAGGCCGTGGTGTTTGGCGACCGCAAGCCCTTCCTGGCGGCCCTCATTAACATTGACCCCCAGACGGTGGGCAAGTGGGCGGAGGAGCGGGGGCTTGCCTACACCACCTACCTGGACCTTTCCCTAAAGCCGGAGGTGGCGGCCCTCATCCGCAATGAGGTGGAGCGGGTGAACGCCGAGCTTCCGGAGGAGCTTAGGATCCGGCGCTTCGTCCTCCTCTACAAGCTTTTGGACGCCGACGACGAGGAGCTCACCCGCACGGGGAAGGTGCGCCGGGGGCTCATCGCCAAGAAGTACGCTCCCTTGGTGGAGGCCCTTTACGGCGAGGGCAAGGAGGTGGAGGTGGAGGCGGAGTACCGCTACCAGGACGGGACCGCGCAGCGGGTGCGGGCCCAGGTACCGGTGTGGGACCTTCGGGAGGAGGTGTTGGCGTGAGTTTTCTCCTAGAGCTTCTCCTTTCCGGGGTGGTCCTGGGGCTCATATACGCCTTGGTGGCCTTGGGGTTCGTCCTCATCTACAAGGCGAGCCGGGTGGTGAACTTCGCCCAGGGGGAGCTTCTGGCCATCGGAGCCTTTTCCGCCCACTTTTTCCTGGTGAACCTGAAGCTTCCCGTGCTTTTGGCTTTCCCCTTGGCCTTGGCCTTCACCGCCTTGGTGGGGTATTTTTTGGAGCGGGTTTTTCTCAAGCGCCTGGTGGGCCAGCCCATCATCTCCGTCATCATGGCCACCATCGGCCTGGCCTTCTTCCTGGATGGCCTCTTGCACCTCACCCCCTACGGGGCTGGGAGCTACGGCTATCCCCCTTTCCTTCCGGAGGGCGGGGTGAGCGTTCTGGGGGTGCGGGTTTCCTACGCCCAGCTCCTTGCCCTTTTCCTCACCGGGGCCTTCTTGGCGCTCTTTTCCTGGTTCTTCCAGCGCTCCACCCTGGGCGTTGCCATGCGCAGCGTGGCCGATGACCAGATGGCGGCCATGAGCCTGGGGGTTTCCGTGACCAAGGTCTTCGCCTTGGCCTGGGCGGCGGCGGGCTTGGCGGCGGCGGCGGGAGGGGTGATGGTGGGGACCATTTCCGGGCTTAACCTGGACGGCTTGGTCCACATCGGCCTAAAGGTCTTCCCGGTGGTGTGGGATCCTGGGGGGGCTTGACTCCATCCCGGGAGCGGTGGTGGCGGGCATCCTGATCGGCGTCTTGGAAAACCTGGCGGCGGGCTTCTTGGACCCCTATGTCCCCGGTGGGGGCACGCGGGATGTCTTCCCCTTCCTGGTGCTTCTCCTGGTCCTTTGGTTTAAGCCCCACGGGCTTTTCGGCACGGAGGAGATTGAGCGCGTATGAGGAACCCTTGGGCCCAGACCGGCAACTACCGAACCAGCTACCCACAGGACACATCCATCTTCGCCACCCATCGGGAGCTCCTTTCCCTCTTGGCCTTCTTGGCGTTTCTCCTCGTGTTGCCCCAGTTCCTCTCCCGCACCCAGGTCTTCATCCTGGACCTCATCCTGGTTTACAGCATCGCCGTGCTTGGCCTGAACATCACCACGGGCTACGCCGGCCTCATCAACATCGGCCAGGCGGCCTTCATGGGGGTAGGGGCCTACACCGCTGCTCTCCTCGCGCCCCAGGGCCTTCCCCTCTGGCTCGTGATCCCCATGGGGGGGCTGGTGGCCGCCTTCTTCGGCTTCCTGGTGGGGATCCCGAGCCTGAGGGTGAAGCACCTCTATTTGGCCTTGGCCACCTTGGCTTTCCAGATGATCTTTGAGTGGAGCGTGGGCCACCTGCCCCTCCTGAAGCAAGGGGGGGCCATGGATATGCCCCGGGGGAGCTTTTTGGGCTATGAGGCGGGTTTCCGCAACCACTTCCACTTCTGGTACTACGTTTCCCTCACGACCCTCGTCCTCCTTGCCCTCTTCTTCCGCAACCTCTTGCGGACCAAGTACGGCCGCGCCTTGGTGGCGGTGCGGGACAACGACCGGGCGGCGGACGCCATGGGCATGGACCCGGGGCGCACCAAGCTCTTCGCCTTCGCCCTGGGGGCCTTCTACGCCGGGGTGGCGGGGGTGCTTTACGCCTACCTCTCCCGGGCGGTGGTGATGGAGGACTACGTCTTCGCCCACTCCGTGAAGTACCTGGCCATGGCCATCGTGGGGGGGCTCGGCACCTTGGTGGGAAGCTTCCTCGGACCCTTGTTCCTGGTCCTGTTAGACGTGAACATGGAGGCGCTTTCCAACCTCATCAAGGCCTTGGGCTTCAGCGTGGCCGGGGTGGACGTGGCGAGCGCCTTAAGGCCCCTGGCCTTCGGGCTCATCATCGTCCTCTTCCTCATGTTTGAGCCGCGGGGGCTTTACAACTGGTGGCGCATCGTGCGGAGCTACTTCCGCACGTGGCCTTTTAAGTACTAGAGGAGGGAAGTATGCGCAAGGGTTTGGTGGCGGTTTTGGCGGCGTTGGGCCTGGCCTTGGGCCAGCAGCAGGTGACCCTTTTCTGGTCGGGGGCCATCACCGGTCCCACCTCGGAGACGGGGGCCCCCTATGGGGCGGGGATTGAGGGACTACTGCCGGCACATGGCTCGCGCTATCCCGGGGGTGGTGCTGAGCTGCGTGGTGCGGGACGACCGCTACGATAACGCCACCACGCAGCGCCTCTTTGAGGAGGCGGTGGACCGGTTCAAAATCCCCATTTACCTGGGCTACGGCACGGGGGCCATGCTGCAGATGAAGGCCCTCATCCAGGAACTTAGGATCCCCACCCTGCCCGCCTCCAACCACGTGGGCCTCATTGACCCCCCCAACGGGGACTACTACTTCATCCCCGTTTCCACCTATTCCGAGCAGGTGGTGGCCCTCCTGGAGTACATCGCCAAGCAGAAGCGGGGGGCCAAGGTGGCCCTGGTGGTCCACCCCTCCCCCTTCGGCCGGGCCCCGGTGGAGGACGCCAAGAAGGCGGCGCAGCAGCTCGGCCTCCAGATCGTGGATGTGCAGGAGGTGGGGGCGGGGAACCTGGACAACACCGCCCTCCTGCGGCGCTTTGAGGCGGCGGGGGTGGAGTTCGTGGTGCACCAGAACGTGGCGGGCCCCGTAGCCAACATTCTGAAGGACACGCGCCGGCTTGGACTTTCCGGCAAGATGCGCCACCTGGGGGCGGTGTACACGGGCGGGGTGGACCTCTTGAGCCTGGCGGGGGAGGCGGCGGAAGGCTTCCTCTGGGCGAGCCCCTACTTCACCCCCCAGGACGACACCCCCGGCATCCGCCTGCAAAAGGAGCTGGTGGCCCGCTTCGGCCGCCCGGCGAGCTACGTGGAGAACCACAACTACACCGCGGGTATGCTGGCGGCGGCCATCGCCATTGAGGCCATGAAGCGGGCCCAGGAGCGCTTCAAGCGCACCACCAACGAGACCGTGTACCAGGCCATCGTGGGCATGAACGGGCCCAACGCCTTTAAGCCGGGGCTCGCCGTGTCCACCAAGCAGGGGATTGAGGTGGACTTCACCAAGAGCGAGCGCACGGGGGCGGAGGGGCTTAGGATCCTTGAGGCCAAGGGAGGCCGCTTCGTCCCCATCACCGAGCCCTTCACCTCGGCCCTCTTCCGCAAGGTGCACTACGGCAAGTAGCCCCTTAGGCCCGGGGGGCGACCCCCCGGGCCTTTCCCTCGCGCCATGAGCCTGAACCCCACGCGCCCAGAAGACCTCGGTCCCATCCTGCTTTTGGTCAACAACATTGAGGTGGTCTACCACGACATCATCCAGGTGCTGAGAGGGGTTTCCCTCAAGGTGCCCGAGGGCCGGATCACCGCCCTTTTAGGCCCCAACGGGGCGGGGAAGACCACCACGCTAAGGGCCATCTCCGGCCTCCTCATCCCCGAGGACGGGGAGGTGGTGCGGGGCGAGATCCTCTACGGGGAAAAGCCCATCCACGGCCTGCCCCCCGAGGAGATCGTGAAGCTGGGCATCGTCCAGGTGCTGGAGGGGCGGAGGGTCTTCAAGCACCTCACGGTGGAGGAGAACCTGCGGGTGGGGACCCTCACCCGCAAAGACGCCCGGCTTAAGGAGGAGCTGGAGCGCATCTACCACTACTTCCCCCGCCTGGCCGACCTCCGCCACCGCCTGGCGGGCTACTGCTCTGGCGGGGAGCAACAGATGATCGCCATCGGGCGCGCCCTCTTGGCCAAGCCGAGGCTTCTTCTCCTGGATGAGCCTTCCTTGGGCCTGGCCCCCCTTTTGGTGCGGGAGATCTTTGACATCGTGGCCCGGGTGAACGCCGAGGAAGGGGTCACGGTGCTGGTGGTGGAGCAAAACGCCCGGGTGGCCCTTTCCATCGCCCACTACGGCTACATCATGGAAACGGGGCGGATTGTGTTGGAGGGGAACCGGGACTACCTTTTGGAGAACCCCGACGTCCAGGAGTTCTACCTGGGGGTGGCCAAGGGCGGGGGGCGGAAGAGCTTCAAGGAGGTGAAGGCCTACAAAAGGCGCAAGCGCTTCATGTAGCCCCTTGACCAAATAGTGAAAACTCAGTATCGTTAAGGGCGTGTGGGCCCTGGAGGTGGAGGATCTCGCCGTGCGCCTGGGGGAGTTCTGGGCCCTGGAGGGGGTCTCCTTCCGGGTGCCGGAAGGGGCCTTCGTGGCCATCGTGGGGCCCAACGGGGCGGGGAAGAGCACGCTCCTCAAGGCCCTCTTGGGCCTGGTGCCTTTCCGGGGGAGGGTGCGGGTCTTGGGGCGTCCCTTGGCGGAGGCCGACCCCCTGTGGTTCGGCTATGTGCCCCAGATCAAGGCCTTTGACCGCTCCTTCCCCGCCTTGGCCCTGGAGCTGGTGGCCACGGGGCTTCTCGGGCGCTGGCCTTTCCGCCTGAGCTCCAAGGTGCGGGCGGAGGCCCTTCGCGCCTTGGCCCGGGTGGGGGCGGAGGGCCTGGCGGAAAGGCCCTTGGGCCGGCTTTCCGGGGGGCAGCTCCAGCGGGTCTACCTGGCCCGGGCCTTCGTACGCCGGCCCCGGCTCCTCCTCCTGGACGAGCCCGCCACGGGGGTGGACCGGGCGGGGGAGGTGGACCTTTACCGCTACCTCGAGGCCTATCAGGCGGAAACGGGGGCCACGGTCCTCATGGTCACCCACGACTGGGAGGCGGCCCACCACGCCAGCCACGTCCTGGTGCTCAACCGCAAGGTGGTGGGCTTCGGCCCTCCTGAACGGGCCCTAAGCGAGGAGTGCCTCCGCCAGGCCTTCGGCCACCTGGGCCACGCCCACGGCCTTTACGTGGGGGGTAGCGGTGCTTGAGGCCTTGGCTTATCCCTTCTTCCAGCGGGCCCTCCTGGCCGGGCTTTTGGTGAGCCTCTTGGCCGGGCTCCTTTCCCCCTTCGTGGTGCAAAGGCGGCTTTCCTTCCTGGGGGATGGCCTGGCCCACGCCGCCTTCGCCGGGGTGGCCCTGGGGCTTTTCCTGCGGGGAGAGCCCTTATGGTTCGCCCTCCCCTTCACCTTCGTGGTGGCGCTCGCCATCACCTTCGTGAAGGAACGCACCGAGCTTTCCGAGGACACCGCCATCGGTGTCTTCTTCGCCCTTTCCGTGGCCTTGGGGGCGGTCTTCCTGGCCAAGGCCAAGGGGTACGTGGGGGACGCCATGGGCTACCTCTTCGGCTCCCTCTTGGCGGTGGGACCTGAGGACCTTTGGGCCTTGGGGCTCCTTGCCCTTTTGGGGCTTTTCCTCCTCCCCCTTTGGGGGAGCTTGGCCTACGCCACCTTGGACCGGGAGCTCGCCCTGGCGGACCGCCTGCCCGTGGTCATCCACGACTACCTTCTTTCCGGCTTCCTCGCCGTGAGCCTGGTTCTGGCGGTGAAGGTGGTGGGGGTGCTTTTGGTGGCGGCCTTTTTGGTCATCCCCGGGGCCACGGCCCGGCTCCTTTCCCCCACCTTCGCCCGCATGACCCTCCTTTCCCTCCTCTTGGCCGCCCTTTCCACCCTCTTAGGCCTCTTGCTCTCCTTCCTCCTGGACTGGCCCAGCGGGGCCAGCGTGGTCCTGGCCCAGGCGGGGTTCTTTGCCCTTGCCTTCACAAAATGGCTATTTCCGCACGGCAAATAGGGATATACTTAGGGCATGTGGGTTTCCACGAAGGCCCAGTACGGCCTAAGGGCCCTGGTGGAGATCGGCCTCCGCGCCCCCGAGGCGGTGCCGCTTAAGGAGGTGGCCGAGGCCCAGGGCATCAGCCAGCACTACCTGGAGCAGATCGCCGCCCAGCTGCGCCGGGCGGGGTTCATCCGCTCCGTGCGGGGGGCCAAGGGGGGTACCGCCTGGCCCGCCCCCCGGAGCGGGTCACCGCCCTGGAGGTGGTGGAGGCCCTGGAGGGGAGCCTGGCCCCCGTTTCCTGCATTGAGGACCCGGAAAGCTGCGCCAAGGTGGGGCAGTGCTCCACGGAGCTCCTCTGGAAGCGGGTGGACCTGGCCATGCGCCAGGTTCTGGGGGGGACCACCCTCAAGGACCTCATTGAGGAACGGAAGCTCATAGAGGCGAGGCGCCTCATCCAGCTGGAGCCCGCGGGGTAGGCTTAGGAGGTGCGCGGGATCTATCTGGACCACGCCGCCACCACCCCCCTGGACCCCGAGGTGCGGGAGGCCATGCGGGGGGTGGAGGAGGTATTTGGCAACCCCAGCAGCATCCACCGCTACGGCCAGGAAGCCCGGCGGGTGCTGGAGGGGGCCAGGGAGAAGGTGGCCACCCTTCTGGGGGTAAGGCCCCGGGAGGTGGTCTTCACCAGCGGGGGCTCGGAGGCGGACGCCTTGGCCCTTTTGGGGGTGGCCTTGGCCAAGGGGCGGGGCCACGTGGTGAGCACGGAGGTGGAGCACTCGGCGGTGCTCGGGGCCCTGCGCCTTTTGGAGCGGTTAGGCTTCGCCGTCACCCGGCTTAGGCCCGACCCCACGGGCTTCGTCTACCCCGAGCAGGTGGCGGAGGCCCTCCGGCCCGACACCATCCTGGTGAGCGTCATGGCGGCCAACAACGAGGTGGGGACCCTTTACCCCGTCCGGGAGATGGCCGAACTGGCCCATGCCCGCGGCGTTCTTTTCCACACGGATGCGGTGCAGGCGGTGGGGCATGTTCCCTTCCGGGCGGACGAGGTGGGGGCGGATCTTGTTTCCTTGAGCGCCCACAAATTCCACGGGCCCAAGGGGGTGGGGGCCCTTTTGGTGCGCCAGGGGGTGGACCTCCTTCCCCTGGTGCCGGGAAGCCAGGAAGGGGGGAGGCGGGGGGGGACGCCAAGCCCGGCCCTGGCCTGGGGCATGGCGGTGGCCTTGGAGAAGGCCCTAAGGCTTCTCCCCGAGGAGGCCCCGCGCCTCGCCGCTCTAAGGGACCGCCTCGAGGCCGGCCTCCTCGCCGTGCCCGGGGTGGAGCGGAACGGCCACCCCACGGCCCGCCTGCCCCACCTGACGAACGTCACCGTGAAGGGGGCGGACGGGGAGGCTTTGCTTCTCGCCATGGACCTCTTGGGCGTGGCGGTGTCCTCGGGCTCCGCCTGCTCCGCGGGGAGCCTGGAGCCCTCCCACGTCCTCCTGGCCCTGGGCCGCTCCCCCAAGGAGGCCAAGGCCTCCTTGCGCTTCTCCTTGGGCCGCGCCACCACCCTCGAGGAGGTGGACAAGGCGGTGGCCGCCTTTAAGGAGGCGGTGGCGCGGGCCCGGGGCTAGCCCTGCTTCTTGGCGAACTCCTCCCTGAGTTCCCGCCTCAGGATCTTCCCCACGCTGGACTTGGGGAGGCTATCGCGGAAGGCGATGATGCGGGGCACCTTGTAGGCGGCGAGGTTTTGGCGGCAGAAGGCCTCCATGTCCTTTTCCGTCACCTTGCCCCGGTACTCGGGTTTGAGGACGAGGAAGGCGGCCACGGTTTCCCCGCGGTAGGGGTCGGGGACGCCCACCACGGCGGCCTCCTGGACGGCTTCGTGCTGGTAGAGGACCTCTTCCACCTCGCGGGGGTAGATGTTGTAGCCCCCGGCGATGATCAAGTCCTTTTTGCGGTCCACGATGTAGAAGTAGCCGTCTTCGTCCATGCGGGCCATGTCGCCGGTGTAGAGCCAGCCGTCCTTGAGGGCCTTTTGGGTTTCCTCGGGGCGGTTCCAGTAGCCTTTCATGACGTTGGGGCCCTTGACGATGAGCTCGCCCACCTCGCCCGGGGGCACCTCCCGCCCCTCCGCGTCCACCACCTTGGCCTCCACGCTGGGGAGGGGCATGCCGATGGAGCCCTTCTTCACCACCCCCTCCACCGGGTTGGAGTGGGTCACGGGGCTGGCCTCGGAGAGGCCGTAGCCCTCAATGAGCCGGGCCCCGGTGATCTCCTCAAAGCGTTTGGCCACCTCCACCGGCAAGGGCGCCGCCCCCGAGAGGCAGATGCGGATGCTCTTGACGTTGCGCTTCTCAATCCCGGGGAAGTTGTTGAAGGCCACGTACAGGGTGGGGACCCCGGGAAAGTGGGTGACGCCGTGCTTCTCTATGGCCTCCACGATGGGGCCGATTTCCGGGCGGGGCAAAAGGACGATCTTGTAGCCGGAAAAGAGCCCGTAGTTCATGGCCACGGTCATGCCGTAGACGTGGAAGAAGGGAAGGGCCCCCAGCATCACCCCCTTGCCCAAAAGCTCCCGGGAGGTGGGGTCCCAGGCGTCAATCTGGAGCACGTTGGCCACCAGGTTGCGGTGGGTCAGCATGGCCCCCTTGGAGATCCCCGTGGTGCCCCCGGTGTACTGCAAAAGGGCCAGCTCCTCGGGACCGGCCACGTGGGGCGCGGCGGGGGGGCGCTTGAGGAGGTCCAGGAAGGCGTGAAACCCTTCCCGCTTGGGGAAGCCCAGGGGAAGCTTGTCCCTTTTGGCCTTTAGGGGGTAGAGGAGGTTTTTGGGGAAGGGCAGGAAGTCCTTGATCCCGGTGACCACCACCCGCTTCACCGGGGTTTCCCCTTCCACCTCGAGGAAGCGGGGGAGAAGGTGGTCCAGGATCACCAGGGTTTCCGCCCCGGCGTCGGATAGCTGGTGCCTGAGTTCCCTTGGGGTGTACAGGGGGTTCACGTTCACCCCCACGCCCCCCGCCAGGAGGGTGCCGAAGAAGGCCAGGACGAACTGGGGGGAGTTGGGGAGCATGATGGCCACCCGCTCCCCGGGTTTCACCCCGAGGTCCTTAAGCCCTTGGGCGAAGCGGCGGGCGAGGTCCCAGGTTTCCCCGTAGGTCAGGGTTTTCCCCAAAAACTCCAGGGCCACGTTTTGGGGAAAGCGCTTGGCGCTCTCCTCCAAAAAGCGCCAAAGGGGAATGGGGGGGACGTCTATCTCCGCCGGTACACCGGGGTCGTAATGGGCCAACCAAGGCTTGGTGCTGACTTCGGACATGCTACCCTCCTTTGCCCTTCAGGCTACCAAACACTTTATACCGCGTTCAAGACCAGGGGCTGGTGTAGCATGGATGGCGGAGGTTTCCTATGCGCTTCCGTGACCGCCGGCACGCCGGAGCCCTCTTGGCCGAGGCCTTACAACCCTTGGGCTTGGAGCGTCCCGTGGTTTTGGGCATACCCCGGGGCGGGGTGGTGGTGGCGGACGAGGTGGCCCGGCGCCTGGGGGGCGAGCTGGACGTGGTCTTGGTGCGCAAGGTGGGGGCGCCCGGCAACCCCGAGTTCGCCTTGGGGGCGGTGGGGGAAAGGGGGGAGCTCATCCTCCGCCCCTACGCCTTGCAGTTCGCCGACCAAAGCTATTTGGAACGGGAGGCGGCCCGGCAAAAGGACGTGATCCGCAAGCGGGCGGAACGCTACCGCAAGGTGCGTCCCAAGGTGCCCCTGGCCGGGAGGGACGTGGTGTTGGTGGACGACGGCATCGCCACGGGGGCCAGCATGGAGGCGGCCCTTTCCGTGATCTTGGCGGAGGGCCCGAGGCGCGTGGTGGTGGCGGTGCCCGTGGCGAGCCCGGAAGCGGTGGAAAAGCTGAAGGAGCGGGCGGAGGTGGTGGCCCTTTCCGCCCCCCCCGACTTCGCCGCCGTGGGGGCCTACTACCTGGACTTCAGCGAGGTCACGGACGAGGAAGTGGAGGGCCTTTTGCTACAATGGGCGGCATGAAGCCCGTGGTCAAGCAGGCGGCCAGCGTGGAGGCCCGCCCCGTGGAGCGGGGGGAGAAGGCCTTCATCCAGGTCCTCATCGGCCCCGAGGACGGGGCGCCCCACTTCATCACCCGCAAGTTCACCCTCCTCCCCGGGGGGCGGATCCCCAAGCACAAGCACCCCACCATTGAGCACGAGCAGTACGTGCTTTCCGGGCGCATGAAGGTCTTTTTGGGGAACGAGGTGCGGGAGGTTTCCGCCGGCCAGGCGGTCTACATTCCCCCCGACACCCCGCACGCCTACGTGAACGAGGGGGAGGAGCCCGTGGAGTTCCTCTGCGTCATCCCCAAGACCAGCGCCTACGCCACGGAATGGCTGGAGGAGTAAGGGCCGTGGGCGCGCCCGCGGCCCTTTTTAGGCCCGCACCTCCTGCCGCTGGAAGGCCACGTAGGCCAGGGTGAAGAGGAGGATGACCAGGGCGAAAAGCCCGGTGAGCTGGGGCCACACTAGGAGAAGGCTCTGCCCCAGGGGCAAGGGGGTCCCGAGCACCGCCCCTTCCAGTTGGGTGATGAGGATGGGCCCCAGGGAGCGCACCGCCGGGTTTAGGACGGCGGTGAGGGTTTCGGCGTAGAGGGTGTTGGGGGAAAGCCGGGAGATCCAGAGGGCCAGGTTGGCCTGCCTCAGCTGGCTTTCTGGGTCAAAGGGGTCGGCCTGGAGGAGGAGGGCGCTCGCCGCCAGGTCGGTGAGGATGGGGAAGAAGACGGCGAAGAAGAGCCAGACCCCGATGGCGGCCAGGGCAGCGGTGGCGGGCTGGCGGAAAAGCACCGAGAAGAGAAGGCCCAAGGCGAGCCAGAACCCGGCGTAGGCCAGGGTGGCCAGGAGGAAGAAGAAGGCCCGGGCCATCTCCTCCGCCTCGGGGGGCACGCCCAGGGTGAAAAGCCCAAGGCCCACCACCAGGAGGAAGAGGGCGAGGAGGAGGACCGCCAAGGTGCCGAGCCCCGCCAGGAACTTGCCGAAGAGGAGGGCGTCGCGGTAGATGGGCTGGGAGAGGATGCGGGAAAGGGTGCCCCGGGCGTACTCCCCGTTCACGGCGTCAAAGGCCAGGGCGATGGCCGCCAGGGGAACAAAGAAGGAGAGGAAGCCCACGAAGGAGGGCAGGGGGTCCTGGGCGGTGGTGAGAAGCTTGAGGTAGAGGTAGGGGTCCTCCCCCACGGTCTGCCGCAGGGTCTGGGTGCCCGTGTATAGGGCGGCCAGGGCGGAAAGGAGGATGAGGGCCTCCAGGATCCGCATCCTGAGCCCCGAGAGGTGGTCGGCCATCTCCTTGAAGAAGACGGCCCAAAGCCCGGTCCACGGGGAGCCTTCACGCCGCATGGGCCACCTCCTGGAAGTAGTGGGCGTAGACTTCGTCCAGGCTGGGCTTGCGTAAGGAGAGGCCGTAGAGGCTACCTTGGGTCACGGCGATGCGGGCCAGCTCGGGCCTGAGGTCACGGGTGGCGAGGATGCGGTAGCGCCCCTCTTCCGCCTCCACCTTGGCCACCCCGTCCAAGGCGGCGAAGGCCTGGGCGAGGCCCGGGCTCGCCTCCACCAGGATCTCGTACCCGCCCCCCAGCACCCGTTGGGCCAGCTCCTCCACGGTGCCCAGGAGGGCGAGCCTTCCCTTGTGGAAAAGCCCCACCCGGTCGCAGATCTCCTGCACCTGGTGCAGGAGGTGGCTGGAAAGGAGCACGGTGATGCCCTCCTGCTTCAGGCCCTTGATGAGGGCCAAGAACTCCCGGGCGGCCTCGGGGTCCAGGCCCAGGGTGGGCTCGTCCAGGATGGCCACTCTGGGCCTTTTGAGGAGGACCTCCGCCAGGCCCAGGCGCTGCCGCATGCCCCGGCTGAAGGCGGAAACCCGGCGGTCTTTGACCTCCCAAAGCCCCATGCGCTTTAGAACCTCCTCAATGCGGGCCTTGGCCTCGGCCTCGGGAAGGCCCAAAAGCCTTGTGGTGTAGCGCAGGTTCTCCCAGGCGGTGAGCTCCCCGTAGAAGCCCACCTGGTCAGGGAGGTAGCCCACCTTGGCCTTCACCTTTAGGGGCTCCCGCATGGGGTCCAGGCCCAGGACCCGGGCCTCCCCCGCGGTGGGCTCGGTGAGGCCCAGGAGCATGAGGATGGTGGTGGTTTTGCCCGAGCCGTTGGGGCCAAGGAGGCCGAAGACCTCCCCTTCCGCCACCTCCAGGTTCAGGTTCTCCACGGCCACCACCCGACCGTAGCGCTTGGTGAGGCCGCGGGTTTGGATGACCGTCATGCTACCTCCGGCCGAAGCGGTTCACGGCGAAGCCCAGGACCAGGAGGGCCACCGCCATGATCCCCACCCCCACCAGGCCCCAGAGGCTGGAGCGGACCACGGTGGCCCGGTAGTCCAGACTTGCGGAAACCCCCTCGTCCCCCGAGAGGGAAAGCGTCACCATGTAGTCCCCGGTGACCGCCTTGGGGGTGGGCTTGATGCGAGCGGTCACCTCCTGTTCCTGGCCGGGGTTCAGGGCTTCTAGCTTGTCCGGCTCAAACTTCACCTCCCAGCCCGAGGGCTCCATGGCGCTGAAGGAGAGGTTCTTGGCGGGGGCGCTCCCCTCGTTTTTCACCAGGAGCTTCACCGGGTTCTCCCGGCCCGCCACCACCTGGCCGGAAAGCCTTCCTTCCTTGGTGGTGAAGCGCACCTCGGGCCGCCCCGTGACCTCCAGGGTGAGGGCGAGCTCCGCCTTGGCCTCCCCCGCCACCGCCCGCAGGGTGAGGCCGTAGGTGTCCGCCTTGGTATCCTTGGGCAGGGAAACCTCCACGTCCAGGTCCTTGCTTTCCCCCGCCTTGATGGGGAGGCTCGTGACCTGCTGGCTGGCGAAGGCGGGGGTGAAGGTCACCTGGAAGCCCTTGGGGGCCTCGTACTCCAGGGAGACCAAAAGGTCCCGATCGGACTCGTTTTTGAGGGTCACCCGGTAGCGGAAGGAGCTGGTGGGGGGGCCTTTGAGCACGGGGAGTTCGGCCTCGAGGCTAAGCCGTTGCGGCAGCCCTTGGCCCACCACCAAGGCGATGGGAAGGCTCGCCGTCTGGCCCAGCCCCTCGGCCCGGACCAGGAAGCGGTAGGTGCCCGCCTTCACCTCCTTGGGGGGCTGGAGGCGGAGGGTCAAGGTGGCCTCCCCATCGGGGGCTAGGTAGACGGCCCGCACCAACCGCCCGCCTCCGATGAGGCTCGCCTGCCAACCCTGGGGCACCTCCGCCAGGGAGAGCCGCACCACCCCCGGGGGCAGGCCGTGGTTTTTCAGGGTGAGGGTCAGGTTCACGCTCTCCCCGGGCTGCACCCCCATCTCGGGGTAAGGGGTGCCCAGGGAAAGGCCCCGGAAACCTTGGGCCAAGGCCAGACCCAAGAGGATGACCGCCAAGGGAAGCAGTTTGCGCACCATACCTAAGCCTCCTTTATCAAGGCTAGGCAGAAAGGATGAGCGCAAAATGAAAACCCCGGGCGCGCCCGGGGAAGGGAGGTGGGCCCGCTAGCCCATGCGGGCTTCCAGGTACTCCCGCTCGCCCAGGACGATCTTCCGGGCCAACTCGGGGTCCTTGGGGAACTCCTTGCCCCGGTGGATCATGTAGGTCTCGTAGCGCCCGATCTCAAAGACCTCGGCCAGCTTCTTCAGGGCCTTGGCCATGTCAAAGGCCTTGCAGGAGAAGATGTCAATGGAGAGGAAGCGCTTCTTGGGGAAGGTGTGGATGGCGATGTGACTTTCGGCGATGATCACCACCCCCGTCACCCCTTCTTCCCCGTTGGGCCCGTAGCTGTAGACGAAGGGGGGAAGCACCTTGGTCATCTCCATTTCCTCGGGGAGCTCGTCCAGAACGCGGCGCACCAGCTCGGCGTCCCGGAGCTTGGCGGGGTTGGCGTCGTACCCGTCCACCATGAGATGCGGACCGAATCCGAAGAGTTCCACCATGACCACCTCCTTCCCGTGCCCCCCGGGGTATTCCCCGCGGCACGCCCCCCATTATGCCCCCCCCTCCCCCCCCTGTCAATACCTCGTTCCCTGGCGGAAAAACCCCGGATGGCCCCCGGGGGATACCGCCGGGGGTTCTTGGTCCAGGGGGCTTGGGGGGAGATGCCCTCAGCTCAAGCCTTTTATACGGGATAGGGGTATTGAGGGGGGAGTGTGCCCTTCCCGACGCAACGGGCGAGGAGGAGGGTGTATGATAACCCCGGCAAGGAGGTGCCATGTACAGGGGAAGAGAAGGGCAGTGGGCGTTTTACCTGCACCGGATCTCGGGCCTGGGCATCCTGGTCTTCCTCATGCTCCACGTTGCCAACATCGCCAGCGCCATGTGGGGGCCGGAGGTGTCCAACGCCCTCATGAAGTTCTACCACCAGCCCGTGTTCCAGGTGGGGCTTTTGTTCCTCATCGCCGGGGTGCTCTACCACGGCTTCAACGGGCTTCGGATCATCCTCATGGACTTCACCGCCTGGGGGGTGCGCTACCAGAGGCAACTTTGGTACGCCGTGTGGGTGCTTTTTGTCCTCTTCTACCTGCCCTTCTTGGTGAAGATCGGCGGCGGCATCCTGGGAGGGAGCCATGGCGATTAAGTCCAAGCGCTACCCAGAGGCCCGGCTCGAGGCCAGCACCAACCTGGAGCTTTACTGGTGGGTCTTCATGCGCATCTCTGGGGTGGTCTTGGTCTTCTTGCTCATCGGCCACATGTGGATGAACGCCGTGATGACGGATCTCAACAGCATCAACTACGACTACGTGGCCAAGAGACTTTCCCAGACCACCTGGAAAATCTACGACTGGCTCATCCTGGCCCTGGCCCTCCTGCACGGGGGCAACGGGCTTCGCTACGTGCTGGACGACTGGATCCGCCACCCGGCCAAGCGCTTTTGGACCAAGGTGGTGCTCTACGGCCTCATCGCTTTCCTCTTCTTCCTGGGGAGCCTGAGCCTGTTCAACCACGACTTTGGGGTGAAGTAGTATGGCGCACAGACACGAGGTCATCGTGGTGGGGGCGGGCGGGGCGGGCCTCGCCACCGCCCTTTATGCGGCCAGGGAAGGCGCCGACGTGGCGGTGGTCAGCAAGCTCTATCCCACCCGGAGCCACACCGGGGCGGCCCAAGGGGGGATAGGTGCGGCGCTGGGCAACGTGGAGGAGGACCACTGGGAATGGCACATGTTTGACACGGTCAAGGGGGGGGACTACCTCACCGACCAGGACGCCGCCGAGGTCTTCGCCAAGGAGGTCATTGAGGCGGTGATTGAGCTGGAGCACATGGGCCTTCCCTTTGACCGCCTCCCCAACGGCAAGATCGCCCAGCGCCGCTTCGGCGGGCACACCAAGGACTGGGGCAAGGCCCCGGTGCACCGGGCGGCCCACGCCGCCGACCGCACCGGGCACATGATCCTCCAGACCCTCTACCAGCAGTGCGTCAAGCACAACATCACCTTCTATAACGAGTTCCATGTCACCGACGTGATCCTCGAGGACGGGGTGGCCAAGGGTTTGGTGGCCCTGGAGCTGGCCACGGGGGAGCTTCACCTCTTCCAGGCCAAGGCCATCGTCATCGCCTCCGGGGGGTTTGGTCGCATCTACAAGGTGACCTCCAACGCCTACACCCTCACGGGGGACCTGCAGGCCATCCTCTACCGCAAGGGCCTGCCCCTGGAGGACATGGAGTTCTACCAGTTCCACCCCACGGGGCTTTACCCCTTGGGCATCCTCCTCACCGAGGGGGCCCGGGGCGAGGGGGGCATTTTGCGCAACGCCCTGGGCGAGCGCTTCATGGAGCGCTACGCCCCCACCATCAAGGACCTGGCCCCCCGGGACATGGTCTCTCGGGCCATGTACCTGGAGGTGCGGGAAGGGCGCGGGGTGGGCCCCAAGAAGGACCACGTCCTCCTGGACCTCACCCACCTGCCCCCCGAGGTCATTGAGAAAAAGCTTCCCGACATCACCGAGTTCAGCCGCATCTACCTGGGGGTGGACCCCTTGAAGGAGCCGGTGCCGGTGATGCCCACGGCCCACTACGCCATGGGGGGGATCCCCACCACGCTCTGGGGCCAGGTGATCCAGGACGAGAAGAACACCGTGGTCCCCGGGCTCTACGCCGCCGGGGAGGCGGCCTGCGTGAGCCTGCACGGGGCAAACCGCCTGGGTACCAACTCCTTGGGGGACCTGGTGGTCTTCGGCCGCCGGGCCGGGATCCACGCCGCCCGCTTCGCCAAGGACGCCGACTACCACGAGCTCACCGAGGAGCACCTGGGCCCAAGCCGGGAGCGCATTGAGCGCATCAAGAACTCCACGGGCAAGGAGAAGGTGGCCGTCCTTAGGGCCGAGTTGCAGCAGTCCATGATGGACCACGCCTCCGTCTTCCGCACCGGGGAGCTTTTGCAAAAGCAGGTGGAGATCCTCAAGGAGCTCATGGACCGCTATCAGCGGATCTCCATTGACGACAAGGGGGACGCCTACAACACCGAGCTGGTGGAGGCCTTGGAGCTCGGGTACCTCCTGGAGGTCTCCGAGGCCTTGGTCCACTCCGCCCTCAACCGCACGGAGTCCCGCGGGGCCCACGCCCGGGAGGACTACCCCGAGCGGGACGACCACAACTGGCTCAAGCACACCCTGGCCTACAAGGTGGCGGACGGCAAGGTGGCCTTCCGCTACAAGCCCGTGGTTCTGGGCCGCTTTGAGCCCAAGGCCCGCACCTACTAGGAGGCGCCCATGCAGGTCACCCTGAAGATCCTCCGCTTTGACCCTGCTAAGGACCAAAGGCCCCGCTGGCAGACCTACCAGGTGGAGGCCGAGCCTTGGGATAGGGTCTTGGACCTCCTCCACAAGGTCAAGTGGGACCAGGACGGCACCCTGGCCTTCCGCCGCAGCTGCGGCCACGGCATCTGCGGCTCCGACGCCATGCTCATCAACGGCCGGAACCGCCTGGCCTGCAAGACCCTGGTGAAGGACCTGGGCAGCGTCATCACCGTGGAACCCATCCGGGGGCTGCCGGTGGAGAAGGACCTCATCGTGGACATGGAGCCTTTCTTCGCCGCTTACCGGGCGGTGAAGCCCTTCCTCATCAACGAGGAGCCCCCGCCCCAAAGGGAGCGCCTCCAATCCCCCGAGGAACGGGAGCGCTTTGACCAGGGCACCAAGTGCATCCTCTGCGCCAGCTGCACCACCAGCTGCCCCGTCTTCTGGGTGAACGGCACCTACTTGGGCCCGGCGGCCATCGTCCAGGCCCACCGCTTCATCTTTGACTCCCGCGACCGGGGGAAGCGGGAGCGCTTTAAGGCCTTGGGCTCGGGAAGCGGGGTTTGGCGGTGCCGCACGGCCTACAACTGCACCGAGGCTTGTCCGCGGGAGATCCCCGTCACCCAGCTCATTGAGGAGGTGAAGCGGGAGATCCTCTTTGACCGCTTCTAAGCGTTGCGCTTGGGGGACGGAGGGGGGACTTCTCCCCTCCGTTTTCTCGCTAAACTGCATCTATGGAGATCCGCGACCTTAAGCGCCTGGCCCGCTTCAGCCAGGAGAAAATGGCCAAGATCCCGGTGTTTGACTCCCCCTACATGTTCTACGACCTGTACGCCCTCCTCCCCGGCCAGGCCCAGAAGGTGCACGCCCACGAGGGGACGGACAAGGTCTACTACGTCTTGGAGGGGGAGGTGGTGGTGCGGGTGGGGGAGGAGGAGGCCCTTTTGGCGCCGGGGATGGCGGCCTTGGCCGAGGCGGGTAAGCCCCACGGGGTGCGGAACGAGTCGGCGAGCCCCGCCCTCCTCCTGGTGGTCATGGCCCCTAGGCCCTAAGGCTTTCACACCCCTTTCAAGCCTTAGGGGTAAGCTCAAGGCCATGCTCCAGGAGCGCCCCCCCGCCGACCTGGGCTTTTTGGGGGAACTCCTCCGCCGCTACCCGGTGCGGGTGGTCTTCCGTGGGGAGGTGCTGCCCGAGCCGCCTTTAAGGGGGGAAAAGCTTTGGGAGGAGGGGGAGCTCGCCCTTTACTGGGAGGGGAGGCCTCCTTCCCGGGAGCTCCAGGAGGCCCTGCGCCTTCTCCTTAAGGCCTTCCGTGAGGTACTTGCCCTTCGCGAGCGGGAACTGGCCCTACTCCGGGCCCAAGGGGAAAGCGGGCGGCTTCTTCGCCTCCTCCTTCACGAGATCAAGAACCCCTTGATGAGCGTCCTGGGCGCTTTGGAGCTCGCCCGGGAAACCGAGGAGCTTCCTGAGGAGGCCAAGGAGCTTTTGGAGATCGCCGAGCGCTCTGCCCGGCGCATCCAGGACCTCCTGCAAAGGGCCCAGGAGTACCTGAGCCTGGGCCAGGGGGTGCGGCTTAAGGCGGAGCGGGTGGACCTAAAGGCCCTGCTCCTCCAGGCGGCGGAGGAGGTGCGGCCCCTGGCCCGCAGGAAGCGCCTGGCCTTGCGCCTGGCCCTGCCCAAGGGGGAGGCTTGGGTCTATGGGGATAGGGACTGGCTGTACCAGGCCCTTCTCAACGTCCTCAATAACGCCGTCAAGTACACCCCGGAAGGGGGGAGGGTGGGCGTGCGGCTTCTCAAGGGCCGGGACCATTTCGGCATTGCCGTGGCCGACACCGGGCCCGGCATCCCCGTGGAAGAGCAGGACAAGGTTTTTGAGCCCTTTTTCCGGGCCTCCACCAGGGGGGAGGTGGAGGGGACGGGGCTTGGGCTTGCCCTGGTGAAGCGGGTCCTCGAGGCCCACGGGGGGGAAGTGCGCCTAAAAAGCCGCCTGGGGCGGGGAAGCACCTTTCTCCTCCTCCTTCCCCGGCCCAAGCCCGGGCAGCGGGCCCCGGTGGGGCGGCTTTTATTGCTCCTGGTGGCGGTGATCGCCCTGGCCCGGCTTCCCATCTACCCCGCACCCTTGGGCTCCCGGGCCTTTGGAGAAGTGCCAGCGGGAGAGGTGGTGCGCCTTAAGGGGCTTGAGCTCGCCTTCAGCCCCGATGCCCAAGGGGAGGCCCGACGCTGGCGGAGCCTTTGGGGCGGGGGGAAAGGCTCCGCGTGGCCTTGGAAAAGGGCGCGGTGGAGGCGGTGCGGGAGGGAAACGCAAGCCTCGCCTTCGCCACCCCTGAGGGGGAGCTTAGGCCCACGGGCACTCACCTGCGCTTATCCCGCGAGGAGCGGGCCCGGGTCTCCCTCTATCGGGGCCGGCTTGCCCTGGGGCAGGAGAGCCTGCCCGCTGGGGAGGGTGCCCTTTTGGGCACGGGGGTGCGGAGGAAGCTCCTTCCCGCGCCCCTGGTGCGGCCGGTGCCGGGGGAAGGGGGCGAGGTGGTCTTCCGCTTCCTGGGCCCCGAGGGGGCCAGGGGGTTTTGGGTGGAGGTGCGAAGCGGGGAAAGGGTGGTCCTCTCGGCCCGGGCGGAAGGGGGGCTATTCCGCTACCTTCCCCAGGCGGACCGGGTGAGCCAGGTGCGGGCCTTTGCCCTGGACGAGGTGGGGCTTTTGGGCTACCCCTCGGACCCCGTGCCTTTCCGGGAGCGGTATAGCTTTTACCAAGGCAAAAGGCGCTTGCCCCAGGACCCCGTGGGGGCGGAGGCCTTCTTGAGGCGGGCGGTGGAGGCCTTCCCCGACGACGCGGAGGCCTTGGGGGAGCTCGCCTTCGCCCTCTACCTCCAAGGCCGCCACGCCGAGGCCAAGCCCCTTTACGAGCGGGCTTTGGCCCTTCTGGATAGCCCCGACATCCGGGTGCGCTACGGCCGCCTCCTTTACCACATGGGCCGCTACGCCGAGGCGGAGGAGAGCTACCGCAGGGTATTGGCGGCGGATCCGGGCAACCTGGACGCCCGCTGGGGCCTCGCCGAGGTGGTGCTGGCCTTGGGGCGGGCCAAGGAGGCGGAGCTCCTCGCCCGCCAGGTGCTTTCCCTAAAGCCCAACTACCCCTTGGCCCGGTTCACCCTGGCCAAGGCCCTCTTGGAGGCGGGAAAGAAGGAGGAGGCCCGGCGCCTTCTGGAGGAGGAGCTTCGCCGTAATCCCGATCCCGAGGTGCGGGGCCTTTTGGAACGCTTATCCGGCGAATAGAATGGCCTCTGTGGCCCGGGTTCTGGTGGTGGAGGACGACCCCGCCGTGGCCAAGGTCCTGGAGCTTGCCCTGAAGCGGGAAGGGTTCCTGCCCCATCTGGTCCGGGACTATGCCTCGGCGCTGGCGGCCTTGGGGGAGGACTGGGACGCCATCCTCCTGGACCTCAACCTGCCTGGGGGGTTTGGCCTG
Organism: Thermus sp. 2.9; assembly: GCF_000794385.1. Lineage (GTDB taxonomy): Bacteria > Deinococcota > Deinococci > Deinococcales > Thermaceae > Thermus > Thermus thalpophilus. The sequence continues at coordinate 216,520 of NZ_JTJB01000003.1, forward strand.
GACCTCCTGCGCCACCTGCGCCAGACCTTGGGGAAGGCGACCCCGGTTCTGGTCCTCTCGGGGCTGAAGCAGGAGCACCACGTCCTCGAGGCCCTGCGGGCAGGGGCCCAAGACTACCTCACCAAGCCCTTTAGCCCGAAGGAGCTTATTCTCCGCTTGGGGCGGTATGTGGCGGCCCGGTGAGGGGCTTTACGCCCTGGTGGTCTTCCTGGTGGTCCTCCTCGAGGCCCTGGCCCTGGGGTATTTGGTCCTGGCCTTCACGGGTCGCCTCTTCGGCCTCCTGGGGTACGGGGAAACGATGGGTGCCCTCCTCCTGGGCCTCGCCCTCACGGGGCTGGCCTTGGTTCTCTTGGGGGCCTATGTCCTCCTCTACCACGCCTACACCGCCTGGCGGGAAGGAAGGGAAGCGCAACAGAAGGAGGCGTATCTAGAGCGTTTTACCCAGGCCCTCCTGGCGGGGGAGCCCCCTCCGCCCCTCCCTTGGCCCCAGGCCGCCCTCGTTGCCCTCCTGGCCTTGCGGGAGAGCCTGAAGGGGGAGCTCGCCGAGGCCCTTCTCCCCTGGCTGCGCCAGGGCTTGTCCCGCTGGGAAAGGGCCCTGAGGAGCCCCCTCGCCTCCCGGGCCCGCCGCCTCGAGGCCCTGGATGCCTTGGCCCAGGCCCGGTTGCCGGAGGCCTTTCCCCTGGTCTTCCCCTACCTGACCCACCAAGACCCCGTGCTCCGCTTGGCGGCCGCCCGGGCTGCGGCCCGGCTAGCCAGGGGGGAAGACCTGGAGGCGTTGGCACAGGCCTTGTTGCGGGCGGCGCTGCCCCGGGGGGCTCTGCTGGAGGTCCTTCTCCTCCTGGAAGAGCGGGCAGAGCCGGTGGTGCGGCGTTTTTTGCAAGAGGGGGGAAGCGAGGAGGTGTGGGCGGCCTTGGAGGCCTTGGGCCGGCTGAAGCTCCATGGCTTGGCCGCGAAGGCCCTGGCCTTGCTCCACCACCCCGACCCGGAGGTGAAGGCGGCGGCCATGCGGGCCCTTTGGCGCCTGGAGTATCCCCCCTTGGGCCATGAGGAGGCGGTGCTCGCCGCCTTAGGGGCGGAGGAGGAGTTCTTGCGCCTTCAGGCGGTCCGCCTCCTTCCCCTCCTCGGGGGAGGGCTGGCCCGGAGGGCCCTGTGGAAGGCCCTTTCCGACCCCTCTTTTTACGTGCGCCGGGGTGCGGCGGAGGCCCTAAAGGCCTTGGACCCTAGCCTATTGAAGCGGGCGGCCGAGGCCCACCCGGACCCTTACGGCCGGGCCATGGCCCGGCAGGTGGCGGGGGTGTGATGGAGGCCATCCTGTGGTTCCTTTTCGCCTACCAAGTCTTTGTGCTCTACTATTTCGCCCTTTTGAACCTCCTTTACGCCTATTTCGCCCTAACAGGCCTTTCCATGGTGGCCCGCTACGCCCGGGAGCTTTCTGAGCTCGCCCTAAAGGACCTCCTGGAGCGGGAAGCGTACCTTCCCGTTTCCATCTTGGTGCCCACCTACAACGAGGAGAAAACCATCGCCGCCTCGGTGCGCTCCTTCCTCGCCCTCCACTACCCGGAGTTTGAGGTGATCGTGGTGGCGGACGGCCCCAAGGACAGGACCCTCGAGGTTCTGAAGGAAACCTTCCGCCTGGTGGAGGTGGACTGGGTTTACCGCCGAGTTCTCCCCAGCAAGCCGGTGCGGGCCATCTACCGCTCGCTTTCGCACCCCAACCTCCTGGTGGTGGACAAGGAAAACGGGGGCAAGGCGGATGCCTTAAACGCCGGGCTTAACCTGGCCCGCTACCCCCTCTTCTGCGCCGTGGACGCCGATAGCCTCCTGGACGCCCAAGCCCTCCTCCGGGCGAGTCGGCTCTTCCTGGAGGACGAGCGGGTCTTGGCGGTGGGGGGGACCATCCGTCCCTTGAACGGGGCGGTGGTGCAGGGCGGGGTGGTGCGGGAGATGCACCTGCCGCGGGGCTTCCTGGAGAGGATGCAGGTGATTGAGTACGCCCGGGCCTTCTTCATGGGGCGTGCTGGCTGGAGCGCCATGAACGCCCTCCTCATCATCTCGGGGGCCTTTGGGGTTTTCCGCCGGGAGGAGGTGCTGCGTGCGGGCGGCTACCGCACGGACACCGTGGGGGAGGACATGGAGCTGGTGGTGCGCCTCCACCGCCGGGCCCGGGAAGAGGGCCGGGACTACCGCATCCTCTACACCCCAGACCCCATCTGCTACACCGAGGTGCCCGCGGACCTGGCCACCTTGCGCCGGCAACGGAACCGCTGGCACCGGGGGCTTTGGGAGGTGCTCTGGACACACCGAGCCATGCTTTTCAACCCTCGGTACGGGCGGCTCGGCTTCGTGGCCATGCCTTACTTTTTTCTTTTTGAGGCCCTGGGTCCGGTGGTGGAGGTGCTGGGCTATGCCCTTCTCCCCCTGTTTTGGCCCCTCGGCCTCCTGAATGCCGAGGTGGCGGTGCTTTTCCTGCTCTTGGCCGTGGGGTATGGGGTGCTCCTTTCCCACCTTGCCGTGGGGATGGAAACCCTACTCCTCAAGCGGTATCCCCGGCTAAGGGACCGGCTGTGGCTGCTTCTCTTAGGGGTCCTCGAGGCCCTGGGCTACCGCCAGCTCCTCGCCCTGGAGCGCTTTCTCGCCACCTTCCAGGTGTGGCGCAAGCGGGGGGAGTGGGGCGAGATGCGAAGGAAGGGCTTAGAGTCCCCGGAACCGCAAGGCCACGAGAAGCCGTAAGCCCATGGAGGCGAGGATGGGCAGGTGGTAGGAGCTCATGCCCAGGCTGGCGAGGCCTCCACCCAGGAGGCTCCCCGCGAGCCCTCCAAGTCCCATGGCCAACCAGAAAAGGGCCAGGTAGCCGTTTCGTGCCTCCTCAGGAGCCCGGGCCAAGGCGGCGTTCACCAAGGCGGTGCCGAGGCCGCTCCAGGCCAAGGCGTCGGCCACGGCGGAAAGCCAGATGGGCCAGGGAAAGGCTGCCGTGCCCAAAAGCCAAAGGAGGGGCATGGCGGCCCCCACCATCCCCGCCCGGAAGACCACCACCCCGTGCCCCGCCCTGTCCGCCAGGCGGCCCCAAAGGGGCCCAAAGAGGAGCCCCGAGGTGGCGGAGATCAGGGTCCATAGCCCCACCTCGGTCATGGAAAACCCACCCACCTTGACGAAGCAGGGTACCACGAAGGGCCCGCCCACCATCACCGCCCCGTACCAAAGGAAGACCAAGCCCAGGTAGCTCCGGTAGGCCCGGTCGCCCAAGGCGGCCCGCAAGGCGGCTTGGGGTGGGGGCGCGGGGGCCGGCGGGGGCTCGTGTTGCAGCCGCAGGACCAGGACCGACAAAAGCCCCGCCCCCACCCCGAGGAGGAGCACCGCCTGGTACCCCGTGGGAGGGGGAAGGGTGTCGGCCACCAGGCCCCCAAGGAGGTTCCCCAAGGTGCCCACCAGGCCCAAAAGGGCGTTCCTTAGGCCAAAGTAGCGGCCCCGCCTTTCTTGCGGCACCAGGTCCGCCATCCAGGAAAGCCAGAGCACCCCCACGGGGGCGGCCAAAAGCTGGGAGGCCCCGGCGAAGAGGAGGAGGGCCGGGATCCTAAGCCCCTCGGGCAGGAAGGGGGCCAGGAGGGCGGGCAAGAAGAGGAGGCGGGAAGCCAGGTTGAGGCGCACCGTCAACGCCCTGCGGCTTCCCCGCATAAATAGGGCTAAAGGGGCCGTGAGCTGGGCCAAAAAGGGCAGCGATCCCAGGAGGGCCAAGGCCAAGGGGGGTGCTCCCAGGGCCAGGGCGTAGCCCGTGACCAGGACCCCCGTGGTCCAGTAGAGGAACAAGACGGCCAGGGTTCCTTCCCAGATGGATAGCCGCAAGGAGCGCTCCGGTTCCACCCGCCCATTATCCTTGAACCGGGTAAAATCTCCCCCATGGAGACCGCCATCACGAGGATGCTGGGCATCCGCTATCCCATCGTGGCCGCGCCCATGTTTTTGGTTTCCGGGGCCAGGCTCCTTTTGGCCGTGGCCGAGGCGGGGGCCATTGGGGTCATCCCCAGCCTCAACTTCCGCACCCACGCCGCTTTCCGGGAGTTTTTGGAAACTTTCCCGCAAGGGGTCCCCTTCGGCGTGAACTTAATTCTTAAGAATAATCCTCGCCTCGAGGAAGACCTGGAAGCCGTGGCCGAGCGCAAGGTCCCCTTGGTGGTTACCTCTTTGGGGGACCCCACCCGGGTGGTGGAGAAGGTCAAGGCCTATGGGGGCGTGGTCTGGTGCGACGTGGTGGGCCTGCGGCACGGCCGGAAGGCGGTGGAGGCGGGGGCTGACGCCCTGGTGGCCGTGGCGGCGGGGGCGGGGGGGCACGCCGGAGGGGTGAGCCCCTTTGTCCTGGGGCCTTGGCTCAGGGAGGAGCTTGGGGTGCCCGTGCTCATCGCCGGTGGCATCGCCACGGGAAGGCAGGTTCTGGCCGCCTTGGCCCTGGGGGATGGGGCCTACATCGGCACCCGCTTCATCGCCACCTTGGAGTCGGAGGCGCCCTTGGAGTACAAGGAGGCCCTCCTGCGCGCCGCTCCAGAGGACATAGAGTACACCCCGGAGGTGACGGGGGTGCCCGCCAACTTCCTCAAGGAGTCCTTGGAGCGCTTCCGCCAGGGTGGGGGGAAGGCTTGGAAGGAGGTCTATTCCGCCGGGCACGGGGTGGCCTTCATCCGCGACATCCCCTCGGCCAAGGAGGTGGTGGCCCGCCTGGTGGCGGAGTACCAGGAGGCCAAGCGCGCGCTTCCGTAGTTTTTGCCCATGGCTTCCCGGGCTTCTTTGCGGACCATGCCAAGGTGGATTGCCCTTTTGGTGCTCTTGGGCCTCGCTTGGGCCCAGTACGACCTGGTGGTGTACGGGGCCACCCCGCAAGGGGTGGCGGCGGCGGTGGCCGCGGCCCAGGAGGGGCTTAAGGTGGCCCTGGTGGAGCCGGGCCGGGGGGTGGGGGGTGTCCTCACCCAAGGGTGGCTGGCCACCTTGGACGTGGCCAAGGACGGGGAAGGGTTGCTCCAGGGGGGGCTTTTCCGGGAGTTTTACCGCCGGGTGGGGGGGGAGCCCTCCTTTGATGTGGAGCGGGCGGAAGAGGTCTTTTGGGACATGTTGCGCCAGTCGGGGGTGGAGGTGCGCTTGGAGGAGCCTTTAGACGGCGTGGAGGTGGAGGCACCCCGCCTCCTGGCCCTAAAGACCCCAAAGGCCACCTACCAGGCCCCCTACTTTCTGGATGCCAGCGATACCGCCGAGCTGGCCTTTCGCGCGGGGGCTTCCTTCACCCTGGGGCGGGAGGACACGGGGCTGGACCGCCGCCTTATGGCCGCCACCTTGGTTTTTCGCCTGGAGGGGGTGCCTTGGGGGGCGGTTTTCTTGGCTCTCAACTACGAGGGGCAGGTGCGGCGCACGGGGGCGGGGGCCTGGGGCCGGAGCGGTTGGGGCTTCGGCGAGCTGGTGCGGGGGTATACCCCCTCGGACCCCACCCGCTACGCCCTGAGGGGCCTCAACCTCTCCCGCCAGGACGACGGGAGCCTCTTGGTCAACGCCCTCCTCCTTTTCGGCCTCGAGGGCTTAGACCCCTTGGAGCTGGAACGGAGGCGGCAAGAAGCGGCCCTAGAGGCGGAGCGGGTGGTGGCCTTCCTACGGGAGAAGGACCCCTTGCTCTTCGGCACCGCCCGCCTGGCCCAGGTGGCCCCTCTCCTTTACATCCGGGAAAGCCGCCACCTCAAGGCCCTTTACCGCCTGCGGGCCGAAGAGGTTCTCCTGGGCAAGGACTTTCCCGACGCCGTGGCCCTGGGCGGCTATCCCTTGGACGGCCAGGCCTACTTCCCCGGGGAAACCCCTTACCTCCTCGGGACCCCGGCGCCCTATGGGGTCCCCTTCCGCACCCTGGTGCCCCGGGAGGTGGCCAACCTGCTGGTGGTTTCCCAGGCGGCGGGGTTTGACAGCGTGGCCGCCTTTTCCGCCCGGGTGGTGCCCCTGCAGATGGCCTTGGGGGAGGCGGCGGGGGTGGCGGCGGCCCTGTTGCGCCTTGCACCCCAGGCGGGGCTGGAGCGGGTGCCCATGGGCACTTTCCAGGAGTTGGCCGCAAGCCCCAACGCCCTCGAGGCCCTGCGCAAGCGCCTCCTGGAGCGGGGTGGGCGGCTTTCCTCTCGGGAGAAAGGCCGGGCCGAGACGGACAGGCCCGGCTACCGGGAAGCGGTGAGCCTACTGAGGCGGGGGCTGTTCGCTGGGCCCTACTACCTCAAGGGCGCCTTGGGGCTTTCGGAGCCCATTTTGCTCGGGGACTTCCTGGCTAACCTGGAGCACTATTACCGGGCCAAGGGCCCCGAGGAGCGGCTAAGGGTGGTCTTGAAGGCCCGAGAGCTCTACCGGGAGGAACTGCATAAGCCCTTGCGGCGCCCCCTCCTTAACCAGATCCTGCAAGCGTTGGGAGAGTCCCCCCTTCCGGGGGAGGGGGGGTGAGCCGGGGCGAGGCGGCAAAGCTCCTTTCCCGCCTTCTGCCATAATAGCCTAGGGTGCTGGCGGTTCTGCTCCTTCCCGAGTTTTCCGAGCTGGAGGCCGCCCTTGGCCTCGAGGCGGCCCGCCGCTTGGGGCTTCCCGCCTACACCGCGGCCAAGGGCAGGAAGGGCACGCCAGGGCTTGCCGGCTCCGTCTGGACCCCCACCTACGCCTTCCCGGCCGCTCCCAAGCCCACGGCCCTCCTCATCCCGGGGGCCAAAAGGCCCAAGCGCCTGGCCCAGGACCCGGCCTGGCTGGCCTTTTTGGAGGAGGTGTGGGAGGGCCTGGAGGCGGTGTTCGTGGGCTATAACGCCCACCTCTTTTTGGCGGAGGCGGGAAGGCTTCCCGAGGAGGTGGCGGCGGGGGAAGAGGTGGCCCAGGATCTGGTGCAGATGGGCTACCGGGTGAGAGAGGAGGGGTTCTGGAAAGTGGATAGGGTCTACACCTCCCATGGGGGCCTGGCCCTTCTCCGGGCCCTAGAAGACTGGGCCCAGAAAGCGGTTGTGCTTTGAGTTTGGACTAAGGTACACTAAACCCATGTCCGTCCGGGAGTACCAGAAAAGGCGCCGCCGGGACCGGATCTTCCAGGCGGCCATGAAGCTTTTCCGCGAGCGGGGCTTCCAGGAAACCACCGCCACGGATATCGCTAAAGCGGCCCACGTTTCCCGGGGCACCTTTTTCAACTACTTCCCGTACAAGGAGGCGGTACTGCTAGAGTATGGTGCCCAACTTTTGGAATACGCAAAAGCAGAGGTGCGCCGTTACCTTGCCCAGGGTATGGACCCTTTAGAGGTTCTTTACCGCTTGTTCAGCGAACTGGCGCAGTATACCAAAGAAGAGAAAGGGCTTTTGTTGCCGCTTCTTTACGAGCTGCTTAATCCGGACCCCGTACGGGCGCGGGCTGCTTTTGAGGCGCTACCTTTAGGAGATCTGATCGCCGAGGTGTTGCGTCCCTTGCAAGAGAAGGGAATTGTGCGGCGGGATCTTTCTTTGGAGCGGATGGGGCGGACCCTGGCCGACCTGTACTTTCTGGCCGCTTTGCGGTGGGCGGCCTATACGCCCCATCGCGATCTTAGCGTGGAGCTAGAGCGGTCGTTGCGCCTGGCTTTAGAGGGGATCCTTACCCGCCAGGATGTGTCAGCTTCCAAGGCCTAGAGGGTTATGCGCTATACCCTCATCTCCCTTTTCCCCGATTTGTTGCGGCCATGGCTCCGGGAGTCCCTTATCGGCAAGGCGATAGAGCGGGGGCTCCTATCGGTGGAGGTGGTGGACCTCAGGGCCTTTGGCCTGGGGCGGCACCGGAGCGTGGACGACACCCCCTACGGGGGCGGGGCGGGGATGGTGATCCGGCCTGACGTGGCCGTGGCCGCCATTGAGTCGGTCTTACCTGCCGACGAAATCATCCTCCTGAGCCCGGTGGGGGAGCCATTCACGCAAAAGGTGGCGGAGGAGCTGGCGATTAAGTCCCACGTGGTCCTCCTTTCGGGCCGCTACGAGGGGTTTGACGCCCGGGTGGAGGCCTTCGTCACCCGCATGCTTTCCATCGGGGACTACGTCCTCATGGGGGGGGAGGTGGCGGCCTTGGCGGTGCTGGAGGCCACGGCCCGCCTGGTTCCCGGGGTCATCGGCGACCCCAAAAGCCACCGGGAGGACTCCTTTGTGCGGGGTCTTTTGGACTATCCCCAGTACACCCGTCCCCCGGAGTTCCAGGGGCTTAGGGTGCCGGAGGTGCTCCTCACCGGCCATCACCAGGAGGTGGAGAGGTGGCGCCGGCGGGAGGCCTTAAGGCGCACCCTACTCCTTAGGCCTGAGCTTTTGCGCCAGGCGAGGCTTGGGGCGTTGGAGGCCGCCTGGCTTGCGGAACTGGACCGGGAGGAATAGACTAGAGGCTGTTGCCCACGAACCCTTGAAGGGTTCCTCTGGGACGGGAGGCCAAGCATGAACCGTGGAGCGCTGCTTAAGGTGGTGGAGTCCCGCTACGCCCGCACCGACCTGCCCGAGTTTCGTCCGGGCGACACCGTGCGGGTGGCCTACCGGGTGAAGGAAGGTAACCGCACCCGAATCCAGAACTTTGAGGGCATCGTCATCAAGGTTAAGCGGAACGGCTACAACTCCAGCTTCACCGTGCGCAAGGTGAGCTACGGGGTAGGGGTGGAGCGCATCTTCCCCATGAACTCCCCCTTGATTGAGAAGGTGGAGATCGTACAGCGGGGCCGGGCCCGGCGGGCCAAGCTCTACTTCATCCGCGAGCTTTCCGAAAGGGAGATCCGGCGCAAGCTCCGGGCCGACCGCAAGCGCATCGGCCAGGACCAGGAACGGGCCAAGGCCGCCAAGGAGGCGGCCCAGAGCGAGGCGCAGGAGTAAGGGACTTTGCGGCCAGGGGGCGGCCAAGCCGCCCCCTTTCACTTGAGAAAGCCGAGGGACCTTGCCCGCTCTAGCGCCTCCACCCGGTTTTTGGCCAGGAGTTTGCCATAAAGGCTTTCCAGGTGGTCCTTAACCGTGTCGGGGGAGAGGCGGAGGAGGCGGGCTATCTCTTTCACGGATAGTCCTTGGGCCAGGAGGTGGAGCACCTCCCGTTCCCGGGGCGTGAGGGGGGGAAGCTCTGGGGGGGTTAGCTTTTCCTCGCCCCGCGCCACCTTGAGGAGGCGGTGTTTTAGTTCGGGGGCGGAAAGTTCCTTGGAAAAGTAGGCGTCGGCCCCCGCCAGCCAGGCTTCCTTCACCAAGGCGGGCTCCTGATAGGTGGTGAGGAGGGCGAGAAGGCCCCGATAGCCCCGCTCTCTAAGCCGACGCGCCACTTCCAGCCCGTCCAGGCCGGGAAGCTTGAGGTCCAATAAGACCGCTTCGGGGTTTAGGGTCAGGGTCTTTTCCAAGGCCTCGATGCCGTCTTGGGCCTCGGCCACCACCACCAGGCCTTGGGCCTCGAGGCCCGCCCTCAGGCCCAGGCGGAAGAGGGGGTGGTCGTCGGCGATGAGGAGCCGCACCTTTCCCAAGACTATACTGGAGGCATGGCCCTCACGCTAAACCGCCTGGCGGAGCTTTCCGGCCGGGCTTCGGAGCACGTGCTTAAGGAGGAAGTGGAGGAAACCGGCCTAGCCCCGGAGGCTATTTTGGCTAAGCTGGCGGAGCGCCTTTCCATCATGCGGGACTCCATCCGCCGGGGCCTCGCCTCCGACGCCCCCAGCGTGGCGGGGATGGTGGGCAAGAACGCCAAGACGCTTTGGGAGGCGGAAGACCCCCTAAAGGACCCCCTATTGAAGCGGGTCCAGGCCTACGCCATGGCGGTGAACGAGGAAAACGCCCGCATGGGGCGCATCGTGGCTGCCCCCACGGCGGGAAGCGCCGGCACCCTCCCCGGGGCCCTTTTGGGGGTGGCGGACCACCTGGGCATCCCCGAGGAGGAGCTCCTCATGCCCCTGGTTCTGGCGGGTGGGGTGGCCAAGATGATCAGTCGGGTCATCCACATCGCCGGGGCCAGCGGGGGATGCCAGGCGGAGATCGGTGCCTCCGCCGCTATGGCCGCCGCGGCCGTGACGGAGCTTCTTGGCGGAAGCCCGGAGGCTTCAGCCCACGCCGCCGCCCTTGCCCTCCAGAACACCTTGGGCCTGGTCTGCGACCCCGTGGGGGGGTTCGTGGAGGTGCCCTGCGTGATGCGAAATGGCTTCTACGCCGTGCACGCGGTGAGCGCCGCCTCCATGGCCCTGGCGGGGATAAGAAGCGTGATCCCCCCGGACGAGGTGGTCCTGGCCATGGCGGGGATCGGCCGCCTCCTCCCCTTGGAGCTAAAGGAAACGGGCCTTGGGGGCCTGGCCGACACCCCCACGGGGCGGAAGCTGGCGGAAGAAGCCCTAAAGAGGGCCCCTTAGCGGGCGGTCCAACCCAGGTCAATGGGGAAGACCGCGCCCGTGATGGCCCCCGCTTTCTCCGAGGCTAAATAGAGGGCCAAGGCCGCCACCTCCTCGGGTTCAATGAGGCGCTTGACCGCCGCCTGGGCCAGGAAGACCTTTTCCACCACTTCCTTTTCCGGGATGCCCAGGGTGCGGGCCTGGTCGGCCACCTGGTTCTCCACCAAGGGGGTGCGCACGTGGACGGGGGCGATGGCGTTCACCGTGACAGTAGCAGCGGCGCTTGGCGCACGACGTGTTAGCCCATGTGCTGGGAGGCACAACGCCTTTGGCAAGAGGCCTCAGCCGAACTCTAAACGAGCTCCCGGGCCCCGAGGGGCCCGGGAGCTCATCAGGAGCCTAGGCCGCCTTCTTCGTCTCCTTGTGCCTGAGTTTCTTCCAGAAAACCACCAAGGCGCTCACCACGTAGATGGAGCTATAGGTGCCCACGAAGATCCCCACGAAGATGGCCAAGGCGAAGTCCCGGAGGACGCTACCCCCCAGGAAGAGGAGGGCCAGGATGGGCAAAAGGGTGGTGAGGCTCGTCATGAGGGTGCGGGAGAGGGTCTGGTTGATGGAGCGGTTCACCAGCTCCGCGTAGGGCAGGCCCCTAAGGAGCTTCTGGTTTTCCCGAATCCGGTCGGAAACCACAATGGAGTCGTTGATGGAGTAGCCCACCACGGTGAGGAGGGCGGCGATGGTGGGGATGGAGAACTCCAGGTTGAAAAGGCTATACATCCCCGCCACGATGGCCACGTCGTGGGCCACGGCGAGGACGCTCGCCACCCCAAAGGTCCAGTCAAAGCGGAAGGCCACGTAGATGAGGATGAGCCCAAGGCCCACCAGCACCGCCATCACCGCGTTGCGGCGAAGCTCCGAGCCAATGGCGGGCCCCACGGTTTCCGAGGTCAGGACCGTGGCCTTGAGCTCTGAGACCAGAAGCCTTTCCAGCTCCAAGCGCTTAGCGTCGGGAAGGGGCGGGAGCTTGACGGAAAACTCCTTGTGGTCCGCCACGGGGGCCTGCACCTCGGTGATCACCGCCTCCTTGGCGGGGAAGCCCTTTTCCTCCAGGAAGCGCCTTAGGGCGTCCACGCTCACCGCGGGGGCAGCGCGCAGGGTGTAGGCGGTCCCCCCGGTGAAGTCAATGGAGTAGTTGAAGCCCTTGGTGAAGACCACCCCCGCGGCCAAGACCGCCAGGAGCAAGGTGGCCGCGGTGACATATCGGGCAGGGCCCATGAAGTTGAAGCGGGGGTCCACCAGCCACATGGGGGGGCGGATCTCCCGGCGCTCCGCCAACTGCTCCAGGAGGTAGCGGCTGAAGACCAGGTTGGAGAAGACGCTGGCCACCACTCCTATGGCCAGGACCACGGCGAAGCCCCGCACGGGGCCGGTGGCGTATTGGTAAAGGGCCGCTGCCGCCAAGAGGTGGGCGGCGTTCACGTCCAGGATGGTGAGGGTGGAGTGCTTGAAGCCCTCGGGAATGGCCTGGCGAAGCCTCTTTCCTGCCCGGATCTCCTCCTTGATGCGTTCAAAGGAGAGGACGTTCCCGTCCACCGCCGCTCCCAGGGTGAGGACGAGGCCGGCGATGCCGGGCAGGGTCAGGGTGGCCCCAAGCCCCGAGAGGAGGCCGAGGATAAGGGCGGAGGTGTAGAGAAGGCCCAAGGAGGCCACCATGCCGAGGCTTGCCCCGTAGTAGGCGAAGATGAGGAGGAAGATGGCGAGCGTCCCGATAAGGGCTGAGCGGATGCCTGCCTGGATGGCGTCTTGGCCCAAGGTGGGGCCGATGGCCCGGATTTCCGCCACCTTAAGGGGCACGGGCAAGGCACCCGAGCGCAGGACCAGGGCGATTTCGCTGGCCTCCTCCAGGCCCGAAAGGCCTTCGATCACCGCCTGCCCCCCGGTGATGGCTTGGCGGATTACGGGGGCGGTGTAGACCTTGCCGTCCAGGACGATGGCAAGCTGCCTACCCACGTTGGCCCGGGTCACCTCCTCAAACTTCTTGGCCCCTTCCGGGGTGAAGGTGAGGGCCACCTGGGGGCGGCCGAACTGGTCAAAGACCGCCCGGGCGTCCGCCAGATCCGCTCCCGTCAAGAGGGGTGGGCCTAGGTCCTCGGGCTTGATGAGATCCTTCTCCAAATCTTCCCGCTTAAGCCGCGGGTTTTCCCTCAGGGCCTGGTTGATCTGGGCCACGGTGGTGCCGGTGGCCCCTTCCTTAAGGATGCGGAACTCCAGCACCGCCCGCTGGCCGATGAGCTTAAGCGCCCGGTCCTGGTCCGCTTGGGAGAGTCCGGGAAGCTCCACCACGATGCGCTTCTGGCCCTGGATCTGGATTAGGGGTTCCGCCACCCCCAGGGCGTTGATGCGGTTTTCCAGGACGGTGCGGGCCTTTTCCAGGTCATCGGGGGTGGGGTTTTGCACGTCCGCTTCCAGGACGATGCGCAATCCCCCTTTGAGGTCCAGGCCTAGCTTGATCTTGGGTTCGTTTGGGGCCCAAGGCTTCCAGACAAAGAGCAAGGAAAGGAGGAAAAGGGAGAGGTGGAAAAGTCCGTTAAGTAGTCTGCGGTTCATGCCTACTCCTTCAGCCTACGACAAGGCTCCTGTAGCCGGGGGAAGGCCTAGAAGCCCCTAATCTTGGCGCCCCCTTCCCGTAAGGCGCCAAGGCGGGGTGGTGGGGCTTAGCCACCTTCCAGCTGGAGCTTCCCGTAAAGGAGGTAGAGGCCTGGCCGGGGAAGGACTTCCCCTAAAGGGGGAAGGGGATGGTGGTGGGTGCGGGACGGGCGGGGCGGGGTGGGTCGGTTGACGCCCCCCCAAAGGGGCGGTGCATAGCCCCCGCCCCGGTCCTCCTTCAGCACCAGCACCGGGCCTTTGGCCAAAAGCCCCGCCTCCCCCTTGCCCGGGGAAGGGGAGAGGGCGAACCCCGGCAAGAGGAGGCCTAGGGCGGCCAGAAGCCTCAGGCCCCGCATGGCTTAGGCGGGCACCTCCACCATCTGGAAGGCCTCTATGATGTCCCCTTCCTGGAAATCGTCAAAGCCCTCGAGGCCCATCCCGCACTCGTACCCCTGGGCCACCTCCCGCACGTCCTCCTTGAAGCGCTTGAGGCTGGCGATGCGGCCCTTCCAGATCTCTTGCCCCTTGCGCAGGACCCTCACCTCGGCGTTCCGAGGGATCTTGCCCTGGGTCACCATGCACCCCGCCACCTGCTTGCCCGTGGGCAGGCGGAAGACGGCGCGCACCTCGGCCCGGCCCAGGACTTCCTCCTTGTACTGGGGCTCCTTCTGCCCCTTGACCATGGCCCGGACCTCGTCAATGAGGTCGTAGATGATGCGGAAGGTTTTGAGGAGGACGCCCTTTTGCTCCGCCGCCTTCTTCACCGAGCCCGGGGGATTGACGCCAAAGGCCAGGATGGCGGCCCCCGCCGTCTGGGCCAGGAGGACGTCCGACTCCGTGGGGGCGCCTACCTGGGCCAGGAGGACGTTGATCTTCACGTCCTCAGTGCTCTCCTTGGCCAGGATGTGCTGGATAGCCTCCAAGGAGCCTTGGGTGTCCGCTCGCAGGATGAGGTTGACCTCCTTTTTGCCCTCCTCCTGCAAGGCCCGCAGGAGGTCGGCCATGGTCTTGGGGCGGCGCTCCTTCTCCGCCTCTTCCCGGGCCCGGCGCTCCTCTTTCCGCTCCTCGGCGATCTCCTTGGCGGCCTCGAGGTCCGGCACCCACTCCACCACGTCCCCGGCGTGGGGGAGTTCCTGGAAGCCCAGAACCTGCACCGCGCTTCCCGGGCCCGCCTCCTTGCGCTGGTTGCCGTCGGCGTCCATCATGGCCCGGATGCGCCCGTAGACCTCCCCGGCCACCACGTAGTCCCCTACGCGGAAGGTGCCTTCTTGGACCAGCATGTTGGCGACGATCCCCGCCTGCTTGTCCAGCTTGGACTCCAGGATCACCCCCTTGGGCTCGGCGTTGGGATCGGCCCGGTAATCCTCCAGCTCGGCCAGGAGCAGGATCATCTCCAAGAGGTCCTGCACCCCCTGCCCCGTCTTGGCGCTGATGGGGACGATGATGGCGTCCCCGCCGTACTCCTCGGGGACGAAGCCCCGCTCCATGAGCTGGCGCTTCACCTTTTCGGGGTCCGCCTGGGGCAGGTCCATCTTGTTCAGGGCGAAGATGATTTTCGCCCCGGCGGCCTTGGCGTGGGCGATGGCCTCCTCGGTCTGGGGCATGACGCCGTCGTCCGCGGCGATGACGATGGTGGCGATGTCCGCCACCTTGGCCCCCCGTTGCCGGATGGTGGTGAAGGCCTCGTGGCCCGGGGTGTCAATGAAGACCACGGTGCCCTGGGGGGTCTTGACCTCAAAGGCGCCCACGTGCTGGGTGATCCCCCCCGCCTCCTTTTCGGCGATGCGGCTTTTGCGCAGGTAGTCCAGGAGGGTGGTCTTCCCGTGGTCCACGTGGCCCATGATGACCACCACGGGGGGGCGTTTGGGGAGGCTTTTCCTGCGCTCCTCCTCCGCCAGCTTTTCCTGGAGTCCCCGTTGTTCCCGCACCAGCTCCCGCACCGCCTCGGCGTCTTCCTCGCTCAAGGTGGAGGCGTGGGACTTGTAGGGCACCCCCATCTGGTCCAGGAGCTCCAAAAGCTCCTCGTTTTCCATGCCCAGCTCTTTAGCCAGCTGGTAGATGCGTACTTTGGCCATCTTTACCTCCTAAACGGGCCCAAAGGGCTTCGGCAAGCGCCTTAGCCCCGGCCCCGGCGAAGCGCCGGAGCTTCTTTTCCATCCAGCAGTCCGGGTTGTCGGGGCAGACGTAGGCTCCCCGGCCCGGGAGCTTGCCCGTGGGGTCCAGCTGGAACCCCTCGGGGGTCATGAGGATGCGCAAAAGCTCCCCTTTAGGCCGCCTCCTGCGGCAGGCCACGCACATGCGCAAGGGGACGTGCCGCATCACTCGGAAAGATCCTTGAAGAGCTTCTCAAACTCCTCCCGGGCTCGGCTTGGGGCCGCCGCTTCCTCCTCCGCCGCCCGGCGAATGGCCTCGTCCAGATCGGAGATCTCCGCCTCCTCAAAGTGGATGTCGTAGCCGGTGAGCTTGGAGGCCAGGCGCACGTTCTGGCCGCCGGTGCCGATGGCCAGGGAGTGCTGGTCCTTGGTCACCTTCACCCGGGCCTTCTTGGCCTCGGGGTCCAGCTCGATGGAGCCCACCTCGGCGGGGGAGAGGGCGTTGCGGATGAACTCCTTGGGGTCCTTGGACCAAAGGATGATGTCCACCTTTTCCCGGCCCAGCTCCGCGGAAACCGCCTGGATCCGCTGCCCCTTGTGGCCGATGCAGGCCCCGATGGGGTCCACGTTGGGGTTGTGGCTCATCACCGCCACCTTGCTGCGGCGGCCCGGCTCCCGGGCGATGGCCTTGATCTCCACGATGCCTTCGGCGATCTCGGGCACCTCCTGCTTCAGGATGTGCTCCAGCAGCTTCTCGTGGGCCCTGCTCACGATGAGGGAAGGCCCCTTGGCGGAGCGGTCTACCTTCTTCAAGTAGACCTTGAGCCGTTGCCCGGGGTAGTACTTCTCCGTGGGGATCTGCTCGCTTTTGGGCAGGTAGGCCTCGCCCCGGCCCAACTCCACGAAGACGTTGCCCCGGTTGTCCACCCGGGTCACCACCCCGGTGAGGACCTGCCCCTCCTTGTCCTTGTACTCGTTGTAGATGCGGTTGCGCTCGGACTCCTTGAGGCGCTGGGTGAGGATCTGCCGCAGGTCCTGGATGGCCATGCGGGAAAGCCCCTCCGGGTCAATGGGGAACTCCATCTCGTCCCCCACCTGGACCTCGGGGTCGTACTGGAGGGCCTCGGAGAGGGCGATTTCCTTGTCCGGGTCCTCCACCTTTTCCACCACCCGGCGCACCTCCACCATCTCAATCCGCCCCGTCTGGGGGTCAATGTACACGTCCACCTCGGGGCCCTTGCCGGCGTCCACCTCTTCCTTGCGGTAGCCCTTCTGCCGCTTGATGTAGGCCTTGCGCAGGGCTTCCTTGAAGGCCTCGAGGACCTCCTCGGTGGTCACGCCCCGCTCCAAGGCTAGCTGTTGCATGGCGTCAATGAATTCCCGGTTCATGTTCCCTCCTACCTAGGCTCCTCGGGCCACTCGGCCAGGTTGGCGCGGAAGGTGCCGATCTTGAGGCGCTTTTCCTCCGGGCCCACCTGGAAGACCACCTCTTCCCCCTCCACCCTGAGGATCCGCCCCACGAAGCCCTCGGGCCCGGGCACCTTGGCCTTCAGGCCCTGGAAGCGCTCAAAGTGGCGGCGGGTGAAGAGGGGGCGCTTGGGCCCGGGGGACTCCACCAAAAGCCGGTAGCTTCCAGGGATGGGGTCTTCCCGGTCCAAGGCGGCCTCAATGTGGCGGCTTGCCCGTTCCAGGTCGGCCACGGTGATGGGCTTCTCGTCCAGGCGTTCCAGGCGCACCAGGACCTCCCCCGGGGCTTCCCTCACCTCCAGGACCTGGAGGCCCAAGGCCTCCACCGCCTCTTCCACCAACCGCCAAAGGTCCACAGGCACCTCCCCACCTCCCTTCACAAAGGAAGGGTGGGCTTACACCCACCCCCCTCCCTTGGGAGCACTGGGCTCAGTTTACACCCAAGGGGCGCTTGACTACAACCCCTTTAGCCTGGTACACTCAAGGTTGCCGGTCCGAACCCGGCCCATCGTGGGGGTGAACGGTCTCGACGGGGGTCGCCGAGGGCGTGGCTGCGCGCCGAGGTGCGGGTGGCCTCGTAAAAACCCGCAAAAGAATAAAGGCCAACAAGCCTGCTTACGCCCTCGCGGCTTAATGACCGCGACCTCGCCCGGAAGCCCCGCCGGGGGCTCGCCGGAAGCGGGGACACGAAACCCGGCTAGCCGAGGGCAAGGCCCCGTAGCCCGAGGCGAACTTTAACGGGGCTCGCTCCTGGCCGCCCGTCCGCGGGCCAAGCCAGGAGGACATCTAAAGCGCGGACTACGCGCGTAGACGCCCGCCGTAGGGACCTTCGGACGGGGGTTCAACTCCCCCCACCTCCACCAAAGGGGGCGCCCCAAGGGGCGCCCCATCCTTATTGCGTGGCAGAGGACACACCTACCGGCGGGTCTTGCTAAAGTGAAGGGGGTGCCTTGGGCACCTCCTTCGGGGCGGGGTGGAAGTCCCCACCGGCGGTGAAAGCCCGCGAAGCCCCCTTGGGGCCCGACCCGGTGGAATTCCGGGGCCGACGGTGAAAGTCCGGATGGGAGAAGGAGGGCCGTTTGCGCGAACTGGACGAGCGCTTTCTCCGTAGAGCTTTGCAACTGGCGGAACGGGCCCGCGGCCACACCAGCCCTAACCCTTTGGTGGGGGCGGTGCTGGTGCGGGAAGGCCGGGTTGTGGGCGAGGGGTACCACCCCAAGGCGGGGGAGCCCCACGCCGAGGTCTTCGCCCTGCGGCAGGCGGGGGAGTTTGCCCGGGGGGCCACGGCCTACGTGACCCTCGAGCCCTGCGACCACTTCGGCCGCACCCCCCCTTGTTCCTTGGCCCTACTGCAGGCGGGGGTGGCCCGGGTGGTGGTGGCGGCGCGGGACGAGAACCCCATCGCCCGGGGGGGGGTGGAGCGGTTAAGGCAAGCCGGCGTCCAGGTGGAGGAGGGCCTTTTGGCGGAGGAGGCCCGCCTCCAAAACGAGGCCTTCTTTACCGGGCAGAGGAAGGGGAGGCCCTTTGTCCTCCTAAAGGCGGCCTTGACCTTGGACGGGAAGGTGGCGGCCCTGTCCGGGGACGCCCGCTACGTTTCCTCCGAGGCGAGCCGCCGGGTGGCCCACGCCTACCGCCAGTGGCTCCCCGCAGTGGCGGTGGGGGTGGGCACCGTGCTCCAAGACGACCCCGCCCTCACCGTGCGCCACCCCGACTTCCGCCCCTTCCCCCACATGCTGGAGCCCCCGCCCCTTAGGGACCCCTTAAAGGTGGTCCTGGACACGGAGGCCCGCACGCCCCCCACCGCCCGCCTCTTCGCCCCGGGGCCTCGAGGCGAGCCCGCCCGGGTCCTGGTCCTGGTGGGCCAAGGCGCCCCCAAGGAGCGGGTCGTGGCCTTGGAGCGGGCGGGGGCGCGGGTGGCGGAGCTTCCCCGGGAAGGGGGCCGGGTGAGCCTGGAGGCCGCCTTGGCCTTCTTGTGGGAGGAGGGGATAGACGGGGTCCTCCTGGAGGGGGGGCCGAGGCTCGCCGGGGCCTTCCTCGCCCGGGGCCTGGTGGACAAGGTGGCCCTCTTCCTGGCCCCCAAGCTCCTGGGGGAGGGGAGGGGCCTTTTGGAAGGGGTGGCCGCCTCCAGGGTGGAGGAGGCCCTTCGGCTCCGTTTGGCGCGGCGGGAGTGGCTTGGGGAAGACCTTTGGCTGGAAGGCTACCTGGAGGTGTGAGTGTTCACGGGACTGGTGGAGGAAACTGGCGAGATCGTGCGGGTGGAGGAAGGCCCTTTCCTCCGGGTCCGGGTGGCCGCCCGGGAGGTCCTCACCGATTTGAAGGTGGGGGACTCGGTGGCGGTGGACGGGGTCTGCCTCACGGCGGTGGCGGTGGATGGGGAGGGGTTTTGGGTGGAGCTCGCCCAGGAGACCCTGCGCCGCACCGCCCCCACCTGGCGGGTGGGGCATCGGCCCAACCTGGAAAGGGCCCTAAGGGTGGGGGACCGGCTTGGGGGGCACTTCGTCACCGGGCACGTGGACGGGGTGGCGGAGCTGGTAGGGGTGCGGGAGGCCCCGGGGGCTAAGGACTTCTTCTTCCGCCCCCCTGGGCCCCTCGCCCGGTACATCGCGGAAAAGGGGAGCGTGGCCTTAAATGGCGTTTCCCTCACGGTGGCGGGCCTCGAGGGGGAAGCCTTTTGGGTCACCCTCATCCCCCACACCCTTAAGGTGACCAACCTGGGAAGCCTTCGGGTGGGGGACAAGGTGAACCTGGAGGTGGACCTCATCGCCCGCTACGTGGAGCGGCTTCTTGGGAGGGCGTGATGGAAGGGCTGGCAAGCGTCAAAGAGCTTCTGGAAGAACTCCGAAAGGGCCGCCCGGTGATCCTGGTGGACGACGAGGACCGGGAGAACGAGGGCGACCTCATCATGGCGGCGGAGCACGTGACCCCGGAGTGGGTAAACTTCATGCTTCGGGAGTGCCGGGGCCTCCTTTGCGTGGCCCTCACGGAGGAAAGGGCCAAGGCCCTGGACCTGCCCCTCATGGTGGAGAAGAACCAAGACCCCCAGGGCACCCGCTTCACGGTGAGCGTGGACGCCCGGGGCACCACCACCGGGATCTCCGCCTTTGAGCGGGCGGCCACCATAAGGCTTTTGGCCGACCCTGAGGCCACGGCCCAGGACTTCCGCCGCCCGGGGCACATCTTTCCCCTGGTGGCCCGCCCTGGCGGAGTGTTGCGCCGCGCCGGGCACACCGAGGCCACGGTGGACCTCCTGCGCCTCGCCGGGCTCACCCCGGTGGGGAGCCTCATTGAGGTCCTCAAGGAGGACGGCACCATGGCCCGGCTTCCGGACCTGCTCCGCTTCGCCCAAGGGCACGGCCTCAAGGTGGGCACCATCGCCGACCTCATCCGCTACCGCTTGGAGAAGGGGGACCTGTACGTGCGCCGGGAGGCGGAGGCCCTTCTTCCCACCCGCTTCGGGGAGTTCCGCATTCTGGGGTACCGGGACACCCTCACGGGGGAGGAGCACGCCGCCTTGGTCATGGGGAGCTGGGAGCCGGAGGAGCCCATCTTGGTGCGCATGCACTCCGAGTGCCTCACGGGGGACGCCCTCCACTCCCTGCGGTGCGACTGCGGCTTTCAACGGGACCTGGCCCTGGAGCGCATCGCCCAGGAGGGGAAGGGGGTCTTGGTCTACCTGCGCCAGGAGGGGCGGGGGATTGGCCTCATCAACAAGATCCGCGCCTACCATCTTCAGGACCAGGGCCTGGACACGGTGGAGGCCAACCTGGCCCTGGGCTTTCCCCCGGACCTCCGCGACTACGGGGTGGGGGCGCAGATCCTCTATGACCTTGGGGTGCGGAAGATGCGCCTTTTAACCAACAACCCCCGCAAGGTAAAGGCCCTCTCCGGCTTCGGCATAGAGATCGTGGAGCGCCTGCCCTTGCGGGCCGGGGATAACCCCTTCAACGAGCGCTACCTGCAGGCCAAAAAGGAGAAGCTGGGCCACTGGATGGACTAGGATGCCCCGGGGGGTGCTCCTCTTAAGGGTTTCCGTTATCCTCCTGCTCCTCCTTGCCTTCCTAGACCCACGCCTGCCCCTAAGGGGGCGGGTGGCGTACCTTTTGGACTTCTCCCCCTCGGCCCGGGAAGGGGTCTTCGCCCTGGCCCCCAGGCTTCCCAAGGGCGGGGTCTACCTGGCATTCGCCGGGGAGGTGGCCCGGCTTCCCTCGCCCTTGGCCCGGCGGCTGGACCTGGGGGAGGGGACGGACGTGCGCCGGGCCCTGGAGGCGGCCCTCCGCCTGGGGGTGGACCAGGTGGTTCTGGTGTCCGACGGACTTTTCCCTCCGGTGCCCTCCCCCCTTCCCCTGGACGCCCTTTACGTTCCCCCAAAGCCCTTCGTGGCGGTAAGCCTCCTTCCGCCCCCCTTTCCCCTCCTCGGGGAGACCGTGGGGGTGCGGGTGGTCCTCGAGGCGCCCGTCCCGGCGGCGGCCCGCCTCCTTGTGGAGGGGCCCGGGGGGGCGTGGGAACGGGAGGTGCGGGTGGAGGGGGTGCGGGTCCTCACCTACACCTTTCCCCTCTGGGAACGGGCGGAGGTGCGGGCGGAGGCGGAGGGTTCTTGGGGGAGGAGCGAGGCCCGGGTGGGGGTGGTGCCCGCCGATCAGGCCCGGGCCCTGGTCCTGGGGGACCCGGCCCTGGCCCGCCGCCTCCGGGCCCAGGGCTTCCAGGTTTCGGAGGGCCCGTTTCGCCTTCCCCTGGAGGCGGACCTGGTGGCGGTGGGCCTCGGGGTCTTGGACCTGCCCGAGGGGGCGCCTGAGGCCCTTCGGGACTACCTGCGGCGGGGCGGCGGCCTCCTCTTCACCGCCACCCCTAGGGGGCTTTTCTTCGGGGGCTGGGACCGGGCCCTGCCCGACGAGCTTCCCCTGAAGCCCGTAGGGCGGCAAGGGGCAGCCTTGGTCCTGGTCCTGGACACCTCGGGGAGCATGGAGGGGGAGAAGCTGGCGCTGGCGGTGGCGGCGGCCTTGGAGCTGGTGAAAAGCGCCGCCCCCGAGGACTACCTGGGGGTGGTGGTCTTCGCCTCGGGACACAGGGTCCTCTTCCCCCCCAGGCCCATGACCGACCGGGCCAAGAAGGAGGCGGAAAGCCTCCTCCTCTCCTTGAGGGCGGGCGGGGGCACCGTGCTCGGCGGGGCCTTCCGGGAGGCGGTGCGGCTTCTAGAGGGGGTGCCCGTGGGGCGCAAGGGGGTTTTGGTCCTCACGGACGGCCTCCTCTCCGACCCCAAGGAGCCCATCTTGGCCCTGGCGGAAAGGGCTGGCCTCGAGGTCTCCGCCATCGCCCTCGGGGCCGACGCCGACGCCCCCTTCCTGGAGGACCTCGCCACACGGGGCGGGGGCCGCTTCTACCGGGCGGCCACGGCCCGGGAGCTTCCCCGCCTTTTCCTCCGGGAGGGGCAGGAGGTCTTCGGGAAGGGGGCGGTGGAGGGGCGGTTTCCCCTGGAGGCCCTTCCCCACCCCCTCACGGAGGGCTTCGCCTTCCCGCCCCTTTCCGTGCTCCTCCCAGCCCGGGCCGAGCCGTGGGCCGAGGTGCTCTTAAAAAGCGGGGAGCGGGTGGTGTTGGCCGTGGGGGAAAGGGGCGAGGGGCGGGTGGCGGCCCTGGCCACGGACCTCTCCCGCTCCTGGCGGGACTTTGAGGAAGCCTCCGCCTTCCTCGGGGGGCTTGCCCGCTACCTCATGGGGGTGGGGCGGGTCCTGGCCCTTCACACCTACCCCGAGGGGGAGGGGGTGCGGGTGGTGGCCTTGGGGCGGCTGGAAGCCCCCAGGCTTTTGGTGGAGGGGATGGAGGTGCCCATGGTGCCCACGGGGGCCCTGCGCTTTGAGGCCCATGTGGAAGCTCCCGGGGTCCTCCTGGACGGCAAGCGGCGCATTCCCCTGGCCCTTCCCCTGCCCGGGGAGTGGACCCCTCGGGACGGGGAGGCCACCTTGAGGGCCATGGCGGAGGCGAGCGGGGGAAGGCTTCTTGGCGCGGAAGACCTCGCCCTCCCGCCCAAAAGGCCCCTTCCCCTAAGGCCCTACCTCCTCCTTGCCGCCCTCCTCCTCTTCCTCCTGGAGCGGGTTTGGGAGGCCCGGGTGAGCCGGGCCACACTCCCTTAGGGAAGCCTCCCTTAGCCTGACAGGGAAGGAGGTCAGTATGGACCGCAGGCGGTTTATTGGGGTTTCGGCCGGGCTTCTTATGGCCGGGCTTTCCCCCGCTTGGGGGCAGGGCCGCTCCCCCAAGGGGGTGAACGGGGGCGGGTTTTACCGCTTCGCCCTGGGGCGCATGGCGGTCACCGTCCTCTCCGACGGCCAGTCGGCCCCGGGGCCCCTTCTCCCCAACTGGGGGGCGAACCCCGAGCTCCAGGAAACCTTCCGCCGCACCCTGGAGGAAAACTTCCTCAACCCGGATGCCACCCGCAACAACTTCAACCCCGTTCTCCTGGACCTGGGGGAGGCTAGGCTCTTGGTGGACACGGGCCGAGGGGCGGCGGCGGGGGGGAGGCTGCTGGCCCACCTGGAGCTTGCGGGCTACGCCCCCGAGGACATCACCCACGTCTTCCTCACCCACGGCCACCCCGACCACATCGGGGGGCTGGTGGATGGCCAGGGAAGGCCGGTCTTCCCCCGGGCGGCCCACCTCATGGGCCGGGTGGACCTGGACTACTGGCTCAAAAACCCCACCCCCGCGGTGGAGCGAGCCCTCCTGCCCCTACGGGACCGCATCCGCCCCGTGGAGGACGGGGAGGAGGTCCTGCCCGGGGTGAGGGCCGTGGCCTCCTACGGGCATACCCCGGGGCACATGAGCCTCGAGGCCCTCTCGGAGGGGAAGAAGCTTTTCATCTTCGGCGACGCCGCTGGGCACTACCTCCTCTCCCTGCGCTTCCCCCAGGCCTACCTGGGCTTTGACATGGACAAGGAGCTGGTGGTGCGCACCCGGGCCCGGCTGTTCCAGAAGGTGAGCGAGGAGAAGACCCTCATCACCGCCTACCACTTCCCCTGGCCCGCCGTGGGCCACCTCCGGCGGGAAGGGGAGGGGTACACCTTCGTCCCCGTCTTCTTTGAGTTCTAGGCGGTGTGCAGATTTCACACGGCCCAAAACGGAAGGGGTTTAACCTTAGGCCATGCTTCACTGGGACGACGAGCTGGAGCGCCGGATGCGGGCCGAGTTGGCGCGGCGGGAGGCCTGGGAGAAGCCCTTGAGGGAAGAGATTCACAAACTTCAGCTGGAGGTGTGGCGGCTAAAGCAGTTGGTGCAGCATCTCCAGAAGGACAAGGAAGCTCTCCATTGGCAGGTGCGGGAGTACCTGCTCGGGCAGGCCTTCCCGGAGAAGGAACTCCTTTGGGCCAAAAGGGTGCTGGAGGAGGCCTGGTTGGAACTTAGCCTCATGGGCTCCGAGCGGGCCTCCGAGGTGAGCCAGCTCATCCACCACCTGGAGCGGATTTGGAACGCCCGAAATCCTCGCCGATCAATATCAAAACCGCCTCCCCCCGAACCGTGAGGACGCCCTCGGCGTAGAGCTCGGTGGCCACCACCACCTTCTTGCCCTTGACCTCCATGGGCCTGCCCACCAGGAGGAGCTCGGGGCCTAAGGGGGTGGGCTTCAGGTAGTCCACCTTGAGGCTTGCGGTGACGAAGCGCAAGGGGTGGGCCTCGAGGCTAAGGCCTTCCGCCGCCGCCTTGGCCGCCGCGGCGGTGGCGGTGGAGTGGCAGTCCACCAAGGAGGCGAGAAGCCCCCCGTAGACGAAGCCGGGGATGGCGGTGTGGTGGGGGCTTGGGGTGAAGCGGGTTTCGCTTTCCCCGCGCTCCGCCTGCCAGTACGTCTTGATGTGGAGGCCGTGGGCGTTCAGGTAGCCGCACCCGTAGCAGTGCGCCCACTCCGGAGGGTAGTAGAGCTGGATGGCCTTCATGCGAACCCCTGGGCCCGCCAGCGCTCGGGCACCCTTTGCTTCAGGAAATCCACGATGTCCTGGGTGCTGGTGCCGGGGCCGAAGACCGCCGCCACCCCGAGCTCCTTGAGCTTGGGCACGTCCTCGTCGGGGATGATGCCCCCTCCGAAAAGGAGGATGTCCGAAGCCCCAGCCTCGTCCAAAAGGCGCTTCACCTCGCGGAAGTAGTGCATGTGCGCCCCGGACAGGATGGAGAGCCCGATGGCGTCCACGTCCTCCTGGATGGCGGCGGAGACGATCATCTCGGGGGTTTGGCGAAGCCCGGTGTAGATCACCTCCATCCCCGCGTCCCTAAGGGCCCGGGCCACCACCTTGGCCCCCCGGTCGTGCCCGTCCAAGCCCGGTTTGGCGATGAGTACCCGTATACGCCTGTCCATTCCCTGCATGGCAAGCCTCCTACACGTAAGCGGGCTCCTGGTAGGTGCCGTAGACCTCCCTTAGCACGTCCATCATCTCCCCCAGGGTGCAGTAGGCCAGGGCGCACTCCACGAAGTGGGGCATGGTGTTTTGCCCCTCCACCGCCGCCCGACGCAACCCCGCCAAGGCTTCCTCCACCCGCTTGGGGTCCCGTTCCCGGCGCACCCGGGCCAGGCGCTCCGCCTGGACCCGCTCCACCTCGGGGTCCACCAGCTGGATGGGGACCTTCAGGGGGATCTCGTCGGTGAAGGCGTTGACCCCCACGATGATCCTCTCCTTACGCTCCACCTCCTGCTGGTAGCGGTAGCTGGCCTCGGCGAGCTCCCTAAGGAAGTACCCCTCCTCAATGGCCCGCACCACGCCGCCCATGCGCCGGATCTCCTCAATGATGGCCATGGCCTGGCGCTCCATCTCGTCGGTGAGCCACTCCACGTAGTAGCTCCCCGCCAGGGGGTCGATGGTGTGGGTGACCCCCGTTTCGTAAGCGATGATCTGCTGGGTCCTTAGGGCGATGGTGGCGCTCTCCTCCGTGGGCAGGGCCAGGGCCTCGTCGTAGGCGTCGGTGTGGAGGCTGTTGGTACCCCCCAAAACGGCAGCCAGGGCCTGGATGGCCACCCGGGCGATGTTGTTGAGGGGTTGCTGGGCGGTGAGGGAAACCCCGGCGGTCTGGGCATGGGTGCGGAGCATCCAGCTTTGCGGGTTCTTGGCCCCGTAGCGGTGGCGCATCTCCTTGGCCCAGATGCGCCGGGCGGCGCGGAACTTGGCGATCTCCTCAAAGAAGTCGTTGTGGACGTCAAAGAAGAAGCTGATCCTGGGGGCGAACTCGTCCACGTCCAGGCCCCGCTGAATAGCCGCCTCCACGTACGCAAAGCCGTCCGCCAGGGTCCAGGCGAGCTCCTGCACCGCCGTGGAGCCCGCCTCCCGGATGTGGTAGCCGGAGACGGAGATGAAGTTCCACTTGGGGACGTTCTTGGGCCCCCACTCGAAGGTGTCGATGACCAGCTTCACGCTGGGCTCGGGAGGGAAGATGAACTCCTTCTGGGCGATGTACTCCTTGAGGATGTCGTTTTGAATGGTGCCTCCGAGCTTCTTCCAGTCGTAGCCCTTTTTCTTGGCCACCGCCAGGTACATGGCCCAGATGGCGTTGGCGGGGCTATTGATGGTCATGGAGGTGGTGACCTCCTCGAGGTTGATCCCCTCAAAGAGGATCTCCATGTCGGCGAGGCTAGAGACCGCCACCCCGCACTTCCCCACCTCCCCCTTGGAGAGGGGATGGTCGGAGTCGTAGCCCATGAGGGTGGGGAGGTCAAAGGCCACGGAAAGCCCGGTCTGGCCCGCCTTCAGGAGCTTCTTAAAGCGCTCGTTCGTCTGCTCGGCGGTGCCGAAGCCGGCGAACATGCGCATGGTCCAGAGCTTGGACCGGTACATGGAGCCGTAGACCCCGCGGGTGTAGGGGTACTCCCCGGGGTAGCCCCGCTTTTCCTCGTACTCCGGGTCCAGGACCCCGATGTCCTCGGGGGTGTAGAGGGGTTCTGGGGCGATGTCCGAAAGGGTGCGGTGGGCCACGGGCCTCTCGGGCATCTTCTCCAGGCTCTTTTGGTAGGTCTCCCTGAGCCAGTCGTGCTTCTTGCGCATGGGCCCTCCCTTGGGCCATAGTTTACGCTTTTATGCGCCTTTGGAAAAGAGCGTCATGAACCCCTGCCAAAGGGCGGGGGCGCTGGGGGACGGGCCCTTAGTTGCCCAACTCTTTGCGCTCCTTTTCGGGCTCCACGTGGATGGTGACCACCAGGCCGGGGAACTCCTTTTCCAGGGCCCGTTCCAGCTCGTCGCAGAGCCGGTGGGCTTCCTCCACGGTCATGGACCCCGGCACCACCAGGTGGAACTCCAAAAAGGCCCGGTTTCCCGCCTTGCGGGTTTTGAGGTCGTGGACCTCGAGGGCCCTTCCCCCCAAGGCCTCGGCGATGGTTTTTCGGATCCGGCTCACCTCCGCCGGGGAGAGCCCCTCATCCATAAGCCCTCCCACGGACTGGCGCACCAGGCGGAAGCCCATGAGGAGGATGTCCCCCGCCACCAAAAGGGCCAGCAAGGGATCCAGCACCCATAACCCCGTGGCCCACGCAAGGCTTACCCCGGCGAGAACCCCCACGGAGGTGAGCACGTCGGAAAGCACGTGGTAGCCGTCAGCGGTGAGGGCGGGGGAGCGCAGGCGCCTCCCCTGGCGGAGGAGGTGCCAGGCGAGAAGGCCGTTGATCAGGGAGGCCAAGAGGCTGACCAGGAGGCCCGGTCCCAGGTCCCCTAGGGGCCTGGGATGAAGGAGGCGGGGGATGGATTCCTTGGCGATGAGAAAGGCGGCCAGCACCACCAGGACTCCCTCCAGCACCGCGGAGAAGTATTCGGCCTTGCTGTGGCCGAAGGGGTGGGTTTCGTCGGGAGGACGCTGGGCGAAGCGGATGGCCAGGAGGGCGAGAAGCGCCCCGGCCACGTTCACCAGGGACTCGAGGGCGTCCGAGAGCAGGGCCACCGAGCCCGTGAGAAGGTAGGCGAAGGCCTTGATCCCCAAGACGAGGAGGGCGACGACGAGGCTCAACCGGGCGGCGTTTTCGGCCATCTAAACCCCTCCTTCCACCGCCTCCTTCTTGGGCTTGAGGAGGGGGAAGAGGAGGACGTCCCTTAGAGAGGGCTGGTCGGTGAGGATCATGGCCAGGCGGTCCAGGCCCAGGCCAAGCCCCGCCGCCGGGGGCATGCCGTACTCCAGGGCCAAGAGGAAGTCCTCGTCGGGCTCGGGGGCCTCCTCGTCCCCTTCCTTGCGCCTTCTGGCCTGCTCCAAGAAGCGCTCCCGTTGGTCCAAGGGATCGTTGAGCTCGGAGTAGGCGGGGGCGAGCTCCATCCCGGCGGCGTAGAGGTCCCACCGCTCCGTGAGGCCGGGCGCTTCCCGGTGGCGCTTGGCCAGGGGGCTGATGGCCAGGGGGAAATCGAAGACGAAGGTGGGGTCTTGCAGGTGGGGCTCCACGTAAAGGCCAAAGAGTTTGTCCAGAAGCTTGTAGCTGGGGACCTGGGCCAGTTCGGGGTGGTGGGCGTCGGCCCAAAGCCTTAGGCGCTCCAGGTCCAGGGGGTCAAAGGGAAGGCCCGCTTTCTCCTTCAGGGCCTCCACGAAGGAGATGCGCCTGAAGGGCGGCTTGAAGTCCAGCACCCGCCCCTGGTAGGGGACCTGGTAGCTGCCGAAGAGGTGGAGGACGAGGCCGGAAAGGAGCTCCTCCACCAAGGCGGCCATGTCCTGGTAGTCGGCGTAGGCCCAGTAGGCCTCCAGCATGGTGAACTCGGGGTTGTGGTTGTGGTCAATGCCCTCGTTGCGGAAGTTGCGGCCGATCTCAAAGACCTTTTCAAAGCCTCCCACCAGAAGCCGCTTGAGGTAGAGCTCCAGGGAGATGCGCAGGTAGAACTCGTGGTCTAGGGCGTTGTGGTAGGTCTTGAAGGGCCTGGCCTCGGCGCCCCCCGTGGTGGGCTGGAGGATGGGGGTTTCCACCTCCAGGAAGCCCCTTTCCTCAAAGAAGCGGCGGATGTAGCGCACCATGGCGGTGCGCCGCCGGAAGACCTCCCGCACCTCGGGGTTGACGATGAGGTCCAGGTAGCGCTGGCGGTAGCGCACCTCCTTGTCCCTTATGCCGTGCCACTTGTCCGGGAGGGGGTGGAGGCTTTTCACCAGGGGGGTCCAGGAGTGGACCTTGACCGTGACCTCCCCCGTTTTGGTGGTGAAGAGGGTGCCCTTCACTCCCAGGATATCCCCCACGTCCAGCTTCTTCAAAAGCTCGTACTGGGGAGTGAGGTCTTTTTGGAAGTAGAGCTGGATCTTTCCGGTTTCGTCCAGGAGGTGGGCGAAGGTGACCTTGCCCATCCGCCTCAGGGCCACGAGGCGCCCCGCCAGGGAGACCTCTTCCGGCCACTCCGTTTCCGGGGGGGCGCCGGCTTTGGCCTTTAGGATTTCCTGGGCGCTGTGGGTCTTGGGGTAGCGGTAAGGGTAGGGGGCGAAGCCCGCCTCCACCAGGGCTTCCAGGTTGAGAAGGCGCTGACGCGTCTGCTCGTTCATGCGTGTACCGCCACCACGCGGAACTCCTTCTTGCCCTTGGGGGTTTCCAGCGCCAGCACGTCCCCCACCCGGTGGCCCAGGAGGGCCCTGCCCATGGGGGAGGCGTCGGAGATCTTCATGGGGGTTTCCAGGACGCTGGCCTCGGCGGGGGAGACCACCTGCACCTCCAGGCGCTCCCCGGTCACGGGGTCTTCCAGCTCCACCACGGAGCCCAGGCCGATGACCTCGGTGGTGGCCTCCTCAAGGATCACCGCCCGGGAAAGGACGTCCTCCAGGGAGTCAATGCGGGCCTCAATGCGGGCCTTCTCCTGCTTGGCCGCCTCGAGGCCGGAGTCGTCGTAATCGTCGGAGGATTCCATGAGCTCTTGCAGGATCTTGGTGGCCTCCTGCAGGCGCTGTCGCTCTTGCTCCAGCTGTTTCATGAGCCGCTCGTAGCCGGCCTTGGTTAGCTTCACCTCGCGCGCCATAGCTCACCTCGTAAGTCATGGAGGCCGGCCAAAGCCGACCTCCTTGGCCCAAGGGCCCCCTTCTCAGGTGAGTATACCGCGAAGGAGGATTTCCCTCAAACGCTCCGGTTCGGCGTGGCTGGCGCAGGAGGCGGTGTCCAGGCAGAGGACCAGGTAGCGCAAATGGGTGTCCTTGCCCCCCACCGGGTGGCGGAAGAAGCCCAAAGCGCTTCCCGAGAGGTGGCGGTGGCAGGCCTCGCACACCTGGGGGCCGTGGGCGGCGCCGGGGAGGGGTTCCAGTTCCAGGCGGAGCTCCGGGGGGCCCTTTTCCAGGATCACCACCCGGCCCTCCGCGTCCCGGTAGTAGAGGATCTCCCCCAAGGGGAGGAGTTCAGGGGAGGTGCCCGGGAAGAGCTCCAGGATCATCTCCCGCTCTTCGTGGTCCATGGCCTTAGCTTAACCCAAGTTGCTACCTATCCCCTGGATCTGAAAAAATAGTGGCCGCTATGCTTTCCCGTCTCATAGCGGCCTTTTGCATTATAGACGACGCCCTGCAAGCCATGGGCTACAAGGATGACCCCCAAGCCAAAACGCCCGCCTCCGCCATCCTCACCCTCGCCCTCCTTGCCGCCCTAGAGTTCGGCGGCAAGCACAACAAGGCCCTGGCCCTCGCCAAAGACCTCGGCCTCTTCACCCACGTCCCCTCCCCAAGCCGCTTCAACCGCAGGCTCCACGCCCTCTACCCCCTCCTTCTCCCCCTCCTCCACCTCCTGGCCCAGGTCTGGAAGCACCTCCACCAGGCCCAGGCGTATGCCTTGGACACCTTCCCCCTCCCCGCCTGCGAGAACATCCGCGCCCCCCGCTCCCGCCTCTTCCCGGACAAGGCCTACCGCGGCTTCATCCCCAGCAAGCGGGTCTACTTCCACGGCCTCAAGCTCCACCTCCTGGTGGACGACGGGAAGTTCGTCCACGAGGTGAACCTGACCCCGGGGAGCTTCCACGACCTCGCTTCGCTTCTCCTCCTTCCCCTGGACCTTCCCGAGGGGGCGGAGCTCTACCTGGACCGGGGGTACGAGAGCCATCTGTACGAGGACCTCCTCCGGGAGGCCCAGGAGGTTGTTCCCATGGTCATCCGCAGGAGGAACAGCCGGCGGTATCTCCCTTGGATGCAGTACCTGGCCATCGTGGGGCGGAGGGTGGTGGAGACGGTGGGGAGCATGCTCCATCACCTCTTCCCCAGGCGCATCCACGCCGTGACCCAGGAGGGTTTCGTCATCAAAGTTCTCACCTTCGTCCTGGCCCATAACATCAGTCTCCTGACCCAGAAGATGGCTGGGTAGCAACTTGGGTTAGCTTAGCCCAAGGCGGGCGAGGAGGGGGGGCAGGAAGAGCCATAGCCCCACGAGGAGGGCGAGGAGGCTGGCCAGGAGGACCGCCGCCGCCGCCGTGTCCTTGGCCCGCTTGGCCAAGGGGTGGTAGACGGGGCTTGCCAGGTCGGTGAGGGCCTCGAGGGCGGTGTTCACGAGCTCCAAGGAGAGGACCAGGGCCACGAGGAGGAGGACGGGCACTGGGTTCACCCCAAGCCAGAGGGCCAAGCCCACCGCCAAAAGGCCCAAGAGGACCTCAATGCGGAAGTTCCGCTGCACCCGCCAGGCGTAGGCCAGGCCCTCCCAGGCGTAGCGAAAGGAGCGCACCACCCCCTTTAGAGGGCGAGGATCCTCTCTTGGACGCGGCGGAACCCTTCCCAATCCTCCTCCTTCTGGTGGTCGTGGCCCAAAAGGTGCCATAGCCCATGGGCCGCCAGGACCAAGACCTCCTCCTCCAGGGGGGCGCCCCGGGCCTCCGCCTGGCGCCTGGCGGTGTCCAGGCTGATCCAGATATCCCCCAGGTGGGGAGGGATGAAGGGGTCCCCGGGCTCGTAGTGGGGGAAGGAGAGGACGTCCGTGGCCTCGTCTTCCCCCCACCAGGTGCGCTTGAGCGCCCTAAGGCGGCGGTCCCCGGAGAGGATTACCGTCACCGCCTTGTCCCCCACACCGAGCTCCTCCATGAGGGCGGCGAGGGCGCGGCGGAGCCTGGGCCTAAGGCCCTTGGGGGGACGCTTATTGGCTACGATCTCCACCACGCTCGGCTTCCTCGTACGCCTTGATGATGCGGGCCACCAGGGGGTGGCGCACCACGTCGGATTCCTTGAAGTAGATGAAGGCGATGCCCTCAATCCCCCGGAGGATGCGGGTGGCCTCAATGAGCCCCGACTTTTGGTGCTTGGGCAGGTCAATCTGGGTCACGTCCCCGGTGATGACCATCTTGGAGGAGAAGCCCATGCGGGTGAGGAACATCTTCATCTGCTCCGGGGTGGTGTTTTGCGCCTCGTCCAGGATGATGAAGGCGTCGTTCAGGGTGCGCCCTCTCATGAAGGCCAAAGGGGCCACCTCAATGATGCCGGCCTGCAGGTACTGCTCAAAGCGCTCGGCATCGATCATGTCAAAGAGGGCGTCGTATAGGGGCCTGAGGTAGGGGTCCACCTTGGCCTGGATGTCCCCCGGCAAAAAGCCGAGCTTTTCCCCCGCCTCCACCGCCGGCCGGGTGAGGACGATGCGCTTCACCCGCCGCGCCTTGAGGTGGCTCACCGCCATGGCCACCGCCAGATAGGTCTTGCCCGTGCCCGCAGGCCCGATGCCGAAGGTGATGTCGTGCGTGGCGATGGCCTCCACGTAGCGCTTTTGCCCCGGGGTCTTGGGGCGGAGGCGCCCCGGGAGGGCGAGCTCGGTTTCCGGGGTGGTGGCCTGGTAAAGGCCCTCCCCCCCTTGCGCCAGGGCCACCGCCTGTTCCAGGGTGGGCTCGTCCAGCTCGGCCCCTTGCCGGAGGAGGGCCAAGAGGTCCCTTACGACCCGCTCCGCCACCGCCACCGCCTCGGGGTCGCCGGAGAGCTCCACCTGCTCCCCCCGCGCCACGAGCTTGAGCCGGTCGCCAAAGGCCTCCCGGAAAAGCGCCCTTAACTTTTTCAAGTTCCTGTCCGCTTGGCCCAGGAAGGCCAGGGTTTCCTCGGGTTTTAGGGGAACTACAAGCCTTTGGGCTTCTTCAGGATTTCGTGCCATATCACCCCTTTGAGCAAGCTCTCGCGGTCCGTGGTAAGAAGGCGTTTCTTCGCGGGTTTTGCCTTGGCTGCCTCCCCCACCTCCTCGCGGAAGCGGGCTTCCAGGCGCTCCCGCTCGGGGCTTGGGGCCCGTTCCAGGCTCTGCCCTTCCCGGGAAGGAGGGGGGCTTGGGGGGAGGGCGGGTTTGGGCTTCGGCTTGGGTTTGGGCCTGGCCTTGGGTCGGGGAAGGGGCTCGGGCAGGGGCAGGTCCTCGGGGAAGCTTGGGGGGGTGGCGGGGGCGCGCCTCAAACCCTGCAGGGCGGGGATCACGACGAAGAAGAGGAGGAAAAGGAGGCCCAGAAGGTCGTCCAGGCTCATTCCTCACCCTCGGGTTTGGCGGCGCGGCTGATGGACTCCCGCATGTCCGTGTCCGCCTCAATGTTCTTCAGGCGGTAGTAGTCCATGACCCCCAGGTTGCCCTTGCGCAGGGCCTCCGCCAGGGCCAAGGGCACCTGGGCTTGGGCCTCCACCAGCTTGGCCCGCATGGCCTCCACCAGGGCCCGGTTTTCCTGTTCCGCCGCCACGGCCATGGCCCGGCGCTCCTCCGCCTTGGCCTGGGCGATCTTCTTGTCCGCCTCCGCCTGGTCAATCTGGAGTTGCGCCCCGATGTTCTTACCCACGTCCACATCGGCGATGTCCACGGAGAGGATCTCAAAGGCGGTGCCGGCGTCCAGGCCCTTTTCCAGGACGGTTTTGGAGATCCGGTCGGGGTTTTCCAGGACCTCCTTGTGGGAGTTGGCGCTGCCGATGGTGGTGACGATGCCTTCCCCCACCCGGGCGATGATGGTTTCCTCCCCGGCCCCGCCCACCAGGCGGTCAATGTTGGCCCGCACCGTGACCCGGGCGGTGGCCAGGAGTTGGATGCCGTCCTTGGCCACGGCGGCCACCATGGGGGTCTGGATCACCTTGGGGTTCACGGAAACCCGCACCGCCTCCAGCACGTCCCGCCCCGCCAGGTCTATGGCCGCCGCCCGGTCAAAGGTGAGCTTGATGCCCGCCTTGTCGGCGGCGATGAGGGCGTCCACCACCCGGTCCACGTTGCCCCCCGCCAGGTAGTGGGCCTCGAGGCGGTCCAACCGCACGTCCAGCCCCGCCTTGGTGGCCTTGATGAGGGGATAGATGATCTTGGCCGGGGGCACCCGCCTCAGGCGCATGGCCACCAGGGTCAAAAGGGGCACCCGCACCCCCGCCGCCCAAGCCGAGATCCAAAGCCCTACCGGGATGAAGCTAAAGAACAAAAAGACGAAGACGAGGACCAGAAAGGCCAGAAAGAGCACGCCGAGTCCTTCCATGCTATTCCTCCAATGGCTCCACCAGCACCGTGGGCCCCCGCACCTCCACCACCCGGATGCTCGTCCCCTTGGGGATGAAGCCGCGGTGGGCCACCACGTCCACCCGCTTAACGCCAAACCGCCCCACGCCCCCCGGGCGGAGGTCGGTGAGGGCGATTCCCACCGAGCCCACCTCCACCACCTCCTCCGTGGCGTGCTCGGCGATGGCGCTCTCCAAGACCAAGGCCCGGGCGGGCCGGGTCCTCGGCAGGTAGCGGAAGACCACCAGAAGGCCAAGCCCCAGGGCGATCACGGCGATGGCGATGACCAATAGGGCGTTTTCCCCGAAGGTGAAGTAGACGGAGGCCAGGATGGACCCCACCCCCAAGGCCCCGGCCAGGCCGAAGCCGGGGAAGAGGAAGGCCTCCGCCAGAAGGAGGGCCACCCCCAGGAAGAAGAGGAGGAGCTCAAAGGCCCCGGAAAGCCCCGCCAGCCACCCCCCGGCGAAGTAGAGGGCCAAGAAGGCCAGGCCCAAGGCCCCCATGACGCCAAACCCCGGGGTGAAAAGCTCCAGGAGGAGGAGAAGAAGCCCTAGGGCGAGGAGGAGCCCCGCCACGGTGGAACTCGTGAGGAAGCGGGCCACCTGCACCCTGGGCCCTGGTTCCAGGCGCTCCACTTCCCGGCTGAAACCCGCTTGGCTGAGGGCTTCCGCCAGGCCTGCCGCCTTGAAGTCCGCCACCTTGAGCTCCACCGCCTTGTCGGCGGAGAGGGTGAGGGGCTCGCCCTTGGCGGAAAGCCCCGGGACCTCCACGCTTGGGTCCACCATGGCCTCGGCCAGCTCCACGGGCCGCCCCCTGGCCTCGGCCACGGCGCGGAACTTGCCCTTGAGGGCGGAAATCACCTTCTGGTCCGCCGCCTGGGGCTGGCCCAGGGGTGGGGCCACCAGGGGCAAAGCGGCCCCGATCTCCGAGCCGGGGAGCATGGCCATCTGGCGGCAGGCGAGGGCGATGAGGGCCCCGGCGGAGAAGGCGTTTTGCACCACGGCCAGGGTGGGAAGGGGGGTTTGCAGGATGCGGTCGGCCATGCGGATGGCGGCGTCCACCCGCCCGCCGGGGGTGTCTATGAGGAAGGCCACCCCGCTCGCCCCTTCCCGCTCCGCCCGGGAAAGGGCCTCTTCCACGAAGACCGCCAAGGCCGGGTCAATCTCCCCCTGGATGGGGATGAGGTAGGTCTTCCCCAGGGCCAGGGGGAGCAGTAAGGCTAGGGCCAAAAGCCTTTTCACCGCCCTCATTCTATACGGGCTTGGCGGGCGGGTGTGGGCTATCCTAAAAAGGATGCTGCGCTTCTCTGTCCTGGGCCATCCCGTGGCCCACTCCCTCTCCCCGGCCATGCACCGCCACGCCCTGGAAAGCCTGGGGCTAAGGGGGAGTTACGAGGCCCTGGACACCCCCTTGGAGGCCTTGCCCCGCCGCTTGGAGGAGGTGCGGCGGGACTTTCGCGGGGTGAACCTCACCATTCCCCTCAAGGAAGCGGCTTTGGGCCTTTTGGACTGGGTTTCGCCGGAGGCCCGCGCCATCGGGGCGGTGAACACGGTGCTGAACCTTCAGGGGCGGCTTTTCGGCTTCAACACCGACGCCCCCGGCTTCCTCGCCGCCTTGGAGGCGGGGGGGATCCCCCTAAAGGGTCCCGCCCTGGTCCTGGGGGCGGGGGGCGCGGGGCGGGGGGTGGCCTGGGCGCTAAAGGAGGCGGGCCTGGAGGTCTGGGTTTGGAACCGCACCCCGGAGCGGGCCGAGGCCTTGGCGGAGGCCTTCGGCCTGAAGGCGGTGCCCCTGGCGTGGGCCAAGAAGGCGAGGCTTCTCGTGAACGCCACCCGGGTGGGCCTGGACGAGCCCGAGGCTACCCCCCTGCCCCCGGAGTACCTCCCCGAGGAGGGGGCGGCGGTGGACCTGGTCTACCGGCCCCTTTGGACCCGCTTTTTAAAGGAGGCCCAGGCCCGGGGGCTACAGGTGCAGACCGGGCTTCCCATGCTGGCCTGGCAGGGGGCCCTGGCCTTCCGCATCTGGACCGGCCTCCTCCCCGACCCCAAGGGGATGGAGGAGGCGGCCTTGAGGGCCTTGGGGGAGCCGTGCGCCTGACCCTGGTTGAACCCGTGGTGTACGAGGAAACCATACAGAAGAGCCGCTTCATCGCCAAGGCGGCCCCGGTGGCATCGGAGGCGGAGGCCCGGGCGTTCTTAGAAAGGAGCCAGGAAGAGGCGGCCACCCACAACTGCTTCGCCTACAAAATCGGCCCCCTTTACCGCTTTTCCGATGACGGGGAGCCCGCGGGAACGGCGGGAAAGCCCATCCTCCACGCCCTCGAGGCCCAAGGGCTAGACGGGGTGGTGGTCTTGGTGGTGCGCTACTTCGGGGGTGTAAAGCTGGGGGCCGGGGGATTGGTGCGGGCCTACGGGGGGGTGGCGGCGGAGGCGCTCAGGCGGGGGACGAAGGTGCCCTGGGTGGAGTGGGTGGAGGCCACCTTCCTCGTCCCCTTCCCCGAGCTCGGCCGGGCCTACCCCTTGGTGCGGGACAAGGTGGTGGGGGAAAGCCACGCCCCCGAAGGGGTCCTCCTTCGCCTCCGGCTTCCCAAGGAGGCCCTCCCTTCCCTGGAGGAGGCGCTTCGGGAGGCCACCCGGGGGAAGGCCCGTAGAATGTGAGGGATGCTTCCCCTCTTTGAGCCCAAGGGCCGGGTGCTCCTGGTGGACGGGCACCACCTGGCCTACCGCAATTTCTTCGCCCTAAAAGGGCTCACCACGAGCCGGGGCGAGCCGGTGCAAGGGGTTTACGGCTTCGCCAAAAGCCTCCTCAAGGCGCTCAAGGAGGATGGGGACGTGGTGATCGTGGTCTTTGACGCCAAGGCCCCTTCCTTCCGCCACGAGGCTTACGAGGCCTACAAGGCGGGCCGGGCCCCCACCCCGGAGGACTTTCCCCGGCAGCTCGCCCTCATGAAGGAGCTGGTGGACCTTTTGGGTTTGGAGCGCCTCGAGGTCCCGGGCTTTGAGGCGGACGACGTCCTGGCCACCTTGGCCAAAAAAGCGGAACGGGAAGGCTACGAGGTCCAGATCCTCACCGCCGACCGCGACCTCTTCCAGCTCCTTTCCCCGCGGATCTCCGTCCTCCACCCCGAGGGCCACCGCATCACCCCGGAGTGGCTTTGGGAGAAGTACGGCCTGCGCCCGGAGCAGTGGGTGGACTTCCGCGCCCTGGCCGGCGACCCGTCCGACAACATCCCCGGGGTGAAGGGGATCGGCGAGAAGACCGCCCTTAAGCTCCTTAAGGAGTGGGGAAGCCTGGAAAATCTCCTCAAGAACCTGGACCAGGTGAAGCCCGCCTCCGTGCGGGAGAAGATCCTGGCCCATCTGGAGGACCTGAAGCTTTCCCGGGAGCTTTCCCGGGTGCGCACGGACCTCCCCTTGGAGGTGGACTTCAGAGGTCGGCGGGAGCCGGATTGGGAAGGGCTCAAGGCCTTTTTGGAGCGGCTGGAGTTTGGAAGCCTCCTCCACGAGTTCGGCCTCTTAGAAAGCCCCCTCCCGGCGGAGGAGGCCCCATGGCCCCCCCCGGAAGGGGCCTTCCTGGGCTACCGCCTTTCCCGGCCCGAGCCCATGTGGGCGGAGCTTTTAGCCCTGGCCGCCAGCGCCCAAGGCCGGGTCTACCGGGCGGAGGACCCTCACGGGGCCTTGCGGGGCCTAAAGGAGGTGCGGGGGCTTTTGGCTAAGGACCTCGCCGTCGTGGCCCTGCGGGAGGGCTTGGACCTTCCCCCCACGGACGACCCCATGCTCCTCGCCTACCTCCTGGACCCCTCCAACACCACCCCAGAGGGCGTGGCCCGGCGCTACGGGGGGGAGTGGACGGAGGACGCCGGGGAGCGGGCCCTTCTGGCGGAGCGGCTTCACGCCAACCTTCTTGGGCGCCTTCAGGGCGAGGAGAGGCTCCTTTGGCTCTACGAGGAGGTGGAAAAGCCCCTCTCCCGGGTCCTGGCCCACATGGAGGCCACGGGGGTCAAGCTGGACGTGGCCTACCTGGAGGCCCTTTCCCTGGAGGTGGCGGCGGAGATGCGTCGGCTCGAGGAGGAGGTCTTCCGCCTGGCGGGCCATTCCTTCAACCTGAACTCCCGCGACCAGCTGGAAAGGGTTCTCTTTGACGAGCTCGGGCTTCCCCCCATCGGCAAGACGGAGAAGACGGGAAAGCGCTCCACCAGCGCCGCGGTGCTGGAGGCCCTGCGGGAGGTCCACCCCATCGTGGACAAGATCCTTCAGTACCGGGAGCTGGCCAAGCTTAAGGGTACCTACATTGACCCCCTGCCCGCCTTGGTCCACCCCAAGACGGGGCGGCTCCACACCCGCTTCAACCAGACGGCCACGGCCACGGGCCGCCTTTCCAGCTCCGACCCCAACCTGCAGAACATCCCCGTGCGCACCCCCCTTGGCCAGAAGATCCGCAAGGCCTTCGTGGCGGAGGAGGGCTGGCGCCTGGTGGCCTTGGATTACAGCCAGATTGAGCTTAGGGTCCTCGCCCACCTCTCGGGGGACGAGAACCTCATCCGCGTCTTCCAGGAGGGCCGGGACATCCACACCCAAACGGCCAGCTGGATGTTCGGCCTGTCGGCGGAGGCCATAGACCCCCTCATGCGCCGGGCGGCCAAGACCATCAACTTCGGCGTCCTTTACGGCATGTCCGCCCACCGCCTTTCGCAGGAGCTGGGGATCCCTTACGAGGAGGCGGCGGCCTTCATTCAGCGCTACTTCCAAAGCTACCCCAAGGTGAAGGCCTGGATTGAAAAGACCTTAGAGGAGGGCCGGACCCGGGGCTACGTGGAAACCCTTTTCGGCCGCAGGCGCTACGTGCCCGACCTCAACGCCCGGGTGAAGAGCGTGCGGGAGGCGGCGGAGCGCATGGCCTTCAACATGCCCGTGCAGGGCACCGCCGCCGACCTGATGAAGCTGGCCATGGTGCGGCTCTTCCCGCAACTTAGGGAGGTGGGGGCCCGGATGCTCCTCCAGGTGCACGACGAGCTCCTGCTGGAGGCCCCCAAGGAGCGGGCGGAGGAGGTGGCCGCCTTGGCCAAGGAGGTGATGGAGGGCGTTTGGCCCCTGGCGGTGCCCTTGGAGGTGGAGGTGGGCATCGGGGAGGATTGGCTTGCCGCCAAGGGCTAGAAAAGGGCGTAGGCCGCCATCCCCAGGAGGACGCTAAGCCCCAGGTGGCGGGAAAGCCGCCAGGTGAGGAAGACCACCCACAGGGCGGCCAGGGTCTTGGCCCACAGCCAAGAAGGGGGCGGCCCGAAGGCGGAAACCAAAAAGAGCGCCACCACCAAGGCGGGCCCCGCCTGGTCCGGGGAAGGGCCCCTTTCCCCCAGCCAGGGCAGGTAGCGGAGGAGAAAGGTGCCCAGGGCCAGAACCAGGATGGGGGTCAAGGCCGCCTCCACAAGAAGCCCAAGACCCCCGCCAGGACAAGCCCCCAGGCGGTCTGGCCCAGGAGGTGGAGGGCGAAGGCCAAGAGCCCAGCCCCCAGGGCCACGGGGTTTCGCAAATGGGGCAGGGCGAGGAGCAAAAAGAGGGCGGGCAAGGCGAAGGAAAGGGCCTCCCCCGCCCCGGGAAGCCCCTTGAGCCGCGCGGCGCCGAAGGCGCCCAAGGAGGTTCCCAGGTTCCAGGCCAGGTAAGCGCCGAGGCCCAGGCCCAGGAAAAACCCGGCGCGGGCGGCTTGGGGCAGGCCGGGAAGGAACTTTAAGGCTACGGCGAAGACCTCGTCGGTGAGGAAGAAGGCCAGGAGGGGATGGCCCTTCAGGTAAGGCCTTAGGGCGGGTCCGTAAAAGGCGTGGCGCAGGTTGAGGAGGAGGGCCACCCCTGCGGCGAGCCAGGGCGAGGCGCCTTCCGCCAGGAGGCCGAGGAAGGCGAACTGACTCGCCCCGGCGAAGACCAGGAGGGAAAGGAGCTGCACGGCCAAAGGGGCAAGCCCCGCGCCCGCCCCGGCCATGCCGAAGGCCACAGCCACGGGGAAGTAGCCCAAGGCCACGGGCCAGGCGGCGAGGAGCCCCTGGCGCAGGGGGCTTGGCGTGGGCGAGGGAAGAGCGGCCATGGGGGGATTATAAACGAGGATGGGGTATAGTGGGCCGGATGAGGCGCTACTTCGGCACCGACGGGGTGCGGGGGGAGGCGGGGAAGCCCCCCCTTACCCCGGAGTTCGTCCTGAGGCTAGGCCAGGCGGCGGGGGCCTACTTCCGCCGGGAGGCGGAGAGGCCGGTGGTCCTCCTCGCCAAGGACACCCGGGAGTCCTCCGACCTCCTGGAGGCGGCCCTGGCGGCGGGGCTCCTCTCCCAAGGGGTGCGGGTGGAGCACCTGGGGGTGCTTCCCACCCCGGGGGTGGCCCACCTCACGAGGCGGCTTGGGGCCACCGCCGGGGCCATGATCTCGGCGAGCCACAACCCTTACCAGGACAACGGCATCAAGTTCTTCGGCCCCACCGGGGAGAAGCTTCCCGACGAGGCGGAGGAGGCCATAGAGGCCCTTTTGGAGGAAGCCCACCCCACCCGGGGCATCGGCACCGTGGGGGACTTCCGGGAGGCCGAAAGGATGTACCTGGATTTCCTCCTGGCCCACGCCCCGGACCTCACGGGGCTCAAGGTGGGCCTGGACCTCGCCCACGGGGCCACCTACCGGGTGGGCCCCAAGCTCTTCCAGAAGGCGGGGGCCGAGGTCATGGCCTTCTTCAACACCCCTGATGGCCGCAACATCAACAAGGGGTGCGGCTCCACCCACCCGGAGGCCCTAAGCCGCTTCGTGGTGGAGCTCGGGCTGGACCTGGGGGTGGCCTTTGACGGGGACGGGGACCGGGCCCTCTTCGTGGACCGAAAGGGGCGGCTTTTCCACGGGGACCACGTCCTTTACCTGGCGGCCTTGGCCTTTGGGGAGAAGGGGGTGGTGGGCACGGTGATGAGCAACATGGGCCTCGAGGTGGCCCTGCGGCAAAAGGGCATCGCCTTCCACCGGGCGGCGGTGGGGGACCGGTACGTGCTGGAGATGCTCAAGGAGAAGGGCCTCCACCTCGGGGGGGAGCCCTCGGGCCACGTGATCTTCCGCCGCCACCACACCACG
Organism: Thermus sp. 2.9; assembly: GCF_000794385.1. Taxonomy (GTDB): domain Bacteria; phylum Deinococcota; class Deinococci; order Deinococcales; family Thermaceae; genus Thermus; species Thermus thalpophilus. Next base: position 257,486 of record NZ_JTJB01000003.1, read on the forward strand.
GGGGATGGGCTCTTCACCGCCCTCATGGTGCTAAAGGCCCTGAAGGCCATGGGCGGGGACCTGGCCGACTGGTACGAGGCCCTTCCCCTGTACCCCCAGGTCCTCCGCAACGTGAAGGTGGCGGACAAGGCCAAGGTGGTGGGCCACCCTCGGCTCCAGGAGGCCTTGACCCAGGTGGAGGCCAGGCTTTTGGGCAAGGGCCGGGTGAACGTGCGCCCCTCGGGCACCGAGCCCTTGGTGCGGGTCATGGTGGAGGCGGAAGAGGGGGCGGAGGGCTTGGCCGAGGAGCTCGCCACCCTGGTCCGGGCCCTGGACCAGGGGTAGGGCGTGGGGCTCATCCTTGCTTTTTTGACATCGCCATGCTGGATTTCCAGGATCTAAGGGATGCGCCCGGATGCCCTCTTTTTGGGCGCTAGCCTCCCTTTTGGCAAGCGCCTGGGAAGTAAGCTAAGCGCATGTACAGCAGGGCTCACCTGGAAGAGCGCCTAAAGCGGGTCTTGGCGGAGGCCATCCAGGGCCTCGAGGACCCCAGGCTCTTCCTCCTCACCGTGGAGGCGGTGCGGCTTTCCCCCGACGGGCGGGTCCTCACCATCTACGTGGAGGCCTTCGCCGAGGAGGAAAAGGCCTTGGCCGCTCTGGAGCACGCCCAAAATAGGCTTCTTGCCGCCTTGGCGGGTAGGGTGCGCCTGCGTCGCCTGCCCCGGCTGGAGTTCTTGCCATGGAGACCACGACCCGCCTAAAGGTCCGCTACGCCGAAACCGACCAGATGGGGGTGGTGCACCACTCCGTGTACGCCGTCTACCTGGAGGCGGCGCGGGTGGACTTTTTAGAGGCGGCCGGCCTTCCCTACCACCAGGTGGAGGCCCGGGGCGTTTACTTCCCCGTGGTGGAGCTTGGCCTCACCTTCCGCGCCCCCGCCCGCTTTGGCGAGGTGGTGGAGGTGAGGACCCGGCTTGCGGGCCTAAGCCGGCGCGACCTCCGCTTCGTCTACCGGGTGGAGCGGGAAGGCTTCCTCCTGGCGGAAGGCTACACCCGGCACCTCTGCCAGGTGGGGGAGAAGGCGGCGCGGATTCCGGAAGACCTCTACCAAGCCTTGAGTGTGCTACACTTAGGGTAGCATTTTGGGCATGGACCCTTTCACCCTCTTTGAACGCCACATCAACCCTGGGCTCGCTGGGCTTCTCCGCTTCACCGGGCTAGACCGGGTGGAATCCCACGCCGAAGGCCCCTACGTCTGGGACACCACGGGCAAGCGCTACCTGGACTTTTTGGGGCTTTACGGGACCCTGAACCTAGGCCACCGCCACCCCAAGGTGGTGGCGGCGGTGGAGGAGCAGCTTAAGCGCATGCCGATGTCCGTGCGCGTCCTGGTGTCGGAGCCCACCGCCCGCCTGGCCGCCAGGCTCGCCGAGATCACCCCGGAGGGTCTGGAGATGGTCTTCTTCGGCAACTCCGGGGCCGAGGTGGTGGAGGCGGCCATCAAGCTGGCCCGGGCCTACACGGGCAAGCCCGGGATCGTCACCACCCAAGGGGGCTTCCACGGTAAGACCCTGGGGGCGCTTTCCCTCACCCCCAAGCCGGAGTACCAGGACCCCGCCAAGCCCCTCGTGCCCGGGGTCAAGGTGGTCCCTTACGGGGACCTACAAGCCCTGGAGGCGGCCATAGACGAGGACACCGCCGCGGTCATCGTGGAGCCCATACAGGGGGAAGGGGGGATCCGGGTGCCCCCGGAGGGGTATCTGAGGGGCGTGCGGGAGATCACCCGCACGAAGGGGGTCCTCATGATCGCCGACGAGGTGCAGACGGGCCTCGGCCGCACGGGGAAGCTCTTCGGGGTGGACTGGGAGGGGGTTTCCCCCGACCTCATGACCCTGGCCAAGGCCTTGGGGGGCGGGGTTATGCCCATCGGGGCCTGCCTGGGCCGGCGGGAGGTCTTTGAGGTCTTCAAGCAAAATCCCCTCTACCACTCCTCCACCTTCGGCGGCAACCCCTTGGCGGCGGCGGCGGCCTTGGCCGCCATTGAGGTGACCCTGGAGGAGAACCTGCCGCAAAGGGCCCTGGAGGTGGGAAGCTACCTCATGGAAGGCCTCAAGGCCCTGCAAGGGGCGTTCCCCCACCTCATAGAGGACGTGCGGGGCCGGGGGCTCATGCTGGGAATGGAGTTCACCGACGCCGATATCGGCGCCCTGGTGGTGGCGGAGCTGGCGGAGCGGGGCGTCATCACCGCCTTTGGCCTTAACAACCCCAAGGTGGTGCGCCTCGAGCCCCCCCTCATCATCGGAAAAGCGCACGTGGATGAGGCCTTGGCGGCCCTCTCCGAGAGCCTAAAGGCCACGGAGAAGGCCCTGGAGGGCCTCCTGGGTTAGAATGCGCGAGACGCTCCTGGAGTTTTTCAAAAAGACGGGCAAACCTCACCGCTTGGAAGAGATCCTCAGGCGTTTCGGCCTGGAAAAACGCGAGGCCAAGGCCTACCTCAAGGCCTTGGTGCGGGAAGGGCTTTTGGAGAAAAGGGGAAGCCAGTACTTTCTCCCCCCAAAGGTGGTGGGCCCCATTAGCCTTCACCGGGACGGGTACGGCTTCGTGCGCTTGCCGGAGAAGGACCTCTTCATCCCCCCTGGGTACACCCTTGACGCCTGGCCCGAGGACGTGGTGGAGGCCCGCCTCATGCCCCCGGGGCGGGACGGGAGGCCCTTTGGCGTGGTGGAGCGGGTGATCAAGCGGGCGCGGGACCGGGTGGTGGGGACCTTGGACTTCCGGCGGGGCTACGCCGTCCTCGTTCCCGACGAGCCGGGCCTGCCCGAGCTTAGGCTTCTTCCCGAGGGGCTAGAGGGCCTCAAGCGGGGTAGCCGCATCGTGGCCCAGGTCCACTACGAGAAGCGCCCTTACGGGACGTTTTTGGAATATCTGGGGGAAGGGGACGCCCCGGAAACGGAAACCGAGGCGGTGATCGCCAAGTACGGCCTGCGGGCCGAGTTCCCCGAGGAGGTCTTAAAGGAGGCGGAGGCCATTCCCTTGGAGATCCCCGAGGCGGAGCTTGAAAGGCGGCAGGACTTCCGCGCCCTTCGGGTCTTCACCATAGACGGGGTGGACGCCAAGGACTTTGACGACGCCATCCACATAGAAAGGCTTCCCCGGGGTTACCGGGTGGGCGTCCACATCGCCGACGTTTCCCACTACGTGAAGGAGGGAAGCGCCCTGGACCAGGAGGCCTTCCTTCGGGGAACGAGCGTCTACCTGCCCGGGCGGGTCCTGCCCATGCTTCCCGAGAGGCTTTCCAACGGGGTCTGCTCGTTGAGGCCAGGGGAGGACCGCCTCACCCTTTCCGTCCTCTTTGACCTCACGGAGGACTTAAAGGTGCGAAGGGTCCGCTTCGCCGAGGGGGTGATCCGGAGCGTGGCCCGCCTCACCTACACGGAGGTGGAGGCCTTCGCCGAGGGGTTTGGCCTGCCGGAGGCGCACGCCTTTTTGGCGGAGGACCTCAGGCTTCTCTTGGACCTCACGGGGCGGCTTAGGGAAAAGCGCCTGGCCGCTGGGGCCCTAGACTTTAGCTTTCCCGAGGTGAAGGTGGAGGTGGAAGCGGGCACCCCCCACCTCATCCCCCAGGAGGAGCCCCGGGCGCGGAGCCTCATTGAAGAGCTCATGCTCCTCGCCAACCAAGCCGTGGCGGAGCACCTGGTGAAAAAGGGCCTTCCGGGCCTTTTCCGGGTGCACGAGGAGCCCTTGGAGGAGGCCTACGGCAAGCTCCGCCTGGCCTTGGCCCGGCTTGGGTACGCCTTGCCCGAGGGGGTGTCCTCCCAGGCCTTGCAGCGGGCCTTGCTCCAGGCCAAGGGCCGCCCGGAGGAGCCGGTGGTGGCGAACCTGGTCCTCAGGTCCTTGCGCTTGGCCCGCTACGCCGCGGAGAACCTGGGCCACTTCGGCCTGGCCATGGAGCACTACCTCCACTTCACGAGCCCCATCCGCCGCTATCCCGACCTGGTGGTCCACCGGGTGCTGAAGGCGGCCCTTCGCCGCACCCTCACCCCGGCCAGGAAGGCCCGCTGGCTGGAAACCTTTCCCGCCATCGCCGAGCACGCCTCGGAGATGGAGCGGAAGGCGGAGGCGGCGGAAAGGGAACTCACCAAGTACTACATGGCCAAGTGGGCGGAGCTCCATGTGGGGGAGCGCTTTTTGGGCAAGGTGACGGGCGTGGCGAACTTCGGGGCCTTCGTGATGCTGAAGAATGGGGTGGAGGGGCTGGTGCGCCTCGAGGCCCTCGGGCCCTACACCTATAGCGAGGAGGCCCTCGCCCTTGTGGGCCCCAAGGGGAAGCGCATTCGCCTGGGGGACGAGATGGAGGTGGTGATCGCCGCCGCCAACCCCAGGCTTCGGCAGATTGACCTGCTGCCCTACCGGGAAGAGGAGGCCCCCAAGAAGGGGGCTATGGGAAAGGAGGTGGATATGCGCAAAGTGGTAGGACCACCCAAGGAAAAGGCGCGGGACACGCGGCCTGAGCGGGCCACGGTGGAAACGGTGTACTTCGGGGAGTGGGCGCCCAAGGAAGGCCGGGAAGCCCGCCCCCTAGACAGCCGGGCCAGAAGGCGGCGCCGGCGCCGCTAGGGGAAGGCCAAGGTGCCCGCCCCCACGGCGCTTAAGGTGGGGGCCTCGAGGTCCAGGCGGTAGGCCAGGACCTCGCCCTTTTTCCCCTGGAGCAAAGGGCTTAGGCTCGCCACCACCTCGGTGGCGTCCACCCGGGTGGGGTTGGCCCCCAGGTGGGCGAGGGCGGCTTGGGGCTCCCCTTGGGCCAGGCGCTCCAAAAAGCCCACATCCCTCCGCCGCGCCTCCTCCGCCAGGGGGCGGGAAAAGGGTGGGTCCCCAAACCTAGGCCCCACGTGGGAGAGGTCCACCGCCAGGGCCAAAAGCCCGGGGTGCTCCGCCAGGACCACCCGGAGCGCCTCCCCCAAGGCCGAAGTCCTCCGCCCCACCAAGAGGGGGATGAAGCGGGCCTTTGGGTAGGTCCCCTTGAGGAAGAAGAGGGGAAGCTCCAGGCTGTGCTCCTCCCGGAAGGCCAGGGGGGTGTTGAAGAGCTCAAAGGGCAGGAGGGCGTCCAGGGCCTGAAGGGCGGGGAGGTCGGGCTCCGCCGGGCCGAAAGGGGTGTGGAAGGGCACGGGGAGGGCGGCGGCCCCTTCCATGAGGGGCCTGTGGGCCACTCCCACCACGTAGACCCTCTCCGGGGGCGGGGTCTTCTCCAGGGCGGCCAGGGCGGCCCCGTAGGCTTCGGGCACCCGGCTCGGCTCCAGGTGGGGAAGCAGGAGCACTTGGGCGGGAGGGGCTTCCCCAAAGAAGCTTGCCCGGAAGGCATCCAAAAAGGCTCGGGCTTCCCTTTCGCCCTGCGGGTAAGAAAGCCCGGCGAGGCGCATGGGCCTTTCCCGCTTGAGCTTTTGCTCCTCCTCCTTGAGCCTCGCTTCCACCTGGGGCGTGAGGAGGAGGCCCGCTTCCTCCAGGGCCTTGGCCAGGTCCTCCAACTCCTTTAGGGGCACGATGACCCCATGGGTCTTGAACACCTCCTCCCGCACCTCCTCCAGGGTCCTGCCCTCCATGAGGGAGAGGAGGAGAAGCCCCCCTTCCGTGAGGGCCAGGGGCTTTTCGTAGACCCCGTAGGGGTCGCGGAGGAGGAAGCCTCCCTCCACGGGGGTGATCTCGGGGGTGCGCAACCTAAACCGGCCTTCCATGCTCCTTCCAATATAGGAGAAACGCCTCCGCCTCCTCCCGGGTGCCCACCTTTCCCTCCGCCTGGGCCAGGAGGAGGGCCTCGAGGGCCCTCCCCACCTCGGGCCCAGGCTTCAGGCCCAGGAGGGCCATGACCTCCTCTCCCGAGAGGAGGGGCCTCTGCGGCAGGGGCTCCGCCAGGGCTTCTTGGAAGCGCCTTAGGAGTTCCCAAGCCTCCCCCTCCACCCCCTTGGCCCCCAGGCGGTCCGCCGCCATGAGGTAGAGGAGGTGGGGGAGGAGGTCCTGGCGCTTTAGGAGGAAGCGGCGGAGGGCACCCTTCTCCTCCGGGGGGCGGTCCATGTGGCGGCGCACCAGGGCGCTTGCCTTCTCCTGGACCGCCTTGGGGAAGCGGAGCCAGGCGAGGGCGGCCTTGGCCACCTCCGCCCCCACCTCCGCGTGGCCCAGGAAGCGGTACCGCCCCACCTCGGGATCGTAGCGACGGGTGAGGGGCTTCCCCACGTCATGGTAGAGGGCGGCGAGGCGGGCCTCGAGGGGGGCCTCGGGCCAGAGCCAAAGGAGGTGGGAGAGGACGGAGAGGGTGTGCCGCCAGGCGTCCAGGTGGTGGACGCCCCCCTGGACGAGGCCCAGGAGGAAGAAGAGCTCGGGGAGGTAAACCGCAAGGAGCCCGAGCCGGGCCAGGAGGTCCAGGCCGAAGGCGGCCCGGGGGGAGAGGAGGAGTTTTTCCAGCTCCTCCCGCACCCTTTCCCGCGCCGGGAGGGCCTCGGGATGGGCCTGGAGGTAATGGGCGTGGCGGCTTAGGGCCTCCCGGGTGGCCTGGGGCAGGCCGAGGCCCAGGCTCGCCGCCAGGCGCACCCCCCTTAGGCTCCGCAAGGGGTCCAGGTAGAGGTTTTCCTCCCGCACCGGGACCAAAACCCGCTTCCTTAGGTCCTCCTCCACCCCGGGGAGGCCAAAGACCCTGCCCTCCTTCCAAAGGAGGGCGTTCAGGCGGTAGTCCCGTCGGAGGAGGTCGGCCTCGAGGCCTCCCTCCAAGGGCGTGAAGTCCAGGGTGAGCCCCCCCGCCACCAGGCGGTGGTGGCTCCGGGCGGCATCCAAGGGGAAGAGGCTTCCCCCAAGGCGGCCTTGGGCTTCTTTCGCTGCCCTTTCCGGGTCCAAGGCCACGTAGTCCAGGTCCTTGGGCCTCAGGCCCATAAGGAGGTCCCGCACCGCCCCCCCCACGGGGAAGGCCCCCTTGGGGGTATAAAAGGGGAAGTCCATATGGCGCACCAGGCGAAGCACCCCATCATTATCGGCATTACCGGCAATATCGGGAGCGGCAAAAGCACCGTGGCCCGCCTCCTTAGGGCATGGGGCTACCCCGTCTTGGACCTGGACCTCCTGGCGGAACGGGCCAGGGAGAACAAGAAGGAGGAGCTCAAGCGGCTTTTCCCCGAGGCCTTCCTTGGGGAGGAACTGGACCGGAGGGCCTTGGGCAGGCTCGTCTTCGGCGACCCCGAGCGGTTAAAGGCCCTGGAGGACCTCCTCCACCCCGAGATCCGCCGCCTCCTCGAGGCGGAGCTCGCCCGCCTGGAGGCGCCCTTGGTTTTCCTGGAAATCCCCCTCCTCTTTGAAAAGGGGTGGGAGGCGCGCCTGGACGGCACCCTCCTGGTGGCGGCCCCTTGGGAGGAGCGCCTTAGGCGGGTGGTGGCCCGCTCGGGGCTAAGCCCAGAGGAGGTTTTGGCCCGGGAGCGGGCGCAGATGCCCGAAGCGGAAAAGCGCAGGCGGGCCACCTGGGTGGTGGAGAACGCGGGAAGCCTGGAGGACCTGGAGCGGTCCCTAAGGGGGGTTCTCGCCGACATCCAGGGGCGCTTTGGGGTAAGGTAGGGGCATGCGGGTGGCGCTCATCTCGGGGGCGAGCCGGGGCATTGGCGAGGCCACGGCCCGCCTCCTCCACGCCCAGGGCTACCGGGTGGGGCTTTTCGCCCGGGACGAAGCGAGGCTTTCGGCCTTGGCCCGAGAGCTTGGGGAAGGGGCCTTGCCCCTTCCCGGGGACGTGCGGCGGCTTGGGGACTGGGAAAGGGCGGTGGCCGCTTTGGAGGAGGCCTTCGGCGGGGTTTCTGCCCTCGTCAACAACGCCGGCATCGGCATCCTGAAGCCCCTCGCCGAGCTTTCCGAGGCGGAGGTGCGGGAGGTCTTGGATGTGAACCTCGTGGGGCCCTTTTTGGGCCTCAAGGCCGCCCTTCCCGCCCTCAAGCGCGCGCGGGGCGTGGTGGTGAACGTGGGGAGCCTGGCGGGGAAGAACCCCTTCAAGGGGGGTGCGGCCTATAACGCCAGCAAGTTCGGGCTTCTGGGCCTCATGGGGGCGGCCATGCTGGAGCTCAGGGAAGAGGGGGTGCGGGTGGTGAACGTCCTGCCGGGCTCGGTGGACACGGGCTTCGCCGGGAATACCCCGGGTGCGGCCTGGAAGCTCGCTCCCGAGGACGTGGCAAAGGCCATCCTCTTCGCCCTGGAGATGCCGGAAAGGGCCCTGGTGAGCGAGATAGAGCTTAGGCCCACCCAGCCCCCCGCCAAGGGAGGATAAGCTTAGGGCATGCTGCCTTCCAAGCTTCAAGCGGCCTTGGACCTCATCCGTTCCCTCCCCAAGGAGCTCAAGACCGAGGTCCTCTTGGACTACGCCAAGAAGGTCCCTCCACCCCCCCAGGGGGTGGAGCTGGAGCGGGTGCACGAGTGCCAGACCCCCTTTTTCCTTAAGGCCGAGGTGGAGGGGGGGAAGGTGCGCCTCCACTTCATGGTCCCCGACGAGGCCCCCACGGTGAAGGCCTTCGCCGGGATCCTGAAGGAGGGCCTCGAGGGCGAACCCCCCGAGGCCGTCCTGGCCGTGCCCCCGTCCTTCTACCGGGGGGCGGGGCTTGAGGAGATCCTCACCCCCCTTAGGCTTCGGGGCCTGGAGGCGGCGCTTTTGCGCCTACAGGAGCAGGTGCGCCGGGCGCTCTGATGCTTTGGGCCTTCCTTGCGGGGTACGTCCTGGGTGGGCTTCCGACAGTCTACTGGTTCGGGGCCCTTCGGGGCCGAGCCCCTAGGTCTTTGGACGCCTATGGGGCCCTAAGCCTCATCCCAGGCCTCATGGCCCTCTTCTTAGACCTCTTCAAGGGAGCCCTTGCCGTGGCCCTTGGGGAGGGGATCGCCGGGAGCCCGGTGGGGGGGCTTTTGGGGGGCATGGGGGCGGTGTGGGGGCACGCTTTTTCCCCGTGGCTTCTCTTTCGCGGGGGCAAGGCCCTGGCGCCCGGGTTGGGGGTCCTTTTCGCCGTGGATCCCAGGCTCCTTTTAGGAGTTTTTTTCCTCCTCGCCTTCCTTGCCCTCCTAAGCCGCCGGCCCCACCCTGCCCTGTTGGCCACGGCGCTGGCCGTACCCCTCCTGGCCGCTTGGTTGGGGAAAACCCCAGCGCACCTTCTTTTCGGCTTGGGGGTGAGCCTTCCGGTGGTCCTGCGCCACCTCGGAGATGAGGCTTACCGGGAACCGAGGGTATAGTCTGGGGAGGTGTGGCTTTCTCCCGCAAACCTGCTCGCCCCGTTTTGGATAGGGCGGGTTTGGGCGAGTTTCGGGAAAAGGGGCCTGCGGTCCACCTAGGTTTTCCCGCTACCTTCGGAAGCAAGTATGTCCATGGGCCGCTACGGGATGGCTAGCTTTTGGTTTACCCGGCAGGAGATCTGCGATGGCGCTTAGACAAGCCCTCGTCGTCTACAAAGGCAAGCCCGCTTTGGCTGAGGCAAAGGGGGACCGCCTAGAGCTCACCCTGGCCACGGGGGAGAGGCTCAAGGTGCGCCACAAGGACGTCCTCCTCCTCCACCCGGGCCCGGCGAGCCTGGCGCTACGGGTGCCGGAAGGGGAGGAGGAGGCGGCCTGGGAGCTCCTCCAGGGGGAGGTGGTGAGCCTGAAGGAGCTCGCCGAGCTCGTCTACGGGGCCTACACCCCGGAGGCGGCCTACGGGGCCTACCTCCTGGCGCAGCGGGGAGAGCGCTTCGTCCTGGAAGGGGAAAGGGTGAGGGCCCGCACGGCGGAGGAGCTCGCCGCTTGGCTCCGGGCCCAGCGGGAGAAGGAGGCGCGGGGAAGGGCCTTCCAGGAGGGTGTGGCGAGGATCAGGGCGGGAAGCCCCGCCCCGGAGGACCGCCCCCTCCTCGCCGAGGTGGAGGCGGTGGCCTGGGGGGAGCGGCGGGAAAGCCCGGTGCTTAAGGCCCTTGGCCTTCCCGAAACCCCCGAGGCCGCCCACGGCCTCCTCCTGCGGCTTGGCCTTTGGCGGCGGGAAAACCCCCACCCGAGGCGCCTTGGCCTTCCCCTGGAGGCCCCCCGCCTTTCCCTTCCGCCTTTGCCGGAGGAGGCGCGGGAGGACCTCACCCACCTCCCCGCCTACGCCATAGACGACGAGGGGAGCCAGGACCCCGACGACGCCCTTTACGCCGAGCGGGTGGAAGGGGGCTTCCACCTTTTGGTCCACGTGGCGGACGTGGCCGCCCTGGTGGCCCCGGGAAGCCCCTTGGACCAGGAGGCCCTGCGCCGGGGAGCGAACCTTTACCTGCCCGAGGGCACCGTGCCCATGCTTCCCCTCGAGGCCACGGCCCTTCTGGGCCTCGGCCTGCAACCCGTCTCTCCCGCCCTCACCTTTGAACTTTGGGTCTCCGAGGAGGGGGAGCTTTTGGAGGAGCGGATTTTCCCCAGCTGGGTGCGGGTGGAGCGGCTCACCTACGCCGAGGCGGTGGGCCGCCCGGAGCTTGCTCCTTTGCGGGAGGTGGCGGAGGCCTTCCGCGGGCGGCGCCTCGCCCAGGGCGCCCTGGAGATCTCCCTCCCCGAGGTGAAGGTGCGGGTGGAGGGGGACGAGATCCGGATCCTTCCCCTCCCGCCCCACGAGAGCCGCATCTGGGTGCGGGAGGCCATGCTCCTCGCCGGCTACGCCGCCGCCCACCTGGCCTTCAGGGAAGGGCTTTCCTTCCCCTACGCCACCCAGGAGGCCCCAAGCCGCAGGGTGGAGGGGGAGGGGCTTGCCGCCATGTGGGAGCAGCGGAAGGCCCTGAAGCGGGCCCAGCTCAAGGCCACCCCCGCCCCCCACAAGGGCCTGGGCCTTCCCCTCTACGCCCAGGTGACGAGCCCCTTGAGGCGCTACCTGGACCTGGTGGCCCACCAGCAGCTCAGGGCCTGGCTCAAGGGGGAGAGGCCCCTTTCCCAAGCGGAACTCCTGGAGCGGGTGGGGGCGGCGGAGGCGGTGGCCGACCTGGTGCGGGAGGCGGAGCGCAAGAGCAAGCTCCACTGGACCCTCCTGTACCTCAAGGAGAAGGGGTACGAAGGGGTGGGGGTTTTGGTGGAAAGGCGGGGCGGGCAGGGGGTTTTTCTCCTCCCCGAGCTCGGCCTTTCCGCCCAGGTGGCCTTGCCCAAGCCCCTTCCCCCAAACGCCGAGGCCCGCCTCCGCTTCCTGGAGGCGGACCTGGCGGGCCTGGAGGCCCGGTTTGCCCTGGTCTAGCTACATGTGCTCAATGAGGGCCCGCCCGAACTCGCTCGTCTTGAGCAAGGTGGCGGGCTTGCCCTCCGCCACCAGGAGGCGGTGGAAGTCGTAGGTCACGAGCCCCTTGGCGATGGTGCGCTCCATGGCGGCGAGGATCAGGTCCGCCGCCTCGTTCCAGCCCAGGTAGCGGAGCATCATCTCCCCCGAGAGGATGACGCTACTGGGGTTCACCTTGTCCTGATTGGCGTACTTGGGGGCGGTGCCGTGGGTGGCCTCAAACACGGCGTGTCCCGTCTGGTAGTTGATGTTGGCCCCAGGGGCGATGCCGATCCCGCCCACTTGGGCCGCCAGGGCGTCGGAGATGTAGTCCCCGTTGAGGTTGAGCGTGGCGATTACCGAGTACTCATCCGGCCTCAGGAGGATCTGCTGCAGGAAGTTGTCGGCGATCATGTCCTTGATGACGATCTCCCGGCCCGTCCTGGGGTTTTTGAGCACGTGCCACGGGCCGCCCTCCAGGGGCACCGCCCCGTACCGCTCCCGGGCCAGGGCGTAGCCCCACTCCCGGAAGGCCCCTTCCGTGTACTTCATGATGTTGCCCTTGTGCACCAGGGTGACGCTGGGCAGGTCCTCCTTAATGGCGTAGTCAATGGCCGCCGCCACCAGGCGTTCCGTCCCCTCCTTGGACACGGGCTTGAGGCCGATGCCCGAGGTGTCCGGGAAGCGGATCTTGGCGTAGGCCTTGGGGAACTCCCGCTTTAGGAAGTCCAGGACCTTCTTCACCTCCTCGCTCCCCGCCGGCCACTCAATCCCAGCGTAGATGTCCTCGGTGTTCTCCCGGAAGATGACCATGTTCACGAGCTCCGGGTGCTTCACCGGGCTCGGCACCCCTTGGAACCAGCGCACGGGGCGCACGCAGGCGTAGAGGTCCAGCTCCTGCCTTAAGGCCACGTTGATGGAGCGGATCCCGCCCCCCACCGGGGTGGTCAGGGGCCCCTTGATGGCCACCAGGTACTCCCGGATGAACTCCAGGGTTTCCTCGGGAAGCCAGATGGGTTCCCCGTAGACCTGGTTGGCCTTCTCCCCGGCGTAAATCTCGGTCCAGGCGATCTGGCGCCTGCCCCCGTAGGCCTTGGCCACGGCGGCGTCCAGGACGGGCTTGGCCGCTCTCCAGATGTCGGGCCCGGTGCCGTCCCCTTCAATAAAGCCGATGATGGGCCGGTCCGGCACCTGGAGCGTGCCGTTTTGGATGGTGATCCGCTCGCCGTCTTCCGGGATCCGAATGTGCTTGTAGCCCATGGCTACCTCCGGGCCCTAGCATACCGCTAGCCCAGGGGAAAAGTGTCCTAGACTCTTCCTATGCCCGAGGCCATCGTGGTGGGGGCGGGGATCGTGGGGGCGGCCTGCGCCTACAGGCTGGCCGAGGCGGGGCTAAGGGTCTTGGTCCTGGAGAAGGAGGCCACCTTCGCCCAGGGGTCCACGGGGAAGAGCGCGGGCGGGGTTAGGGTGCAGTTCTCCGAGCCCTTGAACGTCCTCCTCTCCTACCACTCCATTAGGGAGTACCGGGAAATGGCGGAGGCCCGCTACCGCCCCATCGGCTACCTCTTCCTGGTACCGGAGGCCCTGAAGGAAGCCCAGGAAGGGGCCTTAAAGACGCAGCAGGCCCTTGGGGTGCCCGTGCGGCGGCTGAGCCTGGCGGAGGCGAGGGGCTTCGTGCCCTTCCGGGAGGAGGGCCTGGCCTTCGCCACCTTCGGGCCCATGGACGGGGTCATTGACCCCCACGGGGCCACGGGCTTTTTCCTGCGGGAGGCCCGGCGGCTTGGGGCGGAGGTGCGCTTCGGGGAGGCGTTCCTTTCCGCCAGACGGGAAGGGGGGGTGTGGCGGGTGGAGACCCCCTTGGGGCGGTACGAGGCCCCCTACCTGCTCCTCTGCACCGGGGCTTGGACGGGGGAGGTGGGGAGGCGGCTCGGGGTGGACCTTCCCGTCCACCCCGCGCGGCGGATGGTCTACGCCACCGCGCCCTTAGGGCACGCCCCCACCTACCCCCTCACCATTGACCTCGCCACCGGCTTTTACTTCCGCCCCGAGGGGGAAAGGCTTCTTTTCGGCCGCTCCAACCCGGACGAGCCCCCGGGCTTCCGGGAGGGGGTGGACTGGGCCTGGCTTGGACCAACCTTGGAGGCGGGCCTTTTCCGCTTCCCCTTCCTGGAGGGCCTGGCTTTGGACCGGAGGGCCAGCTGGTTCGGCTACTACGAGATGACCCCGGACGCCAACCCCATCCTGGGCCCCCTGGAGGAGGGGCTTCTGGTGGCGGCGGGCTTCTCGGGCCACGGGGTGCAGCAGGCGGCCATGGTGGGGCGGCTCATGGCGGAGGAGATAGCCTACGGGCGGGCGAGGAGCTTGGACCTAAGCCCCTTCCGTCCCCAGCGCTTCCAGGAGGGCCGCTTTTTGCGGGAGCGGGGCATTGTGTAGGATGAAGGGGCCTTAAGGCGGAAAGGGGTTTGCCGTGCGCGGATTGGCTTGGGTGTTATTGGGGTTGGGCCTGGCCTTGGGCCAGGGGGTGGTGAAGGGCCTCACGGAAAAGGAGCTGGAAGCGGTGCTAAAGGGGGCGGAAATCCCTTATGAGCGCCAAGGCCCAGGGGAGTACCGCCTGGAGATGGCGGGGCTTAAGAAGGTCTGGCTCTACCTGGACTTTTGCCAAGAGGAGCGGTGCGGGGTCTTGAGCCTAAGCGCTGGGTTTTCGTTAGGGGAGTCCTCTTCCCTTGACCTCGTGAACGCTTGGAACCGGGAGCACCGCTTTAGCCGCGCCTACGTGGACGAAGAGGGGGACCTTTGGGTGGAGTCGGACCTGGACCTCACGGGCGGGGTGAGCCTGGGGGCGGTTACGGCCTTTTTGCGCCTCTTCGCCGAGGAGATCCTTCCTGACTTCATGGACTATATCGGCTTTAGCCCCTAAGGCCTAGCGGGCGAAGAGGGTGGGGAGTGCCAAAGCGGCGGCCAAGGTGGTGAAGTAGAGCATCAGGCGATGGAGGGCGGTGTTGATTTTGGTCTTCATCTCCTGCCGCAGGCAGGCGATCTCCTGCCATAGGTTGGTGTTTTCCCTGAACTCGTTTGCAAGACCCTATTTTTCGGCTATCTTCCATGCAAGGACGGCCAAAGTATAGTGCCAGGGCTCTGTTTGCGGGACTGCGAACCACGTCAGGTAATAGACAAAGAGAGTTGCGAGGCTTACGGCCAGTCCCATCTTTAGGGGGTCAGGGGCACCTAGTAGCAGCTTGGGTATAGGGGTAAGAAAAAAAGCAGCCACACCATAGCTAAAGGCACGCCAAAAGCCAGTGCTTTGTCTAACCATGCATTGTGGGCTCGGTCCACATTCGCAAGCTTCTGGAGTGCAACGAGGGTTTCGCCGTATTTTTTCTCGTACGCGGGCAGGCCGCGGGTGTCGTACTCCAGGAGGTATGTCCTGGACGTCACGGGATCTGCCGGTGCCCAAAGCGGCTTCGCAGTTTTGAGCCTATCTTGCGGTGGCCATCCGTACTCCAAGTGGAAAAGGGTAAGCTGTTTGCTAAGGGGTATAAGCTCAGTAGCGGTCGCTTGTTGCAAACCACGGGGTCCTAAACCGAAAACGAATGTTTTAGGGTCTTTGAACAGGACCGAAAGGCCTAAGTTCCACAACTGAATGCGGGTGGCTAGGGTATTGGTGTTTGTAAGATCCTTCGCTGGGGCTGCTATGCGGGGCCAGTAGGCATGGCTGGCAAAGCTCGTTGCGAGAAGCGTCGCCGATATGAGGGTTAGGCGTCTATCCTTTGCTATTAGGACCAGGAACCCTAACCCCACGGCGAGTGCTAGGAGGCTACTCCTATTTGAAAGGGAGCCTAAGCCCAGGGCTAGGATAAAGGCGGCGGCAAGCCAGGAGTGACGCTTGTCCTTCATCCAGAGCACCAGGGCCAAGGGTATGAGCGGCAGGGCCAAGCCAGCGGCCATACCCGGGTTGCCTATGGTTCCTGGGGGACCCTCCATAGCGTAGGGAATGATTGAGTTTATCGGATCAAGGCCGCTCCTTTGCCAGAGCCATAAGATGGCTTGGTAGGTTCCGGACAGGATAAGGAGGGGAAGGAGTATGTTTTGAAGTAGGTGAGTTTCCAACCGGAATAGGGCAAGGGCAAGGAGTAGTACGCTTACCTGGTATATGAGCCCGTCCGTGCGGTTCTCGGGGCCTAGCCAGATGTCTGTGGCTTCGTCGTAGTGGGGGAGGGCAAGAAGGCATGCGGCCAGGATCCAAATAATTTGGAATAAAACCAGTGTTTTTGGGATCTTGTGGGAAGACAGGCTTAACCAAAGGGGAGTCGTAAGGGATACCAAGCCGATTAAAAGAAGGAGCTTGGGTGTTATCCATAAACCTTCCTTTCCGGGCAACCCTGCTTGTGGGGGCAGAATGACCCAGGGGTACAGGGCAATGAGCCAGAAAAAGAACCAAAGGAGTGTTTGCTGACCTCTTCGTTCCATCTTGCTCCTGATTAAAGAAAAGGGGTCCGTGCAGGCCCGGACCCCCTAACTGCTAGAGGTCTAGTTAATAAACTGCGGTGAAGGTCTTACCCGTGACGGTGGTGACCGTGACCGTGTAGCGGCCGTTGGAGTAGTTGATTTGGCAGCTCTGCACCCCGTTCGGCAAGGAGGCGGGTGCACCTTCGTTCTGCAAATTCTGGTCAGTGCAGCTGGTTAGGCCGGACAGGTTGGCACCAGCCGTGTCCGCAGCGGCAATCCAGGTGGCCACGGAGCGGGCGTAAGCCTGCGCGGAGGTTTCAATAGCCCGCCTACGAGCGTTCAGGACGTTGGGGATCAGCACCGCAGCCAGGATGGCGATGATGGCGATGACGATCAGAAGCTCAATCAGGGTAAAGCCTTTTGCGTTCCGCATACTTCTTTCTCCTTCAGGGTTTCCGCGCTTTCATGTATCGCGCGGCCATGAGTGCCTGTTGCCGAAAAGCCCTTTCAACCCATGTACCCTTCTAACCTTTTTTCCTTCCTCTTAACCCTTGTCTCACCCCCTTTCAGGCCCTATTCTTGGCGGGGCCCTTTCGCCTTGTCAACCCCCCCCTTTTGGGGGGACACCCTTAAGATGACCCAAGGGTGTGAAAGCGGTGTGAAAACCTAGGGGGCGTTCCGGGGGTAGACCCGGAGGGTGTAGGTCTGGGTGGAGGAGGGGACGTAGATGACGCGGCTTCCGTCCTTGGCCTTCAGGCGGATATTCAGGGTGACGGAGAGGGGGCTTGGAGAAAGCTGGAAGAAGGGGAGGGTGGGGTCGTTGTCCACCAGGTCCAGGACCACGTAGGGCTGGGCGTTGCTGTAGGCGGTGGCGGCGCAGGAGAGCCCGCTTAGGCGGTACTCCCGGAGCATCCGGGTGTTGGCGTCGGCCCAGGGGTCTTTGGCTTTGTAGTCGTCGGGGATGGCGCTTCGGGCCTCCAGCTTGTAGGCGCGGAGGGTGCAACTTCCCCCAGAGGCCTCGGGCACCAGGGCCGCCAGGCAACCGGGCGGGGCGCAGGTATTGCCGTTTAGGGTGGCGGAAGCTAGGAGGGTTTGGGCCCCTTGGAGGTTATCCGCCACGTACCCGGCGGCGTCTTTTAGCTCCTCCAGAAGCTGGGCCTGGAGGCGGGCGGTGCGGTTGCTGGCAAGGGTGCCTTGGGTGAAGGCGAGAAGAAGGGCGGTGAAGATCCCCAAAACGGCCAAGGCCACCAGGATTTCCAAGAGGGTGAAACCCTTTCTCATGGCGCCCACTCCCGGTAGAAAACGTAGCTTTTGCCCCCCGCCGTTAGGGTAAGCCGCACGGCCACCAGCGCGCAGGCGCTTCCCGAGCAGGAAACGTTACAGGTGTAGGCGCTGGTGGTGGCGGCGCAGGTTTGGAAGGAGAGGCTTTGGTTAACGTTTGGCCTTCCCGCCGCCGCCACCTGCCAGGTGAAGCCGCCCGTTTGGCTCGGTTTGGGCAGGGTCAAGGTGTTGTTGGCGTAGGTGCCCTCCTTCACGGCCCGCTCCAGGAAGTCCTTGGCCACCACCACCGCCCGGGCCTCGAGGTTGCCGCTCCGGTTGATGCGGAATAGCCCGAGCAGGGAGGAAAGCACCAGGCCGCTTAGGAGGCCGAAGATGGCCAGGGCCACCAGGATTTCCAGAAGGGAGAAGCCTTTTTTCATCGCACGATCACCTTTCCGATGACGCCCACCACGTGAACGGAGCGCTGTAGGTCGCTAAAGCGCTGGTGGGTGAGGGTGAGCTTCTTCAAGGGCGCGTCCGTGGTGCCGTAGGGGGGATTGAAGGTGACGCTAAGCGGGGGAAAGCCCGTGTAGTTGGAGCTGATCTGGATGTTCTGCAAGGTAACGGTGCTTCCCCTGTACGTCCAGCCGTTGGCGGTGATGCTCACCGTTTGGGCGGTGTTGGTGCGCTTGGCCTCGGCCCGGGCTTGCTGCAGGGTCCAGGCCAGGGAGCGGGCTGCTTCCTCCACCTGGGCTTGGGCCCGCCAGCGCAGGTAACTGGGCGGGACCAGGGCCAAGAGGACCCCCAGGATGGCGATGACCACCAGGAGTTCCAGCAGGCTAAACCCACGCCTCACAGGCGCCTCCAGCTTCCCGCAAGTGCCCGGATGACCACCGCTCCCTGCGTGGCCATGCGGAGCCTCTGCATGACCAGGGGATCGTAGGTGATTTTCCCGCCGTCTTGCCCGCTGCCTTTCCCGCTGCCTTTCCCGTTGCCTTGGTCGGTGCCAGCGATCTGGGTCCAGCACTCGTTACCGTTGCAGGCCTGAAGGTTCGCCACGCCCTCCACCACCACGCTTCCGGTGAGGACGGCGTTGCCTTGCTGGTCGTAGTCGCCGGCCACGTAGATGAGCCCTTGGAAGCCGCTATCGCAGGAGCCGTTTACCGTGAGGTTGCCGATGACCACCAGGATCCCTTGGCCGCAGAGCCGGGAGCTGCCCGTGAGGTTCAGGGGCCCCTGGACCACCTTGAGTTCCCAGTTGCTGAGGGTGCCGCTAAAGTTGCTGGCGCTCGTGGGGGGGTAGAGGCTTAAAAAATCCGCCTTCGTCATGCCGAAGACGCGCAGAAAGAGCTCGTTGGGATCGCTGGGAACCAGAGGGCTATTGGGCAAGGAACCATACAGTACTTGTCCTTGACCGCTGGTATCAATGCTAAGGTTGCTGGCCGCGCCCACCACTTGGGCCACCAGGGGGGTGCCCTCAGGGATGCTGGTGGGGGGTGTGCCGGACCAGTCCTTCACGGTGACCTGCCCGGTGGCCGGGTCCACGCTGGTGACCGTAGCTTGGGCACTCCCTACCCGAACCGCCTGACCCACCACAAGTCCCCGGGCGTCGGCGAGGTAGAGCGTGTTGGGGCTTGTGTAGGACTTTACCCCGTACTGCACGAGCTGGACTGGGGCGGATGCGGGGATAACATCGGTCAGGCTAGGGGTGAAGAGGGGCTTTAGGGTGAGGGTGTTCCCGCTCTTGCCTTCCACGCGGTAGGTCTTGGGGGTGCCGCCCGTGCTGATCTGCACGTAGCCCCCCACGGGGATGAGGCTTGCGTCCTGCACCGGAAGGGTGAAGGTGCCCTGCTGGGTCAACACGCTTTGCAGGACAAGGGAGGTGGTGCCCGTGAGGCTCACCGCCGTCACCTCGAGGAGGCCGGTGGCGTTCGTGAAGTCCTGGCCGATGACCTGGGCATTGCCACTAACTTCCACCCTGGGCCTCGAGGTCAAGGCCGCGGGCACGGCCCCGGCGATGCCGCACCCCACCTGGAAGCGCTTGGCCACCCGGGCCTTGGCCCCGCCCCACTCCGCCACCGCCTGGACCTCGAGGGTCCCCCCCGAGGCGGGAAGCCTCTTCTGGCCGTTTACCTCCGTGACGCCGCTGGTGTAGACGTAGGTGGCGCTGGCGGCGCTTCCCCCGGTGGGGAGGCTGTACGAGGCGGGGGCGGCGCCGCCGCACCCGGCGGACTTGGCCAGGAGGGGAAAGGCGTCCAGGGCGCTTTCCGCCACCAGGAAGGCCTGGTATGCCCCGCGCTCCGTGGCGCTTCCCTTGAGGGCGCCCAAGGCCATGTAGCTCGTGGCCGCCAGGAGGCTCACGAACACCACCATGAGCACCACCAGGGTAACGGGTGTGGCGATGCCTCTAACCCTCATCATGCCTTTTAGGGTGGGGCTTGGGGTGGGGTTTTCGCATCCCCCAAAGGGGGGAGGTATGATGGGCCCATGAAGCCGGTTTACCTCGTTTCCGCCGCCCGCACCCCCATCGGCAAGTTCGGGGGGGCGCTCAAGGACCTAAGCCCGGCGGAGCTCGGGGCCCACGCCATGAAGGCGGCCTTGGAGCGGGCCGGGGTGGAGGGGAAGGACCTGGACCTTTACGTCTTCGGGAACGTCTTAAGGGCGGGGCACGGGCAACTCCTACCCCGCCAGGCGGCCCTCAAGGCGGGCATCCCCAAGGAGGTGGACGGCTACCAGGTGGACATGGTCTGCGCCTCGGGGATGATGGCGGCGCTGAACGCGGTGCAGTTTATCCGCACCGGGGAAGCCCACCTGGTCCTGGCGGGGGGGATGGAGTCCATGAGCCAGGCGGGGTTTTACCTCTCCCACCGGGCCAGGTGGGGGTACAAGTTCCTCCTGGGCGCGCCGGAAAGCCTCCAGGACATCCTCCTTAGGGACGGGCTTTCCGATCCCTTCACCGGGGAGGCCATGGGGGAGCAGGCGGAGCGCCTGGCCCAGGACTACGGGGTGGGCCGGGCGGAGATGGACGAGGCCGCCTACCTCTCCCACAAGCGGGCCGCCGAGGCCACGGAGAAGGGCTTTTTCGCCTGGGAAATCGCCCCCATGGAGCTTCCGGGGAAGAAGGGGACGGTGGTGGTGGACAAGGACGAGGGCATCCGGCCCGAGACCACCCTGGAGTCCTTGGCGGCCCTAAAGCCCGCCTTCCGCAAGGACGGGGTCCTCACCGCCGGCAACAGCAGCCAGATCTCCGACGGGGCGGCGGCGGTCCTCCTCGCCTCGGAGGAGGCGGTGAAGGCCCACGGCCTTAAGCCCATCGCCAAGGTCCTGGGGGGGGCGTGGGCCGCCGGGGAGCCCTGGCGCTTCCCCGAGGCCCCTATCCCCGCGGCCAAGCGGCTTCTGGACCGGTTGGGGATGCGGGTGGAGGACTTTGGCCTCTTTGAGAACAACGAGGCCTTCGCCCTGAACAACGTCCTCTTCAGCCGCCTCCTCAAGGTGCCCTACGAACGGCTTAACGTCTTCGGGGGGGCGGTGGCCTTGGGCCACCCCATCGGGGCGAGCGGGGCCAGGATCCTGGTCACCCTCCTGAACGCCCTCAGGGTAAAGGGGGAGGAAAGGGGCCTCGCCGCCATCTGCCACGGCACCGGGGGGTCGGTGGCCTTCGCCCTGGAGCTCGTCTAGAGGAGGCCGTCCAGCTCAAAGGCCTCGAGGCGGAACTCCTCGAGGGCCACCTGGAAGGCCCCGTTTTGCGCCAGGAAGCGGGCGGCCTCCCGCAGGGTTTGCTCCACCCAGGCGGGGTCGTTCCCCAAGAGGCTGAACCCCACCACCTCGTACCCCCAGGCGTCCAGGCCATAGAGCCGGGCGGCGGAGACGGGGAAGCGGGCCTTGAGCCGCTCCAGGGCCGGCTTGATGAGGGCCCGCTTCTCCTTGAGGCTCCGGGCGGGGGTTTCCAGCCTCGCCGTGTAAAGACCCAGGTAAGCCTTCATGGGCCTTAAGACCAGCTTAGAACATGGGCCCGATGCGGAAGTGGAGGATGCCCGTGGGCTTTTCCGGGCTGAAGGCGTAGTCCAGGCGCAAGGAGGGGAGAAGGACGCCGAAGAGGTCCAAATCCAGCTGAAGACCAATGCCCGCGCCCCACTTCAGGCCTTGGGTGTTGTCGGTGAAGCCGCTGTCGGCGAAGACGATGCCGTAGAGGCTGGTGCCCCCTTGGGGAGAGAGGTTGAAATCGTAGCGGTATTCCACCGAGCCTGTGACGAAGGAAAGGCCGCTGTACTTGCGCTCGTCGTACCCCCGAAGCAGGAAGGCTTCGCCACCGCTTCCAGAAAGGTAAAAGCGCTCGCTTTTTGGGGGAGCGCCTAGGAGGGTTCCAGCGGAAAGTCGGAAGGCCAAAGCGTGACGCCGATCCTCGGCGAGGGGGAAATAGGTTTTCCCCGTCCCTACCAGGGGGACGTAGGCCTGACGGCCCCCGGTGTCCGGGAAGGAGAGGCCGAGGCCGGAGGATAGGCTTAGCTCGTACCCTTGGGTGCGGAAGCGAGGATTGTCCACCTGGATATAGGCGAGCCCGGTGTCCAGGCGGAGGTTCCAGGCGGGGGTGGGTAGGAGGCTTTGGGCGAGGTTTACGTCTTTGTACCCGGTGCCGTCGCAGTAGCTGGGGTCCGAGGGGCCGGCGGAGGGGTTGCAAGGGGCCTGGCTATCGTAGATCTCCAAGCTGTACCGCAGTCTTTGGGCGGATAGGCCCATTGAGATCCGTAGATTGGGCAGCTCCTTGGATAGGGGGCGGGAGAGGTTTAAGCCAAAACCGGTTTTCCTTTCCGTGTACTGCCAGCCTGTGTCTAGAGTTCCGTCATAGAGAACGTTATTCCCTATAGGGACAGAGTAGGCGCTAAGGGAGAGAGAAGTGCGCACCTCTTTAAGGTCGCCCCAGTCCAGGTAAAGCCAGGGGATAGTGTACCCTAGGGAGAAGGAAAGGTTGTCCCGTGCGTCGTTTTGGATCCAAGCCAGGTCTGCCGAAGCTTGATGACCGAGGCCAAACAAGTTGATTTCTTTGAAGGTCAAGCTGCCCGACCACCCCTCTAAGGAGCTCCAGCCGATGGCGGGTTGGAAGAGGCCGGTGCGGGCCTCCTTTAGGGAGAAGGCTACGATGACCTCGTCTTCTTTTTCCCCAGGCAAAAGGCGCACCCCAGGAGGCTCGGCCAAAAGCCCCGTGGCCATGAGCCGGCTCATCGCCTGGCGCAAGGCCTGGACGGAGAAGAGGCTTCCCGGCTCGGGGAGCTCCCTGAGGATCACCTCCTCCCGGGTGCGGTGGTCCCCCTGCCACTCCAGGCGGTAGCCCCCGATCTTGAGCTCCAGGACCTCCAGCTGGAAGGTGCCCTCCTGGAAGCGGTAGCGCACGTCCGCCACCTCGTAGCCCTTTTCCTGGTAGAAGCTGGCGATGCGCCGGGCGTCCTCCTGGGCCAAGGCGGGGGTGTAGACCTCCCCCGGCTTGAGGCGGAGGAGGGCGAGGAGGGTTTCCGTGGGGAAGGCGGTGTTCCCCTTGAGCTCCACCTTCTCTATCACCCCGCCCTCGGGGCCCGGGGCGAGCTGCACCACCACCTCATCCCCCTCGGGCACCAGGTTGAAGTTCACCACCCGGGAAAGCTTCTTGGAAAGGGCCTGTACCCCTTCCAGAAGGGCGTTGTAGTTCAGGTAGTCCCCGGGCTTTAGGGGGAAGCCCGTGAGGTCCAGCCCTTCCCCTTCCACCCGGGCCACCTTGAGCTCCCGCACCCGCACGGTGAGGACCCCGTCTTCTAGGCGGCTCGCCTGAGGGTCGGGCCCGCTAAAGCGGTAGCCCGACCGCTCGTAGCGCTGGGCGATGCTCTTTAGGGCCTCCTGGTACTTGGCGAAGTCAAAGGGCCCCTTGAGGGGTTCCAAGAGCTTGAGGAGCTCGGCTTCGGGCAGGAGGGAAACCCCTTCCAGGCGCGCCTCCTTCACCTCGGGGCTTTCCTCCACCCGGAAGGTGAGAAGGATGCCGCCCCCTTGCTCCTTGGTTTCCACCTGGACCTTAGGGGTGAAGGGGAAGCCGTTTTGCCGGTAGGCCTCCGCCAGGGCCTTGGCCGCCTCCTGGGCCCTCAGGGGGTTAAAGGTGGCCTCCTTGCCGATGGCGAAGTTCTGCTCCAGGAAGCGGAGGAGGCTTTCTTGGGGAAAGGCCTTCCCCTCCACCTTGACCTCTTGGATGGGGGGGTAGGGGGTGAGGAGGACCTTCAGCACGTCCCCTTCCAGGCGCACCTCCACCCTTTGGAAGTAGCCCGTGGCCAGGATGGCCTTCTTGGCCTCCTCCAGGTCTCCCGGCTCGTCCCCCGCGCCGAAGGGCAAAGCGGCCCGGGCCAGGGCCTGGAGGACGGGGTCGCCCCCTTCCACCACCACGTCCTTAAGGGGGGCGGCCAGGGCGAGAAGCCCCAAGAGGGCTAAGGCGAAAAGCCGCTTCATGGCGAAGAGCATACCGGAAGGCGGTGAAGGACCGGTGAGAGTAGAATGGCGGGCATGGGGGTCTACGAGCAGATCCAGGAGGCGGTTCGCTACATCCAGTCCAAGACGGACTTTACCCCCGAGGTGGGGGTGGTGCTGGGCTCGGGGCTTGGGCCCTTGGCGGAGGAGGTGGAGAAGGTGGCGGAGGTCCCCTACGGCGAGATCCCCCACTTCCCCCTTTCCACCGCCCCCGGGCACGCCGGGCGGCTCGTGC
This sequence comes from Thermus sp. 2.9, assembly GCF_000794385.1. Classification (GTDB taxonomy): domain Bacteria; phylum Deinococcota; class Deinococci; order Deinococcales; family Thermaceae; genus Thermus; species Thermus thalpophilus. The sequence goes on from NZ_JTJB01000003.1 coordinate 281,116, forward strand.
TTGGGCACCTCGAGGGCAAAAAGGTCCTGGTCTACCAAGGCCGGGTCCACTACTACGAGGGCTATAGCGCCAGCGAGGTGGTCTTCCCCGTGCGGGTGGGCTACTTCCTCGGGGCCAAGACCTTCCTCCTCACCTCCGCCGCTGGGGGGCTAAACCCCCGCTTCCGCGCCGGGGGCATCATGCTCCACCTGGACTACATCAACTTCGCCGGGGCCAACCCCCTAAGGGGCCCGAACGACGAGCGCCTGGGCCCCCGCTTCCCCGTGATGTTTGAGGCCTACGACCCTGAGCTCATCGCCCTGGCCCGCAAGGTGGCCCGCAAGCAGGACCTCCACCTCTTTGAGGGGGTCTACGCCTGGTTCATGGGGCCGAGCTTCGCCAGCCGGGCGGAGCTTAGGATGCTCCGGGAGCTCGGGGCGGACGCCATCGGCATGTCCACGGTGCCCGAGGTGATCGCCCTGAGGCACCTGGGGGCTAGGGTGTTGGGCCTTTCCACCATCACGGACATGGCGGTGCCCGAGCGGGAGCACCACGCCACGGAGGAGGAGGTCTTAAGGGTGGCGGCGGAGACGGGGCCCATCTTCCGCCGCTACGTGCGGGGCATTTTGGCGGCGCTCTAATGGGGCTTCCCGAGGTCCTGGAGCGCATCGCCGCCGCCTGCCAAAGGGCGGGGCGGAACCCAGGAGAGGTGCGCCTGGTGGCGGTGACCAAGGGGCGCACCCCGGAGGAGATCCGGGAGAAGGTCCTCCGCTACGGGGACTTCCCCTTGGGGGAGAGCCGGGTGCAGGAGGCCTTGAAGAAGATGGAGGCCCTAAGGGCGGAGTGGCACCTGGTGGGCCACCTGCAGCGCAACAAGGCCAAGTTCGCCCCCCGCTTCGCCCTCATCCACTCCCTGGACTCCCTGCGCCTGGCCGAGGCCCTGGAGGGGGTGGGGGCCAAGGCGGGGCTAAGGCTTCGGGTGCTGGTGGAGGTGAACCTGGGCCGGGAGCCGCAGAAGCACGGGGTTTTGGAGGAGGAGCTTCCGGAACTCCTCGCCCGGGTGCGGGAGATGGGGCACCTCGAGGTCCTGGGCCTCATGACCGTGCCCCCCGTGGGCCCTGAAGGGGTGGTCCGCCCCATCTTCAAGAGGCTTTCGGAGCTCGCCGACCGCTACGGCCTTCGTGAACGCTCCATGGGCATGTCCGACGATTACGAGTGGGCGGTGGAGGAGGGGGCCACCCTGGTGCGGATCGGGCGGGCCCTTTTTGTAGACTGAGGGCACATGGACCTAACCCCTTTGGACGTGCGCTACCAAGAGTTCCCCACGGGGCTTCGCGGCTACCGGAAGGAGGCGGTGCGGGGCTACTTGGCCCGGGTGGCGGAGGTCATGGAGGCCCTCATCCAGGAGAACGAGGCCCTGAGGGAAAAGGTGCGCTCCCTGGAGGAGGAGTCCCTCCGGCTCAAGGAGGCGGAAGGGGAGCTGAGGCGGGCGGTGGTGGCGGCTGAGAAGATCGCCCGCGAGCTCAAGGCCCAGGCGGAGAAGGAGGCGGAGCTCATCCGCAAGGAGGCCCAGGCGGCCAAGGAGCAGGTTGTGCGGGAAGCGGCGGAGGAGCTTAAGCGCATCCGCGGGGAGATTGAGCGGGCTAGGCAGGAGAAGGCCCTTTTCCTGGCCCAGTTCAGGGGGCTTTGGAGGGCTACCTGGAGTCCTTGAAGCGCTTGGAGGAGGGGGCTTGAGCCCGCCGGGGAGGGGCTTAGGCCCAGGTAGAGCCAAAGGCGGTAAAGGGCTTCCCGCACCCAGTAGCTCAAGGGGTAGGGCCCGGGGACGGGGTAGCCCCCCGCCTCCAGCCCCAGGAGCCGGGCCAGGAAGAGGGCCCGGGGGAGGTGGGGGGCGTCGGTGACGAGGAGGATGGGGCCCTGGAGGTGGGGCTTTAAGAAAAGGAGGTTCTCGTAGGTGTTTTGGCTTAGCGTTTCGCAGAGGAGGGCCTCCCGCGGCACCCCTCGCCGGGCCAGGTAGCGGCATCCCACCTCCCCCTCGCTCCAGGCGTCCCCCGGGGCCTTTCCCCCGGCCACGGCGATCCGGGGAGCGAGGCCCTTCTGGTAGAGGGCGAGGGCGGCCTGAAGGCGGCGCTCCAGGGCGGGGGAGGGCCTGCCCCCGTACTGGGCCGCCCCCAGGACCACGATCCAGGCGTAGCCCCCTTGGGCGAAGGCGGGGAGGAGGAAGAGGGCGAGCCAGAGCCAGCGCACGGGCCCCACTCTACGCCCGAAGGGCCGGGTTTTGCTATACTAACCCAAGTTGCTACCCAGCCATCTTCTGGGTCAGGAGACTGATGTTATGGGCCAGGACGAAGGTGAGAACTTTGATGACGAAACCCTCCTGGGTCACGGCGTGGATGCGCCTGGGGAAGAGGTGATGGAGCATGCTCCCCACCGTCTCCACCACCCTCCGCCCCACGATGGCCAGGTACTGCATCCAAGGGAGATACCGCCGGCTGTTCCTCCTGCGGATGACCATGGGAACAACCTCCTGGGCCTCCCGGAGGAGGTCCTCGTACAGATGGCTCTCGTACCCCCGGTCCAGGTAGAGCTCCGCCCCCTCGGGAAGGTCCAGGGGAAGGAGGAGAAGCGAAGCGAGGTCGTGGAAGCTCCCCGGGGTCAGGTTCACCTCGTGGACGAACTTCCCGTCGTCCACCAGGAGGTGGAGCTTGAGGCCGTGGAAGTAGACCCGCTTGCTGGGGATGAAGCCGCGGTAGGCCTTGTCCGGGAAGAGGCGGGAGCGGGGGGCGCGGATGTTCTCGCAGGCGGGGAGGGGGAAGGTGTCCAAGGCATACGCCTGGGCCTGGTGGAGGTGCTTCCAGACCTGGGCCAGGAGGTGGAGGAGGGGGAGAAGGAGGGGGTAGAGGGCGTGGAGCCTGCGGTTGAAGCGGCTTGGGGAGGGGACGTGGGTGAAGAGGCCGAGGTCTTTGGCGAGGGCCAGGGCCTTGTTGTGCTTGCCGCCGAACTCTAGGGCGGCAAGGAGGGCGAGGGTGAGGATGGCGGAGGCGGGCGTTTTGGCTTGGGGGTCATCCTTGTAGCCCATGGCTTGCAGGGCGTCGTCTATAATGCAAAAGGCCGCTATGAGACGGGAAAGCATAGCGGCCACTATTTTTTCAGATCCAGGGGATAGGTAGCAACTTGGGTTATACTAGAGGGGCATTGGAGAAGATCTTCGGCAGGACGGAAGGGCTCAAGAAGAGCGAGCTAAAGAAGCTTTCCAACCTCTACCGCCGCCGGGTGCCCCCGGAGCGGGTCATCACCCCCGAGCTGGCCCAGGCCCTGGCCCAGCTCTCCGCGGAGGTGGGAAGGCCCTTGAGCCTGCTCTTGGACCGGGAGGGCCGGGTGGTGCGGGTGGGGGTGGGGGACGCCAAGGAGCTTCCCATCCCCGAGGGGGCGAGGGCGGAGCGCAGGCTTTCCGGCTTCCGCCTCCTCCACACCCACCTTTCCCCCGGGGGGCTTTCCCGGCCCGACCTTTCCGTGCTCTTCCTGAACCGCCTGGACAGCCTGGCCGCCCTCGAGGTGGCGGAGGGGAGGCCCACCACGCTCCACCTGGCCTTCCTCTCGCCGCCCAAGGCCCTGGAGGAGGACTGGCGCATCCTGCCCCCCAGGCCCTACTTCCAGTACCTGGACCTGGACCACCGCAAGGAGGTGGAGGCCCTGGAGGAGGAGCTGGCCCGGCAGGCCCGGGTGCGGGAACTCCAGGACGGGAGCGGGGAAAGGGCCATCCTGGTGGGGGTGGACCTGGGGGAAGGCCCGGAGGCGGAGGCCGCCCTCAAGGAGCTCGCCGAGCTCACCCGCACCGCCGGGGGGGTGCCGGTGAAGCGCCTCCTCGTCTTCCGCAAGAGCCTGGACCCCCGGTACCTGGTGGGCCTCGGTAAGCTGGAGGAGCTAAAAAGCCTCGCCTACCACGAAAACGCCTCCACCCTTATCTTCGGCCTGGAGCTTTCCCCCGCCCAGGCCCGGGAGATAGAGCGGGCCACGGGGCTTAAGGTCCTGGACCGCACCCAGCTCATCCTGGACATCTTCGCCCTGCACGCCAAGACCCCGGAGGCCCAGGCCCAGGTGGAGCTGGCCCAGCTCAAGTACCTCCTCCCCCGCCTGGTGGGGAAGGGGAAGGAACTGAGCCGCCTTGGGGGTGGCATCGGCACCCGGGGCCCCGGCGAGACCAAGCTGGAGGTGGACCGGAGGCGGCTTCAGGAGCGCATCGCCCACCTAAGCCGCAAGCTGGAGGAGTACGCCAAAAGGCGGGAGGAGGCGCGGAGGCAAAGGAAGCGCCGGGGGGTGCCCCTCATCGCCGTGGTGGGGTACACCAACGCCGGCAAAACCACCCTCCTCCAGGCCCTGGCCCGGGGCGGGGAGCCGGGGGAGGACAAGCTCTTCGCCACCCTGAGGCCCCTCACCCGCCGGGGCTTCTTGCCGGGGGTGGGGGAGGTGCTTTTCACCGACACCGTGGGCTTCATCCGGAAGATGCCGGAGGAGCTCCTCACCGCCTTCCGGGCCACCCTCGAGGAGGTGCGGGAGGCGGACCTCTTGGTCCACGTCCTGGACGCTTCCGAGGAGGGGGCCTTGGAGCGGCACCGGGTGGTGGAGGCCCTCCTTCAGGAGCTCGGCGTGGAGGCCCCCCGGGTCCTGGCCCTTTCCAAGGCGGACCGGGCCGCCCCTTACGACGTCTACTACCTGCGGGAGCGGCTGGGCGGGGTTCCGGTTTCCGCCTTAAAGGGCGCGGGGCTTCCCGAGCTCAAGGGGGCCTTGGCCGAGGCCCTCCTCCGCGCCGGGGCCAAGCCCCAGGCCTGGGCTCAGTACACGTAAAACCCCTTTAGCCCGGTTTCCTCGGCCCACTGCACCTCCACCTCGTCCACCCGGGCGAGGCGGGGGCCTTGCTTGAGGTGGTGCAAGAAGGCTTTAAGGTCCTCCTCGGGGCCTTCCGCCACCACCTCCACCCGGCCGTCCGGGAGGTTTTCGGCGTAGCCGGAAAGCCCCAGTTCCAGGGCCTTCTTCTGGGCGAAGGCCCTATACCCCACCCCTTGCACCCTTCCCTTCACCAAGGCCACCAGGCGCGGCATGAGGGCATTTTAACCCGCCCTGCCACGCGGCTTTCATATCCTTTCCCTATGCTTAGGTAGATGCGGCGGGGGCTTTTCCTCCTCCTCTTTCTTTTGGCCCTCCTTGCCCTCCTCGCCTGGCCGCCCCTTCTGAAGGGGGCGGTGCTCCGGGGCCTGGCCCTGGCGGGGTTTTCGGGGCAGGTGGGGGAGGTGCGGGGGCACCTTCTTTTGGGCCTCACCCTGCGGGGGGTGCGGCTTCAGGGGGAGGGGCTCTTTTTGGAGGCGGAGGAGGTGGCCATCCGCTACGAGCTCCTCGGGCTTTTGCGCCGGGAGCTTCCCCTAAGCCTCACGCTAAAGGGGGCCCGGCTCAAGCCCACCTGGGAGGCCTTGGTCCCGGGGAAGCCAGGCCCCCCGCCCGCGCTTAAGGTGGTCTTCCGGAGCCTGGTCCTTCGGGATGCCGAGGTGGAGCTTCCCCGGGGGAAAAGGCTTTTCCTCCCCCCCTTGCGCCTCACCCTCACGGGGGAAAACCCTTACCGCTTCCTGGCGAGGCTTCCCGGGGGGAGCTTCCAGGGGGAGGCGCGGGCCTTGGCGGCGGACCTTTCCGCCTGGGAGGTGCGCTATGGGGGGGAGGTTTCCGGGCTTTCCTTCTTCTACCCGGGGCTTAAGGGGGGAAGGCTTTCGGGGGCCTTTCGGCTCGGCCCCGGGGGGATGGAGGGGGAAGCGCAGGTGGTGGGAGGGGTGGTGGAGCTCGTGGGCTTCTCCCTCACCCAGGTGGAAGGCCCCATCCGCCTACAGGGTGAGCGAGTGACGGCGCGCCTAGAGGGTGTGGGCCTCGAGGGGCCCCTCCAGGCGGAGGCGGAGGTGGACCTCAAGGGGGAGCGCTACCGCTTCCGGGTGGTGGGCAGACCCAGGCTTGCCGCCTTGGCCCGGCACTTCGGCCTTTCCCTGCCCGTGGAGGGGGATGGGGTCCTCACCCTGGCGGGGGAAGGCTGGGCGGCGCTTAAGCTCACGGGCGCGTTCCAGGGGGAGGGGCGGTTTTTGGGGGAGCCCTTCCGCCACCGGGGGCGGCTTGGGTTTGACCGGGTCTTCTCCCTGGCGGCGGAGGCGGAGGGGCGGCTTTTTGACCGGGCCTACCGCCTGGGCTTCGCCCTGGAGGGAGGCGGCTACCGGGCGGCCTTCACCGATACCTTGGGGAGCCGGCTCGTCCTGAAGGGGGAGGGGAAGCGGTTAGCGGGAAGCGGGGTTGCGGCCTGGCCCAAGCCTCTGGAGGGGAAGGCGGAGGTGGCCTTCCTGTTGGAGGGGGGCCGCTACCGGGCGGAGGTGCGAAGCCCCAGCGTGGCGCTTCCCCTTTTCGCCCCCCTGGACCTCTCCGGGGAGGTGCGGGGGGAGGGGGGGCGGGTCTATGGGCGGCTTGGGCCCTTGGCCCTTTCCGGGACCTGGGGCGACCTCGCTCTGCTCCTTTCCCCCACCCCCTTGGCGGTGGGGAGCCTCGAGGGGGAAGGCCGCCTGCGGGGGGGGAGGCTTTCCGCCGCGCTCCGCTACGCCTCCCCCTACGCCGCCTTCCCCGTGGCGGTGGTGCAGGAGGCCTCCGGCTTCCGCTTCCAAAGCCCCTACGGGGAGGGGACGTACCAAAAGGGGGTCTTGGCCCTCCGCCTCCTTGGCCTGCCCGTGCGGGCCCTGGACGAGGTGCGCCTCTATGGCGAGGCCTTCTACCGGGAAGGGGCCTTGGGGGGAAGGCTTCGGGCTGAGGGGCGCTACCTCGAGGCGGAGGCCTCCTTGCGCCGGCTGGGGGCGGAGCTTTCCGGCAGGCTGAAGACGCCCTTGGGGGAGCTTCCCTTCGCCGGGGCGTACGACCCGGGGCCGGGCCTGAGGCTGAAGGCTGGGGACCTCACCCTGGCCTACCGAAAGGCCCTGCGCCTTAAGGGGGAGGCGGCCCTAGGCCCCTTGGACCTGCGGGCGGACCTGGCCTACGACGGGGGCTTTGCCGGCTTCGCCGAGGTGAAGACCCCCTACGGGGTGGAGGGGAGGCTTGTGGGGGCGGGGAAGCGGCTTTTCCTCCGCCTTGGGGGCTATGTGGAGGGGGAAGGGGAGGTCTACCCTGAGCCCCGGCTAAGGGGAAGGCTTGCGCCCCCCCTGCCCGAGGGGCTTCGCCTTCCGCCCCTCGCCTTTACCCTGGACCGGGGGGCCCTCCGGGTGGCGGGGGTGGGGGAGGTTGGGCTTGGGGGGCGCTACCCCTTCCGCCTGGACCTTCCCTTCCGCTACCGGGAGGTGGAGGGCCGGCTTTGGGCCGAGGGGGACCTGGAAGGGGGCGCGGTGCGCCTCGCCACCCCCTACGGGACCCTGGAGGGGAAAGGCCCCTGGCGGGCGGTGCGCCTTTGGGGCCAAGGGGAGGCGCCCTTTTTGGGGGAGGGGAGGCTAGGGGGGCAGGTGGACCTCCTGGCCCTGGCCTACCGGGGGGAGGCCTTCTTCCCCAAGGGGGGGCTTAGCCTGAGCCTCTCGGGGCGGGGGGCGGGCTTTCGCCTCTCTGGGAGGGCCCCGGGGCTTAGGCTCCTGGGCGGGTACGAGGGGGGGCTTCGCCTCCTCATGCAGGCGGAGGGGTTGGACCTCTCCCCTTGGGGCCTTCCCGTGCGGGCCACGGGCACCTGGGGTACCCAAGGGGGGAGGCTCCGCCTGGAAAGCCCCTACGGGGAGGCCCTTTTGCAGGGGGAAGCGCTCCTTCAGGCGAAGGTGCGCCTCCTTGGGCCCTATCTGGAGGGCGAAGGGGAGGTTTCCCCCTCGGGCTACCGCCTGGCCCTAAAGGTCCACCACCGCCAGGGCGGGGTGGAGGTCCTGGGGGAGGCCAGGGGGGAGGGCCCTTGGGAGGCCTTGGCCCTGGAGGTCTTGGGGGAGGCAAGGCTTCCCTACCTGGACCCCTTGCCCTTCCGGGGCCGGGTGTGGCGGGAAGGGGCTTTGCGCTACGTCCTCGAGGGCCCCGTGCGCCTGGTGGGGGAGGGCCTCGCCTACCGGGGAAGCCTGGCCCTGCCCTTCCGCGTTCTGGGGCGGGAGGGAGAGGTGCGGGGAAGCTTCCAAGGGGAAGGGCTTCGCCTGCGCCTGCAGGGGGAAGGGCGCTTCGCCGGGCTTCCCTTCACCTGGGAGGGGCGGTACGGGGAGGGCCTTGCCCTCGCCCTGCGCTACACCGGGGGGGAGGTGGCCTGGGAGGGGGAGCGGTTGCGGCTCGCCCTAAAGGAGGTGGCCCCCTTGGCGCAGGCCCTGGGCGTGGCCCTGGCGGGGCGGGTGGAGGGGGAGGTGGACCTGGAGGGAAGGGGGAGGGCGGAGGCGCGCTTGGCCTATGGGGAAGAACCCTTGGCCCTGGCCTACCGGGACGGGGAGCTTGGCCTGTGGCTTCCCCGGCGGGGGGTGGGCCTCGCCTGGGAGGCCCGGGCGGGGGCGCTTCGGGGCCTCGGGGACCTGGAGGGCGGGGGGAGGCTGGACCGAAGGGGGGTGGAGGCTTCCTTCCGCCACCGGGGCCTGGAGGTGAGCCTTAAGGGCCCCTACAGCGCCCTAGAGGTGCGGGGGGTTTACCGGGGGGAGGCCCTGGGGGAGACGGACCTAAAGGCCACCTTGGACCTCCTGGGGCTTAAGGGGGAAGGAAGGGTGCGCCACGCCTCCCCGTACGCCGAAGGGGAAGTGGCCCTTTTCTGGGAGGGGGCGAGGTACTGGGGGGAGGGCTCGCTAAGGGGCCTCCAGTACCTGACCCAGGAAGGTCCCGTGCGGCTTATGGGGGAAGGGGGGAAGGTGGAGGCCCGCTGGCAGGCCCCCTTGGCCCTGGGGGTGGCCTACGGGGAGGGGCTGAGCCTCTTCGCCCGGGGAAGGGGCAAGGTGGCGGGCTTTTCCCTGGAGGCGGATCTGCGCTACGGGAAGGAAGGGTACGTGGGGTGGCTCCGGGCCTCCGGGAGGGGCCTTGCCCTCCTCGCCCAAGGGCAAGGCGCCTTGCGCTTCCGCCTCCAGGGGGAGGAGCTTCCCGGAAGCCTGCAGGCGGAGGGGGAGGTTTCGGGGCTTGGGCTTTCCGGGGATGCCCGCTACGCCCTGGGGGTGGGGAAGGCGCGGCTTGCCGCCCAGGCCCGGCTTGGGGGCACCCTCCTTGCGCCCCGGCTTGCGGGGGAGGGGTTTTGGCGGGGAGGGGGCGGCGCTGCCCTTCCGCTTCGCCCAGGAGGGGATTTCCCTGTTGGGGCTTGGGGTCTATGCCGAGGCCCCAGGCCTAAGGCTCCGCCTGGAAGGGGGGAGGCTTTCCCTGAAGGCCGACCTGGACCTAACCCCCTTTGGCCTCCCCACCCGGCTCCAGGCGGAGGGGGAGGGTCCTTGGCAAGGGCCCTTGGCCTTCCGGCTCCTCCGGCCGGAGGGGGAGGCGGGGGGGCGGGTCTGGCTTTCCCCCTTGCGGGCGGAGTTCCAAGGGGAGGCCTATGGGGAGCGGTTTGGAGGGGCGTACGGGGCGGAGGGGCTTGCCCTCCGCTTCCAGGGGCCCAAGGTGGTGGGGGAGGTGCGGTACGGGAAAGGGCTCTCGGGGCTTCTTCGGGCCCGCTATCCCCTTTCCGATGGGGCCCTTTTAGCGGAGGTGGACCTGGGGGCGGGGCGGCTTGTCCTTCGGGGAGAGGGGGCGGTTAGGGGGCAGGGGGAGGGCACCTTCTGCCTGCCCCGGCCCTTGGGGGCGTGCGCGGGCCTCGAGGGCGATCTGGCCTTGGCGCTGGGCTACCGGGACTTTTCCTTCCGGGGGGCTTACCGCTACCGGGCGGAGGAGGGCTACCTGGGGGTGTGGGCTGGGGAGGGGGTGGTGGAAAGCCCCTACGGCCGGGCGCGGCTTTTGGGGAGGGAGGGGGGGTTTGACCTCGTGGGGGAGGGGCTTCCCCTCACGGCGAGGCTGGACCTTGTGCCCTTCCGCCTGGCCTACCGCTACCAGGGCCCCTTGCCCCGGGGGCTTGGCGTCCTCGAGGCCGAGGGCACCTACCCCGGGAAGTGGCTATCGGGGCGGTACGCCTATGGGGAGGTGGACCTCGCCCTGGAGGGCCTTTCGGGCTTCCGGGTGGCCCTCCAGGGGGAAGGGGTGAAGGGGGAGGTGGGGCCCGAGGGGGTTGCCCTAGCCCTTTCGGACTTCGCCTACGGCCCCGTGCGCCTCTCAGGGGAGATGGGAGGCCCCTGGCGGCGGGTGGCCCTAAAGCTTCGCCTCGCCGCCTTGGGCCGGGAAGCGGAGGCGGAGGGGGTGTACGGGGAAGGGGCCTTGCGCCTTTCCCTCAAGGGGGACCTCGAGGGGGAGGTGGCCTGGGATGGGGCCTGGCGGGGGGAGGTGGCCTTCCGCGAGGGGCGGCTTGCCCTGGAGGGGGAAGGGCTTCCCCGGCTTCGGGGGGAGGTCCTGGGGGAGGAGGTGGCCCTGGTCTGGCCTGAGCTGGCCCTGGGGGGCCTCCATCTGGACCTTTTGGCGCGGGAAGCCCAGGGAGAGGCTACCCTTCTCCGGGGCCTCGTCCCAGGCGGCTTGGCCGCCCGGGGGGAAGGTAGGAAGGTCCTCTTGGCCTACCGGGTGCCGGGGGCGGGGCTTCCCCTGGAGGGGGAGTTGGACTTGGAAAGCCTCGCCCTAACCCTCACGAGCCCTCAGGGCACGGGCGCCTTGCGCTACGCCGAGGGCAAGGTTTCGGGGAGCCTGGCCCTGGAGGTGGGGGGCGTGGCCCTTCGCCTCCAGGGGGAAGGGGCCAAGGTGGGGGTGGAAGGGGAACACCCCGCATGGCCATGGTGGGCGGCGGGGGCGGGGCGCCTCATGGGGGAGGTGGGACTGGACGGGGCCTACCGCCTGGACTACCGGGCGGGGGAGCAGGCGGTGCGCCTAGAGGGCCGCCTCCTTTCCGCCGAGCTCACCGCCACGGGGCCCTACCTGGAGGGAAGCCTGGCCTACCCGCCCAAGGGGGAACTCAGGGTGGACCTTCCCCTTACCCCCTTGGAAAGCCGCTTCCAGGGCCGGGTTTTGGGAGAGGGGTACAGGGTGGAAGGGGCGTTGACGGGGGGCGTGGGCCGGGTGGAGGCCAAGGGGACCCTCCTCCCCCTGGCCTTGGACCTCACCCTGAAGGAGGCGGCCCTCGAGAACTTCCTGGGCCGCTACGCCCCCTACCTCAGGGGACGGGTTTCTGGAAGCCTGGCCTTGAAGGGAGGCGGGGCGGAAGGGGCGGTTTCGGGGGCGGTGGAGGTGGCGGGGACGCGCCTTCCGTTAGGCCTAAAGGGGCGCCTTGGAGGGGCGGGTTTCGCCGGGGAGGGGCGCCTGGGGGAAACCCCCTTCCAGGTGGCCTTGGAGGGGGGAAGGCTGGACCTCGTGGCAAGCCCCCGGGGCTTCCCCCTCCACCTCCTCTTGGCGGCGGTGGCGGGGCCCTTGGAGGGGGAGGCCTACTGGACGGGGGCGGTGCGCCTAAGGGTGCCCCTGGCCAACCCCTGGCGGGGGGAAGGGGTTTTGGTGGGGGAAAGCCTGGTCTTCCGGGGCGGGGGGGATGAGCTTAAGGGGCAGGCGGCCTTCCGCTTGAGCCGGGGGCGGGTGGAGGTGGACCACCTCCGCCTGGCGGGTCGGGGTGTCTGGGAGGGCGGGGGGTACTGGAGCCCCGAAGGCAGCGACCTTTACCTGTACCTGAAGGACACGGTCTTCACCCCCGTGCTCCAGGTGGTGCCCGCCCTGAAGCCCTACCGGCCCGAGGGTTCGGGGAGCCTGAGCCTGCGCCTCACGGGAGAGGGCTTTCAGGTGGGCTTTAAGGACTTCCGCTTCCGGCTCGGCCCGGTGGCGGGGTACTTGCCCGAGGGCCTCCTCTCCTTGGACGGGGGGGCGAAGGCGGAAGGGGAGCTCACCCTCACGGCGCCTTTCCCGGGGCGGGCCAGGCTTGGCCTCGAGGGCCGCTTGGAGGACTTCCGGGTGAGCGCCAAGGGGGAGGTTTCCCTCCCCGGGCTCAAGGAGGCCACCCCGGCGGAGGTGGTCTTCCGCTACCCCTCGGGGCTAGTGGAGGTTCGCCTGGGGGAGCTGGAAGCGCAAGGGACCCTTTTGCCGTTGCGCCTTGCAGGTTATGGCCGAGTAACCCTGAGCTATCCTAGCCTTTACTTGCAGGAAGGGCGTTTAGACGTGAAAGGCTTCTTCTTATACCAAGAGGGGGAAAATTACCACCTGACTGCCAACGCCGAGGTGTTGCGCGCTCGCCTAGCTTTTTCTTCGGCTCGGGAAGCCGAGGCGGCGCGACCTAAGGAGGCTGGCCCCTCGCAACCTCTTCCCTTGGTATTTGAGAATGTTCGTCTGTATGCGGAAAGAGGAGTTCTTGTTCAGGAGAGTCTGGTTCAGGGTGAGTTGGGCGGAGAGGTGTACTTGGGTGGGTCTTACCAGGATCCCTACCTTTCAGGGGAGGCTCGTCCCCTTCGGGGCACTTTCCGCTTGTGGGACGTGCTTTTTAACATTGTACCTGAAGAAAGCGCCATACGGTTTAGTCCTAGCCGGGGCATTTTGCCCGAGTTCACCCTTCAGGCCACTGGTGAAGCACGGGGCTACATCCTGCACCTTCAGGCAGAAGGGGGTTTTTTCCGCGAAAATGGTCAGATAAAGCTCCGCTTGGATCCCAAGTTGACCACAGAACCCGAACTAACCGAACTGGAGGCTTATTCCCTTTTGATCCTGGGCACCTCTGATCTAAGTCAGGTTTTGGATGCTTTACCCCAGACGATTTTGAGTGCGGCGTTGGAGAGCCTGCTTGTGGGTCAACTGGAGCAGGAGCTTGGACGGGTTTTGGGACTGGATCAATTCCAGATCCGTGCACCCTTTTTCCAGGGTGGGCAGTTGGAGGACACCCGTTTTTCGGTGGGCAAATATGTGATGCCCAATTTGTTCTTGGGGTACGAGGTGGACCTGCGGGGAGCGCAAAGCGTGTTCGCCCAATACCGCCAGGATAGACTGACCCTTTCCTTAAGCTCCCGGTTTCCGGTGGGGGAAGGGGCTTATCAAACCGTGGCTTTTCAGCTTGGGTACGAGCTTACACCCACTTTGGGTCTTTCCTTGGGCATGGAAAGTGGCGAGAGCGTGCGTTTTAGCGTGGGCGCCCTTTACCGGTGGTAGCATGGCCCCGGTATGCGCGCTTTGGCCAAGCTGGCCCCCGAAGAGGGCCTAACCCTAGTGGAACGCTCCCGCCCCGAGCCGGGGCCTGGGGAGATCCTGGTGCGGGTGGAGGCCGCCAGCATCTGCGGCACCGACCTCCACATCTGGAGGTGGGACGCCTGGTCCCGGGGCAGGGTCCGGCCTCCCCTCATCACCGGGCACGAGTTCAGCGGCGTGGTGGAGGCGGTGGGTCCCGGGGTGAAGCGCCCTCAGGTGGGGGATCACGTGAGCCTGGAAAGCCACATCGTCTGCCACGCCTGCCCCGCCTGCCGCACGGGCAACTACCACGTCTGCCTGAACACGGAGATCCTGGGGGTGGACCGGGACGGGGGGTTCGCCGAGTACGTGGTGGTGCCGGCGGAAAACGCCTGGGTCAACCCCAAGGACCTCCCCTTTGAGGTGGCGGCCATCCTGGAGCCCTTCGGCAACGCTGTGCACACGGTGTATGCCGGAAGCGGGGTCTCGGGGAAGAGCGTCCTCATCACCGGGGCGGGGCCCATCGGCCTCATGGCGGCCATGGTGGCCCGGGCGAGCGGGGCGGGGCCCATTTTGGTCTCCGACCCCAACCCCTACCGCCTGGCCTTCGCCAAACCTTACGCCGACCGGCTCGTGAACCCCCTCGAGGAAGACCTCCTCCAGGTGGTGCGGGAGGTCACGGGAAGCGGGGTGGAGGTCCTCTTGGAGTTTTCCGGCAACGAGAGCGCCATCCACCAGGGCCTAAAGGCCCTCATCCCGGGGGGCGAGGCGAGGATCCTCGGCATCCCCTCCGATCCCATCCGCTTTGACCTGGCGGGGGAGCTGGTCATGCGGGGGATCACCGCCTACGGCATCGCCGGAAGGCGGCTTTGGCAGACCTGGATGCAGGGCACCGCCTTGGTCTATTCGGGCCGGGTGGACCTCACCCCCCTCATCACCCACCGCCTGCCCCTGAGCCGCTACCGGGAAGCTTTTCACCTTTTGGCCTCGGGCCAGGCGGTGAAGGTGATCCTGGACCCCAAGGCGTAGGCCCTTATGGGGTAGCCTCTTCCCCGAAAGGGGGAAGGGGAATGACAAGAAGGCGCTTTCTCGCCGCCCTTTCCGCCCTGGCCCTAGCCCGGGGCCAGGGCCTAAGGGCGGAGGGGGTGGCGGAGGGCTTGGAGGTCCCCTGGGCCCTGGCCTTTTTGCCCGGCGGGGGGTTTTTGGTTTCCGAGCGGCCGGGGCGCATCCGGCTGGTGCGGGGCGGGAGGGTGGTCCCCTATGCCGAGCTTCCCGTCTACCACCGAGGGGAGTCGGGGCTTTTGGGCCTCGCCCTCCACCCCCGCTTTCCCCAAGAGCCCTACGTCTATGCCTACCGCACCGTGGAGGAAGGGGGGCTTCGCAACCAGGTGGTGCGCCTTCGGCATGAGGGGGAGCGGGGGGTTTTGGACCGGGTGATCCTGGACGGCATTCCCGCCCGCCCCCACGGCCTCCACTCCGGGGGGCGGATCGCCTTTGGCCCCGATGGGATGCTTTACGTCACCACGGGGGAGGTGTACGAGCGGGAGATGGCCCAGGACCTTTCCTCCTTGGGGGGGAAGATCCTGCGGATCACCCCCGAGGGCGAGCCCGCCCCCGGGAACCCGTTTTTGGGAAGGCGGGGGGCCCGGCCCGAGGTCTATAGCCTGGGGCACCGCAACCCCCAGGGCCTCGCCTGGCACCCGGAGACGGGGGAGCTTTTCTCCAGCGAGCACGGGCCGAGCGGGGAGCAGGGCTTTGGCCACGACGAGGTGAACGTCATCCTCCCGGGGGGCAATTACGGCTGGCCCCGGGGGGTGGGCCGGTTGGGGGATGCCCGCTACCAGGACCCCCTTTCCGTTTTCCCCCAGGGCTTTCCCCCGGGAAACCTGGCCTTCTGGCGGGGGGCGCTCTATTTGGCGGGGCTTCGGGGAGAGGCGCTTTTGCGCTTGGTCCTTGCGGGGGGCAAGGGAAGGTGGCGGGTTGTGCGGGTGGAGGAAGCCCTCACGGGCTTCGGGCGCCTGCGGGAGGTGCAGGTGGGGCCCGACGGGGCCCTTTACGTCACCACCTCCAACCGGGACGGCCGGGGCCGGGTGCGCCCGGGGGACGACAAGGTCCTCCGCCTCCTTTAGGCTTAGGGCGTGGAGCGCTTGCTGCCCTTCCGCTTTGACGAGGGTGAGGGGGTCTTTTGGCTTCTGGACCAAAGGCGGCTTCCCTTGGAGGAAGTCTGGGTGCCCGTGCGCACCGCGGGGGAGATGGCGGAGGCCATCCGGGCCATGGTGGTGCGGGGGGCCCCGGCCATCGGGGTCTCGGCGGCCTTCGGCATGGTCCTCGCCCACCTCCGGGGGGAAAGCCCAAAGGAGGCGGAGAGGCTCCTCCGCCAAAGCCGCCCCACGGCGGTGAACCTCTTTTACGCCCTGGACCGCATGCGCCCCCACTGGGGGGACCTGGAGGCAAGCCTTAAGGAGGCGAAAGCCCTTTGGCGGGAGGTGGAGGAGACGGAAAAGGCGATCAGCCTCCACGGGGCCAGGGTGCTTCGGGGCCGGGTCCTCACCCACTGCAACACCGGGCCCCTCGCCACCGGGGGGTATGGGACGGCGCTTGGGGCCATCCTCGAGGCCCACCGCCAGGAGCGGGTGCGCCATGTCTGGGTGGATGAGACCCGGCCCTACCTGCAAGGGGCCCGGCTCACCGCCTTTGAGCTAAAAAAGGCGGGCGTTCCCGCCACGCTCATCGCCGACAACATGGCGGGCTTCCTCATGCAACGGGGATTGGTGGACGCCGTCATCGTGGGGGTGGACCGCATGGCCCTAAACGGCGACTTCGCCAACAAGATCGGCACCTACACCCTGGCGGTTTTGGCCCACCACCACGGGGTTCCCTTCTACGCCGCCTTGCCCCTTTCCTCCGTGGACCCTGGCCTGGCAAGTGGGGAAGGCATCCCCATAGAGGAGCGCTCCCCGGAGGAGGTCCTCACCCTCCAAGGGGTGCGCCTGGCTCCTGAAGGCTTTCCCGCCTATCACCCCGCCTTTGACCTCACCCCCCACCGTTACCTCACGGGGATCATCACGGAAAAGGGGGTGCTCTACCCGCCCTTTGACGAGGCGCTAAGGGATGCTTTGGGGCTTTCTTGAGGCGCTTTTGGGCCACGCCTGCCCCGGGTGCGGGGGCCCCTGGATGGGCCCCTCCTCTGCGCCGCCTGCCGCCGGGCCCTTAAGGCCCAGGGGACGGGGGAGGTGGTCTACCTGGGGCTTTATGGCCGGGTGGGGGGCCTGGCTCGGGCCCTGAAGTACGGGCGCTGCGCTGGCCTAGCCCCCCTTCTCGCCCGCCCCTTGGCGGAAGGGGTCCTGGCCCAGGGTTGGGCCCTTTCAGGGGTGACGGCGGTGCCCACCCTTCTTCCCCGGCTTCTCCAAAGGGGGTATAGCCCGCCTGAGCTTTTGGCCAAGGAGCTTGCCCGCCTCCTCCACCTTCCCTACCGGCGGGTTTTGGTGCGGGTGCGCTACACCCCAGGCCAGCCCACCCGGGGGCGGGAGAGGACCAAGCTCCCCTCGAGGCTCTTCCTCCCCAAGGCCCGGGTGGTGGGGGCTTGGCTTTTAGTGGACGATGTCCTCACGAGCGGGGCCACCTTCCTCCGGGCCAAGGAGGCCCTACTCCAGGCGGGGGCGGAGAGGGTCTATGGGGCTTTCCTGGCGGTGCGGGACCCCGCGGCCTTAGGGCCTTACCGGTGAAGGCCACACTTCCTTGGGCGTTTCGTCCTAGACTGGGGGGAAAGGGGGTGGACGTGAAGAAGCTTCGCCGCCTTCCGGACCTCCTCCCCCACCTTAGGGAAGGTCGCTACCGCTTGGGCCCCCACGTGGCCAAGCACATGCTCCAGGAAGGCTTCACCGAGCTGGACATCCTCAGGGCCCTGGAATGGGGCAGGGAGCTTTGCATCTACCCTGAGGACCAGCGGATGCTGGTTTTGGGCTATATGGTCTTCCCGCCTCGCCTGCGCCTGCCCTTGCACGTGGTCCTGGAGTACGCCAAGCCGCGGCACGTGGACATCGTCACCGCCTTCATCCCTAAAGAGCCTTACCGGGTGTATTCCAGGAAGCGCCTCGCCGCCATCCTCCGCTTTGACGGGGCCTTGGAGGAGGTGCGTTGGAGCCTGCCCAAAGAGGCCTACCCCGCCTGGGAGTAGGCCAAGCGGGGCAGGAGGCCTGGGCTTTAGCGCTTGAGTTCCCGGATCACCGCCTGGGTGAGGTCGGTGTCCTCGTCGGCGTAGACCACCAGGCCGGACTGGGCCGCCACCTGCCGGCTCATGACCACGGCGAAGCCCTGGGCCTTGGCCACCTTGGCGATGGCCGCGTCCACGTCATCCAGGATGGGCTTGAGCGCCTGGTTCTGCCGGTCCTGCCACTTCTTCAGGGTGTCTTGGTAGGTCTTAAGGAGGGCGTCGTAGTCCTGGCGCTCCTTGGCGCTGGCTTGGCCGGCCCGCACCTTTTGGTCCAGGGGCTTGAGCTTCTCCTCCAGGGGGGAGAGCTCCTTCTTGGCCTGGGCCTGCACGTCCTGGACCTTTTTGTAGTCGGGGTGGGCCTGGATGAGAGCGTCGGCGTCCACAAAGCCGATGCGGGTGGCCACGTTTTTGTTCTGGGCCAGCATGGGGGTGAGGAGGGCGCCGAGGGCCAGGAAAAGGGCCGTAAGGGGAAGCCGTTTCATGGGCCTAAGCCTAGCTGCTCCGGGTTAGGCCAGGGTGAGAGAAAGCTTCCTTTCCCCTTGATGCGAGGGGGGGTAGGATGCTCTTTGGAGGTGAAGCGTATGCGCAAGACGCTTTGGTTGTTGGCGCTTTTGGCCTTAGGTTCCCTGGCCTTCGCCCAGCGGGCGGTTTCCTTCCGGCTTTCTTTGCCCCCCGCTGGGCTTGGTTTGGGCTTGGAGGCACCCTTGGAGCAAAGCCTGGCCTTCCGGGGTTTCGCCGACCTCTTCCCCAGCGGCCCGAGCTTCCTAGTGGGGGGTGAACTCCTCTTCAAGCCGGATTTGGGCCAGCTGGACCGGGACCTCAGGGGGATTAGGCCCTACTTCGGCGGGGGGCTTGCCGGGCGGTTCGCCCAAACGAGCGACCTCGGCCTTCACCTCTCCTTAGGGGTGGAGGTGTTGTTGGACCCCAGGACGGGGGTTTTCCTGGATGGGGAGTACTTTTATCCCTTCGGAGGTGGGGGCTCTAGCCGCGTGGTCCTTGGGGCAACCCTGCGGTAAAAAAGGAAGTATGGTTTTCCCCGCCCTTTGGGCGGGGACATTTTTACCCTTCACCATGGGATAAGCTAGGGGTGAGAGGAGGTTAAAGATGCTGGTCCGCGATTGGATGACCAAGGACCCCCTTACCGTGCCCCCCGACACCCCGGTGTTGGAGGCCATCAACCTGTTGAAGCACAAAGGCTTCCGGCGCCTGCCCGTGGTGAAGGACGGGAAGCTCGTGGGCTTGGTGACGGACAAGGACCTCAAGGATGCCATGCCCTCCAAGGCCACCACCCTCTCGGTGTGGGAGATGAACTACCTCCTCTCCAAGCTCACCGTGGAGGAGGTGATGGCCAAGCCCGTGGTCACCGTGGGGGCGGACGAGCCTTTGGAAAAGGCGGCCCTCCTCATGGAGGAGCGGAAGATCGGAGGCCTGCCGGTGATGGAAGGGGATCGGCTTGTGGGCATCATCACCGTGACCGACGTGCTTCGGGCCTTCATTGAGGTGTTGGGCCTTAAGCTTGGGGGTCTTCGCATCACCGTGGACATCCCCGACGTCCCCGGGGCCCTGGCCCAGATGGCCCAGGCGGTCCCTCCGGCCAACATCGTCTCCATCGCCACCGCCGCCCACCTCGAGGGCTACCAGCGCCTGGTGATGCGGGTGGTGGGGGAGGATGTGGAAGGGGTGCCCAAGCGCCTGGAGGCCGCCGGGGAAAGGGTGGTGGACGTCCGCCCGGGCTAGGTGCCGTTCCGGTAGGCGGGGTAGGAGCCCAGGACCTTTAAAAAGGCCGCCCGCCGCAAAAGGCCCAGAAGGGCTTGGGCGGGTCCCGGCTCCTCCAGGTGGCCCTCTAAGTCCAGGTAAAAGAGGTAGCTAAACGGCTTGTCCCGCCGCGGCCTAGACTCCAGCTTGGTGAGGTTCACCCCGGCCTCGGCGAAGACCTGCAGGGCCTCCAAAAGCCCCCCGGGGCGGTGGCGCACGGCGAAGACGATGCTGGTCTTGTGGGGGCCTTCCCCCTTCCTTGCCTCCTCGCGGCCGATGACGAAGAAGCGGGTGTAGTTGTGGGGGTAGTCCTCAATGTTTTCCGCCAGGACGGCAAGGCCATAGAGCTCCGCCGCCCGCCTCGAGGCGATGGCCCCCACCCCGGGCTCGGGGTTTTCCGCCAAGGCCCGGGCGGCCCCGGCGGTGTCGTACACGGGGATGGGGGTGAGGCGAAGCCGGGCTAAGAAGCCGTCGCACTGGGCCAGGGCCTGGGGGTGGCTCTTCACCGCCTTGAGCTCCTTAAGCTCCACGCCCCGGGGTGCCAGAAGGCAGTGCTCCACCCGGTGGACGATCTCCCCCACCACGTGCAGGTCGCTTTCCAGGAGGAGGTCGTAGGTCTGGTTGATGCTGCCGGCGGTGGTGTTCTCCACGGGCACCACCCCAAGCTCCGCCTCCCCCGTTTCCACCGCCTCAAACACCTGGTGAAAGGTGGGGAAGCCCACGGGGGTGGCGCCGGGGAAGGCCTTGAGGAGGGCCTCTTCGCTGTACGCCCCTTCGGTGCCCTGGAAGGCGATCCTCATGCCCTCCATGGTACAAGCACCCTGGACAGGGGAAAAAGGGCTGGCGTAGCATGGCCTTCGTGGCGCGGCTTCTCGTGGTGGACGATGACCCCCGCATCCGCCACCTCCTCGAGGTGGTCCTTTCCGGCTCCGGCCACGAGGTGGTCTTGGCGGACTCCGCCAAGGCGGCCTTGGAGTACCTGCGCAAGGAAACCCCCGACCTGATCCTCCTGGACATCATGATGCCGGACATGGATGGCCTCACCCTCTTAGGCCGCATTCGGGCGGTGCGCCGCCTGAGCCGGGTGCCCGTCATCATGTTCACCGGCGGGGGGCAGGAGCTGGAGGGTCCAAGCCGGGCTTTGGGGGCCGACCTTTTCCTGGAAAAACCCATCAGCGGGCGCCGGCTCAAGCAGGCGGTGGAAAGCCTCTTGGCTCGGGAGGGCTACCTCCTCCCGGGGGGTGAGCGGGTGAGCACCTTGGCGGAGGTGGGGGGAAGGCTCCGGCAGGCCCTGCCGGAGGAGGAGCGCTTCCGCCTCCTCTGGCGAAGAACGCAAAGCCGCCGCGCCCTCCTCGCCAACCTGGTGGCCAAGGGCTGGACCGAGGCCCTCCTGCGCCGCCTGGTGCCGGGGGAGTACGACCTGTACGATATCCTGGGCCATTTGGCCTACGGCTGGCCCCTCCTTCCCCTCAAGGAGCGGGCGGCTCGGGCGGAGGACGCCCGCTTCGCTCCCCTTCTCCAGGAGTACCTGGAGGCCAGGCGGCTTCCCCTGGAAGGGGACGGCCTCCTGGAAGAGCTTGCGGAGACCCTTTACGCTTAGGGGATGGCCGAGCTTTTGGAGGTTCACGAACCTGAGGCCTGGAACCGGTTGGTTTCCGGCTTCCCCATCACCAGCGCCCTTCAGTCCTTTGGCTGGGGGGAGGTGAAGCGGCTTTCCGGCTGGGAGCCCAAGCGCTTTGCCGTGTACCAGGGGGATAGGCTTTTGGGGGCCGCCCAGGTCCTCCTGAAACGCCTCCCCGGGGGGCTTAGCCTGGTCTACGCCCCAAGGGGCCCAGCCCTTTTCCGCCTGGAGGACCTCCCCCAGGTGGCCCAGGCCTTGGCCCAGGGGGTAAAGGGCACCCACCTGGTGGTGGAGCCGGAGGCGGGTCTTGCGGCGGAGGAAGCGCCCCCCCACTTCCCCGGCCTCTTGCCGGAGGAGCCCATCCAGCCCGGCCACTCCCTGTGGCTGGACCTCACCCAAGGGGAGGAGGCGCTCCTGAAGGGCATGAAGGAGATGCACCGCCGCAACGCCCGCCTGGCGCAGAAGCGCACGGAGCTCCTCGTGGCGGGAGAGGAGGCCTTCCCCGAGTTCTTCCGCCTTTTTGAGGAGACGAACCGCCGGGCCAAGCTCCTGCAACACTCGGAGGAATACTACCGGGCCGTCCTAAAGGAGATGAACCAGCCCTTGGGCGAGGCCTTCATCACCTTAGCCGCCAAGGACGGGGAGGCTTTGGCGGCGGGGCTTTTCGTGGCCTTCGCCGGGAAGGTGGACTACCTCTACGGGGGTAGCAGCCGCCACCACCCCGAGGCCAAGGCTCCCATGGGGATGCACCTCATGGCCATCCGCCACGGCATGGCCCGGGGCTACCGGATCTACGACCTTTGGGGCGTTCCCCGCACCCCCGAAGGGAGCCACGCCGAGGGGATCTGGCGCTTCAAGGAGGGGTTTGGCGGCAGACGGGTGCAGTTTCCCGCCTACACCCTGCCCCTTTCCCCCCTCTACCGCCCCCTGAAGGCCCTCCTCCGCCTGCGCAAGACCTGGGTGAACCTCAGGGTGCGGGGAAACCCGCGGGATGTGCTGGGGTAAAGGGCCTTGTCATCTTTCTCAAGCGCTTTCCCGTAAGGTGAGGGGCGTGGTGCGGTTTCTCCTCCCCCTCGCCCTCTTGCTTTTCCTCCTCCCTTGGCTCCGTCCGGGGCCTTCCCGATCTCCGGCCCCAGCCCCGGGGGTGCGCCTTCTGGGGGTGGAGTTTTGGCTCTTCCCCGAGGAGGAGGGGGTGGAGTGGCGCTTCGCCGCGGAGGAGATGGTGGAAGAGGGGGGGGTGTTCCGCATCCGGGGGGGGCTTACCGGGGAGCGGTACGTGAAGGGGCGCCTGGACCTGTGGCTTAGGGCTCCTGAGGTGGTGGTGGAGCCCGGGGACAACCTGCGGGCCCCTTACGCCGAGGTGGAGATCCTTAAGGGGTGCTACCGGCTCGCCCTTTCCGCCCCCGGGAAGGGGGAGGTCCTCATCCGGCAGAAGGAGGGCTTCTTCGCCCCATGGGTGCGGATAGAAGCGCCGAACCTCAGGGGCGAGGCGGAGGCCTTCCGCTCGGATTTCGCCCTGGAGCGCCTCGAGGCGCAAAACCCCCGCTTTTCCTTTCCCGCTGGGGGAAGTTTTGGCCCGTGCACCGTGGAAGGAGGTAGCTCGTGAGAAGACTCGTGCTTTTTTCGGTGTTGGGACTGGCCTTGGCGGCTTCCGGCGTGCGGGTGATCCAAGTGGAAGGGGGCAGGCTTTCCGGGGACCTGCGCTACGGCCCCTGGACCTTTGAGGGGGAGGTGAGGGGCCGGGTCAAGGACCTCTCCATCCAAGCCCCCAAGGCCACCCTCACCGCCCCCAAGGGCAAGACCATGCAGGAGGCGGAAGGGGAACGGGAGGCCCGCTTTGAGGGGGGCGTGGTGGTGCGCCGGGGCCGGGTGGAGGCCCGGGGCCCCGTCCTGGTCTACCGGGAAACCACGGGGGAAGGGGAGCTCTTGGGCCCGGCCCGCATGCGCCAAGAGCCCAAGCCCGGGGAGGATCCCGTGGAGGTGGAGGCGAGCCGCATGACCTTCCAGGTGGACACCGACACCTCCACCAGCGAAAACGCCCTCCTCAAAAGCGGCAACCAGGAGGGGCGGGCGGGCTTCGTCTACTACGAGGAGGAACGGGGCCTCGCCGTCTTCAGCGACGCCAAGGAGGTGGTCCTCACCCGCAAGCGCAAGGACGGGGACCTGGTGATCCGGGCTAAGGAGGTGCGGAGCCTCACCGGCTCCAAGCGCCTCATCGCCACCGGGGGGGTGCGCCTCGTGGACGGGGATCTGGTGACCACCGGGGAAAGCCTTTACTACGACGACACCACCGGGGAGGCCATCGTCTTGGGGAAGCCGGCGGTGAGCGAGAACAAGAAGGAAGGCTTTAGGCTTTCGGGGAGCACCCTCCTCCACAACGTGAACCGCCACCAGGTGCGGGTCTACGGCCGCGCCTTCCGCCTGCCCGTGGAGGAGTTTAAGAAGCTCGGGGAGAAGTGATGCGCCCTTTCCTCCTGGGCTTGGGCCTCCTGCTCCTTTGCGCCTTGGCCCAGGAGGCCTTCCGCCCCGAGGTGGAGCTGGTCCGCAAGGACAAGAAGGTGGTGGCCTGGGTGAGCGGGGAGGAGGATAGCCTCTTCTACGCCGACTACGGCGACCTTTACCTGGGCGAGCTCAAGGAGCTGGGCCAGGACAAGGCGGTGGTGGGAGAAAAGGCCTTTTTCCTGGACGCGGGGAGCGCGGTGGACGAGGGCCTGAAGCCCGGGGACATGGTGGAGGCTGCCTACAACCCTGACTTCACCCGGGAGGGCCTTCCCCACCTCCTGCGCCTGCGCCGGGCGGGGGCGGGGAAGGGGGAACGGTACCTGCGCCTGGTCCTCTTTGACCCCAAGGGGGTGGAGGTGCGCTTGGGAAGCGAGGTGCGGGCCACAGGGCCCTTGGCGGTGGTGGAGCGGGGGAGCGAGGAGACCCTTTTCCTCTCCGGGGGAAGCGCCCGGTACCTGGAGGAGGAGGGCCGCCTCGAGGTGCGCCAGGCCCCGGGGGAGGTGGCGGTGGAGGAGGGGGCGACCCGGGTGAAGGGGAGGCGGCTTCGCTACCAGAACGATACCGGGGAAGCCCTTTTGGAAGGCCCCTTGGAGGTGAGGCGGGAAGGGGAAAAACCCCTTTTGGGCAAGGCGAACAGCCTCCGCTACCTTCTGGACGAGGA
Organism: Thermus sp. 2.9; assembly: GCF_000794385.1. Taxonomy (GTDB): domain Bacteria; phylum Deinococcota; class Deinococci; order Deinococcales; family Thermaceae; genus Thermus; species Thermus thalpophilus. The sequence goes on from NZ_JTJB01000003.1 coordinate 305,032, forward strand.
GGCGCTTTGGCTTTTGGGGGTGGAGTTCACCCAAGGCGAGCGCACCACCAAGGCGGAAAGGGCCCTGGTGCGGGAGAAGGAGGGCTTCGCCTACCTCTTCGGCAACGTGGAAAGCCGGGACGAGAAGGGCTTCGTGCGGGGAGAACGGGTGCGCTACGCCCTGGAAAGGGGCGAGGTGGTTCTCCTCGGGCGGGTGGCGGGGGAGTTTAGGGAGCCCTAAGCGGAAATCCCCGCCATCAGGAGGCCGAGCCGCTCCTCCGTGGCCTCCTCCGGGCTGAGTTCCCCCACGATCCTTCCCTCGTACATGACGAGGATGCGGTCGGAAAGGCTCAAGACCTCGCTGAGGTCGGCGGAGACCAAAAGGACGGCCATCCCCTGGTCCCGGGCCTCAATGAGGCGCTGGTGGATGAACTCAATGGCCCCCACGTCCACCCCCCGGGTGGGCTGGGAGGCGATGAGGAGGCGGGGCTTCCTTAAGAGCTCCCTTCCCACCACGATCTTCTGCTGGTTACCCCCGGAGAAGCGCCTTGCGGAAAGCTCCGTGGACCGGGGCCGCACGTCAAAGGCCTCCACCAGGGCCCGGGCGTGGCGCTCCACCGCCTCGCCGTCCAAGAAGCCCAGGAAGCCGCGGAAGGGGGGCCTGTGCTGGTCGCCCAGGATGGCGTTTTCCCGCACGGAAAAGTCCAGGACGAGGCCCCGGGCGTGCCGGTCCTCGGGAACGTGGCTCACCCCGAGCTCCCGCACCGCCCGGGCCAAGGGGGGGAGGGGTTTGCCCAGGTACCGGGCCACCCCCTGGTGGCGGCGCAGGCCGGTGAGGGCCTCCACCAGCTCCGTTTGCCCGTTCCCCTCTACCCCGGCGATGCCCACGATCTCCCCGGCGCGCACCGCAAAGCTCACGCCCTTAAGCCGGGGCGGGGCGGCGAAGTCCTCCAGTTTCAAAACCACCTCCCCGGGCCTGGCCGGGCCCTTTTGCACCCTTAGGACCACCTCCCGGCCCACCATCATCCGGGCGAGCTCCTCCAAGGAGGTCTCTTGGGTGCGCACCGTGCCCACCACCTTCCCATCCCGGATCACCGTGACCCGGTCGGAGACGGCAAGCACCTCCTTGAGCTTGTGGCTGATGAAGATGGCGGCGTTGCCCTGGGCCACGTAGGCCCTTAGGAAGCGGAAAAGCTCCTCCGCCTCCTGGGGGGTGAGGACGGCGGTGGGCTCGTCCAGAATGAGGATCCTGGCCTTGCGGTAGAGGGCCTTCAGGATCTCCACCCGCTGCTGGAGCCCCACGGGGAGGTTTTCAATGCGCTCGTCCAGGGGAACCTGGAAGCCGAGCTCCTCCATGAGGCCTTGGGCCCGCTTCCGGGCGGCCTCGAGGTCCAGGTACAAGGGGCTTCCCGGCTCCAAGCCCAAGACCAGGTTCTCCAGCACCGTGAAGGGCTCCACCAACATGAAGTGCTGGTGCACCATGCCGATGCCGGCGGCGATGGCGTCCAGGGGGCTTTTGGGCCGGTAGGGCTTGCCGTCCACCCACATCTCCCCCTTGTCCGGGGGCTGTAGGCCGTAGACGATCTTCATGAGGGTGGATTTCCCGGCACCGTTTTCCCCCACCAGGGCCAAGACCTCGCCCCAGTTCAGGTCCAAGGAGATGTGGTCGTTGGCGAGGACCAGGGGGAAGCGCTTGGTGATGTCCTTCAGGACCAGGGCCTTCTCCACGCCCGCAAGTATACAAGAGGGGCCGGAACGCCTCCGGCCCCTCCGGCGAAGCCCCTTAGCGGGACTCAGGCACCTTGATCTGGCCCTTGATGATCTGCTGCTTGAGGACCTCCAGCTTGCTCACCACGGCAGCCGGGATCAAGGCCTTGTTGTACTGGTCCAGGGCGTAGCCCACCCCGTTGTTGCTCAGGCCGAACTCCCGCACCCCGCCCTTGAAGGCCTTCTGCACCACGCTCTTGATCACCTCGTAGGTGGCCACGTCCACCCGCTTCATCATGGAGGTGAGGCCGTGGTTGAGGGTGGCGGGGTTGTTGTCCGTGTCGCCCAGGTAGTTCTGGTTGGCGTCCACGCCGATGAAGAAGAGGGGCGTGGCCTTGGTGCCGTCGGTGCCGCAAGCGCGGGTGTAGTCGGCGTACTTGGGCACCTTGGCGTAGGGGTCCGCCTTGCGCACGAAGCGGATGTTGCCGCCCTCCTTCAGGCACTTGGTCTGCTTCACGTAGTCAATGAGCCCCAGGCCCGAGCCACCGGCGGCGGCGTAGATGATGTCGGCGCCCTGGCGCACCTGGGCAGCGGCGATCTCCTTGGCCTTGGCGGGGTCGTTCCAGGCGGCGGGGGTGTTGCCCACGTAGCCCACCAGGACCTTGCCCTGGATCTTGTCCTCCTTGAAGGCGTACTCCGCCCCGGCGCGGAAGCCCGCCTCAAACTTGTGGATGAGGGGGATGTCCATGCCGCCGATGAAGCCCACCACCCCGGTGCGGCTCATCTTGCCGGCGATGTAGCCCACCAGGAAGCTACCCTCGTGCTCCCGGAACACCAGGCCCACAGCGTTGGCCAGCTTCCCCTCGCCCGGCACGGCGTCAATCACGGCGAACCTGACGTTGGGGAACTCCTTGGCCGTGGCGGTGATGGCGGGCTCGTTGGCGAAGCCCACGCCGATCACCAGGTCAAAGCCCTCCTCGGCGAAGGTGCGGATGCCCTGCCCCACCTGGGAGGGGTCGGCGGGCTCAAAGTCAAAGAGCTTCACCCCGAAGTCCTTGGCCGCCTTTTGCGCCCCTTCCCAGGCGGACTGGTTGAAGGAGCGGTCAAACTTGCCGCCGGCGTCAAAGGCGATGCCCACCCGCACCTGGGCCAGGCTTAGGCCCAGGGCCAGAACCCCAATAAGCGCCAGTACACGTTTCATGCTTACCTCCCACGGCTATTCGCCAGGGGCTATTATACCGGCCGGCGGTAAACTCAAGGCATGACCCTGGAGGAAGCGAGGAGGCGGATCAACGAGCTGAGGGACCTCATCCGCTACCACAACTACCGCTACTACGTCCTGGCCGACCCCGAGATCTCCGACGCCGAGTACGACCGGCTCTTAAGGGAGCTTAAGGAGCTGGAGGAGCGCTTCCCCGAGCTCAAAAGCCCGGACTCCCCCACGGAGCAGGTGGGGGCGAAGCCCCTGGAGGCCACCTTTCGCCCGGTTCGCCACCCCACGCGGATGTACTCCCTGGATAACGCCTTCACCCACCAGGAGCTAAAGGCCTTTGAGGAGCGGGTGGAGCGGGCCTTGGGGCGGGAGGGGCCGTTCGTCTACACGGTGGAGCACAAGGTGGACGGGCTTTCCGTCAACCTCTACTACGAGGAAGGAATTTTGGTCTTTGGGGCCACCCGGGGGGACGGGGAGGTGGGGGAGGAGGTGACGCAAAACCTCCTCACCATTCCCACCATCCCGAGGCGGCTAAAGGGGGTGCCGGAGCGCCTCGAGGTCCGGGGGGAGGTCTACATGCCCATTGAGGCCTTCCTGCGCCTCAACGAGGAGCTGGAGGAGGCGGGGGAGAAGGTTTTCAAGAACCCGAGGAACGCCGCCGCCGGCTCCCTCCGGCAGAAAGACCCCAGGATCACCGCCAAGCGGGGCCTTCGCGCCACCTTCTACGCCCTGGGGCTTGGCTTGGAAGAAAGCGGGCTCAAGACCCAGTACGAGCTCCTCCTGTGGCTCAAGGAGAAGGGTTTTCCCGTGGAGCACGGCTTTGCCCGCGCCACGGGGGCGGAAGGGGTGGAACGGGTCTACCAGGCCTGGCTCCAGGAAAGGCGCAAGCTTCCTTTTGAGGCGGATGGGGTGGTGGTGAAGCTGGACGAGCTCGCCCTGTGGCGCGAGCTGGGCTACACCGCCCGCGCCCCCCGCTTCGCCATCGCCTACAAGTTCCCGGCGGAGGAGAAGGAGACCCGGCTTTTGGACGTGGTCTTCCAGGTGGGGCGCACGGGGCGGGTGACCCCGGTGGGGATCCTGGAGCCCGTGTTGATAGAGGGGAGCGAGGTGTCCCGGGTCACCCTGCACAACGAAAGCTACATTGAAGAGCTGGACATCCGCATCGGGGACTGGGTCTTGGTCCACAAGGCGGGGGGGGTCATCCCCGAAGTCTTGAGGGTGCTAAAGGAGCGGCGCACCGGGGCGGAGCGGCCCATCGTCTGGCCGGAGAACTGCCCGGAGTGCGGCCACCATCTGGTGAAGGAGGGGAAGGTCCACCGCTGCCCCAACCCCTTGTGCCCCGCCAAGCGCTTTGAGGCCATCCGCCACTACGCCTCCCGCAAGGCCATGGACATCCAGGGCCTGGGGGAGAAGCTCATTGAAAAGCTTTTGGAAAACGGGCTGGTGAAGGACGTGGCCGACCTCTACCGCTTGCGGAAGGAGGACCTCGTGGGCCTGGAGCGGATGGGGGAGAAAAGCGCAGAAAACCTTCTCCGCCAGATTGAGGAAAGCAAGCACCGGGGCCTGGAGCGCCTCCTTTACGCCCTAGGCCTTCCCGGGGTGGGGGAGGTGTTGGCCCGCAACCTGGCCGCCCGCTTCGGCACCATGGACCGCCTCCTCGAGGCCACCTTGGAAGAGCTCTTAGAGGTGGAGGAGGTGGGGGAGCTCACCGCCCGGGGGATTTGGGAAACCCTCCAAGACCCCGCCTTCCGCCGTCTGGTGCGCCGCCTGAAGGAGGCGGGGGTGGAGATGGAGGCCAAGGAGCGGGGCGGGGAGGCCCTAAAGGGCCTCACCTTCGTCATCACCGGGGAGCTTTCCCGCCCGCGGGAGGAGGTGAAGGCCATCCTCCGGCGCCTTGGGGCCAAGGTCACGGACTCGGTGAGCCGCAAGACGAGCTTCGTGGTGGTGGGGGACAACCCGGGGAGCAAGCTGGAAAAGGCCCGCTCCTTGGGCGTGCCCACCCTCACGGAGGAGGAGCTTTGGCGCCTCATCGCCGAAAGGACCGGGAAGGCGCCCGAGGCCCTTTTGGCCTAGCCGGGGCCGAAGAGCTTTTCCAGGGCCTCTTTTAGCCGCGAGCCGGAAAGCCCCAGGCTCGCCAGGGCCTTTTCGTAAAGCTCCGGGGTGATAAGCCCCCTAAGGGCGGCGAGCTCGGTGCGGGAGAGGCTCGCCCCATGGAGGACGTGCTCCTCGTAACTCCTCCAGGCCAAGGGCACGTGGGCCTTCACCAGCTCGGCGATGGCCTGGGCGTACTGCCGGATCTCCCACTGGGCCTCGGGGGCCAAGCGAAGCTTGAGGAAGTGGAAGAGGTTGTGCAGGTCCTGCTTCCAGTAGAACTCGGTGTAGAGGTTGAGGGGGAGGACCATGCGCGCCATCTCCCGGGCCACCCCCTTTTCCAAAAGCCTCTCGTAGGCCTGGTAGGCCTTTTCTTCCGCCTCCTGGAGGAGGGCGCGGGCTTCCTCGTCCTCTAGCTCCCCTTCCGAGCCCTGCTTGTTCCGCCTGGCCTGGCGGCGGAAGGCGGCGGGCTCGTAGAACTCGTCCTTTAAGACGGAGTAGCGGCCCGAGACCTCGTTCACGCTGGCGGTGCGGTGGCGGAACCACTGGCGCACCACGAAGAGGGGGGCCTTCACGTGGAACTTGAACTCCACCATCTCAAAGGGGCTGGTGTGGCGGTGGCGCATGAGGTAGTCAATGAGGGCGGCGTCCTCCCGCACCGTCTTGGTTCCCGCCCCGTAGGAAACCCGGGCCGCCTGGACGATGGCCCCATCGTCCCCCATGACGTCCACCAGGCGCACGAAGCCCTTGTCCAAGACCGAAATGGCGCGCGTGGGCTCCATGCCCTAGAGTCTACTTGCCACTTGGGCTTCCCCGGTCTACCCTTAGCCTATGCGAGCGCGAACCCCCTTCGCCTTCAAGCGGAGGCACGGGCGCTACCGAGGGCCCGGCCTTTTCCCGTTTGGCTTGGGGCGATAGGATAGATAGGCTTTGGGCGCTTGGCGCCTTTTGGGAGTGAAGATGCTGCGCTTGCCGGATTTTCCCTTGCCCAACGGACGGGGGCGGTTTGGCCCCTACGGGGGGCGGTACGTTCCCGAAACCCTTATCCCCGCCTTGGAGGAGGTGGAGGCCGCCTACCTCGAGGCCAAGAAGGACCCCGCCTTCCTGGAAGAGCTGGAGCACTACCTGAGGACCTTCGCCGGCCGGCCCACGCCCCTTTTCCACGCCAAAAGGCTTTCGGCCTACTGGGGCGGGGCCCAGGTCTACCTGAAGCGGGAGGACCTCCTCCACACCGGGGCCCACAAGATCAACAACACCCTGGGCCAGGCCCTCCTCGCCCGGCGCATGGGCAAAAAGCGGGTCATCGCGGAAACGGGGGCGGGGCAGCACGGGGTTTCCGTGGCCACGGTGGCCGCCCTCTTCGGCATGGAGTGCGTGGTGTACATGGGGGAGGAGGACGTGAGGCGCCAGGCCCTGAACGTCTTCCGCATGAAGCTCTTGGGGGCCGAGGTGCGCCCGGTGGCCGCGGGGAGCCGCACGCTCAAGGACGCCACCAACGAGGCCATCCGCGACTGGATCACCCACGTGCGCACCACCTTCTACATCCTGGGCTCGGTGGTGGGCCCCCACCCTTACCCCATGATGGTCCGGGACTTCCAGAGCGTCATCGGCGAGGAGGTGAAGCGGCAGAGCCTGGAGCTCTTTGGCCGCTACCCCGACGCCCTCATCGCCGCCGTGGGCGGGGGGTCCAACGCCATCGGGCTTTTCGCCCCCTTCGCCTACCTGCCCGAAGGGGAAAGGCCTAGGCTCATCGGGGTGGAGGCGGCGGGGGAGGGGCTTTCCACCGGGCGGCACGCCGCCAGCATCGGGGCGGGGAAGCGGGGGGTGTTGCACGGGAGCTACATGTACCTCCTCTACGACCACGACGGGCAGATCACCCCGGCCCACTCCGTCTCCGCCGGCTTGGACTACCCGGGGGTGGGGCCGGAGCACAGCTACTACGCCGATGCGGGCATCGCCGAGTACGCCAGCGTCACCGACGAGGAGGCCTTGGAGGGCTTTAAGCTCCTCGCCCGCCTCGAGGGCATCATCCCCGCCCTGGAGTCCGCCCACGCCATCGCCCACGCCGCCAAGGTGGTGCCGGAGATGGGGAAGGACCAGATCGTGGTCATCAACCTCTCGGGCCGCGGGGACAAGGACGTGACCGAGGCCATGCGCCTCCTTGGGGGGGAGCTATGACCACGAAGGAGGCCTTCGCCAAGGCCAAGGAGGAAGGGCGGGCCGCCCTCATCCCCTACCTCACCGCCGGTTTCCCCAGCCGGGAGGGCTTTTTGGAGGCGGTGAAGGAGGTCCTTCCCTTCGCCGACCTCCTGGAGATCGGCCTGCCCTACTCCGATCCCCTGGGGGACGGCCCCGTGATCCAGCGGGCCAGCGAGGTGGCCTTAAGGAAGGGGATGAGCGTGCAAGGGGTCTTGGAGCTGGTGAAGGAGGTGCGGGCCCTCACGGACAAGCCCCTTTTCCTCATGACCTACCTGAACCCCGTTTTGGCCTGGGGGCCAGAGCGCTTCTTTAGCCTCTTCAAGGGGGCGGGGGCCACGGGGCTCATCCTCCCCGACCTCCCCCCCGACGAGGACCCGGCCCTGGTGCGCCTGGCCCAGGAGATCGGCCTGGAAACGGTCTTCCTCCTCGCCCCCACCTCCACGGACCGCCGCATAGAAACCGTGGTCCGCTACGCCACGGGCTTCGTCTACGCCGTGTCCGTCACCGGGGTCACGGGGGAGCGGGAGCGCCTGCCCGAGGAGGTGCGGGACCTGGTGGGCCGCATCAGGGCCAAGACCCCCTTGCCCGTGGCCGTGGGCTTCGGGGTTTCCGGCAGGGCCACCGCGGCCCAGGCGGCGGTGGCGGACGGGGTGGTGGTGGGAAGCGCCCTGATCCGGGCCCTGGAAAGGGAGGAGCCCCTGAGCCCGCTTTTGGCCGAGATCCGGGAAGGGCTTTATCCGAAAGAGCCGGTCTGAGGCTTGCCCCGGCTAGGCGAGGGGCAACTCCAGGGGCTCGGGCTCCTGAAGGAGGGCTTCCGCGTCCGGGTAGCGGAGGATGCGGTAAAGGGGGTCCCGCTCCGCCGGCCTAAAGCCGGCGTCCACGATGTGGCGCACGATCTGGCGCACCGTGGCGTGGGTGCGGCCGTGCCCCCCGGCGGCCGAGACCACGTTTTCCTCCAGCATGGTGCTCCCGAAATCGTCCGCCCCGTAGTAGAGGGCGGCCTGGGCCACCTTGAACCCCAGGGTGGGCCAGGAGGCCTGGAAGTGGGTGAAGTTGTCCAGGGCGAGCCGGGCGATGCTTAGGGTCTTCAGGTACTCGTGGGCCGTGGCCCCCGGGGCCTTGCCCTTGAGGCGGGTGTGCTCCACCTGGAGGGTCCAAAGGGCGAAGGCGGCGAAGCCGTTTTCGTAGCGCTCCAGGGCCCTATCCTGCTGGGCGCGGAGGCCCAGGAGGTGGGCGGTGCGCTCCTTGGGGCCTTCCCCGAAGCCGATGACCATGCTGGCCAGGGTGTAAAGCCCCAAGGCCTGGGCGGCGTCCACGATGCGGTACCAGTCCGCCGTCTTGATGCGGGCGGGGGCCGCCTTTTGCCGCACCTCGTCCACCAGGATCTCCGCCCCCGCCCCCGGCATCCCGTCCAGGCCCGCCGCTTTAAGCCTTTCCAGGATTTCCTCGGCCCTAAGGCCCGTGAGGCGCTCCAGGCCCAGGATCTCCTCGGGGCTAAAGGCGTCTATGCGCAGGTCGGGGAAACGCTCCTTGAGGTAGCGGAGGAGGTCCAGGTACCAGTCCAGGGGAAGCTCGGGGTTCACCCCCCCTTGCATGAGGATGCGCTTCCCCCCCACTTGGTAGAGCTCTTCCACCTTCCGCGCGATTTCCTCGTAGCTCAGGGTGTAGGCGTCCTTCTGCCGCTTGGTGCGGTAGAAGGCGCAGAAGGCGCAGGCCACGGTGCAGACGTTGGTGTAGTTGATGTTGCGGTCTATGAGGAAGGTGACCACCTGGGGGTCCGTCTTCTTGAGCCTGACCTCGTGGGCGGCGGCGGCGAGCTCGGGGAGGGGGAGGTCAAAGAGGGTGAGGACCTCCTTTTCGGAAAGTCTTTCCCCGGCCACGGCCTTCTCCAGGACGTCCATGCCCCCCATGCTACACCTTCCTTCCCTGCTTTAGTGGGGTCAACGCCACCGGTAAAATGGCCCCATGGAGCTAAAGCTCATTCCCATTGAGAAGCCGGAGAACCTCAACGTCATCCTGGGCCAGGCCCACTTCATCAAGACGGTGGAGGACCTGCACGAGGCTCTGGTGACCGCCGTGCCCGGCATCAAGTTCGGCCTCGCCTTCTCCGAGGCGAGCGGCAAGCGGCTCATCCGCCGCTCGGGCACGGACGAGGGACTGGTGGAGCTTGCGGTGAAGAACCTCCTCAACCTGGCGGCGGGGCACACCTTTCTCATCGTCCTGGGCGAGGGGTTTTACCCCATCAACGTCCTCCATGCGGTGAAGGCCTGCCCCGAGGTGGTGCGGATCTTCGCCGCCACCGCCAACCCCCTCAAGGTGGTGGTGGCGGAGGAAGGGGAGCAGCGGGCCATTCTGGGGGTCATGGACGGGTTCAAGCTCCTGGGGGTGGAGGACGAGGCGGAGGTGGCCTGGCGCAAGGACCTCCTCCGCCGCTTTGGCTACAAGCTATAATGCCCGGCATGGAAGGCACCCTGGCGCCCGATTTCGCCCTCCCCGACCAGGAGGGCCGCATCCACCGCCTTTCCGACTACCGCGGCCAGTGGGTGGTCCTCTACTTCTACCCCAAGGACGACACCCCGGGCTGCACCAAGGAGGCCTGCGGCTTCCGCGACCACATGGGAAGCCTGAAGGCTTTTGGCGCGGTGGTCCTGGGCGTTTCCGCCGACAGTGTGGAAAGCCACAAGCGCTTCGCCGAGAAGTACGGCCTCAACTTCCCCCTCCTCGCCGACCCGGAGCGGAAGGCCATCGCCCTCTATGGGGCCTGGGGGAAGAGGAACCTCTACGGCAAGGAGGTGGAAGGGGTCTTGCGCCAGACCTTCCTCATTGACCCCGAGGGGAGGATCGCCAAGGTGTGGCGCAAGGTTTCCCCCGAGGGGCACGCCCTCGAGGTGGCGGAGGCCCTTCAGGCCCTAAGGGGGGCGTGATGGAGCGCCCCTTGGAGAGCTACAAGAAGGAGGCCGCCCACGCCGCCGTGGCCTACGTGCAAGACGGCATGGTGGTGGGCCTGGGCACCGGCTCCACCGCCCGCTACGCCGTGTTGGAGCTCGCCCGCCGCCTGCGGGAAGGGGAGCTTAGGGGGGTGGTGGGGGTGCCCACCTCGAGGGCCACGGAGGAGCTCGCCCGCAAGGAGGGGATCCCCCTCATAGACCTCCCCCCGGAGGGGGTGGACCTGGCCATTGACGGGGCGGACGAGATCGCCCCGGGGCTTTTCCTCATCAAGGGCATGGGCGGGGCGCTCCTCCGGGAGAAGATCGTGGAGCGCACGGCCAAGGAGTTCATCGTCATCGCCGACCACAGCAAGAAGGTGCCGGTGCTGGGCCGGGGGCCAGTGCCGGTGGAGATTGTCCCCTTCGGCTTTCGGGCCACGCTCCGGGCCATCGCCGCTTTGGGGGGGGAGCCCGAGCTCCGCATGGACGGGGAGGAGGTCTACTTCACCGATGGCGGCCACCTCATCGCTGACGTCCGCTTTGGCCCCATCGGGGACCCTTTTGGCCTGCACCGGGCCCTTCTGGAAATCCCCGGGGTGGTGGAGACGGGGCTTTTCCTGGGCCTCGCCACCCGGGCCCTGGTGGCGGGGCCCTTGGGGATTGAAGAGCTTTTGCCCTAGGGGTAAACTCCCTTACGATGAAGGGCATGCCCTGGCCCTAGGGTGGGAGGTTTCCCCTCCTGCCCGGGGCGCATGCCCCGGTTTTTTTTGAGGAGGAGGAGGCATGGAAAAGGTCTTTTACATCACCACCCCCATCTACTACGTGAACGCCGAGCCCCATCTGGGCCACGCCTATACCACGGTGGTGGCGGACTTCCTGGCCCGCTGGCACCGCCTGGACGGCTACCAGACCTTTTTCCTCACCGGCACCGACGAGCACGGGGAGACGGTCTTCCGGGCGGCGGAGCGGGCGGGGGAGGACCCCAAGGCCTTCGTGGACCGGGTTTCCGAGCGCTTCCGAAGGGCCTGGGCGCTTCTCGGCATCGCCTACGACGACTTCATCCGCACCACGGAGGAGCGCCACAAGAAGGTGGTGCAGTACGTCCTGCAGAAGGTCTACGAGGCCGGGGACATCTACTACGGGGAGTACGAGGGGCTTTACTGCGTTTCCTGCGAGCGCTTTTACACGGAAAAGGAGCTTTCCGAGGGGCTTTGCCCCATCCACGGCCGCCCCGTGGAGCGGCGGAAGGAGGGGAACTACTTCTTCCGTATGGAGAAGTACCGGGAGTGGCTCCTTGGCTACCTAGAGGACCACCCCGACCTCATCCGCCCCGAGGGCTACCGGAACGAGGTCCTGGCCATGCTGGCCGAGCCCATCGGGGACCTTTCCATCTCCCGGCCCAAGGCCCGGGTCCCCTGGGGTATCCCTTTGCCTTGGGACGAGGACCACGTGACCTACGTGTGGTTTGACGCCCTCTTGAACTACGTGTCCGCCCTGGGCTACCCCGAGGGGGAGCGCTTCAAGACCTTTTGGCCCCACGCCTGGCATCTCATCGGCAAGGACATCCTGAAGCCCCACGCCGTCTTCTGGCCCACCATGCTCAAGGCGGCGGGCATCCCCATGTACCGCCACCTGAACGTGGGAGGGTTTTTGCTGGGGCCCGACGGGCGGAAGATGAGCAAGACCCTGGGGAACGTGGTGGACCCCTTCTCCCTGGCGGAGCGGTACGGGCGGGACGCGGTGCGCTACTACCTCCTGCGGGAAATCCCCTACGGCCAGGACACCCCGGTGAGCGAGGCGGCCCTCAGGACCCGGTACCAGGCGGACCTGGCGGACGACCTGGGCAACCTGGTGCAACGCACCCGGGCCATGCTCTTCCGCTTCGCCGAGGGGCGCATCCCAAAGCCCGTGGCGGGGGAGGAGCTTGCCCAAGGCACGGAGCTCGCCGGGAGGCTTCGGGGCCTGGTGCGGGAGCTCAAGTTCCACCTGGCCCTCGAGGAGGTCATGGCCTACGTGAAGGCCCTGAACCGCTACATCAACGAGAAGAGGCCCTGGGAGCTTTACAAGGAGGACAAGGAGGCGGCGCAGGCGGTGCTCTACCGGGTGGTGGAGGGCCTCCGCATCGCCTCCATCCTCCTCACCCCCGCCATGCCCGAGAAGATGGCGGAGCTCAGGCGGGCCTTGGGCCTGAAGGAGGCGGCGCGCCTGGAGGAGGCGGAAACGTGGGGCTTGGCGGAGCCCCTTCCCCTCCCCGAGGAAGCCCCGGTCCTCTTTCCCAAGGAGGCCAAGGCGTCCAAGGAAAGCGAGGAGAAGATGGAACAGATCGGTATAGAAGACTTCGCCAAGGTGGAACTCCGGGTGGCGGAGGTGGTGGCGGCGGAGAAGCACCCCAATGCCGACAAGCTCCTGGTCCTCCGGCTTTCCCCTGGGGAAGGAGGAGCGCACGGTGGTGTCCGGCATCGCCCAGTGGTACCGGCCCGAAGGAGCTTGTGGGCAAGAAGGTGGTGCTGGTGGCGAACCTCAAGCCCGCCAAGCTCCGGGGCATTGAGAGCCAGGGGATGATCCTCGCTGCCCAGGAGGGGGAAGCCTTGGCCCTGGTGACGGTGGAGGGGGAGGTGCCGCCCGGGGCGGTGGTGAAGTAATACCGCCCCACGCCGGGGCAAGCCGGCATGGAGGCCCCGGCAAAGGGTTCTCAAGGGGCTCCCTGGGCCTAAGAGGGCTGTTGCGGCCTCTGCCGAAGTCCCCATAATGGTTGCATGGGGGAAACCTTTGCGGAGGTCAAGCGGGAACTCATAGCCCTCCTTCGCCCTGGCGTGCGGGTGCCGAACTGGTCCAAGGCTATGGAGAAAAACCCCGGTCGCCTGAAGAGGCGGGAGTTTGTCGTGCTTGAGGTGGACAAGGCGAAGGGGTTGGCGCTTCAGAGCGGGGAGAAGCGGGTAGAGGTTCCTTGGGGGGCGTTGGAGAACGTCTGGCGGAAGTGGAGGGACTACCGGGAATGCCGCCTGAAAAGAAAAGACCTTGCCGAGAAGAACTTTTTCACCACCTACTGCATCGCCCTTCTCCGTTTCCTGGAAGAGAACCTGGGGGGCCCTCGGGTTTAGGCCCCCCAGGATCGTGTGGCGCCTAGCGGTTCAGCTCCTCCAGGGCCCGCTTGAGGATGGCGTCGTTCTCCAGGTCCAGCACCGCCTGGCCCCGGTCCTCGGGGAGGGGCCTCTGCCGCTGGGGCTCGGCGTAGGTGAACTTCCCCTCGGCGTCCGCCTTCACCTTCACGGTCTTGCCGTTTAGGGTCAGGCTCACCTCCGCCCCCGGCGGGGCCCCTGCCCCCTGGAAGGAGAAGGGGGTGGGGAAGCGGGTGTCCTTGACCTCTATGTCGGGCTTCAGGCCCTCCTTGTTGATGGCCCGGCGCTTGGGCGTGAGCCACTCAAAGGTGACCAGGGTGAGCTCGCCGCCGTTGGCCAGGGTGTAGGGGGTCTGGCCCACGCCCTTGCCAAAGGTCTTCTCCCCGATGATCTTGGCCCGGCCGTAGTCCTGGAGGGCCCCGGCCACGATCTCGCTGGCCGAGGCGGAGTTGCCGTTCACCAGGACCACCATGGGGCCGTCCCAGAGGGGCCTTCCCGAGGCCTCGCACCAGACCCGGGTGAGGTTCTTGGTGCGGGTGTAGACGATGGGGCCTTCCTTCAAGAAGGCGCTGGCCACGGCGCACCCCTGGTCCAGGAGGCCGCCCCCGTTATCCCGGAGGTCAAAGATGAGCTTTTTGGCCCCTTGGGCCTTGAGGTCTTCTATGGCCTTCTTGAGCTGGTCCTCCACCTTGAAGTTGGCGAAGGTTTCCAGGGCGATGTAGCCCACGTCCCCAATGCGGGCGGTGGAAACGGAGATGATCTCCACCTTCTCCCGCACCAGCTCAAAGACCAGGGGGGCCGGTACCCCTTCCCGGCGCACCTTGATGGTGACCTTGGTTCCCTCCCGGCCCCGGATGCGGGCCACCACCTCCTGCAAGGGCAGGCCGGTCACGTCCTCCCCGTCCACCTCGAGGATCACATCCCCCGCCCGCATCCCCGCCCGCTGGGCGGGAAGCCCCTTCATGACCCCTTCAATCTTGGCCCCGGTGCCGTCGGGGTTGGCGGGGCTTAGGGTGGCCCCGATGCCGAAGAACTCGCCCCTGAGGTCCTCCTGGCGGAGGCTTGCCCGCTGGGGCGGGGAGTAGCTGGTGAAGGGGTCCTTGAGGGCGGCCACCATGCCGCCGATGGCCCCCTCCAGGAGGGCGTTGAGCTTCTCCTTGGGCAGGGTTTCCAGGTAGTCCTGCTGGATCCTTTGGTAGACCTCCAGGAGGGCCTGGCCGCTGGGGTTTTGCAGGAGGCTTTCCGCCTGGGGCCTGGGAAGCTGGGCGTAGACCAGGGCAAGGAGCACCCCGATCCCGGCGATGAACCACGCGCGTCGTTTCATCTTCTCCCTCACCTAGCCTCCACTATAGCGCCCTTCCATGAGAAGCAACCGTGGCCCGCCTTGCGTATAGTGGGGGCATGATCGCCTTCCACCGGGTGGGCCTGGAGTACCCCCGCACGGGGACCAAGGCGCTTTACAACGTGAGCCTCGAGGTGAAGAAGGGGGAGTTCGTCTACGTGGTGGGGCACTCGGGGGCGGGGAAGTCCACGCTCCTTTCCCTCATCCTAAGGCGGCTTCTTCCCACCCAGGGGGCGGTCTACTTCGCCGGGCAGAACCTAAAAAACCTCCGGGGCGACCAGGTGGCCCTCCACCGCCGCCGCATCGGCATGGTCTTCCAGGACCACCGCCTCCTAAGGGACCTCACCGTGGAGGAGAACCTAGCCTTCGTGCTGGAGGTGCAAGGCGTGCCCCGGAAGGAGTGGCCGGAGCGCATGGCCACCGCCCTTCGCCGGGTGGGCCTCGCCCACAAAAGGCGGGCTTTCCCCGAGGAGCTTTCCGTGGGGGAGGCCCAGCGGGTGGCCATCGCCCGGGCCCTCCTCCTGGACCCTCCCGTGATCCTGGCGGACGAGCCCACGGGCAACCTGGACCTGGACAATGCCCTCCAGGTCCTGGAGATCCTCAAGGCCGCCCACAGCCGCGGGGCCACGGTGCTGGTGGCCACCCATAGCCGCGAGCTCCTGGAGGCCTACCCCGCCCGGGTGGTGGTCCTCAAGGCGGGGCAGGTGGTGCGGGACGAGCGTCCTGGGGAAGGTGGTAGCATAAGGGTAAGGGAAAGCCCTGACCGGGGCGGAAAGGAGGGTGCATGAACGTCTACAAGCTCATCGGCCGCAACCTGGAGATCACCGAGGCCATCCGGGACTACGTGGAGAAGAAGCTTGCCCGCTTGGACCGCTACCAAAACGGGGAGCTCATGGCCAAGGTGGTCCTCTCCCTGGCGGGGAGCCCCCACGTGGAGCGGAAGGCCAAGGCCGAGGTGCAGGTGGACCTCCCCGGGGGGCTGGTGCGGGTGGAGGAGGAGGACACCGACCTCTACGCCGCCATTGACCGGATGGTGGACCGCCTGGAAACCCAGCTCAAGCGCTTTAAGGAGCGGCGCTTCATCGGCAAGCGCCACTCCTACCAAGGCCCCCCGCCCCCCGAGGTGCGGGACCTGGAGGCCCTGCGCAAGCCCGAGGAGGAGGAAGGCCCTAAGATCGTGCGGGTGAAGCGCTTTGAGATGAAGCCCATGAGCCCGGAGGAGGCCGCCTTCCAGATGGAGGCCTTGGGGCACGACTTCTTCGTCTTCCGCAACGCCGACACCGAGGAGATCAACGTCATCTACCGCCGCAAGGACGGCAACTACGGGCTCATTGCGCCCGCCTAGTAGTAGGCGGCGGGGTCCACGAAGCGGGTCTCCTCCCCCACCCGCACCGCCACGCGGAACTCCAGCTCCTCGGGGCGGATGAGGAGCCCGCCGCCCGTGTACCCGAGAAGCTGGCCCCGGCTCACCTTCTCTCCCTCCTGCACCAGGGGTTCTTGCAGGTTGGTGTAGACGGTGGAGAGGGTTTCCGTGTGCACCAGCATCACCGTGTAGCCCAGGTTGGGCAGGTACAGGATGCCCGCCACGTACCCCTCGGCGGCGGCCTGCACCGGGCTTCCGGGGGCGGGGCCTTGGATCACCTGGAAAGGGCCCTCCTGGCCGTAGGGTACCAGGACCCGCCCCCCGGGCACGGGAAAGGCCAGGCGCCCCACCTGGGCGGGGAGGGGTGGGGGCGGCACCACCACCTGGGGGCGCAAGGCGGCCTGGCGGCGGGCGGCCTCCGCCCTTCGCGCCTCTTCCTGGCGCCTGCGCTCCTCCTCCTGCCGCCTGAGCTCCAAAAGGCGCTGCCTTTCCGCCAGGACCCGGGCCTGGAGGGCGGCGAGCTCCGCCTGGAGCTGCTGCCGTTCCTGGAGGGTGTCCCGCAGGAGGGCCCGCTTGCCCTCTTCCTCCCGTTGCAAAGCGGCCAAGGTGATCAAAAGCCCCTGCCTTTCCCGCTCCAGAGCCGCCTGGGTTTCCGCCAAGGAAGCCTCCTTCTGGGAAAGGTCGGCGAGGAGGAGGCGAAGCCGCTCCCGCTCTTCCCGTAGGGCCTTCAGGGTGCCCTGGAAGGCGCGCACCAAGGCGGTGTCCTGGGCGGAGAGGTAGCCCACCCAGCGCGCCCGCACCGCCAAATCGGTGAAGGACTGGGCCCTGAGGAGGGGCAGGTAGCGCCCGGCCCGTTCCCGGTAGAGGCTTTGCATGAGGGCTTGGAGCCGGGCCTTGAGGCTTTCCAGGTCCCGCTCCAGCTTGGCGATGCGCCCTTCGGTTTCCCGCACCGCCTCCTTGAGCTTTCCGATCTCTTGCCGGAGCTGGGCGCGCTCGCCTTCCAGGCGGGCGATCTCCTTTTCCAACCGGGCCTTTTCCCCCAAAAGGCCCTGCACCCGGGCGGAAAGGCGGGCGAGCTCCCGGTTTAAGGCCTGGATGCGCCGCGCGGTTTCCTGATCCAGGCTCCTGGCCCGGGCCGCCTGGGCCTCGAGGCGGCGCACCGCCTCCTCCTGGGCCTTGAGGTCCTGGGCCAAGCCCAGGAGGGAGAGGCTTAGGAGGAGAAGGAGCCAAAGCCGCACCCTAGACCTCCTTCAGGTAAGCCCGGCTGGCCATGAAGGCCCCCCCGGCCCCCAAGACCCCCGCCAGGGCCAGGACCAGAAGCCCCGTGCGCAGGAGGTCTTCCGGCCCCAGCACTGGCAAAAAGGGGAGAAGCCCCTGTACCGCCTGGGCCAAGGCCCGGTAGAGCAGCCCTCCCAAGGCCACGGCCAAGGCCCCCGCCCCCAGGGTGAGGAAAAGCCCCTCCACCACGAAGGGCCCCTGGATGAAGCGCCGGGTGGCCCCCACCAGGAGCATGATGGAAAGGGCCTCCTTGCGGCTTTCCATGGAAAGACGGATGGAGCCCATGACGCTAAAGAAGGTGTTGAGGAGGAGAAGCCCCACCAGGATCCCCATGGCCAGCCGGCTTCCCCCAAGCACCTGCACCAGGCGCTCCGTGAGCTCCCCACCGTACTCCACCCCTTCTATCCCGGGAAGGCCCCGCAGGCGCGCCGCCACCTGGCGCACCGCCTCGGGGTCCTTAAGCCTGAGGCGCAGGGTGTCGGGCAGGGGGTTTTCCACCAAGTCCTTGGCCTCCGCCAGGTAGGGATAGTCCAGGACCAGCTCTGCCAAGGCCTCCTCCTTGGTGACGAGCCGGGCCTCTGCCACCTCGGGCCAGGATTGGATCTCGCCCAAGACGGCTTCCACGTTGGCCCCTGGCCGCAGGAAGGCCGCCACCTCCAGCTCCTTTTCCAGGGTCTGGACCACCCGTTCCAGGTTCCAAAGGAGGAGGCCCAGGAAGTACAGGAGGGCGAAGGAAACCAAGGCGGTGAAAAAGGTGGCGAGGCTGGCCGTGGGGTGGCGCAGGATCTGCTTTAGGCCCTGGCGGATGGCGTACACGCCCTACATCTTACGCAGGGCTTGGGGCACGCGGATGAGACGAGCTTTAGCGCAGGCGCTGCCTCAGGTGGGCCAAGAGGGTGTCCGCGTCGCCACCCTTTGCCAGATCCGTTCCACCGGACCCTCGGGGTTGAGAAGGATGTTGGCCCGGCTGTGGAAGCCCAGGAGGCTTCGCACCCTGTAGGCCCGGGCCAGCCGGCCTTGGGGGTCGGGGATCATGCCCCAGGACCGCGTGGCTTCCCCTGAAGTCCACGGGGCGGCCATAGCTGTCCTGGGCTTCCGGGAGGGGCGCCAGGGCCCCGGGGCCAGGGCCTTTACCCGGAGGAAGCCCAAGAAAAGGAGAAGGCCCAAGGTGCGCGTGTCCCTAGCGTGGGGGAGGCCTCGAGGAGGGAAGGTGGGCTAGGCTATAGGGAAAAGGAGCTTTCCCCTTTTCCTTTGGCTTTAAGGCTGCTAGGCTTGGGCTATGAAACCCTTCCTTTGGGGTTTGGCCCTGGGGGGGCTTCTGGGTGCGGGGGTGGCCTTTTTGGCCCGGCCCCAGGCGGTGCCGACGCAGCTTACCCTTCCCGCCCCGCCGCAAGAGGGGACTTGCGAGCCCCAGGTCTACCTCTTCCTGAACGGGCAGTTCTTCCGCATGCTTCCCGTGCCCGGTGGAGAGCCCCAGGAGCTTTTCCCGGTGGAGCCCGTGCCCAACCCCTTCGGCGGCTCCTAGGTGGGGGAGAGGTAGCGCCGTAAGCCCACCGCCAAAAGGGCGAGGACCCCGCCCAGGAGGGCGAAAAGGCCCGTGGCCTCGGCCTTTTCCACCTCCAGGCGCACCCCTCGGGCGAGCCTTTGGTAGAGGGCGGAAAGCTCCCGTTCCGAGCGGATCAGGTGGTGCTCCCCGCCCGTCAACTCGGCGATGGCCCAAAGGAGCTCCTCGTCCACCTCGTAGGCCCCGGGGAAGAAGCCGAAGCCCATGACCGGGTCCTCGGGCCCCGGGGTCCAGCCGGGCACGCCCACGCCCACGGCGTGGACCCTCACCCCCATCTTGGCCGCCTCGCCCGCCGCCTCCAGGGGGTCTACGCCCGTGCGGTTCCGCCCGTCGGTGAGGAGGAGGATCTCTCCCTTTCCCCCTGCCTGGCGGATCTGGGCCAGGGCCTCCATGATCCCCTCCCCGATGGCGGTGGAGCGGCCAAACTCCAGGCTGTTTAAGCTTTCCAGGAGGCGCTTTCGGTCCGTGGTGGGGGGGTGGATGGTCTGGGCGTAGCCGCTAAAGGCCACGAGGCCGATGCGAAGCCCCTTGGGAGCTTCGTTGAGGAAGGTGCGGGCCGCTTCCTTGGCGGCCTCGAGGCGGTTCGGCTTCAGGTCCGTGGCCATCATGCTCCGGCTCACGTCCACCGCCAGGACCACCACGTTTTCGCTAGCCTGCCCCGGCAGGGGCAGGAGGGGGCGGCTTGCCGCCAGGGCCAGGAGGAAAAGCCCTAGGGCGAACAGGGCCGTGGGGAGCCAAGGCAAAGGCCCCCGGGCCTCCTTGGCCGCCTCTCGGAGCAGGGCCGCCAGGGGGTGGGGGAGGGCGGCCTTGGGCCGCGCCTTCCAAAGGCCCAAAAGGAGGAAGGCGAGGAGAAGGAGGAGGCTTAGGGCCTCGGGGGCCAAGAGGCTCACGGCCACCTCCCTTCCCGGGCCAGGCCCGCATAGGCTCCGAGGCTAAGGAGCAAGAACCCCCCTACCACCAGGGCCTGGGTGAGCTCCTTGGGGCTCGCTTTCCAAACGTAGTGGGGCTTAAGGGCCTGGTAGAGGGGGCGGAAGTCCTCCTGGAGTACCCCGCCCCCCGTGGCCTGGGCCAGGCGGAGGAGGGTGCCGGGGTCCGTGGGCACGAAGTAAAGCCCCTCCCCGATGCGGCTCACCGCCCCCCGGGGGTCGCCCAGGGGGCGGACAAAGACGGGAAGCCGGGCCTGGGCCAGCTCGGCCGCCGCCTCCAAGGGGTCTTTCCCGGCGTTGGCCGCCCCGTCGGAGAGGAGGAGGATGGCGGCGGGGGGCCTTGCCTCCGGGAGGTCCCGCTCAGGGCCCTCGGGTCGGAGGATGCGCCTTGCCTGTTGGAGCCCTTGGCCCAAGGGGCTCACGCCCCCCGGTTTCAGGCCAGCGAGGGCTTCCAAGAGCGCCTTGCGGTCGGTGGAGGGGGCCAGGACCAAAACCGCCTGGGGACCGAAGCTCACGAGCCCCACCTTCACCGAGGGGTCCAGGCCCTTCAGGAAGGCTCGCACCAAGGCCTTGGCCTTCTCCAGGCGGCTTGGGGCCTCGTCGTCCGCGGCCATGGAGTGGCTGGTGTCCAGCACCACCACGGCCTGGGTGAGGTTTTCCCGCCAGGGCACGGGGGCCTCGGGCCGGCCCGCCGCCAGGAGGAGCAGAAGGGGGGCGAGGAGGTAGGGGAGGGGAAGGGACTTGGGCCTTGGGGCGAAGGCGGGGTCCAGGGCCTGGAGGAGCCGCCTCCTTCCCGCCTCCCCTAAGAGGTAGGCCACGAGGGCGGCCACCCCCAGGAGGAAGGCCCCTAGGAGGAGGGCTTCCGGGCTCTTGAAGGCCATTTTCGCCTCCTTTCCACAAAGCCCAGGAGAAGGGGAAGGAGGTCCATCTCCGTGGAGGCCAGGAGGAGCTCCGCCCCCGCCTTCCCGATCTCCCGCATGCGGGCAAGCCGGTGGGCCTCGGCCCGTCTCCGGTAGGCCTCCCGCACCCTGGGGTCAAAGGCGTTCACCTCCACCTCCAGGCCCGTTTCCGGGTCGCGGAAGCGCCAGACCCCGCCTTCGGGTAGGGCCCGCTCCCAAGGGTCCTCCACCAGGACCGCCACCAGGTCGCGCCGGGCGGCGAGGCGGGCCAGGGCCTCGGCGAAGGGGTCTAGGAAGTCGCTGAAGACGAAGACCAGGCTCCTCCGCCGCGCCACCCTTCCCAGGAGGTCCAGCCCCTCGGCCAGGGGCCTGGCAGGCCCGGGCCTCTTTGCCTCCCGGGCCAGGAGGAGGGCCTGGGCCCTCCCGCCCCTGGGGGGCACGAGGCCAGAGGGGAGGACCGCCCCCACCCGGTTCCCATGCCTTAGGGCGATGTAGGCCACGCTCAGGGCGAGCTCCAGGGCCAGGGTGTACTTCTCCCGCCTCCTGGAGCCAAAGCGCATGGAGGGGCTTCCGTCCAGGAGAAGCCAGAGGGTGAGCTCCCGCTCCTCCCGAAAGCGGCGCACGTGGAGCTCCCCGGTGCGGGCGGTGGCGGGCCAGTCTATGCGCTCCGCCTCGTCCCCCGGGCTATAGGGGGAGATTTCCGCCAGCTCCAGGCTCCTGCCGTAGAACACCCCCCGGTAGTCCCCGAAGAGGAGCCCGTCCAGGGGACGCACCACCTTAAGCTCCAGGCGGGCCAAGAGGGCTTCGGGCGTCTCCATAAGGGTCGTGGAGGGGCACGAAGGGGGCGGGGAAGCGGGCTAGGATGGCGCTTAGCACCGCCTCCGCCGTGATGCCTTCCGCCAGGGCCTGGTAGGAGAGGACCAGGCGGTGGCGGAGGGCGTCTAGGTAAAGGTCCCGCACGTCCTCGGGCAGGGCGTGGGCCCGGCCCCGCACCAGGGCCAGGGCCTTGGCCCCCTGCACCAGGGCCAAGGAGGCCCGGGGGCTGGCCCCGAAGGCCACGTAGGGCTTGAGCTCGTTGAGGCCCGCCCCCTCCAGGTCCCGGGTGGCCTGGACCAGGGCCACGGCGTGCTCCGCCACCTTGGGGTGGACGTAGACCCGGTCCGCCAGGCGGGAAAGGGCTAAAAGCTCCTCCAGGGAGAGGACCTCCTCCACCCGGATCTCCTCCCCCGTGGTCATGCGGCGCACGATCTCCAGCTCCTCGTGGAAGGCGGGGTAGTCCACCACCACCTTGAGGAGGAAGCGGTCCAGCTGGGCCTCGGGCAGGGGGTAGGTGCCCTCGCTTTCAATGGGGTTCTGGGTGGCGAGGACCAGGAAGGGCTTGGGCAGGGGGTAGGTTTCCTTGCCCAGGGTCACCTGGCGTTCCTGCATGGCCTCGAGGAGGGCCGACTGCACCTTGGCCGGGGCCCGGTTGATCTCGTCCGCCAGGAGGAGGTGGGCGAAGATGGGCCCAAGCTCGGTGCGGAACTCCCCTTCCTTGGGGTTGTACACCCGGGTGCCGAGGAGGTCCGCGGGCACCAGGTCGGGGGTGAACTGGATGCGCCGGAAGCTTCCCCCCACCGCCTCCGCCAGGGTCTTCACCGCCAGGGTCTTGGCAAGGCCGGGCACCCCCTCAATGAGGAGGTGGCCCCGGGCCAACAGGGCCACCAGCATCCTCTCCAGGAGGTGGTCCTGGCCCACGATGACCCGCTTGACCTCCTTAAGAAGCCGCCTGAGCTTCTCGCCGGCCTCCAAAAAGGGCTCCTCTTCCCAGGCCATGCCGCCCCCTTCCGCTTTGCCGGCAAGTATAGCCCGAGCCCCTTTTGGCCATCCCCGCCTAGGGCACATTTGGCCGGAAGAGGGCCTTGCCCCGGGCGGAAAGGGCCTCCTTCCAGCGCGCCAAGGGGAAGACGCCCCCCACCAGGCTTTCCAGGCCCGCCAGTTCCGGCAAAAGCGCCACCGCCTGGGCGAACTCCTCCCGGGTGTAGGTGTAGCTTCCGAGAAGCCCCACCTCCTTGAACCAAAAGGGGGAAAGGTCCACCCACGCTAGCCCCGGGGCGCCCAGCAGAAGGACCCTTCCCCCCTCCTCCGCCAGGGCGAGGGCCTCCCGGAAGCCCTGCCCGCTTCCCGAGGCTTCTATCACCCCTTGGTACCCGCCCCGGTGTCCCTCAAAGAGGAGGTAGCGGTAGCCCTTGGCCCGCGCGGCCAGGGCCTCCTTGGCGCTCCCGTAGACCGCGTCCGCCCCGAAGGCCCGGGCCCGCTCCGCCTGGTGGGGGTACTTGGCCACGGCGAGGAGCCTTCCCCCGTAGCCCAAGGCCCGAAGGAGCCTCACCGCCAAAAGGCCCAGGGTCCCCATGCCGAGGACCAGAAGCTCCTCAGGCCAGGGCCTGAGCTTCTTGAGGCCCCTAAGGACCACGGCCAAGGGCTCGGCCAGCACCGCCCGCTCCTCGGGGACCCCGTCGGGGATGGGGTAAAGCCGCTCGGGCCGGGCCAGGACCCACTCCCCCCAGCCTCCCGGGAGGTCCCGGTGGTAGCCCAGCATCCCCGGGGCCAGGGCCCCTTCCGCCACGTTCTGGCAAAGCCCTTCTTCCCCTTTTTGGCACTGGGGGCAGGGGGGAAGCCCCCGGTCGGCGCAGGCCAAAAGGGGGTTCACCGCCACCAGGCTCCCTTCCACCTCCCCCAGGATCTCGTGGCCGAGGACGGCGGGGAAGGAAAAGAAAGGGCTTATGGAGGGGGGGCTTTTGCCGTAGAGGAGGGCGAGGTCCGAGCCGCAGACCCCGCTTAGCCGGACCCGCACCCGCGCGAAGCCTTCCCGCTCGGGCAGGGGCACCTCGGCGAGGGTGAGGGGAAGGAGCCCCTTGGGAAACCGCTTCCCCAGGGCCCGGGCCGCCAGGAAGCGGGGAAGGGAGGGGGTGTAGAGAAGGGCCTTCATGACATGGGCACGGTGCGGATGAGCTTGCCCTCAATGCGCTCCAGGATCTCGTCCAGGCTCCGCCCCGTGATGGTGAGGCCGTGGTTCTTGAGCCCCACCACCGCCCGGGCGGGGTCGGGGGCCTGGCGCACCTTCTCCGCCACCGCCTGGGCGAGCTCGTACGTGCCGCAGGGGTAGTTGAAGGGGGTGGCGGGCACCCCCTCCATCCAGGCGTGGACGTGGAGGATGGCCCCCACCTGGGGGTGCTCCCGGTAGATCATCCAGTGCTCAATGGCGTCCACGCTCACCCGCCTGGGCTCCACGTGGGGGGGAACGGAGAGGAGGATGGCGTTACGCTTGGGGTCGTAGTCCTTCACCATGAGGATGTCCCGGCCGATCTCCTTCAGGTTCGCCTTGTCCACCCCGCTTGCGGACATCCAGAAGCGCCTTTCGTCCTTGCGCACCGAGAGGTTGCCGTAGGAAAGCCCCCCGATGCCGTAAAGCCGCTTCACGTGGCGGAGGTCCTCGGGGGGCAGGATCTCCTCAATGGGGAAGGGGGCGGGGAGGAGGTCCCACTCCTTGAGCTTCTTTCCCGACCGGTACATGCTTTCCGTGAGCGCATCCCCCTGCCAAAGCTCCGGTTCCAGGTCCGGCTCAAAGATGTTGTTGATCACGAGGCGGCTACAGGCGATGGGCCGGAGGCGCTCTGCTACCCGTTCAAGGAAGCCTGCCCCTTCAGGTTCCCGGTAGTGGCCGAGCTCCAGGGTGAGGAACTCCACCCCCTTTCCCGGCACGTAAGCTAAGAGGATGTTGGAAAGGGCCCGCACCAGGTAGGGGTAGAGCTCCTTCAGGGGGTCTTCGGGGTAGTCGGGGAGTTCCAGGACCGAGGCCACAAAGGTGGCCTGGGCCTTGCGGCGGTAGGGCTTGGGGTTTTCCGGGGTGATGGCGTTGAGGACCAGGTTGGGGGCCTCCGCCTCCGGGTTGTGGCGGAAACCCTGGGCCTCCAAGGCTTGGCCAACCCCGTGCAAAAAGGCCTGCAACCTGGGTGTGGGCTCGCCGTGGATGAGGTACTCCCACATACCGCCTCCTTGTCTTGCCCCTAAGCCTACCCCATACTGGGCCCATGGCGGAAGCCTTGTGGGGTGAGGCAGCGCTCTTCCCGGGGCTTAGGGTGGGGCACTTCACCGACCAGGAGGCCCGCACCGGGTGCACCGTGGTCCTGGTGGAGGAGGGGGCGGTGGCGGCGGTGGACGTGCGGGGGGCGGCCCCCGGCACCCGGGAGACCGACCTCCTCCTCCCCGAGAACACCGTGGAGCGGGTGCAGGCGGTCCTCCTCACCGGGGGAAGCGCCTTTGGCCTGGGGGCGGCGGATGGGGTCATGGACTACCTGCGGGAAAGGGGAAAGGGCTTCCCCACCCCGGCGGGGGTGGTGCCCATCGTGCCCGCCGCCGTACTCTACGACCTGGGGCGGGGGGAGGTCTTCAGGCCCCCAGGGAGGGAGGCGGGGTATAGAGCTGCCCTCGCCGCCTCAGGGGCGGTGGCGGAAGGGAGCGTGGGGGCGGGCACGGGGGCGGTGGCGGGTGGGGTCAAAGGGGGCTTTGGCCTTGCCGGTTACCGCCTGGAAGAGGGCTATCGGGTGGCGGCCTTGGCGGCGGTGAACAGCCTGGGCCGCCCCTTTGACCCGGCCACGGGAAGGCTTTACGCCGAGCCCTTCCTGGCCGAGGCGGAACGGGCGCTCCTTCCGGACCTTTCCCGCTACCGGGGTTTTCCCGAGGACTACCGCTTTCCCCTGCTTCTTGGCCAAAACACCACCCTAGGGGTGGTGGCCACGGACGCTCCCCTCACCAAGGCGGAGGCCAAGCGGCTTGCCATCATGGCCCAGGATGGGCTTGCCCGGGCCCTCCGCCCCGCCCACACCCCTTTGGACGGGGACCTGGTCTTCGCCCTGGCCTTGGGGGAGGGCAGGGGGGTGGGCCCCATGGCCCTTTTGCGCCTGGGGGCCTACGCCGCCGACGCTTTGGCCCGGGCCATCGCCCGGGCGGTGCTCCTGGCGGAAGGGATGCCGGGCGTGCCCACTTACCGGGAGGTTGTGGGCTAGCGCCCCGGGAAGGGGGCGAGGACTGCTTCCACTTGGAAGACCTCGCTTCCCCTTCGCACGGTGAGGCGCACCTTTTCCCCCACCTCCCGCTTGCGCACCTCCCGCAGGAGGTCCTCAAAGGAGTTCACCGGGGTGCCGTCCACCTCGAGGATCACGTCGGGCACCCCGCCGGACTCCAGCCCCTTAAGCCCTACCCGGTGGGCGGCCCCGCCCGGCACCACCTCTCCCACCAGCACCCCGCCCGGGGGAAGCCCGAGCTGCTGGGCGAGCTCCGGGGTCAAGGCCCTGGGCCCCCGGAGGCCCAGGTAGGGCCAGTAGCTCTTTCCACCCGCCTCCAGGGTGGCCAGGGCCTCCCTCCGGCCGAAGAGGGGGGTGAAGAAGCTCCGGAAGCCCTCCTCCGTCTGGCCGATGGCCACCGCCACCCCCAGGACCTTCCCGCTTGCGTCCAGGACCGGCCCCCCCGAGTCCCCGGGGGCGAGGGGGAGGGAGGTCTCCACGAGGCCCGGGGGGAGGAAGGGGGAAGGGCTCACCTCGAGGCGGGTCACCCGCCCGTACCGGGGGGCGATGAACTGGCCCCGGCCGTTGCCGATGTGGACCACGGCCTCCCCCACCCGGGGCCGCCTTGCCGTTTCCAGGGGAAGGGTTTTGGCAGGGGTTTCCTCCGTGGCCAGCACCGCCAGGTCCAAGGGCTCGGCGAAGCCCAAAAGCCGCGCCGCCACGCGCTTGCCGTCGGCCAGGACCAGGGTGTAGGGCCCGCCTTCCGCCACCACGTGGTAGGCGGTGAGGACGAGGCCCGGGGCGTAGAAGAAGCCTGTGCCCCGGCTTCCCTCGGGGCCTTCTATGCGCAGGGCGGCGGGGTGGGCCTCCCGGTAGACGGCCTGGAGGGCCTCGGCGGGCGCCTGGATGGGCTCGGCCCAGGCCCTAGGCGGTTTAAGGAGGCCAAGGGAAAGGTTGAGGAGGGCGAGGAGGAGGGGCAGTAAGAGGAGTAGGCCCCAGGCTTTGCGCATAGCCCCATTTTCCGCCATCCCCTGGGGCAAAGAAGGTGCTTGGGCCCACCCTAGTGCCAAAGGAGGAGGAGCCCCAGGAGGAAAAACCCCACCCCCGGCCACGGAGGGGGCCGGCGGAGCAGGGCGTGGGCCAGGACCACCCCGAGGAGGGCAAGGAGGGGGTGCGGGGAAAGCTGGGCCCCCAGGGCCAGGTAAAGGAGGCCCAAAAGGGCGTTCAGGTCGTAAAGGCCCAGGGCGAAGCGGGCCGCCCGGGGTACCTCCTTCTGGAAGGCAAGCCAAAGGCTAAGCGCGAAGGCGAGCCCCACCAGGCTCCACCCCAAAAGGCGGTGGAGGCTTGGCGCCCCAAGAAGGGCGGTGGGAAGCCCCATCCAGGTGTATCCGAGGGCGGCGAGGAGGACCAGGAGGAGGCCAAAGCCCATCTGCGTCCAGCCGATGACCCTAGCCGGTACTGGGGGGCGAAAGAGGGCGTAGCCCCCGTAAAGGGCGAGGGCGAGAAGCCCAAGGAAGACGGCAAAGGGAAGAAGGCCTCTTTGCGCCAGGAGGAAGGCAAAAGACGCCGATAAGAAAAGGGCGAGGAGGGCTGGGTAGCGCTTAGGGAAGGTGCCCCGGGCCCTTAGCACCTGGGTGCGGGCGTAGTAAAGGGCGGCCAGGTCCCGTAGGGCCAGGGCCAGGAAGCTTCCCCAGGCCACCTGGGCCCCAAGGCCCCCCGCCAGCGCCCCCGCCGGGGCCAAGGCGGCCATAAACAGGGCGGCGGCCACCTCGGGGAAAAGGTCCCGCGACCTCCCCCGGGCGTCGGCCCAGGCCACGAAGGCCCCCAGGGGCAAGGCGAGGAGGAGGGGTAGGAGGAAGGGGCCTTGGGCGGTGAGGGCGGTGAGGAGGAGGCCCAAAAGGGCCAGGAGGAGGTAGGCGCCCCCCACCTTTAAGGCCAGGTCCGTGCGGGGGTAGCGCTTGCCCCTCCGCAGGTCCTGGTAGGCGAGCTTTAAGGGGTGCCGCGCCAGAAAGCCGAAAAGGCCCAGGAGGAAAAGCCCCAGGGTGTGGGGCCCAGGGGAGAGGAGGAGGCCCAGGAGCACCGGCTCCAACGTGAAGCCCCAGCCCCCGTGCTCCGTGGGCAGGGCCACCTGCTTTAGGGGAACGCTCATGCCACGCATCCTCGCCTCCAGGGTAGGGGAAGGAGGGCGGGGCAAAGGTCCCTTACCCCCATAGCACCTCCAGCATCAACAGGGCGAAAAGAAGCCCGGCCAAGGCGGAAACCCCGGCGAAGAAGCCCCAGATCCCGGCACCCCAGGCGAACCCCCAGGAGAGGGCCATGCCCCCAAGCCCAAGGTTGGCAAGGCCCACCTGGAGGAGGGCGAGCCCAGGCCGCCGGAAGACCACCCCCCGGAACCGGGGCAGGGCATGGTAGGCCACGCCGTAGATCATGAGCCCCACAAAGCCCAAAAGCTGCATGTGGGCGTGAGCGGGCCGCCAGGTGTAGGGCAGGAAGCCGAGCCCCAAGAAGAGCCCTACCCAGGTGGCGGCCACAAACCAAAGAAGGGCACTCGTGAGGGCCAGGCGGCTAGCTAGGATCATGGCCTGGGGGTGACGATGCCGAGCACCAAAAACTGCCCCTGGCCAGCCCGCGCTCCATGGGGCTCGCCCGGGGCTGCGGCAAGAAGGACCCCGGGGGTGGCGTGTACCTCCTTTTCTCCAGCCCACAGGATGCCCTCGCCCTCCAGACAGAGGAGGTGGACCCGGGGCTCCCCCACCCCCTTCACTTCCTGACCCGACCTCAGGCTGAAGAGGACGAGCCGCACTTCGGGATGGTCAGCCAGGAGTTCCACACCCCGCACCGCTCCATAACGCGCCTTTTCCAAGAGGTTCACCGCTGGCCCTCCTCCAGGAAATCGGCCAGGGCCTGCAGGACCTCTTTAGGGTCCCGCCCGGCTTGCTTGGCCGCTTCCTCCAAGGGCTCAGCCCCGCCGCAGCAAGTGTCCAAACCGAGCCCGCTCAAAAGCCGTACCGCTTCCGGGTAACGTTGCAAGATCTCGTTGACTGGGGTGGTTAGGGTGATCCCTTCCATGCCCTTAGCCTGGAGGGCTGAGGGTAGGTGGGGCCATGACCTGGGTCAAACCTTTTCCGGAAGGAGGTCTTTGAGGGTGAGGCCCCCTAGGGTTTTCCGGATTTCCAGGTTCATGCGCACCAGGTTGGGCTTGAGGTAGCAGACCCCCCGCCGTTCCTCGGTGGGGCAGCGTTTTAGGGTGGCGCAGAGGTCCAGGGCCACGGGGCCGGAGAGGGTCTCCATGACCTTGAGGAGGCTGATCTCTTCAGGAGCACCTTTGAGCCACACTCCTCCTGCGCGTCCCATCCGGCTTTCCACCAGCCCCGCCTTGGCCAGCTTGGAAAGCACCTTGGCCATAAAGGCAGGGGGGGCTTTGAGTTTTTGGGCGATCTCCACCGCGGAGAGGCCTGGTTCCTCCGCCAAAAGAAGGAGGGCGTGCAGGGCATAGGACTCTTCCCGCCGAAGAAGGCTGCGCACGGGCATGCCCGTATGGTACGCCGCACTAGCTTAACCCTGGTGAGAGGGCGTTCCCTTAAGGGGTCCAAAGTGAGTGTGGGTCCTAGAATGTGGCGCTTTTCTGGGACTTTTGCCCTTGACCTAAGTCATGGAAAGCCGGCCTCTCAAGTCCGAGTTTAGAGGTCGGAGGTGAAAGGAGGGTTTAGGATATGGAGATCGGTTGGATAGAGACCACCATCGGGGCCCTCTTCGCTACGGCGATCCTCACCCTTTGGCTGTCCCGGGGTTCGGGATGGCTGGAGCCCCGTTTCTGGCGGAATGCGGCCTGGGTTAGCGCCTTAATCATGACGGGGATCCTCGTTTACCTGACGATTGATTCCCTAAACCAGATCCGGGAAGGCTCAGCTAGAGTCCCCGCTTACACGGTGATAAACAAGGCAATCGGGCTTAAGCGGGACTACGAAAAGCACCGGGACATCCCAGTGATCGGTGACGAGGTGGGGTTTTTTGGAAGGACGTGGAGCGAGGAGGAGGCCTACGCCCTGGTGAACAAGGGCAAGCTGACCCTGCAGAGCCGCAACTGCATGGACTGCCATACCCTTCTCGGTAATGGGGCCTACTTCGCTCCGGACCTGACCCGAGCTTGGCTTGATCCCAAATGGGAGAACATGGTGATGTCCATGACCGGTAAGGCTACCAAGGAGGAGGCCATGGCCGAGTGGCTGCAGCATCCGGACCGCTACCCCACCTTTGCTCGGCGGATGCCTAACCTCCATCTCAGTGAAGAGGAGGCGCGCGCTTTGGTGGCCTTCCTGAAGTGGATGTCGGCGATAGACACCAACGGCTTCCCTGACCGTTTCGCAGGGGTGCAGTAAGGGAGGAGAAGGATGACAGAGGTTATGCCCAAGGGTAAGCTTTACGAGTCGCAAAAGCTGGCCCTCTTGTACTTCTGGGTAGCCCTGGCCCTTTTCGGAGCCCAGATCCTTTTTGGCCTTTTGGCTGCGTGGCAGTATTTAGACCCCGGTTTCCTCTACGGGAAGCTCAACTTCATGACCAACCGGATGCTCCACATCAACGCCATGATTGTCTGGCTTCTTCTAGGCTTCATGGGTGGGGTCTATTGGTTCTTGCCCCTGGAGCTGGGCCGGGAAGTGGTAGGCATCCGGCTGGCACGCTTTGCCTTCTTTACCCTCGTGGCCGCGGTGGGCGTGGTGGTCCTGGTCTACCTCCTGGTGCAGTACGGGCCGGGCAATGCCTTTACCCTGTGGTTCATCACCGAGGGGCGGGAATACATAGAAGCCCCGCGCTGGGCCGATCTTGGCATCGTGGCGGTGATGGCCATCTTCCTCTACAACGTGGTAGCCACGGCGCTGAAAGCGAAGCGGATCACGGGTGTAGTGGCGGTCCTGATGTTTGACCTAGTGGCCTTGGCGGGGCTTTACACAGCCGGCATGCACTATACCCCAAACATTTCCATGGACCAGTACTTCTGGTGGTGGGTGGTGCACCTTTGGGTGGAGGCTACCTGGGAGGTTTTGGTGGGCTCCATCATGGCCATGGCCCTGATGCATCTCTTGGGGACGCCCCGGCGCATTGTGGAAACCTGGCTCTATCTGGAGGTGGCCCTTGTCTTCGGCACCGGTATCCTCGGCCTCGGCCACCACTACTTCTGGATCGGCACGCCCGAGTACTGGCTGGGCCTAGGGGGCTTCTTCAGCGCCCTCGAGCCCATACCTTTGGTGGCCATGGTGGTCCACGCTGTTTACGATGCCGGGATGCACCGCATGCAAACGGTAAACCAGCCCGCCCTCTTCTGGGCGATCGCTCAAGCCTTCGGAAACTTTATCGGGGCTGGGGTCTGGGGTTTCATGCAGACACTCCCCCAGATCAATCTCTACTCCCATGGCACCCAGCTGGCCCCGGCCCACGGCCACCTGGCCTTCTTCGGGGCCTATGTGACAGCCATCTTGACCGTGATCTACATGGCTCTTCACCAGGTGCGCCGAGCCGACTGGCCTCGTTTTGACTCCAAGCTTTGGAAGTGGGCTTTTGTGCTAATGGTGGTGAGCATCTTTGGCATGTCCGCAGCCATGACCGTGGCGGGTTTCACCCAGACCATGGTGGAACGGGCTATTGGCGGAAGCACTTGGCAAGCCTACATTGAAGCCCAGACCCATCCCTGGTTCCAAAACGGCATGGTTTGGCGCTTTGTCTTCGGGGTTTTCTTCTTGGTGAGCTACCTGGTCCTCCTTTGGGACCTCGCCACCATTGGAAAGGGACGGGCTGCTCAGGCCAAGGGGGTGGGGGCCCATGACTAGCGAGGCGGTGCGGAACCTCATGCTTTCCGGGATGCTCATGGTGTCGGCTGCGGGGTTCTACGCCATGTTCTACGCCCTGGGGCGGATGCTGGGAAGGCCTTCGCTGGTGGCCTTTTCCTACATTTTTGCTGTGTTGCAAGCCATGGGCGCTTTGGGCATGATTGTCCCGCCCCACCTGGATCCCTTCTGGAAGTATCTAATCGCCTTCAGCTCCTTGGTCTACCTGTTCGTGCCCCAAGGGATGTGGTGGGTGGTAACCACCTTCCACGAACGGGAGTACACCCATTAAGCTTCGGTACAAGGGCTCCCCGGATTAATCCGGGGAGCCCTTGTCGTGCCAAGGGTTTGTTTAAGGCCCTGTGTACGAGAGGCGTGCCGCTGCTGTAGCACCTTTTCGGTGGTTCCCTAAAGGGAAAGCAGCTCTAGCACCTCCGGCACCTGGACAAAAGTTTAGCCTGACCATTGGGTTTTGACTTGGGTTACACCGAGGGGTTGCCCTGTCTCAGGGCTGTGGCTTGGGACATCTGTCACAAGGACACCTGTCCTTGGGGGTAGGTGCTAAAACGTGGATGGAGAGGTCCGAGTTAGGACCTGCCGGAGGTGAGCGATGAAAGGTGCAAGGTTCCTACTGATGGCGGCGGTGGCCCTGGGGGTGCCGGCCCTAGCGGCGGTCAAGCGCTTTGAGCTTACGGCGCAAAGCAGCGTCTTCCCCGTGGACGAGGGGGTTTACGTAAAGGGGTTCTCCTTTGACGGCACGAGCCCGGGGCCCATGCTGGTGGTGGAGGAAGGCGACACGGTGGAGATCGTTCTGAGGAACGCGGATAGCGTAACCCACGGACTATCTATCCACGCGGCCAACACCCAGACGTCCAAGTTCCTGGGCAACGTCCAGCCGGGGGAGGAGCGGGTCTTCCGTTTCACCGCCGACTTCCCGGGCGTCTTCATGTACCACTGCGCCCCCGGGGGGCATGGGATTATGGCCCATACCATGGGCGGACAGCACGGCATGATCGTGGTGGAGCCGAAAAAGAAGTACCGCCTCGAGGCTGAGCTTAAGCGCCCGCCCGACCTCAAGCTCTACATCGTCCAGAGCGAGTGGTACGCTTCGGGGAGGGACTTCTTTGATGGCAAAGCCACCTACGTGGTCTTCAACGGATACAACTTCCGTTACGTCAATGAGCCCATTCCCGTGCGGCCGGGCGACTACGTGCGCATCTACTTCCTTAACGCCGGTCCCAGCCTCACCAGCACCTTCCACGTGGTGGGGGGCATTTGGGAGTACATCTACTACCAGGGAAACCCGGACAACGTCATGAAAGGCAGCCAGACCGTGTTGGCAGGCCCTTCGGACTCCTGGGTTATTGAGTGGCGGGTGCCCCCGGTGGAAGGGGACTACGCCCTGGTAACCCACGTGTTCAATACCGCCATTAAGGGAGCCTTGGGGATACTTCGGGCCAAGAAGGACGCTCCTCGGATAGGTGAGGTACGGGCGGAAGGACCCAAGGCTCTCACCGCCATCCCTGCGGACGCTAAGCGAGTGCTGGACCCCTATGGCCTGGGAACGCCTGACCACGAGCACACGGTGCGCGTGCCCCTGGACCCCGCCTTGGCCCAGCCCGTGGCGGTGGGCGCCAAGGCCCTGGAGCCCTTGCCTGTCCGGGTGCAGATGGTGGGCAACTCCTTCTATCCCAAGATCCTGGAAATCCCTGTGGGTACCACGGTGGAGTTCGTCAACGAGGACGTCTTTGACCTCTTGGAGGGGGAACGCACGGGACGGCACGACGCCGTGGTGATCAACGTTCAAGGGCCCGAGCCCTTTGTTACCCCCAAGCTGGGTCATGGGGAGCGGTACCGCATCACCTTCACCCAGCCCGGGGAGTACACCTAACCCAAGTTGCTACCCAGCCATCTTCTGGGTCAGGAGACTGATGTTATGGGCCAGGACGAAGGTGAGAACTTTGATGACGAAACCCTCCTGGGTCACGGCGTGGATGCGCCTGGGGAAGAGGTGATGGAGCATGCTCCCCACCGTCTCCACCACCCTCCGCCCCACGATGGCCAGGTACTGCATCCAAGGGAGATACCGCCGGCTGTTCCTCCTGCGGATGACCATGGGAACAACCTCCTGGGCCTCCCGGAGGAGGTCCTCGTACAGATGGCTCTCGTACCCCCGGTCCAGGTAGAGCTCCGCCCCCTCGGGAAGGTCCAGGGGAAGGAGGAGAAGCGAAGCGAGGTCGTGGAAGCTCCCCGGGGTCAGGTTCACCTCGTGGACGAACTTCCCGTCGTCCACCAGGAGGTGGAGCTTGAGGCCGTGGAAGTAGACCCGCTTGCTGGGGA